>CAJTSK010000004.1 GCA_910578835.1 uncultured Muribaculum sp.
ATCTCAAAAGCATAAAGAAATGAAGAATCTCATAGACAAAAGCATACAACGCTGGCGGTCACAGCGCAACCGCAAGATGCTGCAATCGCCATATTCTGCCTTATACGCATTTGTAGGCATTGGTAGCCACTCACTGCAAAACCTCTATCCTGTCCTGCAATATTTAGGAATACGGCTAAAATACATTTGCTGTAAAAGCCCTGACAAGTTGGCGTTGATTGAACGACGCTTCGGTGTGATCGCCACGACATCGTTGGATGCCATATTGAATGATAGTGAAGTGAAAGGTGTATTTGTATGTACGTCGCCACAATCGCATCATGAGATATGCTATCGCGTGATTGCTTCCGGTAAATATCTGTTTGTGGAGAAACCTCCATGTCAGACACTCAACCAACTTGAAGTCTTGACTGCTGCCGACAAAAAACAACTTGTTATGGTCGGTATGCAGAAACGATACTCACCCCTAATCCAAACTTTGAAAAAACGGTTGGCAAATAATGAACCGATACACTATACCATGTCATATCACACAGGAGCGTATCCCGAAGGAAACCCTTTCACGGATTTGTTCATTCACCCGCTCGATTTGGTACTATACTTATTCAGTAATGCTGAATTAAAGTCAGTACAGCAGATTGACAGAAACGGAACAACAACCATTCAGGGATTACTTTCTCATGGAACAGCCAAAGGCTACATTGAATTATCCACCGCTTACTCGTGGACTAATCCAAAAGAAACTCTATATGTCAACACTCAAGCGGGGGAATATCGGTTGGAACAGATGGAGCAACTTCACTATTACCCACATCCAAAAAGGATTGCCGGAATACCGCTTGAGAAATTGGGCCTGTTTACTAATGCCGAACAGACACTTATAGAACGAAATAACTTCAATCCACTTGCTGCCAACAACCAGTTATACACACAAGGCTTTTTGTCAGAAATCAGGGCATTTGCCGACATGGTGGAACTTTCTTGCGAAAATATATCTCCACTGTCAAGCATGGACGCCACATATAAATTGCTTTCATCACTAAAACAACCGTTATGATAAATCCCATAAAAATAATTGGATGCTTTTTAGTCGCATTGACACTCTTTTCGTGTCCTGACTAATATGAAAACGAAGCTGATGAAATCTCTAATCTGAAACAAGGAGTCTATATTATTAATCGCAAAAAGGTAATAATCAAGTAATATGAAACAGTTAATCATTCAACTCATAGCTATAACTTTGAGCTCTATTATATCGAGTTCTTGCTCAAACATGGAGGATGCTGTTATTCAAAATCCCTGTATTTCAAATCTCGAAAATACCGGTTGTATATCACACTGGGATACCGACAACGTGGAGAGACATAGTGAGGTCAATAAAGGTTCGTTTGAAATGTTATTTGATGGACAGGTCACCAGATGTAAATTCACATCACTTGATTATCCTTGTGATTATGAGCAGGTGAATGTCAAAGTCACATATAACGATGGGACAATGACGATAGTAGAGTATCCATCATCAGATACAGCAGATTGTCGTTGCAATATAGACGCATCATTTACCATTGAAAATATGCCTCACCATGATTTCATTTTGAAAATATATCATGGTGATACAGAATGTAATTATGATAATGCGACTCCAAAATATGAAGGAAGAGTAAATCAGACTGATGGCAAAATAATCATACCGTACTAATTTATTATGTCGGGCTTGATTGTCCTGACTATAAATATAGTCTCAATCAATAAGTTTTAAACAAAAGCCAGTCGTATTAATTCAAGAGAAATATTGGACCTTTAAGATATTTGGAATATTCAAAAAAGATGCGATATCACGAAGTGATTGATACTCAAAATAAACTGAATGAAGCGATTAATGCCACAAAAGGAGCTGAAAATAAATCTGGAAATATCAATTCAGCTCGCCATTTATTATTGCACACTTTAATAGATTTGTTATCTTTGGGAAGTTTTTAATGTAAATCTTGGATTCAATGAACGACAACGTATATAATGGTGAGACGAGAATAGATGTGACCCGGCAGACACCCGAGGAACTTGCTCTCGCAGCCGAACAGGCTCAACTTATATTCCGATTTAACAACACTATGCCCGGCACAGCTGAGTATGACGAACTGACGCACCGCATATTTCCCGGACTCGGCGAGGGAAGCCGCGTGATGGCACCGCTTACGGCAGTGCGCCCCCACAATGTAAATACGGGTAAAAATGTCATCGTGATGCCCGGCTGTCTAATGATGTCGGCAGGCGGCATAACTATTGACGACGGTGCCATGATTGCCGCCAACGTACAGCTCATTTCCAACAACCACGACCTCCACCAACGGCAAATAATCACATGCAAGCCCGTACATATCGGTAAAAACGCGTGGATAGGAGCCGGCGCAACAATATTGCCGGGAGTGACTGTTGGCGACAATGCCGTTGTAGGAGCCGCAAGCGTGGTCACTAAAGATGTAGCGCCCGACACCATTGTGGCAGGAAATCCGGCAAAATTCATCAAACGCATAATGCCCGAAGCGGAATGCGCGGTAAGAAACAGCGATGACGACATGGTGCAGCTCGGACTTGACAGCTGCGGAGACTGACCAACCCACGCAAAAAAGCGGCAAGGACAGCATATCAAAATCCTGACACACCATCCTTGCCGTAAGCCCTATGCAATCGGCTAAATAATCATAAGTCGTCGCTGTCGCCTCCCGACTTTGGAATAGCGGCACACATTATCCATAGGAATACCGCGCAACATGCCGCTGCCGCGAGCAGCGACACAGCCTGCAAGGTGGCGCTACTGCCTACAAGCAGCATGAGCCATCCACCAAGAAGTGCGCCACATATACCTACACACACGGCAAACGCCGTGCTGCGGACTTTCCTGACCAGTCTGCCGACCATGAATCCGCCTACTATACCGATGATTGTCCACACAATCCAAAGTGAGCCTGCCATAATATCATCATTTAAAAATTAATAACTCACCGTGCCGTCATATGGCGCGATTATGAATTCCAGTACTCAAAAATCGTCAGCCACAATAGCAATAACGCTATCAGTACCGTAACTCCTATCCATAACCAAGTGGTCACTCGCTGTTGTCTCTCTTTCTTCATAAAATAGTCGGTTTTATTTTATAAAATATAACAACCGATACCGACAATAGTTTGTGACCGGCACAATCAACCTAACGTCATGGCGGCTCAACAGCCCAACACCCGGCGGAGAGTATCGACCTGTGTCTCCCACAGCTCCTTTGCATCGTCCATGTCGTCAGGTTCAGCAAAGTCCACTATGGTCAATGTAGTGGAGTCGGTAAGCTCGTTGACCGAAATACTCATCTCAAAGTAATCCCGCCCAACGGTGTCGTCCCACCGGAAACGTATCGACTGCTCGTTGCGACAGCCCAACACGACGGCCGACTGCCGCTGTCGGTTCCATTCAAAGGTATATTTCTTTCCGGCAACTGTCACCGAGTCGGCAAACCACTCTTTCAACCCCGATGCCGATGATATATAGCTCCACAGGAGAGTCACCGGTACACTCCTCATCGAAAACTCCAGTTTAAATTTTTGTCTTTCCATATCGTGACAAGAAAAAATCAATAATGCGAAATAAACATATTTCACCGATACTCCAAAATATTTTTTCCGCATAAGTCTTGCGGTTAATTATTTTTTTGACGGCTAATGAAAAATGCGTATATTTGCATGAACAAAATAATTGTCATAAGACACTTAAAAATAGTTTTTTTCATTAAATACTAAAATTCATGGTAAGTTACAAAGACCTCGGCTTGGTCAACACTCGTGAGATGTTTGCCAAAGCCATCAAGGGTGGCTATGCAGTCCCCGCTTTCAACTTTAACAACATGGAGCAGCTTCAGGCTATCATCAAGGCAGCTGCCGACGACCGTTCACCTGTAATCCTTCAGGTGTCAAAGGGCGCGCGCAACTACGCCAACCCCATCCTGCTCCGTTATATGGCACAGGGCGCTGTAGAATATGCAAAGAGCCTCGGCTGGGAAAATCCCCAGATCTGTCTTCACCTCGACCATGGTGACAGCTTCGAGCTTTGCAAGGATTGCATCGACCACGGCTTCTCTTCAGTGATGATCGACGGTTCTCACCTCCCCTACGAGGAAAACGTTGCTCTCACAAAGAAGGTTGTAGAATATGCTCATCAGTTTGATGTTACCGTAGAAGGTGAGCTTGGTGTGCTTGCCGGCGTAGAAGATGAAGTATCTTCTGACCACCACACTTACACCGACCCCGAAGAGGTAATCGACTTCGCTACCCGCACAGGCTGCGACAGCCTCGCTATCTCAATCGGTACTTCTCACGGTGCCTACAAGTTCACCCCCGAGCAGTGTACCCGCAACGCTGACGGCAAGCTCGTACCCCCGCCTTTGGCATTCGACGTGCTTGACGCAGTTATGGAGAAGCTCCCCGGATTCCCCATCGTACTCCACGGTTCTTCATCAGTACCCCAGGAATATGTCGACATGATCAACAGCTACGGCGGCAAGTTGCCCGATGCAATCGGTATCCCCGAAGAAGAGCTTCGCAAGGCAGCCAAGAGCGCAGTATGCAAGATTAACATCGACTCTGACAGCCGTCTTGCCATGACTGCTGCAGTTCGCAAGGTTCTCACTGAAAAGCCCGCAGAGTTTGACCCCCGTAAGTACCTCGGTCCGGCTCGCGAAGAAATGGAGAAGCTTTACAAGCACAAAATCGAAAACGTGCTTGGCAGCAAGGACAAAGCATAATCAGTCCCCACGACTTATTATAGACATAAAAGGAGCGTATCTTAATCGGATACGCTCCTTTTTCATTTGCCTCAACAAATTATTCTTTAGGTGAAGTGTGTTGAATCCGCGATTTTTTGAGTAAATTTGCAGCCGTAAATACAAACATTCCAATCAACAACACAACAATTATAATATATCATGGCTCTTCAATGCGGCATCGTAGGACTCCCCAATGTAGGAAAATCAACTCTTTTCAACTGTCTATCCAATGCTAAGGCGCAATCAGCCAATTTCCCGTTCTGCACAATCGAGCCTAACGTAGGCGTAATTACTGTGCCCGACGAAAGGCTCAACAAGCTTGTCGAGATGTGTGCGCCCAAGAGCGTGGTGCCCGCCACAGTGGAAATTGTAGACATTGCCGGACTGGTAAAAGGCGCAAGTAAAGGTGAAGGGCTCGGCAACAAGTTTCTTGCCAATATCCGTGAGACCGACGCCATTCTCCATGTGCTCCGTTGCTTCGACGATGACAACATCACCCACGTCGATGGCAGCGTGGATCCCGTGCGCGACAAGGAGATTATCGACTATGAACTTCAGCTAAAGGACCTTGAAACTGTCGAGGCGCGCATAGCAAAGACCCAGAAACAGGCTCAGACAGGAGGCGACAAGGTAGCAAAGATGCAGTATGAAGTGTTATGCCGTTTCAAGGAGGCGCTTGATCAGGGCAAGCCTGCGCGCTCAGTCACTTTTGACAGCGTTGACGAGCAGCGTTTTGCCCGCGACCTGTTCCTGCTCACCAACAAGCCCGTGATGTATGTATGCAATGTTGATGACGCCTCTGCTGCGACAGGCAATAAATATGTCGAGGCTGTCAAGGAGGCTATCAAAGATGAAAACGCGCAGCTTCTCATCGTGGCGGCGCAGACCGAAGCTGACATCGCTGAACTTGACACATGGGAGGAACGTCAGGAATTTCTCAACGAGATAGGACTTGAAGAGTCAGGCGTGAGCCGTCTGATACGCTCTGCCTACGCACTGCTCAACCTCCAGACCTATTTTACTGCCGGACCCGATGAAGTGAGGGCATGGACCTTCATGCGCGGCTCTAAGGCTCCACAATGTGCCGGCATTATCCACACTGACTTTGAGAAAGGTTTTATCAGGGCAGAAGTGATAAAATATGACGATTACGTGACCCTCGGAGGCGAAACCGGAGTTAAAGAAGCAGGCAAGCTCGGCATCGAGGGCAAGGAATACGTAGTGCAGGATGGCGACATCATGCACTTCCGCTTCAACGTATAGCGACTCCACCTTTCATGACTAAATATGGCTTGCCGGCAATCAGCCGATGCAACAACATGAATGTCGTGAGATGTTATCTCGCGTTGTGTGTTGTCGTGCGCCATTTCAAGCTGCTTACAGGCGACCACATCACATGGACCACCGATTACTATGCCCCCAATTCAATCGGCGGGTTCTTCGCGCTGAGTGGATTTCTGGCATTCCGCAGTTACTATTCTCATGGAAGCAAACCGCGCCCCTATCTGGTCAACAGGGCGCGCAGGCTCATGCCGATGTACCTTTTCATAATATTCCTATGTGCGTTCGGTCTATCACTGACAAGCACCTTGTCATATGCCGACTACTTCACCTCTCCCCTGTTTTGGAAATACATCGTTGCCAACTCTCTATTCCTCAACTTTCTGCAACCCTCCTTGCCGGGAGTATTTGAAGGTGAGCCGTTTGCGATGTCGGCGGTAAATGGTGCCGTATGGACCATGAAAGTGGATTTATTGCTTACCCTATCCGTGCCGGCTGTACACTATTTATATACCCGGTTTAGATTGAACAAGGCATATCTTTTTGCCACAATCATCGCATTATCAGTCTTATACAAAAGTCTGTTCACCTACCTGTATATCACTACCGGTTCGTCAATCTACATGATACTCGGCAAGCAATTTTTCGGACAGCTGTCATATTTTTACGTCGGAGCAGCCATATGCTTTTACTTTGACAGCTTCATGAAACACAAGTGGACTATACTCGCCATCATATTGCCGCTGTTTATATTCTCTAAACAGATACCATATTTCAATGTCTTTCTTGAGCCTGTAGTGTTTGCCCCGCTTGTAATATGGGTTTCGATGGTCGGGTCGTGGGGTTATAAAATCATCAAGACCGACAATGTATCTTACGGAATATACCTTTACCATTTCCCGGTCATACAGCTGTGCATACTCTTGGGAATAAAGCAATTCTCTCCTTGGACAGCATTTCTGATTGTGACAGCAGTCACCACAATACTGGCGCTAACTGCGTGGAACCTTATAGGGCGACATTTCATTAAATCAAGAAAAAAGCTGACGGCATAAACTTTTTTACAGTCACCGCCGTTATATCCGTGAACGTATTCTACTATTTATCTATGAACGGGAAACTACAAATGTTTCTGGCGATACTTTCGGTCTATCCCCTGGGACTCCAAGCCCAAGGGATAGACGATGTTATTTCATCCCTGAAATCAATAAATCATTTTGACGCGACTGTCGACTACTCGGTGCTGATGTCTCTTCAAGATGACGTCGATTACACTCTCCACCTGAAATCGTGGAATGCGCCTGCCGACACGCTCGCGCCATGTGACTATCTAATTGAATGGAAAGTAGCCACACCCGATGGAGAAAGCACAGGCTTTTCTGCCTATTACGACGGTAATGTCTACAACTTCCGCGGCGACAAGCTGCTCGAATATCATTACGACAGCAACAAGAGTTTGTTTCAGGCTCGCGGCATGGGAGCGGCATCGCTACCGGGCGTACAGCGTCGAGCGCAGTTTTCAGAACTGTTGCCACAATTCATCGCCGAACAGCTTGACGAGATAAAAAATAATCCCGACTACCGATACATCATTCACACCGATACCGTGATAAACGGAACAAACCGCACGGCAATTGACGGAACCATGACCATGTCGGGTCAGGTGATGAAAGAGTTTCTTTATGTATTTGACAAAGCGGGAATGCCCGTGATGGTAAACATGGAAAACAATCCCGGCGCACTTGCCGAGCAATCCATCACCGCCACCTATGCATATTCTCCCGACACGGCAGCACATGAACGTATAAACGAAGATATTCTCCGCAGGATTTATCCGGAAATCTTTGACCGATACCGCGAAAGCAATTTCGCCATAGAAAACCTGCCCGGACAGCGTCTGCCGGGCTTCGCACTCCCCACCACTACAGGCGAGCGCTACTCGCGTATGCTGGGCGACAAATTCCGATGTCCTACCGTGATTGTAATGCTTGATGCCAATGGTGCTTTCTCCTCACCAACTGTTAGCGCCGTGAAATCGGCGGTCGACAGCCTCCCCTTTAACAGCGACATAATCTGGGCATTTTCGGGCAACAACGTTGACGACATCGAAGCCATCGTGCCACAGATACGTGTCGGCGAACACCTGCTCATGAGTGCCAAGCCACTCGCCCGCGACTGTGGCGTGACATCTTATCCGTCGATTATTGTGTGTCGTGCCGATGGTACTGTCGCCGATATCGTGCTTGGCTACAACAATGACCTGTCATCGGTTGTTATACAGAAGGTAGCAGATGCCGCCAAATAAAATATTTCAAATTTAATAATCAGATTATGGAAACCGTATATTTTAAAGGAAACGCTTGTCACACAGCCGGTCTTCTTCCCTCTGTCGGCGAGAAGGCACCCGAGTTCACTCTTGTCGACGCCGACCTCAAAGAGTTACACCTCGGCGATTTTCCCGGCAAGAAAGTTGTACTCAACATCTTCCCGAGCCTTGACACGGCAGTGTGTGCCATGAGTGTCAGAAAGTTTAATGAAAAGGCAGCTGCCAAGAAAGATGCGGTTGTGCTGTGTGTGTCGATGGACCTCCCCTTTGCAGCAAAGCGTTTCTGTACCCTCGAAAACATAAACGATGTATATCCGGCATCAGCTTTCCGGTCTCCGGAGTTTGCCAAGGGCTACGGCGTGGAGTTGGTCGACGGACCGCTGAAAGGATTACTTACACGCGCCGTGATTATCATCGATGAAAAAGGCACGGTTATTTACCATGACCTCGTGAATGAAATCACCGACGAGCCCGACTATGAGGCGGCTTTAAAAATGCTCTAAATTTTCGACTTCATAAAATCTTCGTAGAGGCGGATATAGTCCGCCTCTACGTATTTATCGGAGGCGAGAACCAGACACACCGCCCCTGATGAAAAATCATCAAGAGTGCGCCATATGCCCGGCACTATATGCAATCCTCTGTCAGGGCGGTTAAGCATGTAGGTATGTTTATCTACCCCGTCATCTACCGTCACCGTGAAACTCCCGCTCGCCGCCACGATAAGCTCATGAAGTTCCTTATGGGAATGCCCGCCGCGGCTCTCTCCGCCCGGCACATCATAAAGATAATAAGTGCGCTTTATGTTAAACGGAAATTCACCGTTGTTTTGCACCACGGTAAGATTTCCTTCACGGTTTCCTGAATGTGTCTCAAGCATTATTACCCCGCAATCCGAAATACGGGAATCTTTCATGTCAGTCATTGCGATAATTATTTACGATTTCTGATATGGCAAGCGCGTCATCGGGCGATGTACATGCAGGGTTGACAGGCAGACTCACCACCTCAGCGGCAAGCTTGTCGGCAATAGGCAGCGACAATCCCGAATACTCCTTATAACAAGGCTGACGATGAGGCGACAACGGATAGTTAACGTCAGTCCCTACCCCATGGTCAAGCATATAGGCACGGAAGCGGTCACGGTCGGCTACACGCACGACATATTGATGCCATACATGCCGCCCTGTCACCTCAGCCGGTAATATTACTCTGTCATTAACAATGTTACCGCCATATACTGCGGCAATGGCGCGTCGACCCTCAGTCTCCTCCTCCAGTCTGGCAAGACGCACCTTGAGCATGGCTGCCTGTATTGTATCAAGACGGCTGTTGTATCCTTGATATATATTGTGGTAACGGCGCGAACTACCATAATTGGCAAGCGCCCTTACTGCATCCGCAAGGCGACTGTCGTCGGTGGTCACCGCCCCGGCATCGCCAATAGCCCCTATATTTTTAGTCGGGTAAAAACTGAATGCCGCGGCATCGCCAAGATGTCCCGTCGACATTCCGTCTACGCTTGCCCCGATAGCCTGGGCATTGTCTTCTATCACTTTCAATCCATGACGTGCCGCGATGTCTCTCATCAGTCGCGAATAAGCCGGCTGCCCGTAGAGATGCACCGTCAATATGGCTCGTGTACGCGGAGTCACAGCCGCTTCAATCAAGGTGTCATCTATATTCATAGTCACGAGCGAAGGCTCCACAAACACCGGGGTCAACCCCATGTCGGTCACGGCAAGCACCGTGGCTATATATGTATTGGAGGGCACAATCACCTCGTCGCCAGGTTTCATTTCGCCAAGCTCGACATAGCCCCTGAGTATCAGGCGTAACGCGTCAAGACCGTTGGCGACACCAACAGCATAAGCCGCTCCACACGATGAAGCGAGCATCGTTTCAAATGTCTCAACCTCTTCGCCGCCGACATATCTTCCACTGTCAATAACCCTGTTGCAAGCCTCTTTAAGCTCACAGGCATAAGAAGCGGTTACCTTTGCCAAGTCAAGAAAAGGATATCTAATCATTTAGAGCTTGTTTAATAAATGTTACCGTCAGGGCGGTCATTCGTCGAGCATCTTTCTCCCTGCGCCGCAAGCCGGCAAAACTCATCATAATCACGTATGTAATCGGCCTCATCATAAAGTGTCGATGAAAGCACATAAGCAAGCGAATTGGTAGAAAAGTTATCTATGTACCGCCAAGTCATCGGAGGCACATACAATCCGTAATAAGAGCGCGACAAGTGATAGCGCCTCTCATCCTTGCCATCAGATAGCACGACATCAAACGACCCCGAAAGAGCCACAATCACCTCCTCCTGAGTATGGAACGCATGCCCCCAGCGTTTTTTACCGCCGGGCACATCATAAATCCAATAGGCACGCTGAAGCGTGAATGGCAACTGTTCAGGAGCCTGAATAAAAGAAAGATTGCCGCGCGGATCCTCAATCTTTGGGAAATCTATGGTACGAACCTTATTCAACGCCATTTTCCGCAAGCTGTATTAGATAGGCACCATATTCATTTTTAGCCATAGGCTGTGCAAGAGCGAGAAGCTGCCCGGCATCAATATATCCCTTTCTGAATGCAATCTCTTCAAGAGCAGCCACCTTGAAGCCTTGACGCTTCTCGATTGCCTCCACAAAGCACGATGCTTCCATCAAAGAGTCGGTAGTGCCGGTGTCAAGCCATGCAAACCCACGACCAAATCGCTTCACACTAAGTTTATTACGGCTCAGATATTCAAGATTTACCGATGTTATCTCAAGTTCGCCACGTGCCGACGGCTTGATATTTTTAGCCACCTTCACTACATCGTTAGGATAAAAATAAAGTCCTACAACGGCATAATCCGATACCGGAAACTCAGGCTTTTCCTCAATGGAAATTGCCTTGCCCGACTCATCAAACGCCACAACGCCGTAACGCTGCGGGTCATGCACCTTGTAGGCAAACACCACGGCATCTCCCTCCTGCTCCGTGGTACGGACCGCATCAAGAAGCATTCCGGTGAAACCCTGTCCATAAAATATATTGTCGCCCAACACCAGACATACATCATCGTCACCGATAAACTCTTCGCCAATCAGAAATGCCTGGGCAAGACCTTCGGGACGCGGTTGCTCGGCAAAGCTGAAGTTGACACCGAGCGATTTTCCATCGCCAAGCAGACGCTTGAATCCGGGAAGATCCTCTGGAGTGGATATTATAAGTATGTCACGTATGCCCGCAAGCATCAACACCGATATCGGATAATACACCATCGGCTTGTCATATATGGGTATCAATTGCTTGGAAACCCCCTTGGTTACAGGATACAACCTGGTACCGGAGCCACCGGCAAGTACAATTCCTTTCATCGTATCTAATATGTTTAGTGATTACTCTTAGAGCCTGTTTAATAATAAATGTTACTGTCAGGGCGGTCATTCGTCGAGCAGATTTTTGTTTGTGATGAGGGAGTTATGGGATTCCATAACGACCGAAGAGCAGGCGGAAAGATGCCGGCGAATGACCGACGGGAGGTAATTTGTTTCATATCGTTGACATATTTTTACATTTGTTTCAAAGGTCATCAAGAGGTTGAGTGATTATAAAGTTACCTTTAGTCTCGTATATCTTGGTCGCTTTTCAGCCTGTTCCTCAGTCGTGTACATAAAGTACACTCCTTCGTCACATGTTGAAAATCGTCTCAAGCTATACGACCCTGACAGCAACATTTATTATTAAACAAGCTCTTAAACTTGTGCAATTTACAAAAATTCCACGAAATAACAGCAACGACTTCTTAAAAACGGTTGTACCACTCAAAATTTCCGAAACAATTCTCCTTATAAATAAGATACTTTTCATGAAGCGAAATTTATTTGGTTTATATTATAAATATATTTATATTTGCGCATTATTTATTCATAAAACTATCTCATTTCATAAACCGAACAGCCATATATGACAATCAATAAAGCGATTACACCATTAACAGCTTATCTGCTGATTGCGTCACTAACCTGTGTCAATGCGCAATCAACAGCTACTGACTCTCTGAAACTTTCAAAAATGCTTGATGAAATTGTCATTTCCGCTCCTGAATGCATCGTAGCGGGCAACAAAACAATCTATATCCCCGAGAGACGGCTTACCGACGCTGTAAACTCGACAATACAGCTACTCGCAGGAATTCAATTGCCGGAGCTAACCGTAAATATGACCACAGGCAATATCAATATATCGGGGGGAGGCAAACTATCAATAAGAATCAACGGTCGCCCGGCATCTGAACGCGACCTCGCGTTAGTGTCGCCAAAGCAAATTGCAAGAATCGAATACATAAATAACCCGGGCATTAGATATGGAGATGCAGAAGGTGTGCTCAACATCACCGTAAAACGCCCCGCTACAAGCGGATACTCCATATTTGCCAACCTCCTCCAGTCGCCCAACCGAGGATGGGGTGACTACACAGTGGCAATCAAGCACAATATCGGGAAAAGCGAATGGAGCATCGACTACCACAGTAATCCTATGTGGGACATGGATTGCTATCGCGACAATCGCGAGAACTTCATTCTTCCCGACGGCAAACATGTAACCAGGGAAGAGACAGGCATAAAGACTCCTAACCGAATGGTGACTCATCGTGGTGCGTTGCAATATTCCTATGCCGAAGGCAATTCAATGCTGCTGAATGTGCAGGCACGCCTGTTATACACTGATGACTATTACCACACAACAGGCTCAATCATAACCTCATCAGAAGCCATCACATCTTTGACTATAGAAGATGAAACAAATCCTATAAAATCGATTCAAACCGACCTCGACCTGTATTTTCACAAGCGCATTGGCAAAAAGCAGAATATTTATCTTAACATTGTGCCTACTCTGATTGAATCAAAATCGAGCCACCAATATATAACCGACATGATTGACATCACCAACCGCTCATATCAGAAAGGTCACCGCCTGTCAATGGAAGGAATATGGGAATATCGGCTCGATACAGGCACCTTATCTACCGGCATAAGAAGCAATTACCGTAGCGACAGGCTGCAACATGAACCTGCGGGAACAATCCTTCACGAGAGACTTTCTCAAAACGACCTCCTTGCCGAGTGGCGTCATAGCGGGTCCATCTGGCAATATGAAGCAGGCGTGGCCCTCACTTACATCACCGGCTCCTCAACCTCCGGTAAGAAAGTAGCATTAAATCCCCGTGCATCGCTCCATTATCGGTTTTCCGACCATGGAAGCGCAGGGCTGTATTTTGAAAGCAGCTCGGTAACACCCGGAGTAAACGATGTAAGCCCTACCCTCCAGCGAGTCGACCGATATCAGTGGAGCCAGGGAAGTGAACGGCTGAGCCCCTACCTCACCTACACTGCAAAAGGAGAGTTCAACTTTAAATTACATAATGTAACAGCTAAGATAACCGTAAGCAACAGCTATGCCGACAATCCAATTATGACAGCAAAGAGATATTGTGACGACATGATTGTACAATCGCCTTACAACGCCGGTTACAACAATCATTTCGACACGCACGCAATGTTGAGGCTGCCGCTTTTCTCCGGTCATCTCTCACTGACAGCAGAAGGGGGTTGGCACCGATTTGACAGCAAAGGGATTAATTATCGCCATTCCTACTCACAACCCTATGTGAATCTACAACTGATGTTACTGCTAAAATCATGGTGGTTTATGGCTAAATACAACAATAGCTATAATCGGCTATGGGGAGAGACAATCACGAGCGCCAACCAAAACCTCACTAACTTAGGCATAGGCTACACCTATAAGTCCATTACGTTGAGTGGCGGGGTGGTCAATCCGCTGGGCAATGTAGCACTCAGGTCGCGCGACCTGTCAAAAATCGCAGGTTACGACCGCATCTATCAGGCTACCGGCTCAAACACCCTGATATGGGGAGGCATAACAATCAATCTCCGCCACGGTAAAAAACGCGTGGCAACACAAAAGAAGCTTGACAATGACTATAAATATGAATCAATAACCAACGCTAAAAAGTAACAACAATGAAACAATTATCAATCACTCTCAGTGCAGTCGTAGCAGCAACCTGTGTTGCCGCATCACAACCCGCAGTAGTAATCAACGAGATTCCTTATGCCGAGGGAACTGTCTACATCTCTGTATCTGACGGCGGCACAACCATCACATCCAAAGCAATCGAAATAGAGAGCGACACGGCATCCATAGATTTCGACCTGAGCCAATATGCCGGACACAGGCTCTTGTTTCAAGCGTTTCAAGATCTTAATGAAAACCGCAATCTCGATTTTGACACCTATGGCCGCCCCACTGAACCATGTCTCAGGGAGGAAATCGAGATAACGCCATCTTCACAACAAATATATTTGAAGCTTAACCAATATTAGAACCCTGACTAATCTTTAATCTCAACATAAAAAATGCTAACTTTGCAACATGAGACCGGAAGACAGCCTTGACATAATAGCCGACATGATGTCGCAGACACGCAGAAGCGTACTGCAAGACTCCTACGCGCCATTCCTCATTTGGGGATGGGCGACGGTAGCAATCGGACTATCGGTATATCTTCTGGTCACATTGCTCCATAACCCCGGCTTCTACCTGCTATGGTTTATGCTTCCAGTAATAGGCGTGACAGGGATGAAAATAAGGAAGCGACAACACAAAAGCGAGGTAAAGGCTACATTGACTTCGCCTCTGGCAAGCATCTGGAAAATGTTTCTCGTACTCTTGATATGTTTTTCCGTTAGCTCATTTCTAATTTCCTACAATGTATTGTTTTTCATTCTGCTCATCCTTTCAATCGGATGTTATGTCACAGGCGCATCGATAAAGTATCCGTTGCTTCAATATTCCTCGATTATAGGATTTATTGTCGACGCATCGCGATGGATTGTGACAGGACCATTGCAGATAATACTGTTTCTCATCGCTATAATAGCGATGATGATCATACCCGGCTATAAGATGAAAGAAGATTTAAGATATGACCGAACTTGACCCGATAATACATTCTCAGCTCCGGCTTGCCGTGCTCTCCATACTCATGAGTGTGGAAGATGCCGACTTTATGTTTCTCAAAGAGAAGACAGGCTCCACCATGGGCAATCTAAGCGTGCAGATAACAAAATTGTCAGATGCCGGCTATATCGAGGTAGAGAAGACATTCAAAAACAAGCGACCGCGCACCGTTTGCCGCATGACCGAAAAAGGGCGGGAAGCGTTCAACCGATACATCTGTGCGCTTAAAGAGCTTGTTGCCCCGGCAATGGGAGCAGGCTCTATACCCGACAATCTTACCACCTCCACGATATAAGGACTTGACCCATCATATAGCGCAAAAAGAAAAGCTGTCGTTACTGACAGCTTTCTTTAGTTTATGCATGCATCATATTCCTGGTTAGTTATGTCAGCACAGTCCCTTATCCTGTCCGTGCTTGATAACAGCTTCACAGATAAAATCGGTAATGCTGTCAACCTGTTCGAGAACCGCATGCACTGTCGCCGGCGCATTGAAGCCGTATCGTTTTACTGTCGATTTTTTGCGGCCTGCACCCGGGCGACGACCGCCTCTTTTCTTTGCAGATTCTTCCATAATTCGCCTAAACTAATTGCACAAAAAACTTAATGTTAATTCTTCAGAATCACTTCTGAAAATATTTGCAAATCTACAAAAAAAGTAACACCAAACCTCAACTATTAATAAATTTTTCGTTTATTTCTGTTTACAGCATGAATGCATTAGCATATAATCTATCACAATTTAAAACACATTAACAAAGATGTGCAACCGCCACACCCATTTAAGGATTGTAACGGCTTTTATCGTAAAATTGCATTATGGCAAACGCCTGCTTCAATGCCTCGCCTGCAGGCGATGTCGAATCAAGTTCGGCTGCCCGGGCATAATCATTGATAGCGGCACGCCTCTGCTCGGTGCGCCAGAAAAGCTTACCGCGCTCATAGTATAATGAAGCGTCGTCAGGCGACGACGTGATAAGCCCGGTGATTTCAACAATTGCCTTCTCTATTTCGTTTTTATCTATAAGACGTGTTATCTCGATAGGTAATGTCATATTTTTTTCTTATTTTTGAAGCTACAAATTTATAAACAATGAAAAGGATAACCGCAATTCTTTCAATAATAATTTCCGCCAATGCTCTTTTTGGCGCGATTCCAGGCTCTGTGTTGTACAATTCGACCCAATGTGAAGGCAGCGCGATGCCCTATCCCATCCCTCAAGAATCAGTGAGTTATCCCGACTCCCTCACCCCTGTCATGATTAACCACGTAGGGCGTCACGGAGCACGCTATCCGGCTTCGGCTGCACGACCGCTCGCCATAAAGCGTGCGCTCCAACATGCCGACTCGCTCGGCACAATAACCCCGCTCGGAAAAGAGCTGTTGACCGTGACTGAAAACGTAATTGAGCGCAGTAATGGCAAATGGGGTGCGCTCGACTCCCTCGGCATAGCCGAACAACGTGGCATAGCGTCAAGAATGTTTGCCAACTATCCCAACCTGTTTGCCAACGGAAAAGTCACGGCTCTCTCATCTTATGCCCCACGCTGCATCATGAGTATGTACTCATTCACCCATCAGCTGGCGCGCATGAACAACCGTCTTGAAATATTCACCTCTTCGGGTCGGCAAAACTCTCCGCTTATGCGACCCTTTGACCTTGACCAGGACTATATCGATTATCGCGAAGACAAGCCATATGATGACGCGCTCAAAGCATATATTGCCGAAACTGCACCGACAGCCCCGATTAAACGCGTGCTCGGCGACGACTACCCGCTTAATGAAGAGCAGATGCGCGACCTCGCCATAACTGAATACGGACTTCTTGCCGGACTGAGTGCCATGGGATATAATGTCGACGTGATGCGTTTTTTGACCATAGAGGAGTATAACAGTCTATGGTCATGCAACAACCTGAAACAATATCTGGAGCGCACCGCCAACACGATTTCTACCGTTCCCGCCGACATCACCGCCGACTTGCTGATGAATCTCATCACCACCACCGATGAAGTCGCCGAACGTCGAAGTGACATGCGTGTACAACTGCGCTTCGGTCATGCTGAGACACTCATGCCGTTACTATCGCTCATGCATCTTGACGGATGCTATTACATGACCAACTATTTTGATACCGTGTCATCTCACTGGCATAACTTTTATGTCGTACCCATGGCGTCTAATCTCCAGTTGATACTCTTCCGCGCCAAAAGCGGAAAACTATATCTGAGAGTCGACCTTAATGAAGTACCTGTGCCGTTGATTCCGGGCAACGACTCCATTTACCTGCCGTGGCAAAGCGCCCGACAGTATCTCAAACGCTGCTTGCCGCTCCATATGCAGATTTGAAGCGCATTGCGTTAATATAATAAGAGCTTGTTTAATAATAAATGTTGCTGTCAGGGTCGTATAGCTTGAGGCGATTTTCAACATGTGACGAAGGAGTGTACTTTATGTACACGACTGAGGAACAGGCTGAAAAGCGACCAAGATATACGAGACTAAAGGTAACTTTATAATCACTCAACCTCTTGATGACCTTTGAAACAAATGTAAAAATATGTCAACGATATGAAACAAATTACCTCCCGTCGGTCATTCGCCGGCATCTTTCCGCCTGCTCTTCGGTCGTTATGGAATCCCATAACTCCCTCATCACAAACAAAAATCTGCTCGACGAATGACCGCCCTGACAGTAACATTTATTATTAAACAAGCTCTAAAAAAGGAGTCCGGATCACTGACAACAGCAATCCGGACCGAATCATATATATTCCAACAAAACAGATTTAATAATTATTCTTCTTACGCTCGAAGTAGCCCTGCTCCTTGCCACATACGGGACACTTGCCGGGAGCCGACTTGCCACGGTGGATATAGCCGCAATAACGACACTGCCACTCTTCTTCCTCTTCATCCTTAAACATGGTGTCACTTTGCAAGCGCTCCAAAAGCTTAAGATAGCGAGCCTCATGTCCCTGCTCTACAGCGGCGACAAGTTTGAAATGTGAGGCGATACGGGGGAAGCCTTCTTCTTGTGCTACACGTGCAAACTCAAGATAAAGGTCAGCCCATTCTTCATGTTCACCAGCAGCTGCCTCCTGAAGATTACGCATGGTATCTCCTATCGGACCGGCAGGATAAGACGCTGTGATTTCAAGCATACCCTCATCAAGGTAGCTGAAAAAACTCTTGGCATGTACATATTCCTGTTCAGCTGTTTCAAGGAAGATGGCAGCAATCTGTTCGTAACCCTCATTCTTTGCAACTTCAGCAAATATTGTATAACGACCGCGAGCCTGCGATTCACCCGCAAATGATTTCAGAAGATTCTTTTCTGTCTGAGTTCCCTTTATGCTTTTTTCATCCATAAGTTAATGTTTAATGTAATTATACACTTTTAACGCAATAAGGGGTTGAAAGGTTCAAAGATGGCACAAAATGAAAAATATTTAAACTTTTCTGCTCGAAAATTTGTATTATCAACAAAACTACGTATATTTGCAACGAAAAGAAAGTTACAAAATAAATGAATATCTCAATTATCCATATTTCTATTTGGTGGCACATCGGTAACAACTATCGATGGCAATCATATTTTGGATAATATGAACTAAGAAAATTCTATCTTACTAATTATTATTTAGTGCCATCGAAATATAATTTCGGTGGCACTATCTTTTTATTACATTTACCTATCTCATGACACAGACATTCCGTCGCGTCCTTCCGGTTGATGATGCCGGCTATTACGGCAAATTTGGAGGCGCATACATACCCGAAATTCTCAATCGCAGTGTCGAACAGCTGAGAGATGCCTTTTACAGATATGCCTCCGACAGCGACTTCAACCTTCAGTACCGCCAATTGTTGCGCGACTATGTAGGTCGTCCCTCACCACTCTATCGGGCAACACGACTGAGCGAAACCTACGGCACTAACATTTATCTGAAACGCGAGGACCTGAATCATACAGGAGCCCACAAAATCAACAATGCCATAGGCTCCGTGCTGTTGGCTAAGCGCATGGGCAAGACCCGTATCATCGCCGAGACAGGCGCCGGACAACACGGCGTTGCGACAGCCACAGTATGTGCGTTGATGAATCTTGAATGCACCGTATATATGGGAGCCACAGATATCGCCCGCCAACAGCCCAATGTGCAGCGCATGGAGATGCTCGGGGCAAAAGTAGTAGCCGTCCACTCAGGCAACAAGACACTCAAAGATGCCACTAACGAGGCGATACGCGACTGGTGCTGTCATCCCGACAGTTTCTATGTAATCGGCAGCACGGTCGGGCCGCATCCCTATCCGGAGATGGTGGCATACTTCCAGTCAGTAATCAGCGAGGAAATCAAAAAGCAGCTCATAGTGATGGAAGGGAGGGAAAATCCCGATTACGTGATTGCCTGCATAGGAGGCGGAAGCAACGCGGCAGGAGCATTTTACCATTTTATCGACAATAAGGATGTCAGGCTCATTGCGGCAGAGGCTGCTGGGAAAGGCGCCGACACCGACATGACCGCAGCTACAATGTGTGCTGGAAAGGAGGGCATAATCCACGGAGCGCGTACAATGGTGATGCAGACACCCGACGGACAGATTATCGAGCCATATTCAATTTCGGCGGGACTCGATTATCCGGGCATCGGTCCGCTTCACGCCTATCTCGCCACATCCGGCAGAAGCGAGGTGATACCGGTCACCGACGATGAAGCTCTCAATGCCGCTTTCAATCTTACCCACACCGAAGGTATAATCCCCGCGCTTGAATCGGCTCATGCCCTCGGGGTGCTCGATAAGAAAAAGTTTGCGCCCGACGACATCGTGGTTGTCAACCTCTCGGGCAGAGGCGACAAGGACATGCACACCTACATGTCGTGTATCAACAACGGTTTTTCCACCACAAATTAATCACATCATGACACAAAATCTCGAAATAATATCGCGTATAGTCGCTGCCGACCTCGAAACCCCTGTAGGTCTATATCTCAAGATACGCGACCTGTATCCGGAGTCGGCTCTTCTTGAAAGTTCCGACTACCACACTTCCCAAAATTCAGTAAGCTATATCGGCGTGCATCCCATAGCATCATTTACCGTAAACGCAGACATTACTGTCGCTAAATATCCGGGTGGCAACACTGTAACCTTGCCGGTAACCTGCAAGAGCCAGGTTATGCAACGCCTGAAAGAGTATATCGGGTCGTTCAATCTTACCGGCGAACCGCTCAATGATGCCAACGGCTTTTTCGGCTACACCGCCTACGACTGCGTACGCTACTTTGACAAGGTTGACATCACCAAGCCCGACAAGGAACTCCACACAATCCCCGACATGAAGTACGTGTTGTACAAATTTGTAATTTGCGTCAATCATTTCAAAAATCAGATGGCAGTCTACGAGCATCTGATACCGGGAGAAGCGTCGTGTATCGACGAGCTGTTGAGCATAATCCGTAATAACAATGTGGCGCAATACCCGTTTCAAACCGTCGGGGATGCAACCTCGTCAATCACCGACGACCAATATATTGCCATGGTGAAAAAGGGAATCAGCCATGCCATGCGCGGCGACGTGTTCCAGATAGTGCTTTCACGCAGGTTTCGACAAGCGTTTAAAGGCGATGAGTTTAATGTGTACAGGGCTTTGCGATGCGTCAATCCGTCGCCTTACCTGTTTTACTTCGACTTTGGCGATTTCAGGATATTCGGCTCATCACCGGAGACTCACTTGCGAGTAGAGGGAAACCATGCCTACATCGACCCGATAGCCGGAACATTCCGCCGCACAGGAGATGACCGGCATGACCGCGAGCTTGCACAGGCTCTTCTTGCCGACACCAAGGAAAATGCCGAGCATATAATGCTCGTGGATCTCGCGCGAAATGACCTCTCGCGCAGTGGCGGAGAAGTTGGCATCGAATTTCTGAAACAGATACAATATTACTCTCATGTAATACATATGGTATCGCGCGTAAGCGCCACTTTGCCTGAAGATGCCGACGTGTACAGCCTCTATGCGGCAACATTTCCCGCCGGCACTTTAAGCGGAGCGCCAAAGGTAAGGGCGATGCAGCTCATTGATGAAATCGAGCCTCACAACCGTCTCATCTACGGAGGGTGCATCGGTTTTATCGGATTTAACGGCAATATCAACCATGCGATAACCATACGCAGCTTCCTAAGCCACGGCGGCAATCTCTACTCACAGGCGGGCGCGGGCATCGTGGCACACTCTGTACCGGAAAATGAATTGCAGGAAACCAATAACAAACTCGGCGCTCTTGTAAACGCGGTGAAATATGCCGAAACTTTCGGACACTAAAAAAACTGACTACACTATGAAACTCCTGATATTTGACAACTACGACTCTTTCACTTACAATATAGTCCATGCGGTACGCCAACTCGGATTCACCCCCGACATATTCCGCAACGATGAAATAACACTTGACCAAGTGAAGACCTACGACAAAATCATAATATCCCCCGGTCCCGGCGTACCCTCGGAAGCGGGCATACTCCCCCAATTGCTGAAACACTATGTTGAGAGCAAATCAATACTCGGGATATGTCTCGGCGAACAGGCAATAGGCGAATGTTTCGGTGCCAGGCTGCGAAATCTCGCCTCCGTGTACCACGGCATACAGTCAACCATTACAATCTCTGCCGATGATTACATATTTGACGGCTTGTCACGACGCATCGATGTGGGAAGATACCATTCCTGGGTGGTCGACAAGGCGTCACTACCCGACTGCCTTGAAGTGACGGCAATGAGCGACGACGGGGAAATCATGGCTCTGCGTCACAAGGACTTAGATGTAAGAGGGGTGCAGTTTCATCCTGAATCAATCCTTACCCCCGATGGATTGACAATATTGTCTAACTGGTTAAAACATTGATAATGAAACATATCCTACAAAAGATGTTTGAGCATAAAAGTCTGTCGCGTGAAGAATCACGTGAGATTTTGCTCAATATCGCCGATGCAAAATACAACGACTCCCAGTTGTCGGCTTTCATGACGGTCTACCTTATGAGAAGCATAACCCTCGACGAGCTTAGCGGATTTCGCGACGCACTCCTTGAACGACGCCATCCGGTAAATCTCGGCAACGTGAAAGCAATCGACATTGTAGGGACAGGCGGCGACGGAAAAAACACATTCAACATATCAACTGCATCATGCTTTGTTGTAGCCGGTGCCGGTGAAAAAGTGGTGAAACATGGCAATTACGGTGCAAGCTCTATTTCCGGAGCCTCCAATGTCCTCGAACAACATGGCGTGAAATTCACCGCCGACAGCGACCGTCTACGCAGGTCACTCGACGGGAGTGGCGTGGCTTATCTTCACGCCCCATTCTTCAGCCCGGCGTTAAAGAGTGTCGCAGCAGCGAGAAAGTCGCTTGGTGTACGCACATTTTTCAATATGCTCGGTCCACTTGTCAATCCTACCCTTCCTAAATACCGCCTCCTCGGGGTGTACAATCTCAAACTTATGAGGCTCTATAGATATATAGCCCAGGAAGAGGAAGTACAATGCACGGTGGTACACTCGCTCGACGGATATGACGAGGTATCGCTCACTTCACCATTCAAGGTGTCGCGCCAAGGCTCTGAGCAGCTTTACACGCCTGAGTCACTTGGATTTTCCTCAGCTCGTCAGGAAGAACTTTCGGGCGGCGACACACCTGCCGATGCAGCCGCAATATTTGACAATGTGCTTAATGGCAACGGCACAAGGGCGCAACATGACTGTGTGGTCGCCAACGCGGCGTTTGCCCTCACCACCCTCGACCCTGCACTTTCAATCACGGATGCAATCGCGCGTGCCGATGAATCGATAAGAAGTGGAAATGCCATGAAATGTTTCAGGCAATTTGTAGAACTCAACAGCTAATCACAGGATAATGAACAATATACTACAACAAATCGTCGATAACAAGCGTCGCGAAATAGAGGCGCTGAATGCCCGTGGAGGCGACATTTTCACCGAACTCAACCCTCGTTTGTTTCTGAACAGCCGTCCTTCCATGAGCCGCGCAATAAAGGAAAGCGCCACAGGCATAATCGCCGAGTTTAAGCGCCGCTCGCCGTCAAAAGGCGAGATACACCCCCTCGCTCTTGTAAACGACATCGTACCGGAGTACGCGTCGGCAGGAGCGGCAGCTTGCTCCGTGCTTACCGACACTGTGTATTTCGGCGGCTCATTAAGCGACCTTGCCCTTGCAAGCGGAGCAACCCGGCTCCCGCTGCTCCGCAAAGACTTTGTGATTGACCAACGCCAAATATATGAAGCAAAGATATTTGGTGCGTCGGCAGTACTTCTCATTGCGGCAATACTCTCATTTGACGAGATTGTACGGTTTACGTCGCTTGCCCATCGCCTCGGTCTTGAAGTGCTGCTTGAGCTACATTCAGTCGACGAGCTTGACCGTTTTTCTCCCGAAGTGGATATGGTCGGAGTCAACAACCGCGACCTCACATCATTTCACACTGACACGGCGACCTCACTCGACATGGTATCGCTACTCCCTTCCGACATTGTAAAAATTGCTGAAAGCGGCATATCTTCACCCGAAGAGATACGCCGGCTGCGTGATGCCGGCTATGATGGCTTTCTTATCGGCGAGCGTTTCATGAGCCACCGGTCGCCCGGTGAGGCATTAAAACAGTTTATCAATGAAATCTGAGGCAAAATCCACCAAACCTCTCCATGCCGACATGATGATAAAAATATGCGGTATGCGGGACGAGAAAAACATAAGTGACGTTGCTGCGCTCACTCCTATGCTCATGGGGTTCATTTTCCACGAATTATCGCCGCGCGACGCCTCAAGTCTTAATCCGGAATCGGTGCAGTCATTGCCCCCGTATGTGCATCCTGTCGGCGTATTTGTAGACAAGACCGATGAGACCATAACAACTACATGCAACCGCTATGGCATACACATAGTGCAGTTACACGGCTCGGAATCTCCGGCACAGTGCAGCAGACTGAAAGAAAAGGGATTCACCATATTCAAGGCAATAGGAATTGAAAATAAAGCTGACCTGCACAATCTTGCCGCCTACGCCGGCTGCGTGGATATGTTTCTCTTCGACACCAAAAGTCCCTCCCACGGCGGCACAGGCAAAAAATTTGACTGGCAGCTGCTTGACAGCTACCAACTTGACACACCCTATCTTCTCAGCGGAGGAATTGATGCCGGTGACATCGAAGCTATAATAAGAGCCATGCGCCCCGGAATGGCGGGTATCGATATCAACAGCCGATTTGAAACCTCTCCAGGCATAAAGGACATCTCCAAACTTGTAAATTTCATTTTATCACTACGAAAATTCAACGAACATGAACCGGATACAACACCTTTTTGGGAGAAAAAAATCTGACATACTCTCAATATATTTTACCGCAGGATTTCCTGCCCTTGACTCTACCACAGCCATCATAGACTCACTTGCCGACAATGGCATTGACATGATAGAAGTAGGCGTGCCCTTTTCCGACCCTATGGCTGATGGCGAGGTAATACAGCACAGCTCATCAGTAGCCCTGCGCAACGGCATGAATCTCAACCTGCTTCTGTCGCAAGTGGCGGAAGCACGTACCAGACAACCTGACATACCGTTGGTACTGATGGGCTACCTCAACCCGATGATGCAATATGGTATCGAACCTCTATTCAAGAAATGCAAGGATGTAGGCATCGACGGCCTGATTATACCCGATCTCCCTTTCGCCGAATATATGAGAGACTACAAGCCACTGTGTGAGAAGTATGATATCCCCGTCATCATGCTCATAACTCCTGAAACATCCGATGAACGCATAAGGCTTATCGATGATAATTGCAACGGATTTATATACATGGTATCGTCGGCGTCAACCACCGGCACAAAAGACAGGTTTAATGAGGAGCAGAAAGCATATTTCAGACATATCGCGGGACTCGGGTTGTCTCACCGGCGTCTCATAGGATTCGGCATATCCAATCCGGTAACATTTAACGATGCCTGCAGCCACTCGTCGGGAGCAATCATAGGGTCGTTTTTCATCAAGTGCCTTGAAGCGACATCAGGCGATGCGAAGGCAGCAGTATCCCGACTTCTGTCCGCGATAGGCAAAGAAGCGTAAACCTCTATATCAAGTCAAAAGCAATCCCGTGGCAAGAAAGAGTCGTCAAAGTCTTCGGCGAGGGATTGACAAGCAGGTTTTTACCGGTATTATAGCGCAACAGCGGCAGGTCATCGTGATGGTCGGTCATGACAACCGAGACTTGACCTCCGCATGAAGAGAGGTAATCACATACCGACGCTAATTTCGCCTCGCCTACATTTTCATGCCACGACTCATCGTCGGAAAAGAAACCCTGCGTCGCCACACATCCGTCAAAATGCATTGCCGTGGCGATTGACCCGGCATATAGTTGCGGTGCCGCCGTGGCAAGCAATATCAGATATCCTCGGCTACGGTATCCCTCCAGTTCATTAAGCACCGACGGATTAATCCGGTGCAACAACTTCTTGGTCAACTCCATGATGTCGTCATCAGTCATATACGGCTGCGTAAGGCAAAGTATGCGGCGTTTCATTTCAGAATGTGGAATCCTACGCATCTTACGCGACACCGCGGCAGCCACAATCTTTGCTACCGCAATCGGCTTGAACCGCCACATCAAACGCTTTGCGGCAAAAAGTATATACCGGGTGAAAGTATTGACATCCACCAGTGTACCGTCAAGGTCAACAACCACGACAGGTGTCATTGTCTTGCATCCATTGACCATGGGAAACGTACTAAAACATTATCATTATATAGCAAGAAATCAGGCATCATCACCGGCGCGGAAGTTGTAGACGTAATAGCCGCCGTAAACAGCCTTCCCGGTGTCAAGGCAGACAGAGTGTCGACCACAGCCCGCAAAGTGTAGCCCGAATCGACCGCATCATCGACTAAAAGTATCTTTGTCGACGGTTGCGCCATCAGTTCCCTGACATCCTGAGAGATATCAATGGCGACCTCCCTTTCGGGATTGCCTGAACGGGCAAGCAAGCGCGCCTCCAATATCCTCAAAGCGTCGAGCAGAGCCACGGGAAGATAACGCAAGAGCCGCTTCAACCCAAGTTTTCCTTTCTTCCCGGTCGAAGGACGACGCGAAGTTATATATCCGAGCCTTGCTTCGGGAAAATGACAGGCAACAGCCTCGGCAACATATGCCCCGCCACTGCGGATACCTAATATTACATCAGGCTTCCCCATAGCTGCACCTGCTATCTCGGCAAGGTCTTTACACATACCCGCGAACACTACCTGACCTGAAGCATCCAAAACCCTCATTTCGCCAATATTCTTGAAACAAAAGAAAATACACGCCTTCCGCCATAGGAGAGCAACACGCCAAGCTTATTTTTCAATCTCACCTTGCCATTGAGAAGCTCGCCTCCACGCAGCGAACGTATTATGCCCCAGCAACGGTCGCTATCGGCAGAATCGCCATATCCGTTAATCCCGAGAAGTATAAACATGTTGAATGCAGCGCTTAGCTTGCGGTCGCGGGCAGCAAGCTGCATCGAATGTCCGTAAGGAATCACACGTTTGCATATACTGTCGGTCACGTCAAGCACATCAAGCCTCTTGAGCGAGAACGACCCGATATTGCTCCCCTCGCGGTGACGATAATAATAGAGAACGTCATCGGAAGCGGTCACATGATTTACTTCCGGCAGTACTCTCGTGATAAATTCGAGATCCTCATAAAGTATCCCGGGGACAAACCCTGACGAACGGAACAGATGTCTGCGGTAAAGCTTGCAGTATGGACCGGTATCAAGCCTATCCTGATATAATGTACGCTCCAGCGCCTCCATAGGCGACATCTTCAAGGGAAGCTTGCAAGATAACGACAGCCTTGACATGTCGGGAGAGACACCTTCGGCAAACCTTACCATGACAATATCAGAACCGCTGTCATTTGCAAGCTGATAAAGGCGCGACAGATATGAGGGGTGGATTATATCATCGCTGTCCATAAACGCGATATAGTGTCCCGAGGCGGCTGCCACCCCGGTATTACGTGCCACGGAAGTGCCGCCATTAGCCTGATGTACCACCTTGAAACGCGAATCACCTGCCGCCACCATATCACAGAAAGCGGAAGAGCCGTCGGTGGAACCGTCATCAACCAGAATCACCTCAAAACGGTCAAAATCCTGACGACTTATGCTCTCCACACACTCCACCAAATACTCCGCCACATTATACACTGGCACAACTAAGGAAATTTCCGGTTTCGCATTCATTAGTAACAAATTTAGACAAAATAATCGTATATTTGCGAATATTCAATCTGATTTTTTGGAGATGCCTGCAACTTTTATGGCGCGACCCGCATCTAACAAAAAAACAACTTAAACAAACATCATCGTAATCATGAACAAATTACTGACTTCTATTTTCGCTGTAATGATGCTTATATCGGCATCGGCATGTGCTGAAACAATCTATGCAAGTAAAAACATAGTGACCAAAAATGTCACTACAGGCAGTTTCAGCGGCATCTCTACCACTTCATCGGTTGACGTAGAATATATCCAGTCTCCGGCGCAGAGCATCGTAATCTCGGCACCCGACAATATAATCGACTATGTGGAGGTGAAAGTATCAGGCAAAACCCTGAAAGTCGGATACAAGAGTCCGTGCAATATCGTGCTTCACAAGAGCAAGGTGGTCGTAAAGGTAAGTGCGCCAAATGTCAGCTCTTTCACTACCGGAAGTTCAGGCGACATTGATATAAAAGGCACTCTCGACATAGCGGGCGACGTGACATTCAATACCGGGTCAAGCGGCGACATCGAAGCAAAAAGTGTCAAGTGTAAGAGATTAAATGCCACCACAAGCAGTTCCGGTGACATCGAAATAGATAATGCCTACTGCATAACACTTATGGCAAAGACACAAAGTTCGGGCGATATAAAGATTAAGAATGTCTCAGCCACCACGGTCAATGCGACGACACAAAGCTCAGGTGACATCAAACTCACAGGCACATGTACCGATGCAAAATACACTACCGGCTCAAGCGGTGATATAAATGCAAAGTCACTGAGAGCTGTCAACGTAATTGCCACCACTAATTCCAGCGGTGACATATATTTCAACGGAAAGCATGCTGAAACGAGAAAGTCCAGTTCGGGCGACATCCACAGAAGCAAAAATTAATAACCGTAATGGCACAACACAACGACCTCGGACAATGGGGCGAAAAAGTCGCGCGTGAATATCTCATCACGCGCGGCTATACTATTGTAGAACAGGATACCCGTAAGGGATTCTATGAACTCGACATAATCGCCATTAAAGGCAACCGCATAATTTTTGCCGAGGTAAAAACACGTTCAGCCGGCTCCTTTGACCCACTGGAGGCAATCACGCCGCAAAAAATCAGCCGCATATGCAGTGCAGCAAATTCATTTATCGTGCAGTATCAATACCCCCACGAAGTACAATTTGACATCATCGCGGTAATAGGTAATCCGCAGACCGGGCATAAAATCGAACATATACCCGACGCCTTCGTTCCCCCGCTGCGAGGCTACCGTTAGAGCGCGTCATACATTTGTACAACGTGCTTTAGTCGGTGCGTCGCTTTCTTGCCGACGGGTCAGGCTCCTTCAACAATGCCTCCATTTCAGGCGGCACATTGAAAATATCATCTTTATCTTTGGGGCGCAACGCGTCATACCACTGGAAAGAAGGCAGATAGAACAATGACTTCTTAGCCAGATACAGCGGAGTCACGGTACCGGTCACTTCAGGCCACATCATCATGCGCTCCAGCTTACCCTCCTTAAACAAGCCTTGCAAGAAACTGCTCTCTGAATTGACAATCTTATTGTAGGTCGAATCATCTTCCTGAGGCAACGAAATCACCTCGACATTTCCGCTCACATCGAGCTGCCGCAAAGTTCCCTCTTCAAACTGTGCAAGCATCTCCTTGCCCGACAACTGATTATAAAACTCCTCATCGACATGCTCCGCCACAAAACCGAAATCAGGCAACTTCGCCCAGTCGGCGGTGGAATCATTGAAATGCATCTGGATTACGTTACCAAACACCTGACGCTCCTCATTCCACACAATCGGGTGACGGTGCATGTACATAATCGAGTCACGCTCCATGAAACTCAGCGAATCGCAAAGACCCTGGACATCAATACGCCAGAATCTCACACGCGGATATGCCGTCATGACATGGGTGGAATCTTCACGCAGCAAATATGTGCGCACAGTGTCGCCATGCATATAGAGGGTATCTTGACGGCTATACTCCAGGATTCGTGCCCTACCGGTGGCAAAAGAGCTGTCATTTGCCTCATAATAGAAGCCGTAGTCACCCTCGATAGCAGCTTGACGTATAGAGTCGGTAAGCACCATGCCACCCCAAGCCTGACCGAAGCCCGCAGGATGATCATAGAATATGGTGTCGCCGGTAAGTGTATTACCGCGCGTAGTCACGACAAGCGAACGGTCATATAGCTCCGACACTTCAGCCTCGGTGTCAAACCATCCGTTGCTTGAATAAACCGTGGCACTGTCAGTGACAATCACCGACGGACTCACGATATTAGCAATATGCGTATCGGTATTGTAACGCAACACCTCGGTAGTCATCTTGAAATCTTCACCGGCTATATCCTGAAGCACTACATGCTCCCTGAACTCCGCCTCCTTGGTATCGGGATTATATTCGCCATACCCTGAAGTCAACTGGTTTTCAGCATCGGTAATCTTGCCTTCGTTGTCGTAGTAGCCGAGATTGGCGGCTATATCGTAATAAAAGATGTAAGTTGACAAAGTGACATCCTTATTGATAAGCCTTACAGGATTGGTACCGTCGCCATAAAATGTGGCAAACTCGGTGTCACCCTTGTAATCAAGCTCGTCGGCATACACAAAAAGCGTATCACCCTGCTCCATCCTTACATTGCCGTAAGCTTGCAGTGAGCCGGTCCCTTCATAAAAGTTGGCGCTGTCACAATACATGAACATGCCACCTTTGCGGAACATGACATTGCCCGTCACCATCTGAAACTCCGTGCTTATGCGCTCATCCATCCATAGACGGTCGGCGCGCTCAAGAAACACACGGCTGTCACGCTCACGGTCAACCTCAGGGATGGTAGGTTTGACAGGAATACGTTTCGCCTTAGCCGAAACCGGCAGAACAGCTTTTTCTGTCACAGGTCCGCCAAAAAGAAACGACGGTGCAAGAACACCCAAAAGGCACAGGAGAATAAAAAATCTCCCGTGCCTCATTGATGGTATATTATTTTTTCTGTTACTTTTCACTTGCCGATGTTTTTATCCAGCCTTCATGAGTAAAGTCGCAATTGCGCCAACCTTCTTCGATACGCACATAAGTGTCTTTAATCTTCTTCTCGGTCCATTCTGATATAATCTTGGCTTTCTGCGCTTCCTCATACATACCCTTAATCATCTGGTAGTCATCGCTAAGATTGGCGCGATGCCCCTCTATACGATTAGTCAGCTTCACAATTGCCACAATGTCGCGGTTACGCTTGGGATCTTTCATGATGAAAGGCTTTGACAGCTCGCCCACCTGAAGCTTGCTCACCTCGCGGCTCACTTCCTGAGGGAGCTGTGACATCTCGAAGCGAGTAGTACCGGTGTTGTCATTCACCATCACGCCACGGTTGTTACGTGTGTCTTTATCCTGCGACACGTAAGGAATTGCATCCTCAAAGCTTACTTTCTCGGCAAGGATGTCGGCACGCACTGTGTCAAGACGGTGGAGCGCCTCGGTAAGATCCTTGTCGCTTACCTTCGGGCGAAGAAGGATATGACGTGTATTGATACGGTCGCCACGCTTCTCGATAAGCTGTATGATATGGAAACCATATTCAGTCTCTACAATCTTTGACACCTTCTTGGGGTCATTGAGGTTAAATGCAACGGCAGCATATTCAGGCACAAGCTGTCCTTTACCCATAAAGCCAAGTTCACCGCCGCGGATTGAGCTTCCATCTTCCGAATAGAGGATGGCAAGAGTGGAGAAATCTGATTCACCCTTGTTGATACGGTCGGCAAAGTCGCGAAGGCGAGCCTTAACCTCATCAATCTCCTCGCGGGGAATGACCGGGTTGAGGGTCATAATCTGTGTCTCGACCTGAAGCGGCACAAACGGGATTGAATCCTTAGGCAATGAAGAGAAATATTTTCTTACATCAGAAGGGGTCACTTTAAGATGGTCGGTAAGCGATTTCTGCACCTGCATGACCATATAGTTGTTACGCATGGCATCCATCATCGTCTCTCTGATTTCGGGCAACGGACGGCGATAAAACTCTTCGAGCTTTTCCTGAGTTCCGAGATTGGCAATCATCATGTTGATACGCCTGTCCACTTCCGAAGCCACCATACCGTCCTGCACCTCAACAGAGTCAAGCTCTGCCTGATGAAGAAACAACTTCTCAACGGCAAGCTTCTCAGGAATCACGCAATAGGGGTCGCCATTGATGTCGGCACGCTCATAGAGCATGGTCTGGTACATTTCCTCTACCTCCGACTTATAGATAGGCTCATCGCCAATCCACCAAGCCACTTCTTCGGCTATATTGTTCTGTGCCACAGTAAACGCAGCCGCGGCACCCAATGCACATAATGTAATAGTTCTGGTCAATTTCACGTTTATAATGTATTATTTCTTTATTATTCAGTCGTTTTTGTCAGTTCAGCTGTGGTTAAGTCAATCTTTACCTCAACATCGCCACGCTCAACACCCTCTTCATATAGATGCTGCCTGAGACGCTTGTCATACTCTATACGCATGACACCGGCAATATAATCACGTACTGTCTCCTTGACTGTCTCAAAAGGCGCCACCGCACCTTTGGGTAGCACTTCCGTCACATTGAGCAGATAGGTATAACCGTTGCGCGACATCTCGGAGGTCTTGTCCCAACGCGAAAGCAACTCAGGCGACGCGTTGAAATCAAGAGGCATACGCCCGGCAATCTTGCCCCAATCGGTCCAGTTATCGGCAAAATAGTGATATTCCATCTTTTCCGGGTCGGAAAGCTGATATTTCTCTATCTTGTCAAGGTCTTCCTCAGTACCCGACCTCACCCACTTTTTCACATCATTAAGACGGGGCGCATTATCAGGTATCTTTACGAAAATACCCTTTATCAACGGAGCATCAAGACGGAAATCATCCTGATGGCGGCTATAGTAGACCTCCAGACTGTCTTCTGACAACTCCTTAGGCATATTCTGCTCATACATGAGCCGGCGATACTCCATCATGACAAGTTCATTGCGGTAAGCATTGACTTTCTCCTCGATAGCGGGCATGTCTGGGATATTTCGCGCGGCAACCTCCCCGATTATCCTGGCATCGACCCACTGATGTACATATGCGCTTACAAAACGCACACTATCTGCCGGAGTCAACCCATAAGGCACCTTCTCCATCAGCTCAGGCATGGTAAGCACCGACTTTCCCACCCTCGCCACTATATCACCGCGATCAATAGCAGTGTCACCGCCTCCCCCACAGGAAGTGAGGCAGACGGCGAACAACAGTATAGCGACTGACTTCAGATGTGTCATAAATATCGTCGATTATCAATCGACACCAAAATTACTAAAATTTCGGCTATTGCAGTTTCTTTAATGCTTTTTTATTAACTTTTACAGGATATTTGGATTTCAAATCATCTATCCACTGCTTTTCAAGCTCCGCCTGATAGTCGGCAATCACCGCGCCTTTCACATCGGCGACTTCCTGAGGTGCATCTATCATTTCCCCGCCATATAGCTCGGCATGTTTCCACACACCGCGCATCTCGGGCTGAGGTGCGCCAAAAAGGAGATAGTCGACCATCTTGTTGTCACCCTTGCCGGCAAGCACGCGCTCGGCACGCGCCATATGCTTAAACTGCTTATTGAGCATCTTGGACAAGGAATCAACAGGAGGATTGGTCTTTAGAAAATCGGAAACAAGAGCCGATACGGAATCGTTTACGCTGTACACGATGTAACCCTTGTATTTAGGAGATTCCCACTTATACTTGTCGCGGTGAGACTCAAAGTATTTAGACTGCCCCTCGCTGTCTACAGAAGCGCGGTTCCAGACTTTTTCATTTGACACCTCAAAGAGTAGCATTCCGTCATGGTACTCATTGATGAGATTGCGGAAATCGGCATCGTTCTGAGCTATGCGGGCAATTTCGGCATCGATAGCCATGCCGTCAGCAACACTGTTGACCATCGCATCGATATAAAAGTCAGCTTCCTCAACCGACAAAGAGTTTTTGGGAAGTGGCTTGGCAAACATCTCGGCAGAAGTAAATTCCTTGCCGCCTACTTCACCTACGACAAGCGGGGCGCCGACGAATGCCGCCACGAGAGCTGAATCAAGCGAGCCGTTAGTCTTCACCGCTTCTTTCAACGAAGCCACATTTGCATCATTAATCTTTGTTCCAAACTTTGTGCGGAGATCGGCGATACGCTTCTTGCGCGGAAGCTCGCTTCTACCATCGCGCTTCATCAAGCCCATAATCTTTTCGCGAGACTCGTCAAGCGAAGGTATGTCGCGAGAGTCCACGCGGTTTATGATATGGTAACCGTAAGAAGTAGAAAAAGGCTCTGAAATCGCACCGTTTTCAAGCGAAAAGGCTACCGACTCAAACTCATGCACCATCATGCCGGCACCAAACCAGGGGAGAAGTCCGCCATCTTTTGCCGAACCGGGGTCTTCACTTTCACGTGTAGCGACATCGGCAAAATCAGCTCCGGCAGCCAATACTTTGTATAGAGAATCAATCTGCGCCTTAGCCAGCTCCTTGCCTGCCTCATTCTTGCCTCTGGTAAGTTTCAATATGTGACGAGCAAGCACCTCTCCGCGAGAAGGGCGTTCGCCCTCGACACGTACAATATGGTAACCAAACGGAGTTTCGATCACCTCTGAAATCTCACCTACAGGGGTGTTATAAGCGGTATTTTCAAACGTATAAGGATATCTTCCGCCGGTAATCCAGCCAAGTTCACCACCATTGCTCTTGGCGGAGCGGTCGATGGAATATCTGCGGGCTATGTCTGCCATGTCTCCACCGTTAAGAATCACGGTGCGCAGACTGTCAAGTGTAGCCTTGCGCAAGGCGGCTTCAGAGGGTGTGCGACCCTTGTCAATCATCACATGGCTTATCTTGACTTCGCGGGTCATATGGGCATAAGCCTCATCGACAAGACGATTTTCCTCATCCTTGTCATAAATATACGGTTCCGCAAGTTCGTTTCTGTATTTTTTAAACTCAGCCTGAAATGCAGCCGTGGTGTCAATACCGGCGGCAAGCGCATCAGCAACTTTCAGCTTATATATCTTAAACAGTTCGGCATATTCGTCGACACTCATAGGCGACATCTGCTGACCGTTGTTTTTATTGTACAGATATTCAAACTCACTCAGTGGCACCTTCTTGCCGGCAACAGTGATTACCGTAGGGTCGTTATCTTTTGCTACTGCGGGTGAAAGTGCGAGGGCACCGAAAACAAACGCCACAATTCCTTTTCGCATTGTTATCATTTACTTAGTTTTGTATAAAAAGCAAAGATATAACGCGGGGAATATACCCTGTATTATATCTTTGCCAACATATTTGATGAATTCCCTTCCGAAAATTACTGGTGAGATGCGCTGTAATTGGGCGCCTCACTTGTTATAGCCACATCATGGGGATGGCTTTCCGCCACGCCGGCATTGGTGATACGGGTAAACTTGGCAGTGTGAAGCTTGTCAATATTTTCAGCGCCACAATAGCCCATACCTGACCTCAGACCGCCGAGCATCTGATATACGACCTCGTAGAGCGAGCCCTTAAACGGCACACGCGCCGCGATACCTTCCGGCACAAGCTTGCGGGTGTCGGTTTCGCCTGCCTGGAAATAACGGTCTTTCGAGCCCTTTTCCATTGCTTCAAGCGAACCCATGCCACGGTAAGCCTTGTACTTTCTGCCATTGAATATGATAGTATCGCCCGGTGACTCCTCTACTCCGGCAAGCATTCCGCCGAGCATCACGGAGTAAGCACCTGCAGCAAGAGCCTTAACAATATCGCCTGAATAACGGATACCGCCGTCGGCAATCAAAGGTACACCAGTGCCCTCAAGAGCCTTTGCCACATCGTAGACAGCTGAAAGCTGCGGAACGCCCACACCGGCGATTACGCGGGTAGTACAGATTGAACCGGGTCCGATACCAACCTTCACACCGTCGGCACCATTCTCTATAAGATAACGAGCAGCCTCGCCGGTAGCGATGTTACCTACCACTACATCAATTTCAGGATATTTTTCCTTAACAGCGCGGAGCACACCTACAACGCCCTTGCTATGACCGTGAGCGGTATCAATCACGATAGCGTCCACTCCGGCTGCAACAAGCGCATCGACGCGATCCATCACGTCACCGGTCACGCCTACTCCTGCTGCTACACGGAGACGGCCGAGTGCATCCTTGCAAGCGTTGGGCTTGTCTTTAGCCTTGGTGATATCCTTATAAGTTACAAGTCCTATGAGACGACCGTCGCCGTCAACCACGGGAAGCTTCTCGATTTTGTGTTCCTGAAGTATCGCGGCAGCCTCGTCAAGATTGGTCGACTGTGTGGTGGTGACAAGATTGTCGGAGGTCATCACCTCATCAATAAGACGGTTAAGATTTTTCTCGAAGCGAAGGTCACGGTTAGTCACGATACCTACAAGCTTGCGGTCATCGTCAACCACGGGAATACCGCCAATATGATATTCTTCCATCATTGCGAGTGCATCCTTTACGGTGCTTCCGCGCTTGATAGTCACAGGGTCATAAATCATACCGTTTTCAGCGCGTTTCACAGCGTGTACCTGACGAGCCTGCTCGGCTATTGACATGTTTTTGTGGATTACGCCGATACCGCCTTCACGAGCTATAGCTATGGCAAGCTGCGCTTCTGTGACAGTATCCATCGCAGCCGACACAAGGGGCACATTGAGAGTTATGTTGCGTGAAAACCGTGTAGAGAGATCCACACTTCTGGGTAGTACTTCCGAATAAGCCGGAATAAGGAGGACATCATCAAAGGTAAGTCCATCCATCTTTACTCTATCTGCAATAAACGACATATAATGGAAAAATTTATTGCGTACAAAATTACAATTTTTTTTTAACATTAAAAAATCCGGTTCACAAAATCTGCACACCTTGTAAAAAAAATATAAAACTTGCATAGAGCCGGGCTATGACTTCCTGACCGGATTAACCTTGTTGCCAACCTAAAACAACAATGGCAGACATAACATGACGAGAAACAGAAATTTTCATAATATCAAAATTTCTGACGGAGCTACTTGTTCAATCAGCGGCGAGAGTCTACAAGCTGGGTGAGATGTGCTTCTTTTTCGGCAATCAGGAGCAGGCAGTCGCCCAGATAAAGGCGGGTATTGCCTGTAGGCACAAGATATTTGCCGCCTCGTTTCACCATGATTACAAGAGTGGCGGGAGGAAGCGATATGTCACGCAGACGGTCGCCCTCGGCAAGCAATTCGGGCTTAACCTCCATTTCCACCATCGCAGCTGTAATCTCATCGGGTAGCTCAAGGTTAAACTCGCGCTCACGCACGGGTTCCTCCAGTCCGAGCCACTTCGCCATACGGGTCACGGATGTGCCTTGCAACAGCAGCGACAATATGGTAATGAAGAATACCATGTTGAACATAAACCGCGCATGCAGCACATCGGGCGACATTAACGCGTAAGTAGCAAATATAATAGGCACCGCACCGCGAAGCCCTACCCACGATATATACAGGCGCGCCTTAAACGTAAAGCGTTTGAAGGGCAACAGACATAGCATCACCGACGCCGGACGACCGACAATAATCATGAACATACCCAGCAAAAGACCAGGAATAAGAATCGAAGTGTTAAGCAACTCATGGGGGTTTACCAGAAGTCCGAGCGACAGGAACATTATAATCTGCACAAGCCATGTGAAACCGCCGAAAAATGTAGTGATGGTCTTCTTCAACGCGAGCTTCATGTTTCCCACGACAAGTCCCGCAAGATAAACGGCAAGATAGCTGTTACCCCCAACTATCTCGGTGACCGAAAATGTAAAAAACACGCAGGCTATCATCATTACCGGATACATGAACTCGTTGGAGACACGCAACTTATTGATTACCGACACTGACAGATAGCCACACATCAGACCGCAGACAACGCCAATAAGCAGCTGTGACACGAGCATCACCGCCGGATTGGACAGCAAAGTATAGGCTTCAGCCGCATCCCCGTTTTCAATCATCGAGATGATGATAATCACGAGCAGATAAGCCATAGGGTCGTTACTTCCGCTCTCCAGTTCAAGAGTGGGTTTAAGCCGCTCTTTCAATCCCATCTTCGTGCTGTTGAGAATCGAGAACACCGATGCCGAATCGGTTGATGACATTACAGCAGCAAGCAGCATTGACTCCTTCCAGCCGAAAGCAAACTCAGGCGACAGCCACCTGAACAGATAATATATAAACGACCCGGTAAATGCAGTGGTAAGTAAGACTCCTGCCGTAGCGAGCACAAGTCCGGGACCAAGCACAGGCTTTATATCAGAAAATTTAGTATCGACACCACCCGAAAACAGGATGACGCTCAGTGAAATCATGCCTATAAACTGCACAGCCTCAGCCGAGTCAAAATGGATACCGAACCCATCGACACCGGCAACCATTCCCACACCAAGAAACAGCAACAACGCCGGCATACCGAAACGGTTACCAGCCTTACCGACCACAACACTTATGGCAAGCAGCACGGCGATAACGAGCATTATATTATTGGCGTTTAATATCATGATTCTGGTGATGTTTTTTTATCGTACAAATTATCAGGAAAGGCACAATGCCTCTCCTGATTTTTCCTGCTATTTCACAATACCCTTTTCGAGGTATTCTTCAAGATTGGTGCGTATAGCATCGCCGGCACGCTCCACGACCACTTTTGCCATGTCAGCATCAACCATAAGATTTACAAGCTGCTCAAACGAAGTCCTCTTTGCGGGATCCCAGCCAAGTCTATTCTTCGCCTTGGTGGGGTCACCCCACAGGTTAACCACGTCGGTCGGGCGATAAAAGTCGGGCGACACCTCAATCAACACTTTTCCGGTCTTGACATCGATACCCTTCTCGTTTTCTCCTTCTCCCTCAAAGCGCAACTCTATGCCGGCGCGACGGAAAGCATACTGGCAAAACTCACGCACCGAGTGCTGCTCGCCCGTGGCTATTACATAATCCTCAGCCTCGGGCTGCTGCAATATAAGCCACATACACTCCACATAATCCTTGGCATAACCCCAGTCGCGCAACGACGACAGATTGCCGAGGTAAAGCTTCTCCTGCTTTCCCTGAGCGATACGCGCGGCGGCAAGGGTAATCTTACGTGTAACAAATGTCTCGCCACGACGCTCCGACTCATGGTTAAACAATATACCGGAGCAACAATACATGCCGTAAGCCTCGCGATATTCCTTCACTATCCAGAAGCCATACAGCTTTGCCACGGCATAAGGGCTGTAAGGATGAAAAGGCGTATTTTCATTCTGCGGCACCTCCTCCACCTTTCCATAAAGCTCCGAGGTAGAAGCCTGATAGATACGGCAGGTGTCGGCGAGTCCGCACAGACGCACCGCCTCAAGCACACGCAACACACCTGTGGCATCTACATTGGCGGTATATTCCGGCGTGTCAAACGATACCTGTACATGGCTCTGAGCTGCAAGATTATATATTTCATCAGGGCGTACCAGTGATACCACCTGCATTATTGACATCGAATCGCCAAGATCGGCGTAATGAAGATGGAAATTGGCGTGCCCCTCAAGATGTGCTATACGTTCACGGAAGTCGACCGAAGAACGGCGTATTGTACCATGTACGTCATATCCCTTCTCCAGCAACAATTCAGCAAGAAAAGAGCCGTCTTGTCCGGTAACGCCGGTAATCACAGCTTTCTTCATATGTGTCACTATTTTGCTTTAACGCCTTTCGCACCCTTTACGCCACTACCGAGATTAAATATATTCTGGTCGTAGCTTACAGTCTTCATCTCTTTTTCACGCTTGCGTTTAAGCGCAAGGCCGACAAGCTTGTCCATCAATTTGTCAAACGGTATGCCGGTAGCTTCCCACAGGTAAAACGACAGCGAACCGGGAATGGTATTAATCTCGTTGACATAGATATTTCCGTCAGCCTTGTCAATCATAACATCGACGCGGCTCACGCCGTGGCATGAAAGCACACGGAAAGTCTCGCCGGCGAGAAAACGGATACGCTCGGTCACATCTTCAGGCAACTCGGCAGGAATACGCTTCTGAGCCGACTGCATGCCCTTGGTACCCTTCTGACCACCCATATATTTCTGTTCGTAGGTAAGGAAATCGCCTACTTTTACCGGCTCTTCAAGCACTGACATCTGATAGTCGTCACAGTCGCCGAGCACAGAACAGTTGATTTCCTGAAGCTCACCAATCATATGTTCGACAATCAATCGCGCCGAGTAACGTTCCGCCTCATCAATGCGAGCCATCAGCTGCTTGCGGTCATGAGCAGTGCCGATTCCGACACTTGAACCGAGGTTGGCGGGCTTTACTATGACAGGGTAACCAAGCTTTTCCTCAACCTTCGCCACTATGGCATCGCGAGAGCGGTCCCACTGTTTGTCGGTAAACCATACATAATCCACTACAGGCACGTCATTAGCCTGAAGAATCATCTTCATAGTAATTTTGTCCATTCCGTTTGCCGACGACAGCACATCACATCCCGCATAAGGGATACCGACGGTCTCCAACACCCCTTCAAAGATGCCGTCCTCCACGTTAGACCCGTGGAGCACCGGAATCACCACATCAAGCTTCGCTGCAACCGCAGTGCCGCCAAACATCTTGCGCGCGGTCTTGTAAAGGTTGTAGTCGCCATATACAGGCTGCATGTACACTTCCTCACACTTTTTCAGAAGTTCGGGAATATTACGGTAGTTAGCTACCTCAAACAACGCGTCGCCGGTGTACCATTTACCCTGCTTGGTTATATAAATCGGGGTGACATCATATTTTTCACGATCAATAGCGTGCATCGCCTGAGACGCTGAAATCACTGAAATCTCATGCTCAGTCGACCTGCCACCAAAAAATACTCCTATGTTGGTTTTCATTACTATGAATAATTTAATTTTTACTTGAATGTATCGGGAAGGTCATTTTCATACAACACGGCATCACCGGGAGCAGAGACACGCGCCAATACCGCCTGGGCATCGTTGAACGTGTCAACAGCATATACATTGTTTTCATCCATTCCCGCGTCACGAAGTCCCGAAAGTATCGCGTCGCGGTTGTAGTGTCCCACAATTATGGCGATATCGACCGATGAAGCTATCTTCCTGCCGAAAATCTCATTGTACTCATACTGCTTGTCGCCAAGCTCGATCATACCGGGGGTAATGACCACGCGCTTGCCTCCTTTCATTGACGCAAGCACATCGAGAGCCATGCGCGAGCCGTCGGGATTAGAGTTAAATGCATCATCAATTATGGTTATGCCACCCGGCACATGCTTAACGCTGAGGCGGTGTTCTACCTGCTCGATTTTAGCGACAGCGTTACAGATGCGGTCCACAGGCACTTCCATGTATATAGCAACAGCAATCGCTCCGATAAGGTTTGAGATATTAAACTCTCCCACGAGCTTTGTGTGGAAATCATGGCGACCGGAAGGCGACACAAGAGTAAAATCGGTGCCGTCGGGCGAATACACCAGGTTTTCGACATAATAGACATTGTTACCCTTGTCGGTAAGAGCGTAACGCACTACAGGCACATTGGTCACCTCACGGTTTGCGACATAAGGGAAATCGTCGTTGACAAAAGCCATTCCATCTGCCGGAAGTGAATCCACAAGCTCAAATTTTGTGCGCTGCACATTCTCAATCGACTTAAACGACTCAAGATGCTGCTCACCGACAGCGGTCACCACGCCTATCTGCGGATGCACCAGGTCACATATTTCCTTGATATCGCCGATATTTTTAGCGCCCATCTCGCAGATAAACACCTCGGTGTAGGGTTTCATCATCTCCCTTACTGTGCGTATGACACCCATAGTGGTGTTGTAGCTTCCCGGGGTCATCAACACATTGTATTTCTCGCTGAGTATGCGGTGAAGATAGTGCTTGGTGCTGGTCTTGCCATAGCTTCCGGTGACTCCTACCACGGTAAGTCCGTTCATTGACTTCAATATACGTGCGGCATCATTGTAGTAACCGTTGTTGATATGTTTCTCAACCGGACGCAACACTATATTTGCAGCCATTATCACGATATGGGAGCATACATATAAAGCCACTGTCACGAACGAAACCAGATAAAGGCTGCGGCAGATAAACCATACCGCCACGACTATAACCGCACATAGAGACATTGTGGTGACATAGATACGGCGCGCACGGTTGGTCCATACGAGCGGCTTCTTATATCGGGCAGTCAAGAGCGAGAAGATATTAATCAGCAAAGGAATCATCGCTACCACACACTTGAACCAGTCGGGTACGTTACGTATAAGCATATCCATAGCCGCAATCATGGCAAAAAGGCGCACCCACGACGTGGTATCACCCGAAGTTGCCAGCCAGCGGCGGTAACGCTCATTGCGATAGCTGTTTTGCTGAAGCATCATCAAGTCACGCTTCATCTCCATTGACAGGTTGACGACAGCGATGACTATTAGCGATATTATGAATATAGTGGCATTCATTGCATAAATGTTTTTTTACGAGGTAAGAAAGCTGCGCAACACGGCAGCAAACTGATAGGGATTGTCAAGAAAGCTGTAGTGTCCGCAACCGGGGAAAGAGACAAGACCCGCCCCGGGAATGTTACGTTCCATGTATTTGGCATCGGAAAGCGGTGTTGCAGTGTCATTTTCACCCCATATCAGGAGAGTTGACGCCTTTATATGGGGCATGCGGTGTTTTAAATCCTCATTGACCACCTTGCTTAATATGGCTCTCATGCGTGGTGATGCCCCCGCATAGTCAGAAGACCCTGCTTTCGCACGGTAAGCGTCGAGTTTCTTCTCGGCTTTTTCCTTGCCCATAAGCATATAGAGCAACTTCTTCCACGCCTTGAACGAGTACACCTTAACATAATATTTCGCCGACCTCCGGGGCTTTATGCCCGCTGCGTCGACAAGTATCAGCTTGTCCACATCATCGTGGCGCGACGAGTAAAGGATGCCTACCCTGCCCCCGAAGGAGTGACCAAGCAGCGAGGGACGGCTGATAGCCTCTGCATCCACAATCTTCTCAAGCACCTGCGTGTACTCCTCGACTCCCCACACGGCAGGAGGGTCAGGCGACTCTCCATGCCCCGGGAAATCGATATTATACACTTTGCAGCCGGCGTCAACCGCGACTTTTTCTATGCTTGCAAGAGTAGTGGTGTTGCAGCCCCAGCCATGCATGAGCACGATGGGCTTACCATCGCCTTCACTTACAGTATAATGTACGGTAGCACCGTTGACCGTGATATGCCTGTCCATCGCCTTATGAGCTAATAACCAAGACCTCGCCATTAACGACGGCGCATGTTGCGCATCATCTTCATGGGGTTAGCCTTCATTGCAGTAGCTGCCTTCATCATCTTGCGGGTGTCTTCAAACTGCTTCAGCAATCGGTTGACCTCCTGAATGGTGGTACCCGAACCACGCGCAATGCGCTGACGGCGGCTTCCGTTTATAATCTCGGGATTGATACGCTCCTGCTCAGTCATTGACCTGATGATAGCCTCGATACCCTTGAATGCATCGTCGTCGATGTCGAGGTCTTTTATCGCCTTTCCGACACCGGGAATCATCGATGCAAGCTCCTTGAGATTTCCCATCTTCTTAATCTGCTGTATCTGATTGAGGAAATCGTTGAAGTTAAACTGATTCTTGGCTATCTTGCGCTGAAGTTCACGCGCCTCTTTCTCGTCAAACTGCTGCTGGGCCTTCTCTACGAGCGAAACGATGTCACCCATGCCGAGGATACGGTCGGCCATTCGTGAGGGGTGGAAATAATCAAGCGCGTCAAGCTTTTCACCTGTACCGACAAACTTAATCGGCTTGGTAACCACTGTGCGGATAGAGAGAGCGGCACCGCCGCGGGTGTCACCGTCAAGCTTGGTGAGGACTACACCGTCAAAGTCAAGGCGGTCATTAAACTCCTTGGCGGTATTGACAGCGTCCTGACCGGTCATCGAGTCAACCACAAACAGGGTCTCCTGCGGCTTGATAGCTTTCTTAATAGCCTCGATTTCCTTCATCATCGCCTCGTCGACGGCAAGACGTCCGGCAGTATCGACAATCACGAGGTCATAATGGTTGGCCTTAGCGTGACGTATACCGTTTTCAGCAATCTCGACAGGATTTTTATTGCCCTCTTCAGTATAGACAGGCACTCCTATCTGCTCGCCAAGCACCTTAAGCTGCTCGATAGCCGCAGGACGGTACACGTCGCCGGCAACGAGCAACGGGCGCTTTGCCTTTTCGCTCTTCAGCTTCTTGGCAAGCTTTCCCGACATGGTGGTCTTACCGGAACCTTGCAGACCCGACATAAGAATCACCGTGGGATTGCCGCTCAGATTCACAGGCGCGGTATCGCCACCCATCAAAGCGGTAAGCTCGTCGTGTACGATCTTAACCATAAGTTCACCAGGCTTGATGGCATTAATCACATTCTGACCCAGTGCCTTGGCTTTTACCGTATCAGTAAACTGCTTTGCCACCTTATAGTTGACGTCGGCATCGAGAAGGGCGCGGCGCACCTCTTTCAGTGTCTCGGCAACATTGATTTCTGTAATTCTGCCTTGACCTTTAAGTAACTTGAAACTACGTTCAAGTTTTTCGCTTAGATTTTCAAACATATGGATTAAGTATCGTTTATTCTGGTTATATTATTTAACTAACTTATTGGTGGCGGTGTCAGGGAATATCACCGAGGGCTTGAATGTCTTTGCCTCGTCATAGGGCATCATGGCGTAACACATTATTATTACGATGTCGCCCTTCTGTACCTTGCGCGCCGCAGCTCCGTTAAGACATATCATGCCTGAACCGCGTTCGCCCGCGATGGCATATGTGTCAAAACGCTCGCCATTGTTGTTGTTGACGATATACACTCTTTCTCCGGGAAGGATGTCAGCTGCATCCATCAGGTCCTGGTCGATGGTGATACTACCTATATAATCGAGATTGCTCTCAGTGACGGTGACACGGTGAATCTTAGACTTCACTATCTGTACCTGCATCATTTTCAATCGTGAAATTTAATATTTAATATTATCAATGAGCCTTACATCACCAAGATACACAGTGATACACCCCACCGCTTCCTTGCAGTCGCCCCATTCAGCCACAGGCTGCATGTCGGCGGCATTGACAATCTCGTAATATTCGACTTCCATTTCGGGAAAAGCATTAATCTTGTCTATCACATTACGCTTTACCTCTTCAAGGGTCGCGCCGGAAGCCTTTTCTGCCACACTTTCCTTCAACACGCGATGGATATTGGGTGACACTTCACGCTGACGGGCGCTGAGACGCACATTACGCGAGCTCAAGGCAAGACCGTCGCTCTCGCGCTTTATCGGGCACGCCACTATCTCTATCGGGAACTTTTCAAGCTCCACCATACGCCGTATCACGGCTATCTGCTGGAAATCTTTCTCGCCGAAATAGGCGCGGTCAGGATTTACCATGGCAAAAAGCCGGCTCACCACCTGCGCAACCCCGTTGAAATGACCGGGACGCATGGCGCCTTCCATTACTGCCGCCACCGGACCGAGGTCAAACACGCGTGTGTCAGGCTCCGGATACATCTCCTCTACCGACGGGATAAACGCGATGTCTACACCGGCGTCTTCAAGACGGCGGCAATCGGCTTCCTCGGTGCGCGGATAGGTTCGGAGGTCATCGGGATTATTAAACTGGGTAGGATTCACAAATACACTTACAACTACCGCATCATTTCCGGTGCGTGCCTGTTCTACAAGGGAGATATGCCCGTCATGGAGCGCACCCATTGTGGGAACGAGTCCGACCGACTTCCCTTCCGACTTAAGGGTGCTTACCGCATCCCTAAGCTCTTTCACTGTCCTAATGATTTTCATTGTCACTTAGCACAAATATTGCTTTCAATCTGCAAAATTAAACATTTAATAGTTCTTGACCAATCTGCAGGCTTAAAAATCAACTTTTTTGTCGGACATTTAGACCAATCAGGGCTGAAACAGCAATATCGTCACTCCTTCAGCACATCCCTGTCATCGTCACCCGCTACTTTTACACCGTCGCGCCGGTTACGCAACTCCTCCATGTAACTTGCCGTGATAACACCTGACGGCAAGGCAATTATGGCGACACCGAAAAGCGACGACAACATGGCTACTGTCCTCCCCACATCAGTCACCGGACATAAATCGCCATAGCCGACAGTAGTAAGTGTGACGGTCGCCCAATAAAGAGCATCGAAAAACGAATCAAATGTCGCCTTTCCCGTGGCCGGATTGATACGCGGCTCTACATTAAACATTATGAGTGCAGTGATAAACACGTAAAACAGAGCCAATATCAGCACTGCGCCCAGCACATGCCTCTCCTTTTTCAAGACGCGGAGAAACATCATAATCTTGCTCGAATAGCGGAATATCTTCAGCAACCTCACAATCTTCAACAGACGCGTAAGGCGAAAAAGCTTAAAGGATGGATTGATAAGGTTGAGCCCGGGCAATATCGACAAAAGGTCAATGACTGCCATCGGGGTAAGGGGATATGCCAGATAGGAGCGCCAGCCGCGACGAAGCTCTATGTCGGCGGTAAACCATCTCGCAAGATAGTCGATGATAAATGCCACAAGCGTAAGCACCTCAATCACCCTGAACACAGGATAGGAACGCACAAACATAAGCGGCACGATACTGAGGATGATAAGCACAAGCATCACGCTGTCATAGATGCGGGCAGCAGTCTTGTCCTTGTTATCCTTATTTATCACATTATAAATAAGGTGTTTTAGATATGGCACTACTTTTTCAGCAGTCATGGCATGATTATAGATAAAAAGTCGTTGAATTTAGAGTTTGATTAATCGCCCCACACTACAGGCGAGCCGGGTTCTGACCGCGCCACATCGATAAGGCGCTGGTTGGACGACCCGCGGAAACGTAACCCTACATCACGCCTTGACTCAATAAAAGCGCCATCAACCAGCACATCTATGTATGGCAACACGCCCGACAACCGTGGCGACGCGCTCACCTGCTCATAGGTGTAACCTGTGTAACACCACACATTCCTGCCAGCCTCCTTTAGACGCCGGGCAAGCTCAGTCACTCCCTCAACCTGCATCAAGGGGTCGCCGCCTGAAAGCGTGACATTGAAGTCATTTTCGTCAATGACGGCTATTATCTCGTCAATTGTCATTTCCATACCCCCGGCAGCATCCCATGACTGGGGGTTATGACATCCGGGGCAATGATGATTGCAACCGGCAAAATATACAGAAGTGCGGAGCCCCGGTCCGTCGACCGAGGTTCCGCCTACTATATCAAGCACTCTAAGTGTCATTATTTATGCACTATGCGGTCGTTAAGTTCTGCAAGCTTCGCACTGTTCCATCGGTCGGTCGTACCGACAAGGTAACCGGTGATGCGCTGAAGTTTGTCTATAGAATGGCTGCCACATTTCGGACATTCGTCAAGATTTTCCTGGGCATCCTCATAACCGCAATGCATGCAGCGGTTGCGATTATGGTTGACTGAGCCGTAACCGATGTTATACTTGTCCATAAGGTCCACGATGTCACAGATAGCCTCGGGATTGTGGGTTGCATCGCCGTCAATCTCCACGTAGAAGATATGACCGCCACGGGTAAGTTCATGATAAGGAGCCTCAACTTCAGCCTTATGGCGGGGAGAGCAGTGATAATATACCGGGACATGGTTGGAGTTGGTATAATATACCTTGTCGGTGATGCCCGGAATCACGCCGAATGTCTTGCGGTCAGCTTTGGTAAACTTGCCCGACAGACCCTCGGCAGGAGTTGCAAGCACTGAGAAATTATGCTGGAATTTTTCAGAATACTCATTGGCACGGCTGCGCATGTGAGACACGATTCTCAATCCGAGAGCCTGCGAGTCGGCATCCTCGCCATGATGTTTTCCGGTGAGCGCCACCAGACATTCGGCAAGACCGATAAAGCCTATACCGAGAGTACCCTGGTTGATAACCGGCTCGATGGTATCGCCCGGCTTAAGATTTTCGCTACCCCTCCACAAGCGCGTCATGAGCAACGGGAATTGCTTGGCAAGCGCGGTCTTCTGGAAGTCGTAACGGTCGCAAAGCTGACGTGCGGTGATATCAAGCACCTCATCAAGCTTGCTGAAGAATCGTCTTATGCGCTCTTCTTTGTCAAGGATGCTCATGCACTCAATGGCTATGCGCACAATATTGATGGTAGAGAAGCTGAGGTTACCGCGACCGATGGAAGTCTTCTCGCCGAAACGGTTCTCAAACACGCGGGTGCGGCATCCCATCGTAGCGACCTCATATTCGTAACGCTTCGGGTCGTTGATATCCCACTTCTCATGATGGTTAAACGGCGCGTCAAGATTCACGAAATTGGGGAAGAAGCGACGCGCTGTCACCTTGCACGCAAGTTTGTACAGGTCGTAGTTGCGGTCTTCGGGCAGATAGCTCACGCCACGCTTTTTCTTCCATATCTGTATCGGGAAAATAGCCGTGGCACCGTTGCCTACACCTTCATAAGTAGAGTTAAGCAGCTCGCGGATAATGCATCGGCCTTCAGCCGAGGTGTCGGTACCGTAGTTTATTGAACTGAACACCACCTGGTTGCCTCCACGTGAGTGAATCGTGTTCATATTATGGATGAAAGCCTCCATTGCCTGATGCACGCGTCCCACGGTCTTGTTGATGGCATGCTGCTTCACGCGCTCTTCACCGGTGAGTCCGTCAAGAGGCTTCTTTTCATAGTCATTGATTTCCACATCATAGAGCGAAGAATAATCCTTGCCGTCAAATGCCTCCACCTGCTTCACCTCTTCTATATAGGAAGAGCGCACAAAGGGAGCGAGATAGAAATCAAAGGCAGGTATCGCCTGACCGCCGTGCATCTCATTTTGCGCGGTTTCGAGCGAGATACATCCGATAATGCTCGCAGTCTCGATGCGCTTTGCCGGGCGCGATTCGCCATGACCGGCAGTAAATCCGTGGAGAAGTATATTGTCAAGCGGATGCTGCACACAGGTAAGGCTCTTGGTAGGATAATAATCCTTGTCATGGATATGCAGATAGCCGTTGCGCACAGCCTCGCGGGCTTCATGAGACAGAAGGTAGTCGTCGACAAACGGTTTTGTGGTCTCGCTGGCAAATTTCATCATCATGCCTGCGGGAGAATCCGTATTCATGTTGGCGTTTTCACGGGTGATGTCGTTGCTTTTAGCCTCGATAATCTCAAGGAACATGTCGCGGGTTTTGGCGCGACGCGCGATATTACGCTGGTCGCGATACGCGATATAGCGTTTTGCCACCTCCTTGCGGGGGCTCTTCATAAGCTCGACTTCCACACGGTCCTGGATTTCCTCCACAGTCATGCGGTCATTGCCCGACATGCTTATACGGTCTGTGATTTTATGTATGAGAGATTCATCCTCCCCCATTTCAGTTTGAAGCATTGCTTTGCGGATTGCCGCCTTGATTTTTTCATCGTTATAGCCTACGACACGACCGTCGCGCTTAACTACTGTCTGTATCATTATCGGATAGTGTTATAGTAAAAGTTTTTCTAATGCAAAACTACATAGACTCATCCGAATAAACAAATTATTCCGCACCTAAGTTATCAACAATTTTTCTTTTTGGAAAACTTTTCAGCGCATCCAAAAATTTAAATTATTATAAATCAGCATATTGAAAAATATTTTGGAAAACTTTCATAAATTCACACCTATACAAAATTCACTATATTGTCACATCACGCCATTTCAAGCAGAACGAGGCAGAATCCCGAATTGCACTACAAAAATCACAATCCACAGCACAATTACAATGCAATTTACAGCTAACTGGCGGTAACATTTCTGACGTACACAATAGTATGTAAGAACCTCGAGATAGCTCGCAAGAGAAAGCGCGCTGACCACATCCGGAAAACAATGTTTAATTCCCAATTCAACATACACTTTATCTCCCCATTTTTAGAGGGCATTTAATAAATTCTTACAACCACACATTTTAATATATATTGCAATTGTATTATTTTTGCATAGTAATCATATATTTTATAAGGATGTCCACAATTGTATTTTTAATAATTGGAATAATTGCCGGAGCTGTTATAGGCTGGCTTGCGTCAGCATCAAAATCAGGCAAGATTGCTGCAACACTTCGTGCCGAAATCGCTGAAAAAGATGCTGAGATCAAGATGCTGCACCGTGAAATGGAACTTACCGGCGAACAACGGCGTAAAGATGACGAGGCGCGCGACCGCCATTATGCCGAACAGTTGCGCGTGACACGCGAACAGCTGAAAAATGCCACCGATGAATTGCTGCGCCTGCGTGCCGAGGAACTCAACAAAACTAATTCGTCGCAGATGAACGCCATCATCGAGCCGCTGAAAGAGAAAATCAAGGAGATGCAGGAGGCGATGGAAAGCACAAGGGAGATGAACACCCGCAATACAGCATCGCTTCACCAGGCAATCGAAGATGTAATCAAGCGCACCGCATCAATAGGCGACCAGGCGGGAAAACTCGCAAAGGCATTGCGCCACGAAAACAAGATTCAGGGCAACTGGGGTGAGACGATACTCAACGAGCTGCTGGAAAGCCAGGGGCTGAAGCAGGGCATCCACTATGAGGTGCAGTCGACCATAAAGGACAAAAACGGAAAACCGGTGCTTAATGAAAACACCGACAAGCGCATGATACCCGACGTGATACTCAATTACAACAAGGGTAAATCGCTTATCATCGACTCAAAGGTATCGCTTGCCGCATTTCTCGACTATACCTCGGCTGAAACCGAGGAGGAGCGTCAGATGGCACTCGACCGCCACATCAAGAGCATACGTTCCCATGTCAAGGAGCTTGCCAATAAAAACTATAAGCGCTACATACTCCCTCCCCGCGAGTCGCTTAACTTCATGATAATGTTTGTACCCAATGAGTCGGCACTGCAGCTCGCCATCATCAATGACCCGGCGCTTTGGCGCGAGGCTCTGAGCGCGGGAGTGTTCATTGCCGGTGAATACAACCTCGTGGCAACACTGCGCATCGTAGAGCTCGCCTGGATTCAGGAAGTACAGGCAGAGCAGCAGCGAAAGGTGAGCGAACTTGCCACTCAGCTTATCGAACGCGTGGGAGAATTTTACTCCCATTTCAAGCTTATACGCGAGCGCATGGAAGCTGTCAACAAAGCTTATACCGATGCCGAGAAAAAGCTGATGACAGGCAGGCAGAATCTCATCGCCCCGGCACAAAAGCTTAAGGATATGGGCTACAAGGAGAAAGAGAAATACCCGCTCCCTGAAAACAGCAACGATTTCGAGTTGCTCCAAGAATAGAAGCGGCTCATGGCATCACGCCACAAGCCGCCTATTGAGTCATAATTTGAAATTATACTTGAACCTTGGTCAATGAGGAAATGTCAATGCAATTCCATCAATATATAATAGATAGACTCAATGCGATTAATCTCAAGAATGATAACACAAAGATATACTTTACAACTTTAAATCACAACTTTTAACTTAAAAATATTTTTCAACCTTATGCTTAAACCAATTTTCATGTCCATTATCATGGGAGCATGCGCAACATCGGTTGCTGCCGGGGTGACAGTAAAGAGCCCCGACGGAAAGCTCGCCGTGAGTACAGAGGTAAATGACGGACATCCATGTTACACAATCACTTTCAACGGCAAAGAGGTAATCGGGAAGTCGCCGCTCGGATTCAGGTCTAACGTAGCCGACTTCTCATCAATGATGAGTATCGCTGACACTCTTCGTGGCTCGATTGACAAGCATTACACCCAAGACAAGATAAAGCACAGCGACATAGCCTATAAGGCAAACACCCTCGCAGTGACATTGCAAAACCGGCAAGGCAACGAGATGACCGTCGAATGGCAGGTGAGCGACAATAATGTGGCTCTACGCTACGCCATACCGCGACAAGGCGACACCGGCGCGATGATTGTCCACGAAGAGATGACCGGATATCGCCTGCCGGAAAACTCCACCGTGTTCATGACATCGCAGAGCGACCCGATGATAGGCTGGAAACGCACCAAACCGAGTTACGAGGAGATATATCATATCGATGCTCCGCTCGGCACCAGCTCGGACTATGGTCATGGATTCACCTTCCCCGCCCTCTTCCACACACCCGAAGGCATGTGGCTGCTACTCACAGAGACTGATGTCGACGGATATTACTGTGGAAGCCACATCAGCGATTTTCATGACGGAATCTACTCAATCGCTTACCCGATGGAAGGAGAAAACAACGGCAACGGCTCGGCGGCACCCGGCATCAGCCTGCCAGCCACCACACCATGGCGAACAATCACTGTCGCCGACAATCTTGCTCCGATAGTAGAGACCACAATACCCTGGGACCTTGTGGAACCACGCTATGAGACATCGCGCGAGGCAGCCCCAGGACGCGGCACATGGAGCTGGATTTTGTGGCAGGATGGGAGTATCAATTTTGATGACCAGAAGACCTATATAGACTTCGCTGCAGAAATGGGATATGAAAATGTGCTTGTCGACAACTGGTGGGACACATACATAGGCAAAGATGGGATCGAACGACTCGCGCAATATGCGGCGTCCAAAGGGGTCAACCTTATTATATGGTACTCGTCAAGCGGCCACTGGAACGACATCGAACAAGGGCCCGTAAACAAGATGGACCGCCCTATTGTAAGGAAAAAGGAGATGAAATGGCTCCATGATATCGGTGTAAAGGCTATCAAGGTCGACTTTTTCGGTGGCGACAAGCAGGAGACAATGCGTCTTTATGAAGACATTTTAAGTGATGCCGCCGACTATTGCATAGACGTGGTGTTTCACGGCTGCACACTGCCACGCGGATGGGAGCGCATGTATCCTAATTTTGTCGGAGCAGAGGCAGTGCTCGCCTCTGAAAACCTGATATTCGGGCAATATCATTGCGACATCGAGGCTACGAGTGCCACCCTGCATCCTTTCATTCGTAATGCGGCCGCGATAATGGAATATGGAGGCTCATTCCTGAACCGCCGACTCAACCGTGGAAATGACGGAGGTACCATACGTCGCACAGGCGACGGCTTCGAACTTGCTACAGCAATCTTGTTTCAGAATCCCGTACAGAATTTCGCTCTCGCGCCTAACAATCTTACCGACGCGCCGGCTGAAGCAATTGAATTCATGAAATCAGTGCCCACCACTTGGGACGAGACGCGCTACATCGACGGTTATCCCGGCAAATATGCCGTAATCGCGCGGCGTCACGGCGACACATGGTATATCGCCGGAGTAAATGCCCTTGAAAAGCCATTGACCGTCACCCTACCCGACTTTATTAAGCCAGATGCAAAAATCTACTTTGACAAGTCTACTAAAGAACTTGCAACCCGCAAGGCAGGCAAAAACCGCAAGATAACTATCCCAACCAACTGCGGGTTCACCGCCATCTCCCGTCAGTAGCCCACGGAACCCGACCATAACATCAAGAGACCGCCAAAACTTTGGCGGTCTCTTGTATTGTCTAAGCGGCTCATCGGTTCAGAAACGATTCTTTTCTGTCTGCCCTGCGCCAGTACCCTTGTAGCGACTCTTTGAAGTATTGAAATTATAGCGGATTGTCAATTCCACATTTCTTCCGTGATTGTTGACATTGGACTGCATTTTGACATTACCACTATATATATCAGCATGATATAGCATGCCGTTGAATATGTCATTTACGCCCATATATACCGTGAGGGATTTGTCAAGGAACATTTTATATACACGGAAATTGACGGTAGATTGCGTATGTGTGTAAGACCAATTCTTCCAATCGCCACGGCTACGCCACCAAAACGATGCTTCAATAAATCAGTCTTTCGGGAGTGTAAACGTATTCTGCATCTGTATTGTGAAGATGGGACTGCCTAACTTCAAATATTGGTCACGATAGTTAATTCCAAACCACTGCTTTTGCATACCCAAGGACAGCGATGGGTGATATATTCCGAATACCGGTGAAGCATTCAGATATAGAGAGAATAGTTTTTGGTTGGGTGTATTGGTTACAGTGAATACATTTATCTTTTCGTTGTCCTCATATGGCTCGTATATTTGAGTTATGACATCTTTTGTATAAGTATACTGGGCTGAAAGAGTTATGTATTTCCAAGATGCCTGTGCCGTGAAGTCCTGTCGTTTAGCAGGTTTCAAATAAGGGTTTCCACGGGTATAAAGCATTGAATTTACATAAAAATAGTTGCCGGTGAGATTATTATAGGTCGGGCGCGAGATTCTGTTGCTATACGACAACGAGAATCTAAAATCTCCCGGCGAATAGGTTATATTCGCAGAAGGAAACAGATTATTATACGTTTTGCTCTGTCCGTCCACCAATCTGTCATTCAGATAATAGTCAGATTTGACGTGTTCGTACCGGACTCCGGCAGCAGCACTGAATTTCCCGAAAGTCTGGCTGATTTCTGCAAAAACGCCCATATTACTCTCTCTTACATCTGTAAGTTCCGAGTTGAGTATGTTTTCAGGATTGCGGAAATCATTGCGGCTCCTTGAATTGGTATATTCTTCACCAATAAGGATATTACCTTTGGGCAGTTCGTATGAAACAGATACCTCCTCTGCAAAGAGTCGGTTGCGGGTAGTATTGAATGTTGTTACATTCCGGTCTTCGGAAAACTTGTTTTGCTCGTACTGATATGAACGGTCATTATCTTTGGTCTGCATATAATCACCGTTGAAATCGAATGTAAACTTCCCAACTGTGCCGTTATAGTAGATGTTGGCGCTGTTACAAGGCTGAGCCTTGAACCAACCTTTAAGGTCGGAAACACTTGATTCAGACAGCTCGCCGTTTTCTGCTATATCATTCAAGTAATGACCGAAATGATGACCCCTGTTATAGTCATGTTGATAGTATGCTCCTATACTATGATGCTCGTTGAACTGATAATTAAAGCCTATCTTGCCCGTGATGTTTGTCTGTGTGGTAGAAACAGACTGATCAGAAATCATTTCAATCAAGGACTTGCCATAGCTTGTTGTAACGGCATATTCATCGTCATAATTCTTGCCATGACTGAAATAAACCATGCCGAAGATTTCAAGACCACCGGTGCGATATTTGATATTAAGCTGCTCCTTTGTTGTGAACCACTTATTATAAATGTTATCGGTGTATGCTGAAACGCTGAATCCTTCGCCGACCGGCTTCTTGGTAACTATACGGATGACTGCATTGACATTTGCACCATATTGGGAACCCGGATTGTTTATTACTTGAATTTCCTTTATCTCGCCGGAAGAAAGCTGCCCGACTTCATCGGAACTTCTGACAAGTCTGCCATTTATATATATGATGGCATCCCCTCGGCCGAATACACTGAAATTACCGTTTGCACCGGTAACCATAGGTATGTTTTTCAGGACGTCATTAGCCGACCCTGTAGTTGCAAGCACACTGTTCTCTACCCTTGTAACAAGAGCATTGCCTTTAATCCTCGTTGAAGGCAAATCACCTTTAACAACAACTTCTCCCAACATAACTGCCGAAGGTTTAAGAGTTATTGTATTATAGTTGCCGTCAGCCGGTATTGGCAATAACATATCCTCATAGCCAATCATGGTAATCTTAACACTATTGGCTAACGAATCGGCGTTTTCAAAAATAAACATACCGTTATCATCTGTAACCTTTCCATCAATGAATGTTGAATCGGTCATAAGGACGACATTGACAAATGACGCGGATTGTCCGGTTTCATCTATCAGCAGACCTTTAATGTCTTTGGCATAACTGGCGATATAGCCAATCACCAATATAGAGATAACAGCGTGGAATCTCATGACTTGAATAATTATAGCCGTTTCATCACCCGGGGAATAACGGTGTCAGCTTGCCGGGGTAGCAGTCTTTGCGCTGTTGTCGGGCTTATCGATGAAGAAAGGCTGCGGAACACCAAACAGGTTTTCAGGTCCGCGACCCGCGATATATCCTTCAAGGATGGTATCGCGACCCGACGGATTCTGGAAAGCAACAAGACCAAATGGAGTCAACATCGTGGACAGATGCTCAAATATCATATCCATGATAGCCTCATAGGGCAACCATGACGATGTTGATGTAAAGCAATACACTTGAAATGGCACTCCTGAGTCAGTCTGCGGCAACGTCGACACAAAGCAGTCGCTTGTATGCGACACATACGGCGATGCATCGAGCCACATCTTCATGTAAGCGCGGAACAAGCCAAGATTGGTGTCAATCGTTCCGTCGACAAGACCTTCAGAGTTATTTATGTCCTCTACCTTTCCCGCCGCTTTCTGGGCGAGCTTCTTGGTAATATATTCATCCATGAACGGCAATTTGCGTAACATGTCGAGCATCTCGGGTGTCGCCGGCTGAATACTGTCGGCATCAATCGTGTAGCTGCGTTGTATACGTCGCGTATTGCTCTGCTGCATGCTGCGGAAATTGGTAAAGCTGCCGCTTACCAGACTATAGGGAGGCACACAAGTCGTGGTCTTGTCCCAGTTAAGTATTTTCACCGAGGTAAGTGTAACCTCCTGGACCGTACCATTGGCATCGGTGCCGTTTATCTTAATCCAGTCACCTACATGAAGACTGTCATTTTCCGACAACTGCACACCGGCAACAACGCCCAGAATACTGTCTTTGAACACCAACATCAACACAGCGGCAAATGCACCGAGACCCGCGAGCAATGTGCCCGGCGACTTGTTGGCGAGCACCGCAACGGCAACTATCAGCGCAAGTATCCACACAACTCCTTTGAGCAACTGCACAAGCCCGTTGAGCGGCAGACGCTTCTTGTTTTTACGAGAATCGACATGACGCCACATTCCGCCGATAAGCGCCACAAGGGCAAGTCCGGTTACATAAATCACATAAAGCAACGTTAATCGTGTAAGCCAGCCGGCAAGCACCCCCTTAGTAGCCACAAGGGTAAATTGAATGAGGATAAGAAACACGAGTGCCGGTATCATGCGACATAATTTTGAGAAGAAATTTTCGTCGCGCAAAAAACCGTACAGGTCGCCCGCGACCTTCTCACCAAACTTGCGCATCGCCCCGAGAATGAGCCACTTTGCCACATATCCTACCGCAATTGACACTAAAAACACCAAACCGGCATATACGATAGTCTCGACCGTGTCATTGCCTGACAATCCCAGAGGCTTCAATATCTTGTCGACCATATTTAGCAGGAAAGCCGCCACGGCATATGTGCTTTCTGTCGTAGGGTTGAGTGCCGACACAGCAATGTCGGCTTGTGACTGCACTGCCGGAGCAAGCGCAACAGTTGAGACGTGAAACATAATGAACAAATTAAAAAATTTTCAAATCATCACTATTATGACAACTGAAAAACGCAAATTGTTCACCACATATCACGCCGCGCCTTCAGGCACCTATGCCCCTATTTTTCCGGAAACAGTATCTTGTAATCGCGCTTCGCCGCAGGAATCACCAACTCTTCGGGCACAAAACGCCATTGGTTGAGCTTATGTGGGTGAATAGTCCCCTGCTCCTTTATATATTGCGAGAGATAATATCTCATGTCACGGTCGGTCGAATAAACGATGCGATGCGAAAGCTTATCATGAGGTATTCCCGCACCGTCGGTAAGCAACTCGCCACCACCGTTTCCACGGTAACTGTTGAGCGCCACGCGATAAGTCTTGTCAAGCTCAAATGGAGAACCGTCGGCCATTGAGATTATCTCTACCTTTTCCCCTGCAGGCTTGGTGACATCGACAATATACCTTATACCTGCAGCCGAGTCAAAGTTGTAGCTGCGGTTGAGAAGCGTCGACCTGCCCGCCTCTCCCTGAACGGGCTGCTCTTTAAGGAGCAAAAGATGGTCATCGGGCGAAGTCATCGTATTGACCCATTTCCTGTATGACTCTTCGAGACATCCCTTTATTTCCCGTCCGGTAAGCTCCATGACATAGAGCATGTTTTCATATTTGTAGAGGTGAAACATATCGGCAACCTTTATCTCGCCGGCGGGAATCATCGCGTCATATGACAGAGGTGCCACAAAAGAGATATCAGCACCCGACAAGGCAAGCTGAAGCTCATGGATAAGATCGACAAACTCCGATGACCCGAAATAAGAATCGCGCGTCGAAATCGTCTCGGTAAACACTCCGAGCGGCTCACTCACGTAAGCGTTTATCGTCTCTATCTCTGGGTTAAAGCGGTTCATGTAATTGCTGTCAGCAATGTAAGCCGACAGGTCAAGCAGCTCGCCGCTTATAGTCTTGTCAACGACCTTTCCGGAATCATCAACTTCAAATTTCATTGTTATGTCAGTGACAAAATCGGCATTGTTGGCAGGATTCATCACCAACACGGTATCACCCTCCACGTTAACCACTCTTTTTATATCGCGGCGATGGTCATGCCCTATCAGCACGACATCAAAGCCCGGCACCTCGCGTGCTATCTCAAGCGACGGGTTTTCCTTGTAGTTGATAAGGATGTTTCCATCCTGTCCGGCATGAAACAAGCCTATTATCACATCAGGGTTTTCCTTCTCCTTTATCACGGGAATCCAGCGACGGGCGGTACTCTCCATATCCTCAAACTTCAGTCCCTCCCACAGCACTTCGGGCAACCATGCCGGAATAGCCGGTGTAATCATGCCGAGTATGGCGATTTTCACTCCATCGCGCTCAAACACCTCGTAAGGCTGGAAATGAGGCTTGCCGGTGGCGGTTTCTATGATATTGGCACCAAGCACCGGCATCTTACATTGTGAAGCCCAACGGTCAAGCGTGGCACGACCGGTCTCTACATCATGATTGCCGACATTAACTACATCATATTTCATATAATTCATGATTTCCGACGTTATATGAGGCACCACGGTGTCGATATAATTATAGTAATACACCGTAGGCTGTCCCTGCAATATGTCGCCATTATCAACCAGCAACACATTGTCGCCATACTTCTCGCGCGCATCGCCGACCACAGTTGCCACCCGTGCAAGACTGCCTGAAAGCGGCTTTCCGGTAATAAAATCGTAAGGGAAATAGCTGCCATGCACATCGGAGGTCTGATATAATTTTATCTCAACCTCTTTAGCCGAACCCACGGCAATTGCAGCAAACGCCAACACGCCTGATAATATCTTTTTCATCGGAATCCTGTTAATACACTCTATATTAATTTGCGCAAATTTAGTCATAAAAATGCAAAAAGGCGATGCACGAGGCATCGCCTTAATAATATTTTAACATTTTAGAACGATATTACTTCACTTCCTTCAAGTAAAGCACACGGCTCGAATAGTCATTGCGTTTGTTGTAATCTACATTGTGTTCAAGCGGCATTTCAAGACCATTGGACATAAGGAACGAGCCTGTAAACTCGCCGCCTTCGTAAGGAAGAGGCTCGTTGTCGATACGGTTAAGCTCATGCACACGATATTTTGCATCGGGCTTCAATCCCGCCATCGGTACTCGCGGTAGCTGCTGGTTGCAGAATGTCTCTGTCTTCCACCAGTAATACACAGCCTCATCTTTTTCAGGGGTGATATACATCATCGAGGCAGCACCTTTCTTGTCATAAGGAGAGAGCAGGCGGTATATGTCGCCAAACTGGACAATATGGCGTATGTCCTTGTACTCTGCAATAGCCTTTCTTGTCTGGTCGATTTCTTCCTGAGTCATGTTTTTAGGCTGAATTTCCATGCCGAGACGACCGCTCATAGCCACGTCGGTACGGAACTTTACAGGAGTTGTACGGAATGTCTGATGATTAGGCTTGGAACTGATGTGAGAGCCCATTGCGATTGCGGGGAAGAAATAGCTTGTGCCCCACTGCATGTAGATACGCTGGAGGGCGTCGGTATTGTCACTCACCCAAAATTCGTCAAACCAGGGCAATACGCCGTAATTTGCACGACCGCCACCACTCGCACATGCCTGGATGGTCACATCGGGATACTTGGCGCGTATGCGGTCAAGTGCCTTTGCAAATCCGCGGTGATACTCAATATAAAGATGGCTCTGGTTGTCGGCGGTGAGATATTGTGACCCGTGGTTCATAATCGGGGCATTGGCATCCCACTTTATATAATCGATTGCGGGATATTTGGTAAGGAGTGTGTCAACCACGTTAAACACCAGGTCCTGAACTTTCGGGTTGCTGAGGTCAAGCACAAGCTGAGTGCCTCCACGACCGAGGTTAGGCTCGCGGTTGGTCGGCTTGATGATATACTCGGGATGCTGCTCGTAAAGCTCGCTGACGCTGTTGGTCATCTCCGGCTCAATCCATATACCGAATTTGATTCCACGTTCCTCTGCCGCGTCAATAAGCCCCTGGATGCCGTTAGGTAGCTTTTCAGTGTCCACAGTCCAGTCGCCAAGCGACGAAGAGTCATTCTTACGCGGATATTTCACGCCAAACCATCCGTCGTCCATCACGAAAAGCTCACCGCCCATTGAAGCGATATCGCTCATCATGTCGTGCATGCCCTGCTCATTGATGTCGAAATATACACCTTCCCAGCTGTTAAGAAGTATTTTGCGCTCCTTGTCGCCGTGGGCAAGCTTATGGTTACGACCCCACTTGTGGAAATTACGGCTCACACCGCTAAGCCCCTCCTCACTATAGGTAAGAGCAAGTTCCGGGGTGACAAATACCTCGCCCTTGGGAAGATGATACTCTGAATTTTCTTCGTTGATGCCGGCAAAGAAATGGTGATAGTTGCTGTCATCGGTATCAAAACGCAGCTTGTAGTTGCCGCTGTAAGCAAGAGCCGCGCCTATCACACGGCCGGAGTTTTCCTTTGCCTTTCCGTCGAGCGACAACATCACCTCTGCGTGGGATGTGTGGGAATTGCGGGCACCATCCTTATTCTTTATCACCTTCATGCCATGAAGCAGCGGCGACTCTTCCACACGTGACTCATTTGCCCATGAGCCGTAAAGACTCGACAGCCACACATCGCCGTAGCGTATCGGCAGGTAACCTGAAGCAAACTGAGTCAACTCCACCTTTCCCTTCTCGTTGTGAGAAATTTCAGTCCAGGTCTCTATCACGTCTTCACCGGGATAAGTACGATAATTGAGCGCCACAGTGAAGGGATAATGCTTATCTTTTAATGTGATTGTGGTCACGTCGGCATCTTTCTCTTTCTTTGCAGCTACATTGTCCACTACAAGGTCAAGGGTCATGTTGCCATCGGAATGCACGGCGCTGAGAGCGGTCTCGGCAACGGTCGACATACCGTAGGAGGGATATGCCTTGTTCCAAGATGCACCCGAGCTTTTCATAGCGTCGATTTCCTCCGCGCCTATCTTATTTCCATAGTAAAGAAATTTCGCGTCCTGACCCTTCTCGGCGTCAAGTACAAGCGATGTAGATGGTGTGGAAATGTGTACAGTCTCTGCATTGACCGACACTATGCCGAGGCACAGAGCCAATGCAAGGGGTAATGGTCGATTAAATGGTTTCATGCTGTGTATTTATGGTTCTGGGTTATTATTTCCTAACAAAAATAATGATTATGAAATTAAAACGCAATTCAGCGACAAAATAGTATCATATTTAGATAAGATTTATACTATATATACATCTATACATTCTTTTTTCCAGATTATTTTGTGATACCACGAAATCAAGTTTGGATTTTTTTTGCTAAATTTGGGCATTATGAAGAAGAAGTACATTTTTGAAATGCCGATGAAGGTACGTGACTACGAAGTTGACTCTGAAGGGATAGTCAATAACGCCATATACCTTCATTATCTTGAACATACACGCCATGAGTTCTGCGAATGGGCGGGGATGACGTTCCGTTCCATGCACGAGCGTGGCATCGACCCTGTATTGAGCAAAGTGGAAATCGAATACAAGACACCTCTCGGTCTCGGCGAAAGTTTTGTCAGCTGCCTCAATATATCCCGTGAAGGAGTGCGCTTTATATTCCATCAGGACATATACAACAGCGAGGGACGCCCGGTGGTAAAAGCTAAAGTGGCATGTGTAACCACTGTCAACGGAAAACTCACACGTGGCGAGGAACTGGTGGAAGCATTCGCAAAATATCTTGCCGACTGATGGCCGACATATACCAAATAGCATTTGCCTCATTGCGCGGCATTACCCGCCGTCTTGCAGGGGAGATACTCTCCCGCGTGGGCGACGAGCAGCGTTTTTTCACAACTCCCGAAAAGCAGCTATCAGCAGTGATGGGCTGCACCAACCGTCTTTTCTCCGATGCTTATCGCTCCCAGATACTGGAAAAAGCAAGAAAAGAGATGGCGTTTATCTCCGGCAACGAGATAAGCACGCTATATTTTACCGACCACGCCTATCCGGCGCGGCTCAACGAGTGTGACGATGCGCCCCTACTCCTTTACGGGCTTGGAAACTGCGACCTCAACCCGGCACATATCATAAGCATAGTCGGCACGCGTCACGCCACCCCATATGGCACCGATTTCGTTATACGTCTTGTTGAGGATATCGCGAAAAAAATTGAAAATCCGGTAATCGTGAGCGGACTTGCCTATGGCATCGACATCGTAGCTCACCGGGCAGCCCTGCATTGCGGAGTGCCTACAGTAGCCGTGCTCGCCCACGGACTAAACACCATCTATCCCGCCGCTCACCGCTCCACGGCAGCCGACATTGTACGAAACGGGGGGATGCTGCTCACCGACTATATGTCACAGGATACCCTGCATAAGGGAAATTTTGTGGCACGCAACCGCATCGTTGCCGGACTATGTGACTGTACCGTGGTGGCTGAATCAGCGATTAAAGGCGGCGCACTTATCACAGCCGGCATAGCCGCGGCTTACCACAGGGATGTGGCGGCACTTCCCGGCAGAACCTCCGACCGCTTTAGCCAGGGATGCAACAAGCTTATTGCCGACAACACGGCGGCACTCGTCAGTGATGCCGATTCGCTTATAGCCATGATGGGCTGGAAAACTATACCGCAAGAAGGCTATCAGGCGACAATACCGCTTCTGCTCACCCCTGAAGAGGAGGCAGTAATCGCTTATCTCACTGAAAAAGGCGAAGCCGACATCAACAATATATGTGTGTCGCTTAACCTCCCCATGCACCGGTTGATGCCGCTGCTGGTCGACATGGAGTTTAAAAACCTTATACTGACTTTCCCCGGAGGAAAATACCGCCTTGCCTGACACTCCCGGTCACCACCTCTCACTGCAATCAGAAATCGATGGAGAGGCGCACATTTATCTGACGGCGTGTAAGATAATTGGGAACAGCATACTGGATATCGTTGACATCTGTCACCCAGTAATAGCTGCTCACATTGGATATATCGAAGAGATTGAAGCAATCAAGTCCGAGCCACACCGACTTCAGATGGCGCAAAAATCCGCTACGTTGCTGTCCATCACTCAACGGACTTAACAGCGCATAAGAGAAGCCGATATCCACACGCTTGTAAGCCGGGGTGCGGAAATATCCCTTGTCACGCGAGCTCCGCGGTGCTGTTGTGGGCAAGCCGTCGGCAAATATACCGCGAAGGCTAAATTTCAACTTGGGAAATTTCGGGAAATAGTCGGTAAAATAGAGCGCGAAGCTATAACGCTGGTCGTTGGGGCGCGGCACCTTGACACCGTTTAAATCTTCCTGCGTCTTCATAAGCGAAAAGCTAATCCATGAATCGCTGCCGGGGACAAACTGACCAAACAGTTTGAAATCAAGACCGGTGGCAAATCCGCTTGATGAGTTTACGCCGTCGTAGACCACCTTAAGGTTGTCGACTTCATAAGGTATAAGATTGGAAAGTGCCTTGTAATAAGCCTCTCCCGATAGTTTGAAGGGGCGGTTAAACATGCGGAAAGTGTAGTCGGCTCCCAATATGAACTGCCAGCTGCGCTGCGACTTTATCTCATCGTTGAGCTTTATCATGGTGCCGTTTTCAATCGGCATCCTGAACTCCTTGTAGAAAGGTGACTGGTAGTACAGTCCCGTAGCAAAACGAAATGCCCAGTGGTCATTGCCCGCAGGCACATATCCGACGCTGACACGAGGGCTTATAAGAAATTCCTTGTTGAAATCCCAGTAACTCATCCTGACACCGCCGTTAAACGAATAATATCCGCTCGCCGCATTAAGGCGGTAGGTGTCCTGGGCAAACAGCGCAAGGCGGTTGCTCGACAAATCCTGACGCGAAGTGAGGGAGTAAATCATCTCCAGAGTCTCGCCTGTGTTAGGCAATGAAAATCCGGCAGAGTCGCGCAACTCCCACTCTCGCGAGCGCTCATATACATTCTCATGGTTAAATGTAAGTCCATACGATATATTGTGGTGAGCCACAGAGGTATTTCCACGGAAAGCGAGAGACAACACAGACGCCTTTATACGGTCGCGGGCATGCTCATGGTAGCGACCCACACCCAGCTCACCGCCGATACCGCCTTCACCCGAGGTACCTGCCTGGTCAAGCCAGTACTCACCCGAAATATCATAGGTCACAAGCTCATTGGTGAGATATCCCGATGCAAGGAGAGTGTAATCAGTACTCTTCGAGGGGCGGTAACGCAGTGTAAGCGCACCGAAATAGGTCTCAAAACGGTCTTTTTCCTTGCCGTCAAAATATACCGTAAACTGCTTTGCATCTTCTGCCGTACCGAAATTCGTAGTACGGTTGACAGGTGTGAAATTATAGTTGTTTATGGCAATATTTCCCAGAAATGAAATCTGCCACTTTGAGTTTATGCGATAATTGAGATTGGTCTGATAATCGAAAAAATTGGGGTCATATTCACCTTTTGTCTCCATTGAGCTGAGCAATGAAGTATTACGTTTGTAGCGCACTCCATGTAACTGCGAGAAATGACGTGTACTCTGCCCCAGAGAAAGGCTTCCACCCATAAGGCTACCGGAAACCGAGCCTTCAAAAGCCTCAGGCTGGCGATAAGTGATGTCAAGCACCGATGCCATCTTGTCGCCATACTCGGCAGGGAAGCCTCCGGTAGAGAAGCTTACCTTGTCAACCATGTCAGGATTAATGATACTTAAACCTTCCTGCTGACCGGAAGTGATAAGCAACGGACGATATACCTCTATGCCGTTGATATATACGCTGTTTTCATCATATGAGCCGCCACGTACCGAGTATTGCGACGACATTTCATTTGACGAGCTGACACCAGCCATCGTGGTGATAAGCGACTCTATGCTACCTCCCGACACATCGGGCGAAAGCTTGTAGGAGCCGGCATCGATTGACTGTAATGAACCTGTCTGCTTCTTAAATTCGGTCACCTCGACTTCAGAAAGTTCCTTTGATGACAGATACATGCGCACATTGACCGTCTGGTCGCCCTTTGCATCAATCAGCTGACGCTCGACTTCCTTATAGCCGATACACGTGAATACAAGCTTGATTGTATCTTGCTGCGCGGCCGACAGCTGATATTCGCCTTCAAGGCCGGTAGTTGTGCCGATAGCTGTGCCCGCGACCCTGACAGTGACAAATTCCATCGGACTATTGTCGGCATCGGTCACCTTTCCATGAATCTTCACCTGCGCCTGCGCCGCCACTCCACATAACAGGCAAACCGAAAATAATATATATCGTATAAGCGTCATTACTTTTTCCATATATCTATACCTAATAGTAACGAAAACGACACTCAACAAATTATGTGTTCCTCCACTTTTATTTCATCGCATGAGACATATCGCCGGGAGCTGTCGTCAACGCGTAAGGCGACTCATGTAGGCAACATTTATTATTAAACAAGCTCTTATGTAAAGTTAATCCTTTTTTTGAGAAGCGGTCTAATTGCTATTCAGCTATTTTGACTAAATTTGCAAAAAGATTTTTTTTGAGATGAAAATAGCAATCGTTGGGACTGGATATGTTGGGCTTGTTTCCGGAGCCTGTTTTGCCGAAGTAGGTATCGACGTAACATGCGTGGATGTGGATGTCAATAAGATAGAGCGGCTGCACCGCGGGGAGATTCCCATCTATGAGCCGGGACTTGACGACCTGGTGAAGCGCAACGTCAAGGAAGGACGCCTGCACTTTACGACCGACCTCCTGTCGTGTCTCGATGATGTGGAAGTAGTGTTCTGCGCAGTCGGCACCCCACCCGACGAAGATGGCAGTGCCGACTTGAAATATGTGCTTGAAGTGGCGCGCACTTTCGGACAGAATATAAAGCGCTACACCATTCTTGTCACCAAGAGCACCGTCCCTGTCGGCACATCAAAAAAGATAAAGGCGGTAGTGGATGCCGAGCTTTCAAAACGTGGCGAAGATATCCCCTATGAGGTTGCTTCCAATCCTGAATTTCTCAAAGAGGGAGCAGCAATCAAAGATTTCATGTCGCCCGACCGCGTGGTGATAGGCATCGAGAGTGACCGCTCACGCAAAGTGATGGAACGCCTTTACCGCCCGTTCCTTCTCAACAATTTCCGCGTTATTTTCATGGATATCGCATCGGCTGAAATGACAAAATATGCCGCCAACTCCATGCTTGCCACACGCATCTCGTTCATGAACGACATAGCCAACCTCTGCGAACTGGTAGGCGCAGATGTCAATATGGTGAGGAAAGGCATAGGCACCGATGCCCGTATCGGCAACAAGTTTCTATATGCCGGTTGCGGCTACGGAGGCTCATGCTTCCCGAAAGATGTCAAGGCTCTTATCCACACAGGAAAGGAGCATGGCTATACAATGCGCATAATCGAGGCTGTCGAAGAAGTCAACGACAGGCAGAAATCAATCGTATATGACAAGCTTGCAGCCACTCTCGGCGACCTGAAAGGAAAGCGCATAGCCCTATGGGGACTTGCATTCAAACCGGAGACCGACGACATGCGCGAGGCTCCCTCTCTCGTGGTGATTGAAAAGCTGCTGGCTGCCGGTGCCACTGTGGTAGCCTACGACCCGGTGAGCATCCCCGAGGCTCAGCGCCGTCTTGGTGACAAGGTGACCTACGCCCGCGACATGTATGAAGCGGTGATTGATGCCGATGCGCTCGCCTTGCTTACCGAGTGGAAGCAATTCAGGGTACCTTCATGGAATGTGCTCCACCGCGTAATGCGCGGCAATCTAATCATTGACGGCAGAAACATCTACGACCCCGACGAACTGGCTGAAGAAGGCTTCATCTACCATTGCATCGGCAAGTGACATAGCAAGCACCGGCAAACATTCTTTATATCCAATTATTCGAGAGAAAAATTTGGTGATTGAAACCTTTTGGTTAAATTTGCATAATTTCAATCACAAATCTCTCGCCTCATGCACCGACTTTCAGCAAGCGTGCTTGCCATGCTCCTGTCATTTCTATCCCTATTGAATGCCGACGTAATCGATGATTACGCGCCGGGCAGAAGTGGAGAAGCACTCAAAAACACTATTTCCCGCCATTGCCGACCTTCCTATCATGTCGACGAGCAGCATCTTGTCCAGCATATTTTCGCAATATTCACCGCTGATGACGGGATAACCCGCGACGGACTCAACGGACTACCGATTGACGATCCCGATTTCGCCATGATTTCCTGCATCGTGCCTACTGAATGGATGAATCCCGACCCGAATTACCTTGCCGAAGCGACAATCGACCTCCACAATATGCTTATCGCCGACGGAGCCACGGCAATCGACCGCGGACAGCTGCCGCTGAGTGACCAACGCGATGGCTATGACTGCGTAACGCCGCCGGAAAACATGAAAGGCGACATCGCACGCGCCATATTTTATGTCGCGTCAATCTATCCGTGCCGGCTATGGGGAAGCTGGGGAAGAGGAATATTTGACAACACGCCATACCCTACCCTGAAAAAAGAATGGAGCGACATGTACATGAGATGGCACAAGGCCGACCCCGTAGACAGTGACGAAAAGGCTCGCAACGAAGCAATCGCCTCCCTGCAAGGCAACCTCAATCCATTTATCACCCACCCCGACCTTGCCGACTACCTCTGGGGAGCGAAGGCAGGAGAAGTGTACCGACCGTCATCGCAACCCGGCAAGCCTGAAAATCCCGACAACCCGGAGACACCATCCACGCCACTCTCGCCTATCCCGCTGCAAAGCAGCTATGACAGCCAAGATGACTATATATGGTTCTACTCCCCATATGTACCTGCCGACGCGACATGGAGCATTGACGGAAATGCGGTCGCAGAGCGTATCACGGTAGCATCATTAAGCATAGGCACTCATGAGGTGCGCTTCAAGTCAGCGACCTCAGCCGGTAAACTAATCATCGAAATCAAGCCATGAAACCGATTCTCCTCCTTGTCGCGGTACTACTGACGGCAACCGCATGTAACAAGACCAAGACTATTGACGACATCGACCCTGAGCAGCTGAAGCCTGTCGGAAGCGAGGTGACCAATCCCGGCTACTCATTTGCAGCCGAACTTGACGATGACTGTTGCCGGTTTGTCGCAGATATGCTGACCCTCCGTTACAATGACGGCGGCATACTGTTCAGCAAGGAAACCGAGGGCGAAGTCACCATCTACCGCGCAGTTGAACTTGCCACAGGCAACAGCGCAGAGTTACGCCTCGCCGACTCCCCGTGCCTGCTTGTCAACGGCAAGGAAATTGCAGTGAAATCAGTGGTGATAGAGCGCGAAAATAAAAAGGGAGCCTGGATAAACATCCTGACTCCCGATTATAAACGTATTGTCTTTGTAGTTACCGACCTGTAGCCCTACTTGCGCTTCTGCGGTTTCTCGTCGGCAAACCGATTGGGAAACGACAGCTGCACCTTGGGCCGCATCATCGCATAAATAACGAGGAACACTCCAAGCAGAATAAACGGTATGCTAAGCTGCTGACCGATGTTCAATGTCATTGTAGCCTCACGTGCCACCTGGTCATTCTTGATAAACTCGATAAGGAAACGCGGCAGGAAGATACCGATGAAAAACACTCCAAGTATCAAGCCGGGGCGCTCTTCGGCATTTTTCTTCCAGTACATCCACATCAGGAGTCCGAAAAGCGCAAAATAACATAGCGCCTCGTAAATCTGGGTAGGATGCACCGCCTGACCCTCGTAGAGCGCATGCCATTCGCGCGAGCGGACAAACATGAAGCCCCACGGCAAGTCGGTAGCCGTACCGAATATTTCTGAATTAAACAGGTTGCCAAGACGTATGAGACCGCCGACAAGCGCTATCGCTATGACCAGACGGTCAAATGTCCACAACGGACTTTTCTTGGTTACAAATACGGAAAACAGTATCACCGCAATGATGATTGCCACTGTGCCTCCATGACTGGCGAGTCCGCCCTCCCAGATATAAAGTATCTTAATCGGGTCGGCGCGATACACATCCCACTCATAGAAAAACACGTGACCGAGGCGCGCACCTACGATTGTGGCAACCACGACATATATAAGCAGGATGCCGAGCCAACGCTCGGGAGCACCCTCATGCTTAAACATGCGCGCCACAATCTCATATCCCACCAGAAATCCGATGGCAAACATAAGTCCGTACCACCTTACGGTGACAAAACCGCTGAACAGCTCAGGGTTGACGTTCCAGGTTATAAAATCAAGCATTTCTACAATTATACTAAATGACGGATTAACTCCTCGCGGTCGCCGTAAAGCATATCGATTACCGGAATCTCGATCATCGTATAAGCTCCCGGACGCTCAATCATGGTGGCACGAGCCACACCCACGAGTATCTGAGCTGTCAAAGCGGGGTTGTTGATTGACATGTTGAATTCAAACCGCTGGTTCTGGGTGACTCCCGACACGCCCTTTCTTACCATGTTAACGCCATGTCCCATATCCTTGATATCGTCGACCGACGGAACGGCAAACACATGGGTTTCATCGCTGGCAAAATAGGGGTCTTCCTTCACCGCCTTGGCGATATCTTCAATCTTGTATCCATCTTCAACCTCAACATACACCATGCGGCGGTGGATGCCTGTACCGAGAGGAATCGTCATCGAAAGGGCGTTTTTAACACCCGGCTTCGACTTGACAGCAACGGTGTGTCCCATGCTCATGCCCGGTCCGAAATTAGTGTAAGTCACACCCTTCGGAGCTGCAGCCTGCATAAGCGCGCGCACTACAGAGTCACTGCCCGGATCCCAACCGGCAGATATGATAGCAACGGAGCCATGAGCCTTGGCGATAGGGTCAAGAGCAGCCCTAAGGTCGGCTATACCACCGTGTATATCATAGCTGTCTACTGTGTTGATGCCTTCAGCAAGGAGTATACGCGCATATTTCTCAACTTCGCGGGTAGGCGTACAAAGTATCGCCACCTGAACGTCGTCAAGTTCAAGCACGTCACTTACTACCTTATAGCCGGCAAGCTCGGCAGGCTGCTCTCCGGCAGGATTGCGTCTTACAACGCCTGCCACTTCAAAGTCAGGTGCCTCACAAAGCGCATCCAACACAAACTTTCCAATGTTACCATATCCAACTATGGCAGCTCTAATCTTCTTCATTTTATATATAATTAAAAAAACAGAATATCCTGTCTGTTATTCCGGCTGACGTCCGTTTACGATAGCCTCTGTATCGCGGGCTATCATAAGCTCTTCATCAGTAGGTATCACCACTACCTTGACAGCTGAATCAGGTGCAGAGATAAGCTTTTCTTCACCGCGTGAAGATAAGTTGACATCATTGTCTATCTTGACACCGAGATAAGTCAAGTGGTCACATACGCGCTTGCGGAGCACCTGCTGATTTTCACCGACACCGCCGGTAAACGCGATGACATCTACCCCGTTGAGCACGGCGGCAAATGCACCTACATACTTTATGATACGGTAGATATACATGTCAAGGGCAAGCTTAGCACGCTCATCGCCCTTCTCGATTGCAGCGTCGATGTCGCGCATGTCGGAAGAGATACCCGAGATACCGGCAACACCGCTCTTCTTGTTGATAAGGTCGCTGAGCTGCTTGGTGGTAAGATTCTCCTTGTCCATGATAAATGTGAGCGCACCGGGGTCAACGTCACCAACGCGGGTACCCATCATCAATCCCTCAACGGGAGTAAGACCCATTGTGGTGTCTACACTCTTTCCGTCGAGCACTGCCGTGATTGAGCCTCCGTTACCGATGTGGCAGGTAATCACGCGCTGCTTTTCGTAGGGCAAACCAAGGAAGTCACATGCACGGCGCGACACATAGCGGTGGCTGGTGCCGTGGAAACCGTAACGGCGTATAGCATACTTCTCATACAGTTCATAAGGAAGGGCATACATGTAAGCCTCCTTGGGCATGGTCTGATGGAATGCAGTATCAAACACAGCTACCTGAGGTACACCGGGCATAAGCTCGGTAATAGCCTCGATACCTGTCATGTTGGCAGGATTGTGGAGCGGTGCCACGTCGTAGCACTCCTTGATTTTCGCGATTACCTCATCGTCAATCTTCACGCTCTTGTTAAACTTCTCGCCACCATGTACCACGCGGTGACCTACAGCGTTAATCTCATCAAAACTCTTGATACATCCGTAAGTAGGGTCGGTAAGTATGTTGAGAATATCGTTGATTGCCTTTTTATGGTCAGGGATAGGCATCTCGATAGTCTTCTTGTCGCCGTCGGGCAACTTGAATTTCAGGAATGAGCCGGGTAGCCCAACCTTTTCAACTCCACCCTCAGCAAGAGTATTCTTGCTGTCGACATCAATCAATTTATATTTAACGGAACTACTTCCGCAATTAAGGACTAATATATTCATTTTAGTTTTCAATTATGGTATTAATGGCTATTAATGGCGTGAAGCCTCACCTATAGCCTGATTACAGGTGATGATGATTGTCTTGTAAATATCTTCGGGGAAACATCCGCGTGAAAGGTCATTGACAGGAGCAGCAAGACCCTGGAGGATAGGACCTACAGCCTGAACGCCGGCAAGACGCTGCACAAGCTTGTAGGCAATGTTACCGGTCTCAAGCGACGGGAACACGAGTACGTCGGCAGTACCCTTGAGGGGGCTGTCGGGAGCCTTGCTCTTTGCTACGCCCGGCACAAGTGCGGCATCAGCCTGAAGCTCGCCGTCGCAAAGAAGATTGGGGTCGGCGTCATGTACAAGTTTAACAGCCTCGATTACCTTGTCGATACGCTCATGTTTTGCACTACCCTTGGTAGAGAAGCTCAACATGGCGATACGAGGCTCGATACCTGCGATGTCGCGTGCGGTGTCGGCTGTTGAAAGTGCAATCTGTGCAAGTTCCTTAGAGGTAGGATCGGGCAATACGGCGCAGTCGGCAAACACGAGGATACCGTTTTCACCAAAGGGCACACCGTCGGGAAGAAGCATGACAAACGCACCCGACACTACATCGATGCCCGGCTTGGTCTTGATTACCTGGAAAGCGGCACGAAGCACATTGCCTGTAGTGTTAAGTGCACCGGCAACCTGACCGTCGGCATCGCCATTCTTAATCATAAGGCAGCCGAGGTAAAGAGGGTTTGCAGCAGTGCGGCGGGCATCTTCCATGCTTATGCCCTTGCTCTTTCTAAGCTCGTAGAAAAGAGGAGCATACTTGTCGATAACCTTCTCATCCTTAGGGTTGACAACACGTGCCTTGCATATATTGGTCAAGCTCAGCTCACGCGCGGCATCGGCAATCTCGGTAGGGTCGCCGATAAGAATAATGTCGGCAATGCCTTCTGTGATAATTCGGTCGGCTGCCGTAAGTGTACGCGGCTCTGTTCCTTCGGGGAGGACAATACGCTGACGCTGTTCTTTTGCCTTTGAGGTCAATTTTTCAAATAGTCCCATAGTAATTGATTTTAGTAAAAATAATGATGTGATTAATCAATCTGCAAATTTAAGATTTTTTGTGCTAAAACAGACACGCGAAAAGCAGTATTTTCACAAATCGGGTTAACAAAAAACAAAAAAGGCGCAGAGCTGACTCCACGCCTTTCCTATCATAAAGAAATTGAAATTTTACATTCCTGACTCGATGCGCTTGAGGTTTGTAGCGTCATCAAGTGTGTAATAGATACTGCGGAGCAGACGGCGTGCATCGCCCTCGGTCTGCTCGTTGTCAAGCGCAGCCTCAAGATAAGGAATAGCCTGCTTCAACAGCGGGTCGATTTTCTCTTCACGCAGCTGATTGTAAGCGCTGGTCTCAAGTGAGCCTGCACCCTCCTCGATAGCTACAGCCTTAGCATAAAGCACTCGACCGAGGTCAAGTTTAGCCTTTATATATTCGGGGTTGAGTGACACTGCCTTTTCAAAATCAGCCTGTGCCTCGTCGTTTTTCTTCTGGCTCTGATAGAGGATACCGCGCACATCGTAAAGCTCGGCATTGTCAGGTGACACAGATATTGCCTGCTCAAGAAGGCTCATTGCCTCATCATATTTCTCGTGGTTAATCTTGTCGTTGATAATGATTGTGAGATACTTGGTGGTAGAGTCACCGAATACCTTGTTGGCTTCATTAGCAAAGTCGACAATCATAGCCTCGTCCTGCTTCTGGGCGGCAACACCTATCGCATAGTCATATACAGCCTGGTCAGTGTAGCCGAGCTTGATAGCTGAGCGGAACGATGCGATTGCATCGTCAAGCTTTTCAGCCTGCCATGCAGCAAGACCCTGGAAATAGTAAATCTGACCTACGATTGAGTCGGGAGCTGCCTTGGGAGCCTCCTTGCCAAGTGAAGGATTCTCGGGCAGAGAAGTATAGATTGACCATGCCTTGTAAGCACCGGGGTAATCCTGCGCCTCCCAAAGGAACTGACCGCCTGACGCGTAGTCGTTATAGTGAGCGGCAAGCTTCTTTGCCATATCTTTTGAATACTTGGTCTTTACCTTGACACTTCCGTCTTTGTTAAGCTTCGGGGCACCGGTCTTGTCAACTTCAGGTATTGTGTCAAGAGGGAACGCGGTCATGAAATACTCATAACCTTTCACCAATGACTCGCCCATAGCCTTGTCATCAACCGACTGACCTACAGCCTTCTTACCAAGCTGACTGTCATAGTCGCCAAACTCGATTGTTCCGGCAACATACCAGGTCTGAGCGTCATTTTTGCTTTCGGCATCAGTCAAGGCAGGTGCAAGTTGAGTACGTGCCTTTGCAAAATCGGCGTCAAATCCTTTAGACTTACCTTCAACCTCTTTTACGAGGCTCTTCTGGGCTGAAGCACCGGCTACAGCCATGAAGCATAGTCCTAACAAAAATAATTTTTTCATACTTGCTATTGATTACATTAATGAATTGAATTTCTTTTAGTCATCAAGAGCGCCGTCTGACACTTCCTCATCGTCAACCGGCTCCTCGTCAATATCTTCCTCCACAGTCTCGTCTATGGCAAGCGGGGTCTGATCCGCTTCATCAACAAGGATGTCGCTGTCAGTCTCCTCTTCGGGGTCGGAAAGCACGCAGCATACCGATGCAATCTCGTCGTTACGCTTCTCAAGGTTTATCAGGCGTACACCTTGTGTAGCGCGACCTTGCACGCGTATGTCGGCAACCTTTATACGCAGGGTTATGCCCGACTTGTTGATGATTACGAGGTCATTGTCGTCGTTGACACTCTCTATCGCCACAAGTTTGCCGGTCTTTTCCGTCACGTTAAGGGTCTTCACTCCCTTTCCGCCACGGTTAGTCACCCTATAGACAGGCTGATGCTCCACTACTCCGTCTACTTCAACATCGATGTCAAGAGGCGTACGCTTACCGTAGCCTTTCTCCGATATTACCATAACGTTATTAGTGGTGTCAGCGTTCATACAAATCATGCCTACTACCTCATCATCGGCTCCGTCGAGCATCATGCCGCGTACACCGGTCGACACGCGACCCATCTCCCTGACTTTATTTTCAGAGAAGCGGATGGCACGGCCCTTGCTGTTAGCCATGAGTATCTCGCTGTTGCCATCGGTAAGCTCAACGCCGATAAGGCTGTCGTTTTCCCTGATGATAATCGCTTTCTTACCCTTTGCAAGCACTCGCGCATATTCAGAGAGAGCTGTGCGCTTGATGACACCGTTTTTAGTGGCGAAAACAAGATAGTGAGATGATGTGAACTCCTTGTCGTCAAGCTGCTTGCAGGCGATATAAGCCTTAACCTGGTCGCCCGGCTCGATATTAAGCAGGTTCTGGAGAGCGCGACCCTTGCTGTTTTTAGCACCTTCAGGAAGCTCATATACCTTCATCTTGTACACCAGACCGCGGTCGGTGAAGAAGAGCATGGTATTGTGCATCGAAGCGGTGTAGACATGCTCGATAAAGTCTTCATCGCGTGTATTGCTGCCTCGCGAACCTACTCCGCCACGGTTTTGTGCCCGGAACTCGCTAAGAGCCGTGCGCTTGATATAACCCATGTGAGAGATGGTGATAATCATGTCGTCGTCGGCATAGAAATCCTCGGCGTTGAAGTCACCTGCCATATAGTTGATGTCGGTCTTGCGCTCGTCGCCATACTTGTCGCGCACCTCTACCAACTCGCTCTTTATAAGCTCGCGACACTCATGCTCATCGGTGAGGATAAGGTTGAGATGCTCGATAAGCTTGAGTATCTCTTCATATTGAGCGTGAAGTTTGTCCTGCTCCAGACGGGCGAGATTGCGGAGACGCATCTCGACGATGGCGAGAGTCTGCGCCTCGGAAAGCTCGAAACGCTCCGACAGCTGTGCCCTCGCGTCATCTACCGAGTCGGCGCCGCGTATAATCTTTATTACCTCGTCGATATTCTGCGACGCGATGATAAGACCTTTCAATATATGGGCGCGTTCCTCTGCCTTGCGAAGCTCGAAGCGAGTACGGCGTATCACCACTTCATGGCGATGAGAGATAAACGCCTCCAATATCTGCTTGAGGTTCAAAGTCTTGGGACGACCGTTCACGATAGCCACATTGTTTACGCTAAACGAAGCCTGCATCTGTGTAAGCTTGTAAAGCTTGTTGAGCACCACATTGGCGTTGGCATCGCTCTTAAGGCGTATGACTATGCGCATACCCTTATAGTCACTCTCGTCGTTAAGGTCGGCGATACCGTCAATCTTCTTCTCATTGACAAGGTCGGCGATATACTTGATAAGCTCAGCCTTGTTGACATTATAAGGTATCTCGGTCACGATTATATCCTCGTGATTGGAGTGAGTCTCAATTTCAGCCTTCGCACGTATTACAATCCTTCCGCGTCCGGTCTCAAAAGCGTCCTTCACGCCGTTGTAGCCGTAGATTGTACCTCCGGTGGGGAAATCGGGAGCCTTGATATACTGCATCAGCTCGCTTATGGTAAGCTCGGGATTGTCAATCAAGGCAATGGTGGCGTTGATTGACTCGGTGAGGTTATGAGGAGGCATGTTGGTAGCCATACCGACGGCGATACCCGATGTTCCGTTGACAAGAAGGTTGGGTATACGGGTAGGCAATACGGTAGGCTCCTGACGGGAGTTGTCATAGTTAGGCTGGAAATCAACCGTATCTGACTCGATGTCGCTGAGCATTTCCTCACCGATTTTCTCAAGGCGCACCTCGGTATAACGCATAGCCGCAGGACCGTCACCATCGACCGAGCCGAAGTTACCGTGACCGTCGACAAGGGTATAACGCAACGCCCAAGGCTGCGCCATACGCACTACCGTACCATAAATAGATGAGTCACCGTGGGGGTGGTACTTACCCATTACCTCGCCGACACAGTTTGCCGACTTCTTGTGGGGGTTGGACGAGGTGTTGCCCATCTCGTTCATTCCGTACAGCACACGACGCTGTACCGGCTTTAGTCCATCCCTGACATCAGGTAAGGCACGTGACACGATCACCGACATGGAATAGTCGATGTAGGCCGACTTCATCTCGTTTTCAATATCAATCTTTAGGATTCTATCTTCTTCCAGCATATAGCAGTTTAAAGTAATAACGGTTTATATAGCGTGCCGTCACGCACGAAAATATTCACGCAAAGATAACAAAAATTTACGAAAAAGTGAGTAATTTTAATCGCTGTATTGTTTAAATAATGTTGAAGTACATTAAAAGTGCCATAGGCTTTGTTTTTTGGCATAATTATTGTTACTATTGACATCACAAAGATTTTAATGTAACTATATGGATACAAATTTTTCCAACGAACTAAAGACCGTGCTTGACCAGAGTCAGGTGGAGGCGACACGTCACAACGACAATGTGATACGTGCCGAGCATCTGCTCCTCGCCATCTTGTCAAAGCATGACAGTAACGCCTTTAGGGTTCTCCAGCAGTTGCTTGACGATGACACAATGTACCGATTACGCGATAATCTTGACAATAGTCTCTATAAACAGCGCGAGACATCCGAAGGGATGGGAGTAAGCGACCTTGCCAACCGCATAATAAAACTCAGCGTGCTCGAAGCAAGGATGCTCAAGACCAATGTCGTGGACTCCGAGCACCTGCTGCTTGCCCTGTTTCACAACAATGAGGTGCAGAATCTTGACATCATGGCGCAGTTTCGCGAGGTCGGCGTGACCTACGAGACTCTTTACAAGCTGCTTGCCAATGTCACTGACACCCCGAAGATGGGCGCATCGTTCAGCGAAGACGAGGATGACGAAGAAGACGACATATTCGGCAGCAATCCCAAAGAGCAACCGGCATCACAACAGCGTCCCAATGCGCCAAAACGCGGTAATGACACCCCGGTGCTTGACAAATTTGGCAATGACATGACACGCGCCGCCGAGGAAGGTCGTCTTGACCCTGTCATAGGGCGCGACGTGGAGATTGAGCGCCTTGCCCAGATTTTGAGCCGTCGCAAGAAAAACAACCCTGTGCTCATAGGAGAGCCGGGAGTCGGAAAATCGGCTATCGTCGAGGGACTCGCCCTGCGTATCGTGCAGCGGAAAGTGTCGCGCATACTTTTCGGAAAGCGCGTCATCTCGCTTGACATGGCCTCAATAGTAGCCGGGACGAAGTATCGCGGACAATTTGAGGAACGCATAAAGGCGATACTCAACGAACTGGCCAAAAACAAGGATGTAATATTATTTATCGACGAGCTCCACACTATCGTGGGCGCAGGCAACGCTGCCGGCTCAATGGACGCGGCAAACCTCCTTAAACCGGCACTTGCCCGCGGCGAGATACAGTGTATAGGCGCCACTACCATCGATGAATACCGCAAGAATATCGAGAAAGACGCCGCGCTCGAACGTCGCTTCCAGAAAGTCATGGTAGAGCCTACCTCTCCGGAAGAGACTCTCACCATACTCAACAACATCAAGGACAAGTATGAAGACCATCATAATGTCAACTATACCCCTGAGGCCCTTGAAGCGTGTGTAAAACTCACCGACAGGTATGTAAGCGACCGTAATTTCCCCGACAAGGCTATCGATGCTCTTGACGAGGCGGGTTCGCGCGTGCATGTCACCAATATCGTGGTGCCCAAGGAGATTGAAAATATCGAGCAGCAGATTGCCGAGGCTAACGCCAACAAGCTTAAAGCCGCACAGGCTCAAAACTTTGAAAGCGCCGCCTCATTCCGCGACAAGGAGCACCGCCTGAAGCTTGAGCTTGACGAGGCAAAACGCAAATGGGAGGCCTCGCTCAACGAACACCGTGAGACTGTCGACGAAGAAAAAGTAGCTGAAGTCGTGGCGATGATGACAGGAGTGCCTGTACAGCGCATAGCCCAGGCTGAAGGAATGCGTCTGCGCGAGATGGCACCGAAACTGAAAAACGCCATCATAGGTCAAGACACGGCAATCGATAAAATCGTGAAGGCAATCCAGCGCAACCGCGTCGGGCTGAAGGACCCCAAGAAGCCGATAGGCACCTTCATGTTCCTTGGTCCTACCGGTGTCGGAAAGACCCACCTTGCCAAGATGCTTGCCGAATACCTCTTTGACTCGACCGATACACTCATACGCGTGGACATGAGCGAATACATGGAAAAATTCACCGTGTCGCGCCTTGTAGGAGCGCCTCCGGGATATGTCGGCTACGAGGAGGGCGGACAGCTTACCGAAAAGGTGCGCACCCACCCCTACTCCGTCGTGTTGCTTGACGAAATCGAGAAGGCTCACCCCGATGTGTTCAACCTGCTCTTGCAAGTGCTCGATGAAGGTCGACTGACCGACAGCCTCGGCAGAAAAATCGACTTCAAGAATACAATCATAATCATGACATCCAACATCGGTAGCCGCCAGCTGAAAGACTTCGGCTCAGGCGTGGGATTCACGACAAAACCCGCCGACAAGGAGTATAGTCACAGCGTGATTCAGAAAGCGCTCAACAAGGCATTCTCCCCTGAATTCCTCAACCGCGTGGATGATATCGTGATGTTTGACTCTCTCGATAAAGAGGCGATATTCAAGATTATCGACATCGAGCTTGCAGGATTCTACAAGCGCGTCCAAGGTCTTGGCTACAAGATTACCATAACCGATGAGGCCAAAAACTTCATCGCAGAGCGAGGCTACGACTCGCAGTTTGGCGCCCGTCCGCTTAAACGAGCCATTCAGAAATATCTTGAGGATGAACTCGCCGAGATGATCATCAACGCCTCCATCCAGCCCGGCAATCTCATCTATGTCGATTACGACAAGGAGCAAGACAAGATTGTCACCGAGATACGCACCGAATAATCTCCACCGATTATCTCCATAAAAAAAGATGTCGCGCCGTGTAAACAGCGCGACATTTTTTTTCTATAGTAGAAATATGACTTTCCTTGAATCCTGACTAACGGTTTACTTGTCGTGTACTTCCAGAATGAAGCGCGCGCCATGAGTGTAATCGCCGTCAAGGGTAAGCGAACCGTTCATCTTTGACGCCTTCAGAGAGCATATCGGCAGTCCGAGCGCATCGCCTTGTGTAAGGTCGCGCACCTCGGCAAACGGTTTAAACAGCTTGTCGCGGTATTCCTCGCTTATGCCACAACCGGTGTCGGTGACGATAAACTGCAATGTGTGGGCGCCACGCTTTTTAAACTCAAGAGTGATTTTTCCGTCAGCGGGAGTGTTGAGTGATGCATTGACGAGCAGATGCACAAGCACCGCCTCCACCTCTTCAGGATTAAACTTGGCACTCATCTTAGGAGCGTTGACCGAAAGAGTCGCCCCCGGCTTCATCAAGCCTTTTGCATCGTCAGCGACTTTCTCGCAGAATGCCAGCACATTATTGTCTTGCATCTCGTAATGCTCCGACAATGAACTTTCAAGGTCAGACAGTTCCTGTATATGAGAAGAGAAATTGCGCAATGCCTGCACCGCCGGAAGTCGCTGGTCGAGAGTGGCGAGTGTCGGCTCCATCTGTGCCGAGATATTGCGTATAAACTCTGTCTTCAATGTGTTGTGCTCATTGGCAATCATTATGTTTTTCTTAAGCTTGCGGTTGAGGGCGATATATCGCATCAAAATGATAAAGCCTACCACAAGGGCGGCGGCAAGCACGCAAAGCAATATTCCGAGCGTCACGATAATGCCTGTCTTGACGGCAAGCGAATGATCTTTCTCCTCGATTGTCTTCAGGCTGTCGTCATATTTGGCTTTCATCGCCTGAAGCTCGTCTTTTGCAGTGATGGCACGTATGGAGTCGGTCCAGCTGTTGTAACGCTCATATGTGCGAGCCACAAGACGCGCGTTATTGGTACGTGTGGCGGTAGCTATCAGCTGTCGGTAACACTCATCGGCTTTTTCATAATCTTTCTCTTTCTGATAAGTCTCGATAAGCTTGTTTATCGCCGCATCGCCAAGCGCGTTCTGACCGAAAGTATAGTAATAGTTTGCCTGCGAATAAAGAAGGTCGCCGGCAAGCTTTCCTCCAGCACTTTTCGCATACTCCTCCATACGGTTAAGGCAATCTTTTGCCCTTACCGGATTTTTCAGTTTGACATACATGTTCATGCGCTCATTGGCGGCCTTGTAATGCAATTCAGGCATCGTCTTTCCTGTCTCCGCCTCGCCCTGAGCCACAATCATGTCAACCTTGTTGAGTATGTCAAACGCTTCCTTGTAATAATTTTCGCGATGATACAACTTTGCCACGTTCACGCCAGCCTCAGCCGCCTGTGGATAATTTTTTGCAGAGGCAAACGCATTATAAGACTGCAGGTAATTATAACGAGCCTTGACATATTCTTTTGCATCAAGCGCACTTTTTGCCTGCTTCATAAGCTCGTCACCTCTTGACTGGGCGAATGAACCGGCCGCACATATAAACAACAGAAGAAGTAATGTAGTTAGTTTTTTCATTTTTTAAAAGGATTGTGTCAACAAAGATAATACATTTTTCAAACTACATGAAACCACATGACAGAATTTTGTCAGTCAAGTAAATTTGTCATTGATTTTAACATTAATTACGTAAAAATGGCATATTATCATCATGGCATTTGATTTGCTATATGTTATTACCGAAAGATTACAACTAATTTTACATACAGTTATGAGTACACAAAAAGGAACAATCGGGGTAACTACCGAAAACATATTCCCCGTTATCAAGAAATTCCTCTACAGCGATCACGAAATATTTCTTCGTGAGCTGGTGAGCAACGCCATTGATGCCACCAACAAGCTGAAGACACTCTCTTCTTTTGGCGAATACAAGGGCGAGCTTGGCGAAATGAATGTCAAAGTGACCGTCGACAAGGAGGCAGGCACTCTTACTGTCAGCGACCACGGTATAGGAATGACCGCTGAAGACATCGACAAATACATAAATCAGATTGCATTCTCAGGAGCGGAAGAGTTCCTTGCCAAATATAAGGACAAGGCTGAAAACATAATCGGACACTTCGGTCTTGGCTTCTATTCTGCGTTCATGGTAGCAAAGAAAGTGGAGATACGCACCCTCTCCTACAAGGAGGGAGCCGAGGCTGTATGCTGGTCGTGTGACGGCTCTCCCGAATATGAGATGAACCCCGTCGAGAAGACCGAACGCGGTACTGACATCGTGCTGTATATCGACGATGAAAACAAGGAGTTTCTTGAGCAGGCACGTATCGACACCCTCTTGAAAAAGTATTGCCGCTTCCTCCCCGTGCCGGTGATTTCAGGCAAGGAGCAGGAGTGGAAAGATGGAAAATATGTAGACACCGACAAAGACAAGGTAATCAACAATACCGAGCCGGCATGGACTAAAAAGCCCGCCGACCTCACCGATGAGGATTACCGCAATTTCTATCATGAGCTGTATCCGGGACAGGAAGACCCGCTATTCTGGATTCACCTCAATGTAGATTTTCCATTCACCCTTACCGGCATACTGTATTTCCCGAAAATCAAAAACAATATCGATGTCACCCGCAACCGCATCCAGCTCTACTGCAACCAGGTGTTTGTGACCGACTCCGTAGAAGGCGTAGTACCTGAGTTCATGATGCTCATGCAAGGCGTGATTGACTCTCCCGATATTCCGCTTAACGTATCTCGCTCTTATCTCCAGAGCGACACGGCAGTAAAGAAAATCTCCACCTACATCACCCGCAAGGTTGCCGACCGTCTTGAAGAGATATTCAAGAACAGCCGCGACGACTACGAGAAGAAGTGGGATGACATAAAACTATTCATCGAGTATGGCATGCTTACCGACCAGAAGTTTGCTGAACGCGCCATGAAATTTGTCCTCGTCAAAGACACTACCGGAAAGTATTACACTCTTGATGAATACAAAGCTCTGATTGAAGCCGCCCAGACCGACAAAGACGGCAACATCATCTATCTGTACACCACCGACCCTGTGGCTCAATACAATTATATCAACGCGGCAGTCGACAAAGGCTACAGCGTGCTCGTGATGGACGGTCAGCTCGACAGCCACTTCATCGGACTCCTTGAGCAGAAACTTGAAAAGTCTCACTTTGTACGTGTCGACTCCGATGTTATCGACAATCTTATACGCAAGGAGGAGAAGAAGGTCGCCGACCTTACCCCGGAACAGCGCAACATACTTACCACTGTATTCAAGTCACAGATTCCTGCTGTTGAAAAAGCTGAGTTCCTCGTATCGTTTGAAGCACTTGCTGCCGATGCCGCTCCGCTCGTAATCACCCAGAATGAATACATGCGACGCATGAAGGACATGGCGGCTATGCAACCCGGCATGTCATTCTACGGTGAGATGCCCGACAGCTACAACCTCATTGTCAACACCGAGCACACCCTTATCAAGGAGATTCGCGACAATGCGCAGGCTGCCGTAGGCGAGACTATCGCCCCGATGAGCGCAGAGATAGAAAAGAAAAATGCTGAAATCACCGCTATCCGCGACGCGGCAAAAGATGGCAAGATGAGCGATGATGACGCAAAGAAGACCTCCGGTCTTGAAGCCGAGGTCAACAAGCTCCGTGCCGAGGAGACAAAGACCATAAGCGACTACGCAGCCGGTCAGGAAAAAGTAAAACAGCTTATCGACCTCGCCCTGCTTGGCAACGGACTGCTTAAAGGTCAGGACTTAAGCAGCTTTATCAAGCGTTCAATCAACATGTTATAATACCCTATAGGGCTTCTGCACGTGAGGATGCACCCGGCATTACATACGGGTGCATCCTCATTTTGTTTTTATGTTCTATAACATGTCTCCTTTGTTTTTAATTTGCCGAATATTATGCATCTTTGCACACTGATAGTTAGTCAACAACCCGGCGTTAGGTTTCCGCTGTATTTTCATCTGCTGCAACATGCTATCTCCGCAGAGGGGCTGAACTGCCGTGATTAAGAGCTTGTTTAATAATAAATGTTGCTGTCAGGGTCGTATAGCTTGAGCCGATTTTCAACATGTGACGAAGGAGTGTACTTTATGTACACGACTGAGGAACAGGCTGAAAAGCGACCAAGATATACGAGACTAAAGGTAACTTTATAATCACTCAACCTCTTGATGACCTTTGAAACAAATGTAAAAATATGTCAACGATATGAAACAAATTACCTCCCGTCGGTCATTCGCCGGCATCTTTCCGCCTGCTCTTCGGTCGTTATGGAATCCCATAACTCCCTCATCACAAACAAAAATCTGCTCGACGAATGACCGCCCTGACAGTAAAATTTATTATTAAACAAGCTCTAAACCGAAATTTACCATTTATAGCGAAATAATATGACGAAATTCTATTCATTAACGTTCTTGCTTGCATGCTTCTTCATGCAAGTAAATGCGCAGGTAATCACCACTTCGCCTGCCGTAATCCAGGAAAACAGTCGCGACATCGTGATTACCTTTCACGCCGACGAGGGCAACAAAGGTCTTGCCGGACTTACCGCTAAAGATGCCGTCTACGCCCACACAGGGGTAATACTCGAAGGCTCCGACACATGGATGTATGCCCCGTCATGGTCAGCCAACCTTGACAAATACAAGATGACATATGTGTCGCCCGACACATGGTCGCTGACCATTCCTGAAATAAGCACATTCTACGGCACCAAAGAAGGAGAGGTAGTAGAACGTCTCGCTTTCGTATTCCGCAACGCCACCGGCTCAAAAGAGGGCAAGACAGCTTCAGGGGGCGACATATTTGTCAATGTATATCCCGCTGATGAACTGTCGATGACACTGACCCCCTCGGTCGAGGCGGGAGTGCTCTCCGGACCTACCGAAATTTCATTTACCGTCAACACGACTTCGGCTGCCGACATAGCCCTTTACGCCAACGACAAGGAGATTGCATCTGTCAAGAATTCCGACAAGCTATCGTGTGACTACAATATCGAGGCGATGGGCTCTACCACGATAAAGGCTACCGCCACTGCCGCAGGAAAAACCATTGAATCAACCCTCGTATATGTACGCCCCAACGCCCCTGTCGCAAAAGATTACCCCGGCGGAAAGCCGCAGATGGGAGCCGTGCGGGCTGCCGACGGCACAACTTACTTCTGTCTTGCAGCACCCGGCAAGGAGAAAGCTAATATCGTCGGCTCATGGAACGGATATATACCGTCGGCCGACACTTTCTATCAGGATTACGAAGGCAACAGGTATTTCTGGTGGAGTGTTAGCGGGCTCAAAGAAAACACCGACTACATATATTATTATATAGTCGACACCGCAACCAAGGTAGGTGACCCTTACGCCCGTCTTGTACTTGACCCGTCAAACGACAAATATATCCCGTCAAACGCCTACCCCGACATGCCCGCCTACCCCACAGCCTACGTGACAGGCAATGTACCTGTAGCGGTATACAACTCGGGCGCCGACTCCTACGACTGGAAAGTAAAGGATTTCAAGGGTGTCGACAAAGACCGTCTTGTAATCTACGAGCTGCTCATACGCGACTTCACCGGTACTGAAGGGCAAGCCAAGGGCAACGGCACTATCGCCGGCGTAATCGAGAAGCTTGACTATCTCCGCAATCTCGGTGTCAACGCCATCGAGCTGCTTCCGATAATGGAATTTAGTGGCAACAACTCATGGGGCTACAACCCCAACTTCTACTTTGCGCCTGACAAGGCATACGGTACCCCCGACGACTACCGCCGACTAATCGACGAAGCTCATGAACGAGGCATGGCAGTGATACTCGACGTGGTATTTAACCAGACCGACGGTCTTCACCCCTGGTACAAGATGTATCCCGCATCAAAAAATCCGTTCTACAATGCCGGCGCACCCCATTCTTACAGTGTGTTAAACGACTGGAAGCAGGAAAATCCTCTCGTTCAACAGCAGTTTAAGGATGTACTTCGCTACTGGCTTGAGGCATACAATGTCGACGGTTTCCGCTTCGACCTCGTGAAAGGTCTTGGCGACGACGACAGCTACGGCGCCACCTACAACGCCTCAACCAACCGCTACACCGGTGTCACCGAGGCAAAGACCAACGCCTACAATGCCTCCCGCGTGGCTCGCATGAAAGAGCTTCACGCAGCAATGATGGAAGTTAAGCCCGGCGCTTACTTCATCAACGAGAATCTTGCAGGCGCCAAGGAAGAGAATGAAATGGCTGCCGACGGCGAGCTAAACTGGGCAAATATAAACAATGCCTCCTGCCAGTTTGCCATGGGATGGCCCGATGGATGCCAGCTCAACCGCTTCTATGCCGTCAACGACAGCCGCACAAAAGGCTCGACCGTATCTTACGCCGAGAGCCACGATGAAGAGCGCATGGCGTTTAAGATTAACAAATGGGGAGCCGCAGGCGTGAAAGGAGACACCGGCATCGCTATGCGCCGTCTTGGCTCAGTCGCAGCAATAATGCTCATGACTCCCGGCTCCCACATGATATGGCAATTCCAGGAGTTAGGTGCCGATGAATCGACTAAAAAGACCGATGCCGCGGGGAACCCTACCGGTGAAAACAGCACCGACCCGAAGAAAGTCGTGTGGAGCTATCTCAACGACCCTGACCGTGCCGGACTTTATGAGACATATGTCCATCTCAACAGCCTTCGCAACAGTTATCCCTCGCTCTTCGGCGACAATGCCTCGGTAACCATGAAATGTAATTCGGCAAGCTCTTCAAAGTGGGGCACCGGCTTTACCATCACCGTCACCGACGGCAACAAGGAAATGTATTGCGTGGTCAATCCCGAGGTAAGCTCCGAGATGAAAATCACAGTGCCGTTTAAAAACGATGCCTCTGCTTATCACCAGATTCTTGCAAGCCACTCCACCACCCCGCTTCTGTCGGGCAATGAAGTGACTCTTGCGCCAGGTGCATTTGCCATCTACGGAACACTTGACATCTCCGGACTCGACACCACTGTCGATGACATTGCCCCGGCAATCATAGTCAAAGGAGGCGCAGGAACGATAACTGTCGACGGAGAGTATGACTCATTACAGGTGTACACCATTACCGGCATGTCGACATCGCCCGACAACCTTACTCCCGGCATCTACATTGTAGTGGTCGACGGTTCGGTCTACAAAGTAGCGGTGCGTTAACCCCATAAAAAACGGTTTTTCCGATATTTTTCACAAAAAAGTAGCGGGGAGTTGCATTAATCAAATGTTTTATGTAATTTTGCACTCGCTTTATACGCTTTGACAACAAACAAAACATTATACAACGATGAAAAGAACGTTTCAGCCCTCTAACAGAAAAAGAGTAAATAAGCATGGATTCCGTGAACGCATGTCTACCCCCGACGGTCGTAAAGTGCTTGCACGCCGTCGCGCTAAGGGTCGCGCTCATCTTACTGTAAGCGATACTATCGCTCGCAAGTAATAACATCGGAGACTGCAAAACTCATAAAAAGCGCATCGGTCGTATAGTGCCGGTGCGCTCTTTGTAGTTATATCAACTTTAAACATCAGATTATGACACTTATTGACGGAAAGAAAGTAGCCGATCAGATTAAGGAAGAAATAGGCGCGACCGTTGAAAAAATGGTTGCCGAAGGTAAAAAGCGTCCTCATCTCGCCGCGATACTTGTGGGACACGACGGCGGAAGTGAAACCTATGTGGCTCATAAGGTACGCGCATGCGAGCAGTGTGGCTTCAAGTCCACGCTCATCCGCTTTGAAGAAGACGTGACCGAAGAAAAGCTTCTTGAAGCCATTGACTCGCTCAACCGCGATGCCGATGTCGACGGATTTATAGTGCAGCTGCCACTTCCCCGCCACATCTCAGAGCAGAAGATAATCGAAGCGATTGACTACCGCAAGGATGTTGACGGATTTCACCCCATTAATGTGGGACGTATGTCAATCGGTCTACCTTGCTACCTCTCGGCGACACCTGCAGGCATAATGGAACTCATCGCCCGCTACGAAATCCCCACCAAGGGCAAGCGTTGCGTGGTTCTCGGAAGAAGCAACATCGTGGGCAAGCCCGTGGCAACACTCATGATGCAGAAACATAATCCCGGCGATGCTACCGTTACAGTATGTCACAGTGCCACTGAAAACATCAAGGAGATATGCCGTGAAGCCGACATCATAATCGCCGCACTCGGCAAGCCCGGCTTCGTGACAGCCGACATGGTAAAACCAGGCGCGGCAATAATTGACGTAGGCACAACCCGTGTCCCCGACTCATCACGCAAAAGCGGATTCCGTCTGCGCGGCGATGTAGACTTTGACAATGTAGCACCCCTCTGCTCATTCATCACTCCGGTACCCGGCGGAGTAGGTCCCATGACCATCTGCTCCCTCATGAAGAATACCCTTCTTGCCGGACAAGGCGCAATATACGGAAAATAAGCAGGCTCCATGCAGCTTTTAGCTATAATGCTTTTCACGCTCTCGTCGTTGTTTTCAGGCAACGACGGAGCGTCTATTGTTTTTGCGGGTGACGCCATGCAACATCAGGCACAGATTGATGCCGCACGCAGAGCAGACGGCACATATGACTACTCAGGATGTTTCGACGCGGTAGCGCCCTATGTAGATGCAGCCGACTATGCCGTGGTCAATCTCGAAACCCCGCTCGGAGGAAAGCCCTATACCGGTTATCCCTGCTTCAGCGCACCTGACTCCTACCTTGACGCGCTTATCGATGCCGGGTTTGACCTCATGCTGACAGCCAACAACCACACACTTGACAAGCGCGACAAAGGTCTTGTCAGGACCCTCGACCGCCTTGATGCAGCAGGTGTCGACCATATCGGCACTTATCGCAACCACGAGCAGCGCGATTCAGTGATTCCGCTACTGCGCAACATCTGCGGATTTGATATCGCATTTCTCAACTATACTTACGGCACCAATGGCATAACACTCCGCACCCCCGCCATAGTCGACTATATCGACCGCGAGCTCATCAAGTCTGACATTGCAAAAGCGCGAGAGCGCGGTGCCGAAATCGTAATCGTGTGCATCCATTGGGGCATCGAGTATGACCTTCTGCCTTCACGCGCCCAGAAAGAGCTTGCCGACTTCCTCATCGACTCAGGCACCGACATCGTGATTGGCGGACACCCCCATGTGGTACAACCCATGGAAATACGTCACAAGCCCGATGGCAGGAAAGCACTCGTGGTATATTCGCTTGGCAACTTCATCTCCAACATGAAGACACGCGACACACGGGGAGGAGCAATGGTCAAAGTCAATCTCACCCGCGGTGACGATGGAATCGCCGCAGTAGACACAGCCACTTATCGCCTTGTCTTCACCGTTCCGGCAACCGCAGGCTCAAATTTCCGCCTTGTCCCCGCCGAAAAATGCGATAATTCGACCTGGCGCGCTCACTGTAAGGCATTTGAGCAATCGGCACAGTCGCTATTTGACAAGCACAACATAGGAGTGACACGCGACACAACCCTCATCCCTTCAAAAAAAATGACTCCTCTCGAAATATTTTTACTAAAAACATTTGGTGAATTAAAAAAATAGTTCTACCTTTGCACCATCGAAATGGTGAGATTAGCTCAGTTGGTTAGAGCGTCGGATTGTGGTTCCGAAGGTCGTGGGTTCGACCCCCACACCTCACCCTCAAAAGGAGATGTCTTTGACATCTCCTTTTTTCATACCCACATAGCAGCCGCACCCGAATTCCGGGCAGCCGATTGCACCGGAGGGCACAATGGTTCCCCCCATTCCAATACGAGCATAGATAGCTACCGGATATGCAGAAGATCTGAGCAGGTTAGCGATGGTGACGCGGGAACAGGCGGCGTATCGCTGTGAGATGTTGTCCAATGCTTCCACCGACTATCACGAGGGTGACAGCTACAATAATGAGGACCAAGCCACATACATCGCGCACCGTAAGCTGCTCGTGAAACACTGTCACTCCTATCACCACAGCCGTAAGCGGCTCCATTGCACCGAGTATCGCCGTAGGTGTCGACCCGATATAGGTGATGGCAAGAGTCGTACATAAAAACGACACCGCTGTAGGCAACAAAGCAAGGGCACCGACACGACTCCACTGCCCTACTCCTGACGGCACCGACAGGTGTCCGCTTACAAGGATGTTGACTACAAATATCAACAGACCGAATGTCAGCACATAGAATGTCACTGTCAAAGTAGGCACACGCGCAAGCTCAGTCTTGTTGATGCCCACGATGTAAAGCGCATAGGAGAGCGCCGAGAGCATCACCAGCACAGTTCCGGCTACACTCAGCGTAGCCCCTCCCTCTCCCTTGTAAAGCAAGCCTATACCGACAAGTGCCATCGCGAGACAAAATATAGTAAGCGGCTTCAACCGCTCATGAAACAGAGCCGCCATTATAAACGCCACCATAAGCGGATAGACAAAGAGCAGCGTCGACGCTATGCCCGCATCCATGTAGCGGTAAGCCTCAAAGAGCGTCACCGACGACACTCCTACAAGCAACCCGAAGCCAAGCAATAATACCGTCTGCCGACGCGTCACCTTAAACGTCTTGCCGCGCGCCACCATCATCAAAGCCATTATAGGGATGGCAAGCAGGTAGCGGAAAAACAATATCGACGGAGTATCCATCCCCTCAGCAATCAGAGGCAACGCAAACAGTGGATTTAGTCCGTAAGTAGCAGCGGCTATAAATCCGAGGGCATAACCCTGTATCTTTCGTGAATCCATTTTTTATTGTCGGATAATAACTCTCTTTATACGCAATATCGACACTACGCATGTCGCAACAAATACAGCTCCCATCGCCACATAAGCCGCCAGCTCATCGGTGATATACGAGCAGAGAAAAGCTGTCACACCGGCAGTGACGGCATACGCCGCAGAGACCGTCGTCTGCCGGTCATAACCGTAATCATACAAACGCCGGTTCAATATATAATAAACCACATAAGCAGTCAGGCTACACGCTACAAGACTCATTCCAAGACCGACAAGACCGAAGAAATAATACGCCACACAACTCACCGCGAGATTGAGCGCATTGCCAAACACTCCTTCGAGCCAGAAGAAAAGGCGTTTGTTATCTTTAGCAAACGCGATATAACCCATCGGATAGTTAAGCCCCCTGAGCAATATGCCCAGACCGAACCATCTCATCAGCGGCATCACACTCATAAACGACTCAGTAAGCAGCAGCCTGATTATCACAGGAGCTGTAAATATAAGACCAGCCACAAGAGGTGTAAGTATCAGACTGACAATCTCAATCTGACGGTTGACCACGGCACGCATCTTCTCATTATCACCGGCAATCGCCGTAAGTCTTGGGAAAAAGTCAAGTGCCATCGCGCTGAACACCACACCGACATACTGATTGGTAATCGAGTTAGCAGCCTGATACAATCCCACATCATCCAACGAGCCGAAACTGCGCACAAAAAGGTTAATCAGGTAATTGGTAAATGTCCCGATAAGCGAGCCCGCCATCAACACCAGACCAAGACCTATCAACTTCATGACAAGCGGCTTGTGGGATGACCACACAAATTTCACCTTGTCGACCTCGATACTCTTCTTCACCGAGCTGGAATAAAACAAAAATGTGGAGAGCGACAATACAATCATAGCCGGCACGATGCCACCGGTGCCAAAGAAATAGTAAAGCGGCACTCCGACAAAAAGTCCCGTCAAGCCACCCACTATGGATGCCTTCGACAGCCGCTTCACTTCATGCATGCCTTGAAGCAACGACATTTCCCCAGCTGATGATATTGCAAAAAACACCATCACGGCAAGAAGCATGAAGCCAAACGTGTGGGCATCATCACCAAATGTCCATCTACTAAGCAGGGGGGAGAACAGCAAGCATACACACGCCCCGAGCAACGCACTCATAACAATCAGGCGACGTGCTACAGCAAATACCGTAGATATCTTTTGGCGCTCATCACGGTTTGCCGCTACCTCTTTCACTACAGCAAGGTTAAGTCCAAGCGAGGCAAATTGCTGGAGAGTATTTGCCGTGGTGGTGTAAAGCGCGGCGACACCCATTCCCGCCGGTCCAAGCAATATCGCCACAAACTTGCCCCTTATCAAGGCAAGAAGTATCTGAAACACCTGAACGCCGCCAAATATCGACGTACCCTTCAAGATACTCTTATAGCTATTTTCGTCCTTTAATACAGCCATATACCTGCATTGCCAATTTAAGATGCCTGACACCGGCACGCAACAATAACATTTTTCCCCTGCTAACCCTCCCTGCTGTAAGCTGGAAGTCAATCGACTGCCGCGACCGCTCTATAAGCGTCTCTATTTCTCCGGCATTCCCCTCCAATTGCCTACGGTATCTGACAGCAAACGAAATCATCCCTACCGTGTCGTTAAAAAGCTGCACATTAATCAGCGCGCGCTCCTCGCTCCCCTCGGGATAATTTTCATATATAAGCCGCTTCAGGTTCATATCAGTCTTAAGTATGTCAAACCGACCGTAGTCTATCCTTGATGAAATAGAGCCGGGATTTACACGGTATATATATTCTGCATCGCTAAATGCGATCTTAGGAGCGGCTACCATCAGTTGCCGGGAGAGTAATTCGTCAGCATTCATGTCATCACCGTCACACACACAGCGCGTCAACATGTCTACATAAAACCGGCGACCGATACATCCGTTGGGCGCAATCTTCCAGCTACCCAAGGTGTACTGCAGCAAATCACGTCCCCGGTACACTGCCGATATGTCAAATTCCTCAACAGGAAGACTCCTCCCTCCACGGACAAGACGGCAATAGACTGCATAGGCTCCAGTCGCCTCGATACGTCGCTGCATCTTGGCAAGGAAACCGGGTTCAATAGTGTCATCGGCATCAAGTGAAACAACATAGCTGCCCCTCGATGCCATTACAGCCTGCTTTCGCGGCGCAAACGCGCTCCCGCTGTTACGCTCCCGTCTATATAGTCTCACGTTATGAGATTTCGCCAAATATCCTGACGCAATATCATATGAGCCGTCGGTCGAGCAATCATCCACAATGACCAGTTCCCAGTCGTCAAAAGACTGGGCAAACACACTCTCTATCGCTTCAGCAATAAACGATGCCGCATTGTAAACCGGCATCACTATCGAAAAAAAGGGTGGTTTATTGATACTACTGTCATTCATCGGTAACACGTCCATTGTTGACTTCAACAAAGTTAGCCTAAATATTGCGATTATGCAATTGCACCAAACAGGAATACTCCCTCACATGACCTGCTTCCCGTCACTTCTGCAGTATTACCAGCGTTGGCTTCTCGCCGTCGCCAACAGAAAGATTGCGCATCGACACGTAGCGGCTTATCCGCTTTATCGCCTCCTCGATTAGTTCGGCACGTCCCAATATACGCTTCATCTGGTCGACATTGACCGTGGTGACCCGCTCCTGAGGAGCTACCACGATTATACCCGAAACAAATACGGTCGAATGGATTTCTCCGTCAAAACGGCTCACCGTCACCCGCTCTCCGTCAAGTTCGACTATCGACTGGCGGTAAACTTTACCCCCATGCATCACGGCATGGGCAAGATATCTTACCATTACTTCTTGTCTTCCTTTTTCCCGTTGGAATAGTGCTTCACTTGTCCCCGCTTATAACTGTCGGGACTGAAACGTGTGCGCACCAGGGTTATACTGTCTACATAAGCGATTTCGCCGCGCTTGGGATTAAGCTCCATCATGCCGTAGACGTAGCGCAGCGTACGCGCCGTATCGGAGGGAAATTCCACTTCAGTCCATCCATCGGTGGTGATTGTGACAGTTATGTAATCGGTGGTACCGTCATTGTAGTCGGCACCCAGAGTCACCCTAAACGGCGACTGGCGGTTGGTGACAAACATACGCCACGTATATACATCACCCTCCTCCCAGTTTTCATCGCGACGCAACGAGAACTTGAGATTGTCGGCAGGAGCACCGTAGGCAAAACGCCGGTAGCGGGTATCGTTCCACGCATCCACGGAGTCGCCTATCACGGCAAGCTGCACCTTTTCGCCAGAGGCGGCAACATCAGCATCCTTCAGCTCCTTTTCAAGCCGCTCGATTACCTTGTCATAGACCTCGATATATTTCTCGATGTTGTGACCATACCACTCAAGCGAGGTATCGACCTGCTCGGCTGTCACCCCGTGACGCATATATATCGACTGCTTCAACACCTTGCGCGCCGAGTCGCCACGATAAGCCGAACTGTTAAGGTCGACCACGCCTTCACCCTTGTGGATGTCGACAAGCAGCGACGCCATGTCATCGGGACTGATAACATAATCGGGAGTACGGTCACATGACAAAAAAAGCAGTGCCGCCCCTATATAAGCAACAGGTAAGAGCAACAGGCGTCTCATCATCATTTTTCCTTTCCGACAGGAAGCGACAGATATTTTGAGTAGAATATTATCAACACAAGTATGCCTACCGTGATTGCAGCATCAGCGATATTGAATATCGGCTGAAAGAAGAGGAAATATTCACCGCCGACAAAGGGCATCCACTCGGGCCAGTAAAAACTGAACAGCGGGAAATACAGCATGTCGACCACGCGCCCGTAAAACAGCGGAGCATATCCTCCCTCCGGTGGAAACATCACTGCCACCTCCGGAGGATAAGGATTGTTAAATATCATCCCGTAAAATACCGAGTCAATTATATTACCCGCGGCTCCCGCAGTAATCAGTGCGCAACACACTATGTAGCCCACCTTGATATCGGTGCGGTTCTTTATGCGACAAATATAATATATGAGCAATCCCACGGCGACGATGCGAAACAGAGTCAGAAACAGCTTGCTTCCAAGTTCCATGCCAAACGCCATACCGTTGTTCTCGATAAAATATATCCTGAACCAATCGGCAATTACAAATTCCTGACCGAGATACATGTGGGTCTTCACCCAGATTTTTACAATCTGGTCTATCAATAATACACCGATTATGATAATCGTGGCAAGCGCGCCTCTGGATAATTTCATTTATTGCTCAATAATGTCGGTTAACGGTATAATTATCTCTTTTTGCCACTCTCTTTAGCCTCTACGCTCAATGTGGCATGAGGCACAGCAAGCAGACGCTCACGCGGTATCAGCTTACCTGTCTGGCGGCAGATACCGTAGGTCTTGTTCTCGATTCTCACGAGCGCGCCCTGAAGATGCTGTATAAACTTCATCTGGCGCTGTGCAAGCTGACCCGCCTCTTCCTTGCCGAGAGTGCTCGCTCCTTCTTCAAGCACCTTGAATGTGGGCGACGTATCGGCAGTGTCATTGCCGTCGCTGTTAATCACATTGGCTTTCAGCAATTCATAGTCACGTTGAGCCTTTTCAAGCTTTTGGAGAATAAGCTCCTTAAACTCTTGCAGCTCCTCATCGGTGTAACGTGTCTTTTCACTCATAATAGTACTATTATTTAGGTTATACGTCAGGATTTAATAAGCTCGATTACTGTCTTCACCTCGATACCGTCAAGGTCAAGCACCTCCACCACCGCATCGGCAGGCAGCGGAGCCACATTGATGCTTGTGGCAAGCACCTGACGTGCCATATAGTCACTGTAAGCCTTTATAGCCTCATCAGTGGCGGCGTTAGGTTCAAAGGTGATGGCGATTTTGTCAACGATGTCGTAGTCCCTGCCCTTGCGTATGTTCTGGACACGGTTAACGATATCGCGGGCAATACCTTCACGACGAAGGTCGTCGGTAAGCGTAACGTCAAGCGCCACGGTAAGATTACCGTCGTTGGCAACCTGCCATCCAGGGATATCTTCCGAGATTATCTCCACATCGCCAAGCTCCACAGTGGCAGCAGTGCCGTCAACATCAAATGTAAACGAGCCATCGCGCTCAAGCGCCATGATATCAGCCTGCTCCATCTTTGCCACTTGTGCGGCGAGAGCCTTCATAATCTTGCCATACTTCGGACCGAGCTTCTTGAAATCGGGCTTCACTCGCTTGACGAGCACACCCTCGTCATTGCCGACATACTTTATACCCTTCACGTTGACTTCGCTCAATATAAGGTCGGCCATAGACTCTATCATCTGCTTCTGACGCTCATCGAGCACAGGTATCATAAGGGTACCGAGTGGCTGACGCACCTTGATGTTCACCTTGCGGCGAAGCGCAAGCACCATCGAGGTAATGTCCTGAGCCACTTTCATGCGCTCTTCAAGCTCCTTGTCGCTCTCGCCCGCAACCGGGAACAGAGCAAGATGCACCGAAGAGGTGTCACCGGTGGTTGCAGAGCGCAGGTCGGTGTACAGGCGGTCGGCGAAGAAGGGCGACACAGGCGCCATAAGCAATGCCACAGTCTCAAGACAGGTATAAAGTGTCTGGTAAGCGGCAAGCTTGTCCTTGTCCATCTCTCCACCCCAGAAACGCTTGCGGTTGAGGCGCACATACCAGTTGCTGAGATTGTCATTGACAAAGTCATTGATAGCGCGCGCAGCCTTTGTCGGCTCATAATCGTCGAGAGCTTCCTCGACCTCGCGTATAAGCGTGTTGAGAAGCGACAATATCCAGCGGTCGATTTCAGGGCGCTCGGCTACAGGCACCTGGGGCGCACTGTTGTCAAAGCCGTCAACATTGGCATAAAGGGCGAAGAATGAGTAGGTATTATAGAGGGTTGCAAAGAGCTTGCGCGAAGTCTCCTTTACACCTTCCGGGTCATACTTCAGGTTATCCCAGGGCGAAGAGTTGGCAATCATGTACCAGCGCAAGGGGTCGGAGCCAAACTCATTGATTGCCTCAAACGGGTTGACGGCGTTGCCGAGACGCTTCGACATCTTGTTGCCGAAACGGTCGAGCACAAGACCATTTGAGATGACAGCCTTGTAGGCTACGGAGTCAAACACCATGCCGGCGATGGCATGCAACGTGAAGAACCAGCCTCGTGTCTGGTCAACGCCCTCGGCTATAAAGTCAGCGGGATAAAGCTCGCCGGAATCAAGTCCCTCCTTGTTTTCAAACGGATAGTGAATCTGGGCATAAGGCATCGCTCCTGAATCAAACCACACGTCAATCAGGTCAAGTTCACGGCGCATGGGCATACCCTTTGACGACACAAGCACAATGTCATCCACATAGGGACGGTGCAAGTCGATTTTCTCATAGTTGGGTTTTGAATAGTCACCCGGCACAAAGCCCTTGTCCTTATACGGATTTGACTTCATCACACCGGCTGCCACCGCCTTCTCTATTTCGTTGTAAAGGGTCTCCACACTATCGATGCAGAGTTCCTCGCTGCCATCTTCAGTGCGCCATATCGGAAGCGGAGTTCCCCAGTAACGGCTGCGCGAAAGATTCCAGTCCTGAAGATTTTCAAGCCATTTTCCGAAACGTCCGGTACCGGTCGACTGCGGTTTCCACTTTATCGTCTCATTTTTCTCCATGAGGCGCTCGCGAGCCGCTGTAGTGCGGATAAACCAGCTGTCGAGCGGGTAATAAAGCACCGGCTTGTCGGTACGCCAGCAGTGGGGATAGTTATGGACATGCTTTTCTATCTTGAATGCCTCACCCGCCTGCTTCATTTCAAGCGCGATTACCACATTGAGATCCTCGCTCTTTTCAGCTGCTTTCTCGTCATACTTTCCGTCGACGTTATATTTGGGGTCGTAAGCATTTTTCACATAATCACCGGCATGCTTCTCGTAAAGCGCGACATCAACACATGCCTTAACAAATCCGGGCGCACACTCGTCAACAGTGTAATACTTTCCGGTAAGGTCTACCATCGGGCGTGTCTCGCCTTTCTTGTTTATCATGAAAAGCGACGGTATGCCCGCTGCCTTTGCCACTCGCGCGTCATCAGCACCGAAAGTGGGGGCGATATGCACGATACCAGTACCGTCGTCAGTGGTCACATAGTCACCGGGGATTACACGGAATGCCTCATCGGCAAGCTCAACAAAACGCTCTTTACCCACCTCAAACACTTTCTCCGGCGTAGCGGCGGCATAATCGGCGACAAATGCCGGAGAGGTGGCGCTCACCTTTTCACAAGGCTTAACCCATGGCATAAGCTGCTGATACTTCATGCCTACAAGATCATTGCCGGTATATGTGGCGACAACACGGTAAGGCACTACCTTATCACCCGGCTTGTAATCTTCAAGCGGCAGCTCAGCGCCCTCGGGTTTCAGATATGCGTTCAACCTGTCCTTGGCAAGGACGGCTGTAATCTTTTCTGCAGTGTAAGGATTGTAGGTGCGTACAGCAACATAGTCATACTTCGGACCTACGCATAGCGCAGTATTGGAAGGCAATGTCCACGGAGTAGTGGTCCACGCAAGGAAGCAGGGTGTACCCCAGCCTTCCATTTCGGGGAACGGAGCAATTATCTTGAACATGGCGGTCACCGTGGTATCCTTTACGTCACGATAACATCCCGGCTGATTAAGCTCATGAGTACTCAATCCCGTACCTGCTGCGGGAGAATAGGGCTGGATTGTGTAACCCTTGTAAAGATAGCCCTTCTTATGAAGCTGGCTCAAAAGCCACCACACCGACTCGATATATCGGTTGTCGTAAGTGATATAGGGGTCGTTCATGTCAACCCAGTAGCCCATTGAGTTGGTGAGGTTTTCCCACTCCTTTGTGTACTTCATCACCTCGCGGCGGCACGCAGCATTATAGTCATCGACCGAAATTTTCTTTCCGATATCTTCCTTGGTGATGCCAAGTGCCTTCTCAACGCCAAGCTCCACAGGAAGGCCGTGAGTATCCCAGCCTGCCTTGCGCTTTACGTGGAAGCCTTTCATCGTCTTGTAACGGCAAAAGATATCCTTAATCGTACGCGCCATTACGTGATGGATTCCTGGCATACCGTTGGCCGATGGCGGACCTTCGTAAAACACAAATGAGGGAGCGCCTTCACGCACTTTCATGCTCTGCTCAAAAAGGCTTTCAGCATTCCATCGCTGAAGCACCTCCCGGTTTATCTCGGAAAGATTGAATTTATCGTACTCGTTAAATTTCTTTTTCATGTCAATGACGGGATTTGTCGTACTTAAAAAATTTTTGCAAAGTTACAACAAAATAAGCAACTCACAAAAATTCACGATACTTAATATGAAGTATCGCCCGAATCCCGACCAACGGCATCCGGTGAACAATCAACCTTTATTTACTCAAAAAAACGGGACTGAATATCCCTCCACATCATTTCACATCGGAGAGCATCCGGAAAAACTCCTCGCGGAGCGCCGGATTACTGGCAAATTCACCAGTATACTCAATCGACGAAGTGCTTGATTCCTGCTTCTCGACACCGCGCATCTTCATACACAGATGCTGGGCGTTGCACACGACTATCACGCCTTTGTTTTTCAACGATGACGCAACAGTATCACAGATTTCCGCTGTCAGACGCTCCTGCACCTGAAGACGGCGCGCATACACGTTGACGGCGCGTGCAAGCTTCGACAGCCCCACCATCTCTCCATCAGGGATATATCCTATAGACACTTTTCCGAAAAATGGCAGTATGTGATGCTCGCAGAATGAATAAAATTCTATATCCTTTACGATTACCATCCGCGACCCGGCGTAATCGAAGATTGCCGACTTTATGGTGGCTGCGGCATCCTGCCTGTAGCCCTGTGTGGCATAATACAACGCTTTTGCCGCACGCATAGGTGTCTTTTCAAGTCCGGGACGACCGGGATTATCGCCCAACAGGCTTATTATACTTTCGTAATGCTTTGCAATTTCGGCGATTATCTGCTCTTCTTCCATAGTCACCATTTTTCTAATCACCTATCACCACACGGTCGCGCACCACCCTTATCTCCTTGCTGTAACGGGGAAATGCCTCCTTTAGCTCATGTGCGGCTTGATTTGCATCTTCCTGAGTGCGGAAATTTCCTACACGCAATCGCCAGTATGGGGAGCTGTAGACAACGTATGTGGGATATTGCGGAAACTGCGCGCTGATATTTCTGGCTCGCGTACGCGCCTCTGACTTCGCAGTGCGCGCGTTATTATCAGAGAACACCTGGATACGGTATCCCCCCATTTTGCCGGTCACAGGCTTGACATCCTCCTTTTCAGCCACAAATCGGATGCGCTCCAAAAGGGCATCGGGCATATCGACAGTCATCTTTCCGGCAGCCTCTATATGGTCAATAATCGTCGGATGATTATCCGGCACGTCGGCTGACTGCGCCTGGGTAAATAAGGCGACAGCAACCACCGCCATTGCTGTAATATATCGACGTAGTTCCACTTATGCAGAAAAATTTATAATTATGATTCTGCAAAGGTAGATAAAAATATCAACCTGTGCAATAAATTATAGCCACTCGCCGCTCACGCCCCACAAATACATGCCAGTGAATTGTGACGTAACCAAACGACAAAGGTGTGTCAGAAAACCTGACACACCTCTGTATGAAATGTTTGCCTGATTGTTATCAGAATGCGTTAACGATGCCCATGAAGGAAGCAGCGTCAAGCGATGCACCACCGATAAGACCTCCGTCTACGTCGGGCTTTGCAAAAAGCTGTGCGGCATTTGAAGGCTTGCAGCTACCACCGTAAAGGATTGAAGTGTTTTCAGCCACTTCCTTGCCGTAACGGTCAGCGATTACGCTGCGGATATAAGCGTGCATGTCCTCAGCCTGCTCGTCGGTAGCGGTCTTGCCTGTACCGATAGCCCATACCGGCTCGTAAGCAAGGATAATCTTGCCGAAGTCTTCTGCCGAAAGGTTGAAAAGAGCCTCTTCGATCTGCTTCTTTACAACATCGTGGTATGTGCCGTTTTCACGCTCCTCAAGCACCTCACCGATACAGAATATCGGAGTAAGGTTGTTTTCGAGGGCAAGAGCCACCTTCTCCTTCAGTATCTCTGAAGTCTCGCCGTAATACTGACGACGCTCAGAGTGACCGAGGATTACATATGTTGCGCCAGTAGAGGCAACCATAGGAGCCGACACTTCACCGGTATAAGCGCCCGACTTGTGGTCAGCGCAGTTTTCAGCACCAAGACCAAGCTTGTTCTGGTCGATTACAGCGTTGATTGATGCAAGGTGGGTGAAAGGTACGGCGATAACAACGTCACACTTGGGGGTTGCGTCCTTAAGGGCTTCATTGACTTCCTTGGCAAGAGCCACGCCTTCCTGGAGTGTAGTATTCATCTTCCAGTTTCCGGCTACAATTTTCTTTCTCATCTTCAATATAATTTTATAGAATCATTTTGGTCATTAATGACTGCAAATATAATAATTATTTGCCGAATATCGAAAGTGAAAATTTGGATTACGCGCCCAAATTACAACATATCACGTCAATTGGCTATAATATAGAGCGCGCTATAACTAATTTTCACTTTTACCTTCCGGATTTTCGCTCTTATTAAGCGTATTTCTGCTTTTGCGTCGCGAAAAATGCAATTGCACGGCTCTTCCGCTACGGTCAATGGCCCAAAGCAACAACTCAACTCCGGCAAACACCAGTGTCAACAGCCAGAAATATCCCGTGCCCGAATACTCAAGCCGGTCAAGTGTCAGGTCATCGGGCGATGCAAACGTGTCACTGTCAATCGAATCAAGCGAACGCTTCCAGCGTATAATACCATCTTTCATATACACCACAGAGACATTTCCACGCGCAATCTCCTTGATTGCAGTGTTTTCTGCAGTAAACAGGTCATACGATGCCATCGACAGGTCGCGCCACAGTTCAAGTCCCTCGTCATCAGTGCCCATCACTCCGGTCATCCTGCCTCCGCGCGACTCGACATAACGGTTCATCTCATTGACAAGATACGTCGACGACACGTCTATATCGTTAAGCTCTGGGATAAGCAACAACACATGCACACTGTCAGGGGCAAGCACCTCAGCTGTCACATCATCATCGCCGTCAAACACGGCAAACGCGCGTTCCTCATCAGGAGTTGAGCCCACTTCCTTGCGGTCGACAAAAGTCCACGTGCTGTCGGGCAATTCCTCTTCTCCAAACTCTCTTTGACTGCCATCCTTCTCATATATGAATACAAACCGTGGCTCCTCATCATCGGCAGACGACACGGAGGTAATCAACGGAGCCCCTACCTTATAAGGGCGGAAGTCAATAAGAGGCTGAACATGATATCCAAACAGACCTATGACAAGTATATAGAGAAAGGCGACAAACGCCACAAGCCACTGCGAATAAGCCGTAAACAGCCCCGTAACCTTGGAATTGTTAAATGCCAGATATATCAGCATCACCATCAACACCACATTTTTCAAAAACGTAGCGAGATTGGATATCACAAGAAAATCGCCGAAACAGCCGCAATCGCTCACCGGGTCGGCAACCCATATATAAAACGTGAGCGGAAGCATGCCCAGCATGATAAGCGTCATAAGCCACGCTGATGTGCGCTTATAGCAGCCGGTAATCATAAAAAATCCGAGCAAAAACTCTATTCCCGACAATGCCATGGCAACAGCGAGCACAAGCGAACGCGTCTGCGGCATATCCCACACGGAAAGATACTGCTCTATCTTATAGACGAAACCCCACACATCTATCATCTTGGTAAGACCAGAGATGATAAATGTAGCGCCCACAAATATGCGGAAAAGCCACACAAGAGCCTTGCGGTGGCGACTCAAAAAATCAGTCATCGCCCTCAGTAAGCTTAATGATGGCAAACACCGAGTAGTTAATCATATCCTGATAATTGGCGTCTATTCCCTCCGAAATCAGTGTCACCCCGGCATTGTCCTCAATCTGCTTTGTACGCATGAGCTTCTGCAATATGATGTCGGTATAAGAGTGCACCCTCATTCCACGCCATGCCTCGTCGTAATCATGATTCTTACGTATCATCAGCTCACGCGTAGCCGCCATGTGCTTGTCATACAGCTCCACGGCTACATCCACACTCAGGTCATCCTTGTCGCTAAATCCGAGCTCAAGCTGAATCAACCCGATAATGCCATAATTGACAATAGCGATAAACTCAGGCAAGATACCCTCCCCGACTTTCGACACCTTCTTGGTTTCGAGCGACCGTATGCGAGTAGCCTTGATAAATATCTGGTCGGTCACCGACTCAGGGCGCATTATACGCCATGCCGCGCCATAATCGGTCAGCTTCTTCACAAAAATATCCCTGCATCGGGCAAGAGCCTTGTCAAATTGTGCTATAGTGTCAGCCATATCTTAGAGCTTGTTTAATAATTTTTTACCCTACAAAAGTAGCAATTATCGGTCAATTAACGAAATCCCGCTCAGGCAATGCCGATGAGTTCTATCTCAAAGATAAGTGTCGAACCTCCGGGTATGCCCGGCTGCGACAATTTGCCATACCCCATCTCGGCGGGTATATAGACCTCCCACTTGTCGCCAACGTGCATCTGCTGAAGCGCGATAATCCACCCCTGGATCAGCTCGCGCAGGCGCATGGCAAGCGGTGCTCCTCCACGGCTGCTGTCAAACTTCTTGCCATTGATAGTCTTACCTGTATAATGCACCACAACCACACTGTTGCGCGACGGCTTGGGTCCATCGGGACGACCCTTGGATATCACCTTGTAATATATGCCTTTGTCTATTGGCATCACTCCCGGCTCGGCAGCCTTCGCCTGTAGCCACTCACGGTTTTTCTGTATATATTCCTGTTTTGCCATAACTATTCATTAACGTGACAAAGTTACTACAAAATCCATGCCGTCCCACATATAAACAGTGAAAAACAGGTCAGAGACATAACCAAAGTTGCCTTTTTTGTCTAACTTTGTCAAATATCAGGCAAAAGGGAAAAGTAACAGGTCGGACCGCGACTTTGGAAATTATGGACGGGAATATCAGGAATATTTCGTAACTTTGAGCTGCATAAACTAATATCACAATGAAATCTACAGTAATTTTTGTTATCAGCCTGATAATGGCATTTGGCATCGCGCAGGCTTCAGGCAAGTCACATTATGACATTGTTGTCGCACAAGATGGTTCGGGCGACTTCACAACCATTCAGGAAGCAATCAACTCCGTACCCGATTTCCGCAAAAAAGCGCGCACCAACATCTTAATAAAGAAAGGTGTCTACAAGGAAAAGCTCATAATCGCCCCGTGCAAAATCAACGTGACCATGACAGGCGAGGATGGCACAGTGATTACATACGACGATTACGCCTCAAAGCTCAATCGCTTCGGTGACGAAAAATCCACCTCAGGTTCGGCATCATGCTATATCTACGCTCCCGACTTCATCGCCGAGAATATCACATTTGAAAATTCATCAGGTCCGGTAGGTCAGGCAGTGGCATGCTTCGTAAGCGGCGACCGCGCCGTGTTCCGCAACTGCCGTTTCCTTGGCTGTCAAGACACTCTTTACACCTACGGAGTGCCGTCGCGCCAATATTACGAAAACTGCTATATCGAAGGGACAGTCGACTTCATATTCGGGAAATCCACCGCTGTATTTAACCGCTGTACCATCCACAGCAAAGGCAGAGGATATGTCACCGCTCCGGCTACAGAAAAAGACACGGCCTACGGCTATGTGTTCCACGACTGCACGCTCACCGGAGCCGATGGCGTTGAAAATGTGTATCTCTCACGCCCATGGCGACCCTACGCGCAGGCTGTATACATCAACTGCAACCTCGGGAGCCACATAGCCCCTGCAGGATGGGACCACTGGGGCAAGGAGTCCAACAAGGAGACCGCATTTTATGCCGAATACCAAAGCAAAGGTGAAGGAGCCAATCCCGATGCACGTGTCCCCTACTCCCGCCAGCTCACCGACATCAGCCGCTACGAAATCGCCACTGTACTTGCCGGTGACGACGGCTGGAATCCGCTATCGGAATAACATGCCGCGAGAAAGATTTATCCGGCGATTTGCGGCTACCGTCACTTTTCACTAAATTTGCAGATAATAACATAATAAATCGAAATTCAACAGTAGCTAATATATGACTAAAATTGGATCAGTAATGACCCCTATAGCACGCAAAGCGTTGTTACTGGGAAGTGGAGAACTTGGTAAGGAAGTAGCAATCGAATTACAGCGTTACGGAGTGGAGGTGATAGCCTGCGACCGCTATCCGGGCGCGCCTGCCATGCAGATAGCACATCGCAGCCATGTGTTTAACATGCTTGACGGAAAAGCGCTCCGCGAAATAATAGAGCTTGAACGCCCCGACCATATCATCCCCGAAGTAGAGGCAATCGCAACAGAGACATTGCGCGAGCTTGAAAAGGAAGGATACCACGTAACACCCACCGCACGTGCGGCATGGCTCACAATGAACCGCGAGGGCATACGCCGTCTCGCAGCCGAGGAGCTTGGAGTGAAGACTTCACCCTACCGCTTTGCGTCAGACTACGAAGAATTCAAGAAGGCCGTTGAAGAAATAGGTCTGCCCTGTGTCATCAAGCCGATTATGAGTTCATCGGGTCACGGACAGAGCGTGGCACGCAAGCCTGAAGATATCGAGCGTTCATGGGCTATCTCCCAGGAAGGCGGTCGCGCAGGTGCCGGCAGAGTAATCGTGGAAGGCTTTGTCGACTTCGACTACGAAATCACGCTGCTGACTGTACGCAGCTGCTCGGGCACCACTTACTGCGAACCGATAGGTCATATTCAGGTAGACGGCGATTACCGCTACTCATGGCAGCCACAGCCCATGACCGACGGTGCGCTTGCAAAGGCTCAGGAAATCGCCAAGAAGGTAACCGACGCGCTCGGCGGATACGGCATATTCGGCGTAGAGCTTTTTGTAAAAGGCGACGACGTAATATTCAGCGAGGTATCACCGCGCCCCCACGACACCGGCATGGTGACCATGATATCACAGGACTTAAGTGAATTTGGACTCCACGCACGTGCATTGCTCGGTCTTCCCGTTCCGTCAATCCGTTTCTACGGACCTTCGGCATCGCGCGCCGTAGTAGTGGAAGGTGACACTGACAAGGTTGAATTTGACAATCTTGAGGAAGTACTCAAGGAGCCGGGCACCCAGCTCAGAATATTTGGCAAACCGGAAATCAAGGGTCACCGCCGCATGGGCGTGATACTTGCCACCGATGAGACCGTGGAGGCAGCGCGCGATAAAGCAGAACGTGCCTACAACGCACTGAAAGTAAACGTGCTTCCCCGCTAATCATAAGTAACCCCATAAAGAAAAGACCTGCGCAATTAACTTATTTGATTGCGCAGGTCTTTCTATATAGTAATATGTCATTTCTTCTTGCGGCGACGCAACTTTCGCGCAAGGGAGGCATGATGTTCGGCGGCATTTTCTTCACCCGCTTTCTTGTATATTTCGGCAAGCAGCTGATGGGTTGCCGCTCTCTCCTCGTCAAGCTTCAAGGCAATCAAACCCCAGTCGAGTGCCTGCACGTAATCACCGCGTGACAGCCACAGCTTTCCAAGCTCATAGGGCGCGACCACATTACCCTTGTCAAGCTCATAAGCCTTGCCAAGAGAGGTCAATGCCTCATCAAAATCACAAAGTTCAGCTGAAAATGTGCCCTTTTCCAGCCACGCCACAGCATAGTCGGGCGATATCGAGATAGCCTTGTCATAATTGGCAAAGACCGGCACCGGGTCGATACCCTCGCTTCTGCATTCGCGTGCCATGGCAAGATACTCCGACGCAAGATGCCTGAACTTTTCCCGGTCGGCATCCACCTCCTTCTGTAGTGCCAGTGACTTATCCTTATATTGTAGCAGACGGCTCAGCCTGGCACGCACGAAACGCATCACGACTTGATTATCAAGCTCGCTTCTGGCACGCATCGCTTCCACAAAACAGTCAAACGCCATGGAGATATCATCGCGTTTCATCGCCTCCAGCGATTTGGCATACAGGTCGTCGGCCTTAGCTCGCTCAAGAGCATCGTCGATAAGCTCATTGTTATTAAACGAGCGGCTGAAATTCACAACAGCGGGATTGATAAACACATCGCGCTTATTGATGGTGCTTGCCAGCGCCAACCCTTCGAGGCTACGGCATCGGCTAAGCGCCACATAAGCCTGTCCGCCACTGAATGTGCCACTACCGATATCAACTATAACATCATTAAACGTAAGTCCCTGACTTTTGTGAATGGTAAGCGCCCATGCCGGTTTGACAGGAAACTGCGTGAACGAGCCAAGCTCCCGCTCCACCACTTTATTATTAGCCTCATCAAACTCATATTTGATATTACTCCATATCACCGGCTCGACATTATGACAAGAGCCATCTTCAAGCTGCACAAGAAGTTTCTCGTCGTCGGCAACATACACCTTGCCGAGAGTACCGTTGACCCATCGCTTATCCATGTCATTTCTCACAAACACCACCTGTGCCCCGGTTTTCAGCACAAGCTCCTTTGATGTAGGGAGCGAGTTTTCGGGGAAGTCGCCGCTAATCACGCCCGGATATAATATCTCGGCGGCAGGCAATGCCTCCATATGCTCGTCATTGATATGGTCTACCATGCTGCGTGTCGTGGCAATCGTCATCACCATGCGGTCGTCAGTGCCGGGGACGCGACGGCGGGTCACGCGGGCGTTGAGAATCCTTATATCCTCGTCGGTAGGATAGCCGCCCCTCATGCGGTCAAGCATCTCTACAAAATCCCGGTCGCTCTGCCTGTACACCTTCTTCAGCTCTATCGGCACTACACTGGTCTGATAAAAAGCACGTGCGCTGAAGAAGAACGGATTAGGATAGAAGCGGCTCAATATGTCGCGCATGTCGCCGGTCACCACCGGTTCGAGCTGAAAAATGTCGCCGACAAATAGCATCTGCTTTCCGCCAAACGGCTCGCGCATATTGCCGCCGTAAGTGCGCAAAATCTTGTCGACAAAATCAATCACGTCGGCGCGCACCATCGATATCTCATCAATGATTATAAGGTCGAGAGCACGTAGAAACTTGACAAACTCCCTGGAGTATTTCATGCGCGACCTTATATGCCTGGCATCAAACTCGGGGTCGTCGGGAAGAATCGGCTTAAACGGAATCTTGAAGAATGAGTGCATAGTCACACCCCCGACATTAACCGCCGCTATTCCCGTAGGGGCAAGCACCACATACTTTTTCTTTGTATTGGCGCAGATATATTTCAGGAAAGTCGACTTACCTGTACCCGCCTTTCCTGTAAGAAACACCGACTGACGGGTGAAACGTATTAATTTCCACGCGTCTTGAAACTCCTTGTTGTCAAGGTCAATATCCTGTAGCTCTTTTTTCATAAACCGACTGAGGGCACTGCCACTGTCAGGAGGCAGTACCCTCAGGTACAAAGTTAATAATTATTTTCAGAATTTATAGCCGAGACTCAATACAACCTGGTTACGATTGTCGGTAACCTTAGCCGAGGGAGAGCCCTGGTCGATGGTCTCCTGCACCACTATCGGCGAGAAAGCATGCCATGTCGACTCGCGGTGACGGTTGACATAGGCAAGGTCGGCGTAAAATCCGCCTACACGATATCCGAGACCTGCTGTGATATAACGGGTGTTGTTGTCAAACATATAACTTGGCAACGTGCCTGCCGTCCATATATTCAAGCCATCATTTGCCGCCTGCTGCTTGACACCCGACCATTCATAGCTGTAACCGAGACGAAGGCTGAACTGCGGGGTAACCCTGTACTCAGCGCCGAGACGAAGTATGTTGGTGCCCTTGAAATATTCCTTCACGTCAGCCTTGACACCGTCGTAGACATATCCGTCGGTAGACGAAGCCTGCATGTTGGTGCCGCGATACTCGTAGTCCATGCTCAGAATGCCTTGACCGCCAATCACGCCGGCAATACCCACCATCATGCGCCACGGGGTACGCATATTGTAATTGGTATATTCGCTTACACCATTATTGGTCATAGCCACCCCCGTATTGTCGAGGTAAGAATCGGCATAATTAATTGTGCCACCACCGGGAGCCGCACCCACGCCAGGCCTATAGTCATAGCCGAGAGCGCCCCAGTAAGTATCGGTCATCTGATACCATGTAGGAGTGTGTACGGCAATACCGATACGCAACTCATTTATGGGTTTCACGATAAGACCGAGCTTTACATTAAATCCTGTACCATTGGAGTTAAGGTAGTTAGACAGGCGATAATCGGCCGTACCTCTCACCATGTCATAATATCCCTGATCGCTCTTGGACTGTGCGGCAATATATGCATCGGAGAGATTTTCCTCATAAAAAGTCTGCTGAGTGTAATTGATGTCGGTGATGCCAAAGCCTATACCCCAATACACGGTGTTATATACATTTCCACCGAAATTGATTGAATATTCATCGACATAACCTTTCTCTCTTATCTGGAAAGAAGCCGAGCCGCCGGTGTCATTACCCATCAATCCCTGGAAACCCTCAAATTGCTCATCACTATTGTATTGGTCGTTGATGGCAAAACCCTGATAAGCGAGCAGACTCAGCCAAGGCGCATCGCTGTCCATGTAAGGATTCCAGCCATTAGGGGCATTGGACGGAAACATTTCATCCGGAGTCCATCCCTCGCTATTGGTCATCGCAGCTATGTAGTTGCTTAGCGAGGCTCCGCCGAGATTACGGATTCCGCCCTTGAATATACGGTCAAAAGACTGTACCCTCGCATAAGTGGCACCCCACGAGAAAGTAGGACAGCTTTCACTGTTAAGCCTTATCGTGCCTATATATCCGAAGTTGTTAAACGTAAACTTTGTCTGGCTCTCGGAGTCGGACAATCCCTGCGCCTCGGTATTTGACGACTGGAAATCGAGATTCAGCGTCAACCCTACTTCACTGCTACGATATATGCCGATACCGGCGGGATTCTGATTGAGCGATGACAAGTCGCCACCCAAAGCCGTGAACGCACCACCCATCGACATAAAGCGTGCGGTACCGCGCATGTCGGGTCGGGAAAGATTGTATAAATCGACAGCGGCTTGAGCGTTACCGAGCAACGGCGACGCACCTATTGCCGCAAGAGCCAAAGTCTTATAAATAACTTTCATAGGCATGTAGTTGAAAATGTGAATATTTATTTAAGTCAGGCGACCGGTTTTCAGCGACGTCCGCCACGATGAGAACCGCCTCCTGCACCTCCACCCGAATATCCGCCTCCTCGCGACGGCGAGCTATGACTCGGAGCTGAGTATGAACGATTGCTGTTGTAGTTATTATTGTTATTGTAGGAGTTGTTGTTACCACGGTTACCTCTCGTAGTGCCCCAGCTGCCATTGTTTGAGGGGCGGGAAGTGCCGTTGTTGTTAGACGGACGGGCAGAAGAGCCGGGACGGTAAGCACCACCCTGATTATTATAGGCAGGACGGCTTGAAGAAGAGCCGGGACGATAGTTGCCGAGCGACTCATGAGTGACACCGCCACGGTTTGCAGTGCCCGACCCTGAGGGGCGTAAAGAGCTGTTGCCTACGCCGGTGTATCCATTGCGGATGCCGACCGGACGACGACCTGTAGTAGAGCCGGGATGATAAGCCCATGACGGTCCCCATGCAGGACAACCCCAGCCGGGTCTCCATGCAGGACCCCAACCCGGACCCCAGCCGGGTCCCCACGACGGTCCCCAGCCCCAAGACCAGGAAGGACCCCAGCCCCAAGACCATGACCACGACGGACCCCAGTACCAATCCCAACTGTTCCAGTACCAGGGAGAGTTCCATGCATAATAATTGTAGCCCCATGGCGAGCCCCAGCCATAGCCTGGAGCATTAATGATGATATTTACATCGGGCTGTGAAGAATAGTAATATTCCACCAGTTCGGGGTCGTTGATATCGGCAATGATATCTCCGTTATGATATTTTTCAATTCTTCTCGTATAGGTAAAATCATCACCATTGGCATCAGCCGCAGTAGTATCGGCAGAAGCATAGGCGCCACGGCGGTTATACTCGTCGACATCACGTGTCGAAGAGCCTGTCACCTGATATGTATCGGCACCGGCATAGTCATGAACACCCAGAGTAGGGTTGTAATTGTATTGCGCCGCTTGTTGCGCCGCCTTTTGTGCAGCCTTAGCAGCCATTTCCTGTTTTGCCTTAGTGTCTTTGGCGGGGTTATAATAAATGTCGTCATCATAAAATCCCTGAGCAGGAGCAATGATGACACCACCAACCAAAAGCGAGGTCAATATAAGTAACTTTTTTGCCAACATAAGACTTGTTCCTCAAATAATTAATGTTAATATTACCAATATTCTATGATTATTGGACACATTATATCAATGATAGTTTAATCCAATAACACCTAAAATTACATGATTTCTTTAAGGCTTGCAACATATTATGATATATTCACTTAATCAGTAAGATTTTTTAACAGCACAAACGCCAAAACCACGGTTGTATTACTACATCAGCCTTTACCTCCTCCATAGCCGGAAAGGGTTTCGTGAATGATACGTACCGCAAATACAACCCACGACTATCAGGAAATAAGAGCTTGTTTAATAATAAATGTTGCCGCCAGGGTCGTATAGCTTAAGTGGATTTTCGACATGTGACGAAGGAGTGTACTTTATGTACACGACTGAGAAACAGGGCGAAAAGCGACCAAGATATACGAGACTAAAGGTAACTTTATAATCACTCAACCCCTTGACAGTATTTGAAACAAATGCAAAAATATATCAACGATATGAAACAAATTACCTTCCGTCGGTCATTCGCCGGCATCTTTCCGCCTGCTCTTCAGTCGTTATGGAGCCCCATAACTCCCTCATCACAAGCAAAAATCTACTCGACGAATGACCGCCCTGACGGTAACATTTATTATTAAACAAGCTCTAAATCATGCACAATCAAAAAAAGCAGAGGGCGTACCGTGTGGCACGCCCTCCGTAACTAATATTGGATAACCAATCGTGTGTTATTCATCGATTTCTCCATTCGGCTTGATGTCGTAAGCAATCATACAGATAGAGAATCCCCAGTAAATAAACGCAAGAGAAGTAAGGAAACTTACCATCATCATGTTTTGTATCCAACCTGCCTCAAGGAAGAAGAATCCGATGAGCATCAACAAGATACCGTTGACAAGGTAGAGCCACCAGTATTTACCTTTACGTCCGCTACATGACCCGATTACCATCGAAATACCCCAATAGAGGAAAATCAGTGCAAGGAAATAAGGGAATACAAACTCCGAGAGGATGATACTTCTGACCAAAAGGAAACCGACAAACATGTCAATCATACCACCGGCTATCCACCATCCCCATCCTTTAGGATATCGAGGTCCTGCGGCGACAACCAGCTGAACCACGCCGACAAGAATCAATAACCATCCAAAAATCTGTGATGCAATCGCATATCCCGCATCCGGCCAGAACCAATACGCAAACCCGCATATTATCATCACGATACCGGCTATCAGAACGAGCCACCAGCTCTTTGAGAAGCCCAAGAAGTTAAATTTTGTGAGATTCATAACACTAATAAATTTTAGTTGATACTTTTAATACTATAACAATGCATCAGTTAATTTGTTGAAAAAAAGCTATATCATTTACTCATAATAACCGGGGTAAGAGAGTGCGGGACAACAGAAAGCCCTATTTTTATCATCTATATAGCCCCACAAATAATATTTTTATTTAAATTTGCACTAATTGCAGACTGCGTCAAAGAGTTGACCGCTGCAAGGACATATAAATAAAGGTGTTATTGAAATTATCTTCATAGTTCAAACTTGGCGGTTTGTAAATGCAACGAAGATGATTGGCGATAGCACCTGCACTTGGTGTATATACTCCTGCCTGAAAAGGCAGCAGATATATTCATTTGGTGTGGGGCTATTGCTTTATCATGTTGCATGGGTACCGCCAAGACCTGAACTATGTGATAAAGCAGATACATCCTCCACACCTTTTTTATTTATCAAGAAATTGTTTTTTAGGCAGGATGAAAGACACAACCCTAAAATAACAGTCTTCATTATGGACAAAAAGATTTCAGTTGTAATGAACACCTACAACGCGGAAAAACATCTGCAACAGGTGCTTGACTCGCTGAAAAGATTTGATGAAATTGTTGTATGCGACATGGAAAGCACCGACTCAACGGTAGAGATAGCCCAAAACAACGGGTGCAAAGTGGTCACTTTCCCAAAAGGCAACAACAACATCTGTGAACCGGCACGCGACTTTGCAATCCACTCTGCGGCAAACGACTGGGTATTTGTAGTCGATGCCGATGAAATAGTGCCTGATGCACTAAGAGACTATCTGTATGAGCGCATCGGCAATCCCGGATTCTCATCGGCACTGACGGTGCCGCGAATAAACAAGTTTTTAGGCAAGCCGGCTACCGCATCACCCGACTACCAACTCCGCTTTTTCCTTAAAGACAAGACCACATGGCCTCCGACAATACACTCACGTCCGTCGGTCAACGGCAAGATAGAAAATATCCCGGCAAACAGAAAAGACCTTTATATGGTTCATCTTGACGACCTGTCCATAAAATCAAGAGTTGACAAGATGAATGTATATAGCGAATATGAGGTCGTGAAACGCGCTCATAAAAAATATGGAGTCGTCAAGATGTTATTCCGACCGGGATGGTTCTTTATCCGCAGCCTTATATTTGGAAAGGGTTTTCTCGACGGCAAGAGAGGGCTTGTACGCGCCTACATAGCATCGCTCTATCAGATTATCTATCTGTCAAAACTTTATGAAAACAGTATCAAAAACGAGCAGTAAGGCGCCGGATAGCATATGTGTCATTTTAACTGACATCCTTGAACGAGGGATAGTAGAGAATGCGTCGCTCATACACTCAGGCAGAAACAAGATATGGCGTGGAAATGCAGACGGTAAGGACGTGGCAATAAAAGTATATGGCAACTCTCTTATCAAGTCAATCATATATTCGACAAGAAAGACCAAAGCGCGGAGAGCATTTGAAAACGCTCTCGAACTCACAAAACGTGGTGTAGCTACACCGGCGCCACTTGCTTATGGAGAAAGACGCGGATTCATGAACCGGGTTACCAAAAGTGTCTATATATCAGCCTATGAAGAGTCGACACCTTTAGCTCACTATCTTGACTGTGGGAATGTAGATGTTATTGAGCAGTTTTCCCGCTTCACGGCGGAGCTTCACAGTAAGGGAATATTGCATTACGACCTTAACTCAACCAATGTAAGAATAAGGTATACAAATGGGTATCCTACGTTCAGCCTTATCGATATAAACCGAATGAAGTTCATCCAGGTCGGAACAACAGTCAATCTTAAAGACAGATTCAACAATATCACCAGGTTTTCATCTCTTAATGAGAACTACATATTCTTTGTAAAAAAATATCTCAAATACGCCAATCTGCCTGAAGCGCTCTTTGACTCAGCTATTCAGTCCAAGTTAAGGCATGATACAATGAACTCCCGTATACATAAAATCAAAAACTTTTTCAAAAAATTATAGCAAAAACAAAATGATACCAAAGATTATACATTATTGCTGGTTTGGTCACAATGAGAAACCGGCTAAATTCAAAGAATATCTTGAATCGTGGAAAAGACACCTTCCCGAATACACGCTAAAAGAATGGAATGAAGAAAACTTTGATGTCAATATCTGTAATTACTCAAGAGAAGCTTACAACACGCGCAATATGGCATTCGTATCTGACGTATGCCGCGTATATGCACTTCTGACAGAAGGAGGGATATACCTTGACACCGATGTCAAGATATTAAAATCGCTTGACGGAAACCTTGATCTCAAAAACGGATTTCTTGGCATGGAGACTAAAACGCTTATCGGAACGGGGCTGATGGCAGCACCCAAGGGAGCAACATGGGTAAGTGCCTTTTTTGACTATTATAAACGCCGTCGATTTATAAACATATGGGGACATCCCATGAGAACACCTAACACCAAGATACTCACCGACAAGATAATGCCTAAAATTCCTAAAAACCATCGCCCAAAAGTATTCCCCATGGGATATATCTGCGGTTATTTCATAAATTCTACATTTGAAATAACACCAAATACATTTGCCGTACATTATTATCAAGCATCGTGGAAATATAAAAAAACTCTAAGAGTAAAACTTAGAAACCTTGCGCAAGGATTCTGCGTAAGACACTTTAAAATTGATTTCTCTAAATGAAAACATCTCTGATTATATCAACCTACAACCGCCCTGACGCATTAAAATTATGTGTCAGGAGCGCAATATCGCAAAGTATTGCTCCTGATGAAATAGTAATAGGCGATGACGGATCCACTTCGGAAACCAAAGACATGATTGAAAACCTGCGCCGACTTACACAAATACCTATAATTCATGTATGGCAGGAAGACAAAGGATTTCGTCTGGCGATGATGAGAAACAAGTCGGTTGCCGTATCTTCAGGCGATTATATTATAGAAATCGATGGTGACATAATACTTCACCGCGATTTTATAAAAGACCATATCGCTCTATGTAGACCAAATCATTACATCAGTGGCGGCAGGACTTATCTAAACAGAAGCTTCTCAGAATATCTATGCCGTGAAGGCAAGTCGGACTATCCAAATTTTATGTCTTCCAAAATTGAATACAAACGCGAATATTGCATAAGAATACCCTTGTTTTCAAAAATATTCGCATCACGATACAGGAAAAACAGAACCGGACTTGGATGCAACCTATCTTTTTTCAAAAAGGATTTTGCTGTAATAAACGGGTATGACGAGAGATTTGAAGGATACGGCTACGAAGATAGCGATTTAGAATCCAGATTTAAAAACAACGGCATAAAAAAACTATATGCTAAATTTTCTGCCATCGCATTCCATTTATGGCACAACGAGGCATCAATGACCAATCTCGACAATAATCGCTCAATGTATGTACACAGCACACAACAACTAAAGACCAGATGTGTACACGGTTATGACAAGTATCTAAAGGGCAAGATAGAAGTCGCGCAGGAGGGCGTTGTAATCGTCACCGCCAATTACGAGGATGTCGGTGACGAGCGGTGACGGCTCAACGGCAATCTCCCATAAGAGGCGCGACGGTGACGGCGCGGAAGGCTTGGTGTAGACACGCGTGAGGCGGATGACATTCAATCCGGCAAGCTCGCAGTCGAGCAAGATATCATTTTCGCGGTCGGCGGGAGATACAAACGCGATACGTCCGCCCGGAGCAAGCAGAACGCGGGCGGCATGCAGGATGTCGGCATAGCTCAAGCCGTCGCCGTGACGCGCCGCGGCACGCGCCCTGTCGGGCGACTTTATATCGGTAGTGAAAAATGGCGGATTACTTACAATCAGGTCATAACGTGACAGTACGCCACTTCCTACAGCCCCGGAGAAGTCACACTCGACAAAATCAAGCCTGTCGCCCCAAGGAGAGGCAGCGGCATTTTCCCGTGCTTCAGCGACAGCCTCCGGCACAATGTCGATGCCGGTAATCATGGCGCGACTGCAGCGTTGCGCAATCATGAGTGCAATCACCCCTGAGCCTGTGCCGACATCAAGCACTCGACTGCACCCCGTGATGTCACACCAGGCACCGAGCAACACACCGTCTGTGCCCACTTTCATGGCGGCAAGACGGTTAGCCACGGCAAATTGCTTGAAGCGGAATACCTGTTCTCTGTTTCGGTTAGTGCCCATTTCAAGGGCAAAGTTACAACAATACCGCGACAAATCACTGCTTCACGGCATTTTTACGCTTCGTGACAGAAATATATACTGCGCTGAATATGCCGAGCATCACGAGCATCGCCGCCTGAAAGCTCCACATCACCATGGAAAATGCCGCTCCCTCGGTGTTGCCGATACCGTAAATCGAGAGGGCAAACATTACGGCGATATTCCAGGGTCCGAGACCGCCGTTGGATGGCACTGCCATGCTGAACGAGCCAAATACAAACACCACCAGACCGGGAATCAAGCCATAGGCGGTACCGGGTGTCTCGACCAGCGCGCGTGTAAACGGGAAGGCGTAGAAGCACACATATGTCTCCATGAAATAACACACCCATATGCCGAGAGTAAGCATGATGTAAGCCCCGATGCCTTTCATCGTGAAGAGCACCTTGAAACCCGTCCACAAATCCTTTAGATTCTTGTCGATTTCATTTACATACTGATACTTGCGAAGCACCCTGAACAGTGTCCAGATAACGATGACCGCCATTGTCACGCCAAACCACAGCCAGGGGTCGTCGGAGAGGTGACCGATATCCTTGCCTATGCTATAATGACTCATAAAAGTATCGATAGGACCTCGCGCCACAATCATCGCCAGCCCGAAGAGCATGACCACAACAATAGCATCAGATATGCGGTCGCCTATATCGGTGCCTATCACAGTGGAGAGCGGCACCCTCTCCCTGCGCGAGACGAAGATACATCGCCACGCCTCCCCCACGCCTGAAAACACGAGGTTAAGGGCGTAGGCGCCGAAAATCGACACACTCTCTGCTACAACCGGCATACGCGGCACCCCCACCCCGCGCAGCTGAATGCCCCAGCGTATGCCCCGGATTATATGGGAGAGCGTGGTTATCGCCATCATAAGTATAATCCAGCGGAAGTTACATCCGTCGCGAATCACCTTCATCATCTCGTGTATGTCGACCTTGTGAAAGAGCCACACCACGAGCAGAGCCGACACCGCGAGCGGTATCATGTAGCGAAGCGCCTTTCCGGTCCATTTGCTAAATCGGTCAGCCATTATCAGTCATAATTTTTAGATATTAACAAATAAGTTAAACATTAGGGTGTGCATGACGTTCTTATTAACATAAAATTTTGTATCTTTACGCTAACTAACCGATGGAATAATGAATATAACCACAGCAAAATTTGAGATAAGCAATACCGACGTCAACAAATGCCCGGCTACGACGAGGCATGAATATGCCTTTATCGGGCGCTCCAATGTCGGCAAATCGTCTCTGATAAATATGCTCACAGGGCGCAAGGGTCTTGCGATGACCTCCTCCACCCCGGGCAAAACCACCCTTATCAATCACTTCCTGATTAATGAAGACTGGTATATCGTGGACCTGCCCGGCTACGGATATGCGCAGCGCGGCAAACAGATGCAGGCACAGATAAAACGCATCATAGAAGAGTATATCTTGCAGCGCGCACAGATGACCTGCCTGTTCGTACTGATTGATTCACGCCATAATCCCCAGAAAATCGACATGGAGTTTATAGAGTGGCTCGGAGAAAACGGAGTGCCGTTTGCCATCGTGTTCACTAAACTTGACAAGATGTCGTCGACCGCAGGAAAAATCCAGACAAGGAAATATCTTGACACCCTGCGCGAACAATGGGAGGAGCTGCCACCGGTGTTTTACACCTCCAGCTCCGACGGCAGAGGCAGAAAGGAGCTTCTCGATTATATCGAGGAGCTGAACAAGCTGCCTCTTGTCGATGAGGAATAAACGCAACCGCCAATACTGATATTCAACCAACCGTCATGAACGAAAAGTATCTTACCCCGACGGAAAAGGAGGAGATGATAACCTCGTTTCGCCGTCTACTTGAACATACCCGTGAGATAACCGAGCCTGACGACATCAAGCGGGTAAAACGCATCATCAACGAAGGTATCAGTCAGAATCATTACAGCCGTGACAAATATGGCATAAATCCGGCTCTACATAATATAAAGACGGCTTTGTCGCTCTGCGAGAAGGTGAGCCCCGACCGCAACATGATAATAGCCATACTTCTCTACAACCTCTGCAAAAGCGAGTTTATCCCTGAGGAGGAGCTTGTCGAAGAATGGGGCGACGACATAGCCAAGCTGATACGCGGATTGCTGAAAGTGTCGACCCTTTACAGCAAGCAGGCGGCAGTGGAAAGTGACAATTTCAGGAAACTTCTGCTGACGTTTGCCGAAGATATACGCGTGATAATCATAATGATTATCGACCGACTGGAGCTGATGCGCACCATCAACCATCATCCCAATGAAAAGATGGTGCATGACGTTGCCTACGAGTCAAATTATCTGTACGCTCCCCTTGCCCACCGCCTCGGTCTTTATGCCATAAAGTCGGAGCTGGAGGATATGTCGCTGAAATATACCAACCGCGACACATACACGGAGATAGCCCACAAGCTCAATGAGACCAAGAAGAGCCGCGACGCGTATATAGCCGAGTTTATTAAGCCGATAAAAGAGAAGCTTGACAAGACCCCGCTGAAATATGAGATAAAAGGCCGTACAAAATCGATATACTCGATATGGAACAAGCTGAAGAAGCAGAAAAACGACATCGAGCATATATATGACCTATTTGCCATAAGGATAATCATCGACAGCGACCTGGAGTCGGAAAAGAGCGACTGCTGGCTCGCCTACTCCATAATCACCGACCTGTATCAGCCCAATCCGTCAAGAATGAAGGACTGGCTGAGCATACCGAAGAGCAACGGCTACGAGTCGCTGCATATCACAGTGTATGGACCCGGCAACCGCTGGGTAGAGGTGCAGATACGTACCAAGCGCATGGACCTCATCGCCGAGAAGGGACTTGCCGCCCACTGGCGTTACAAGGGCATCAAGAGCGAAGGCAATCTTGACGCATGGATGAACAATGTGCGCGACATATTGGAGACCGCCGAGACCGGACCGATGGAGCTGATGAAAAACATGAAGATGGATATCTACGACAAAGAGGTATTTGTCTTCACCCCGAAAGGCGACCTTTACAAGCTGCCATTCGGGGCGTCGCTGCTTGACTTCGCCTTCAATATCCACACCAACCTTGGCATGAAATGCACGGGCGGAAAAGTCAACGGCAAAAACCAAAAGCTCAACTATAAGCTGAAAAGCGGCGACACGGTGGAGATATTCACCTCAGGCGCCCAGATACCGAAGCTCGACTGGCTCAACTTTGTGGTGACCTCAAAGGCTCGCAACAAGATACGCCAGTCGGTCCATGAAATGCGCAACGGAGCCGCGACACTCGGCAAGGAGCTTGTGGAGCGACGGTTTAAAAACCGCAAAATCGACCTGCAGGAAGCCACGATAATGCGCGTCATCAAAAAGATGGGCTACAAGACCGTGACCGACTTTTATGATGCCGTAGCCGCAGAGACCATCGACATCAATGACATCATATCGGAATATGAAAATATCGAGAAGAAAGATGCCGCCATCGGGGAGATCCGTTCGGCGGAGGAGTTTCAGCTGTCAAAAAGTGTCGAGGATGAGCATCCCGACGATGTGCTTGTAATCGGAGACAATATCAAGGGCATCAATTACAAGCTCGCGAAATGCTGCAACCCGATATATGGCGACGAAGTGTTTGGCTTTATCTCGGCAGAGGGTGTCATCAAGATTCATCGCCACGACTGTCCCAATGCCGGGAACATACGGCAGAAATATCCCTACAGGCTGATTACGACCCGATGGTCAGGCAAACTCGGGCAGCAGTTTGGCGCCACTCTCCGTATAATCGGAAATGACGACATAGGCATAGTCACCAATATCACCTCCATCATCAACAAGGAGAAAGACGTGACGCTGCGAAGCATTTCCATCAATTCCAATGATTCGATATTCCAGGGCTACCTGATTGTCGGCATAAATGACACGGTGACCCTCAATAACCTTATTAAGAAACTTAAAACCGTAAAAGGAGTAAAAAATGTGCAACGTAGTAATTAAGGCGGCGATAGCGGCTGCACTGCCACTTGTCATCACGGCATGTGGTGGCGGCAACGGCGCGAAAGAAATGGCGGAAGGACTTGTAAACTCGGCTGACTCGGCAGTGACAGCAGGCGACTACGCGCTTGCAATCGAGCTGCTTGACACGCTTCAGGCAAAGTATCCCGACCAGATTGACGCCCAGCGCAAGGGGATGCATATACGCCCCGCCGCGATAGAGAAAATGACAATAACCGAGATGCAGATGACCGACAGCCTTCAGGCTTATTACACCCATCTGCAAGACTCGCTGATGAGCTATTTTACCTTTGTCAACAATCCGGAACTGGTAGAAGGCTACTATGTAATCAAGGAGTACGGGAAGTCGTCGCTGTTTAACCGCACGGGACTGGAGGCACGAGTGTCACCCGATGGCGAGTTTTACATGATCAGCTCACTTAACGCCAAGGCGGCGAAACACACATCGGTAAGCCTTAAGGGCAATGGCGGTGAGGTATCGACTGCAGAGGTAGCCTACGACGGCGACCGCAACTACCGCTCGGGCGGTACTGAGATGATTACATTTATCGGAGCCGAATGTGACACACTCGGTAATTTCCTGCTCGCCAATCCCGGAGTAAAAATGACGCTTACCTTCAAGGGTGGCTCAAGCTATTCAACTCCGCTGCAAGCCAACGACAGCAAGTCGATTACCCTCGCCTATCAGCTTGGAAACGCCATGCAGACGGCACGCAAACTCAACTCCCGCCGCAACTTCCTCGACAAGCAACTGCTGCTTGCCCGCGACCAGGCAGCGCGTACCGCTAAAGATTAAGCCCCTTGTTAACGGAGTCTAAGAGCGTCGAGCCAGCGGAACATATAATCGTAAAGGGCATTGCGGACTTCAGGCTTTGAGAGTACAAGGTCATGGAGTCCGCCTTTTACTGTAATCTCGGTGACAAGAGGACCGAGACGCTTGCCGTAACGGGATATATCCTCGACATCAAGCACGCCGTCGGTCATTGCATATATCTCGGCTGAGTCGCCGGCCTTAGCCGACCTGTCGGAGTGCATCAACAATACCGGCACCTTTATAAAGGGGTCGTTCTGAATCACAGCCTGAGCCATGTCGATGGCACGTATCCAGCCGGTGTCGACGTCGGGCGACACTTCAAATTTCAGTGACGTGTCATATTCCCACTCTCCCCCATATTGCTTCAACAGGCTCTCACTATAAGCGCGGCTTTCTCCTTGAGAAATTGCTATGCCGGGGAAAATGCCGCCTATGCAATCGACCGCAGGTATGAGCATACGTTCCTGAAAACTGCTTTGGTTCCAGTCAAGAAACGGGCTGTTGAGTACAAGAGCCTTAATCTCGGCAGGCGGGTTGGAATTCATGTACAAGGAAGTGGTGAGTCCGCCGGTGGAGTGCCCCATCAGCACTATCTCGTCGATGCCGTCGCGTTTCATGCAGTTTACCGCCGAATCGATGTCGGCGAAATATTCCCTCATGTCACGCACCTGAAACGGCTTTTGCCCCTCCATAAGCGACCTGCCGTATTTACGCAGATCCACGGCATAAAAATTATAGCAAGAGTCGACAAAGCGGTCGCCCATCTCCTTCTGAAAAAAGTAATCGTTGAATCCATGAACGTAAAGCACGCCACGGTTGCCGCCACACTTCGAGAGCTTACGTACAATAGTGGAGCGCACCTTGCCGCTATAATCGTCGGGCTGACTGACATAGCGCATCTCATAACCGTCGCCGAGTCGGTCGGGCACCCATTGTGCCGCCACAGGGATGAAAGCTGCAAGCAGCATAAAGCTAAAAAACAAAACAGTCTTCTTCATATCCGTAAAATAAAGCAGGGCACGTATAATTGCGTGCCCATGCTTATAATAACTTAATTTTGTAAAAAGTTCATCGCGAGCGTTGTCACACACCCAACAATGCCTTGATTTTTTCATATGCGGCTGAGAGACCGTCGCGATTCTTACCGCCAGCCTGGGCAAATCCGGGCTGACCACCACCGCCGCCCTGAATCAATTTTGCAGCTTCACGCACGGTAGTAGAGGCATTCATCATGCCATCCTTAACCAAATCCTCGGTCACCATGACTGTAAGCAGGGGCTTGCCGGTAGGGTCGTAAGTAGCACCGATAAACACTGTGTGTTCGGGAGACTTCGCGCGGACACCGAAAGCTACATTCTTTGCAACCTCGGGCAAGCGGAGTCCAAGCAGCTCGACAACCTTTATACCGTTAGTCTCATATGCCTTTGAGAGCAGTTCATTAGTAAGATTGTTGACACGCTCGGCAAAATATTCTTCAGCCTGATGCTTAAGCTCGGCATTCTCGTCAAGCGACTTGCGGAGAGCGGCAACCAGATTGGGGGTATTATTAAACATCGAGCCAATCTCGCGCAAAGTATTTTCCATCTCTTCCACTACCGACTCGACGCGATTTCCGGTGATTGCCTCTATACGGCGGATACCTGCGGCTATGCTGCTTTCAGAGATAATCTTAATCATACCGATATTGCCGGTGTTGTCGACATGAGTACCACCACATAGCTCGACAGAAGAACCGTAACGGATTACACGCACCTCGTCGCCATACTTCTCGCCAAACAGTGCCATCGCACCCATCTCACGAGCCTTTTCGATAGGCACATTACGGTGCTCGTCGCGTGAAATCGCCTTGCGCACACGCTCATTGGCGATACGCTCAACCTTGCGGAGTTCTTCAGGCGTCACTTTCTGGAAGTGAGAGAAGTCGAAACGCAGCACATCGGGAGATACAAATGAACCACGCTGTTCGACATGAGTGCCAAGCACCTCACGCAACGCTTCGTGAAGGAGGTGGGTAGCAGTGTGGTTACATGAAATAGCCTGACGCGCCTTCTCATCGATTACAGCCTCGAAGTCAGCCGCAGGGTCGGCGGGCAATTTCTTTGACAGATGCACACCGATACCATTTTCACGCTTTGTATCGTAAATGTCAATAACCTCGTCACCATTAACAAGACGACCACGGTCACCGACCTGACCACCCATCTCGGCATAGAATGGAGTCGCAGAAAGCACAATCTGATAAAACTCGTTGCTCTTCTGCTTTACCTTGCGGTAGCGCAATATGTGAGTGGGAGTAGAAGTCATGTCGTATCCTACAAATTCCTGTTCTCCTTCACGCACAACCACCCAGTCGCCGGTCTCTACAGCAGCAGCATTGCGGGCGCGTGCCTTCTGAGCCGCCATCTCCTCGTCAAATTCATTATGGTCGAGTGTCATGCCATGCTCTTTCAATATAAGCTCAGTCAAGTCAAGAGGAAATCCGTAAGTATCATAGAGCACAAACGCCTCTTTTCCGGCAATCTCATTCTTGCCTTTAGCCTTTGCTGCCTCTATAGCATTGTCGAGCAGACGGATACCATTGTCAAGAGTGCGGAGGAACGCATCTTCCTCCTCCTTGATTACACGCATTATAAGCTCACGCTGCTTGGGCAACTCGGGATAAGCCTCGCCCATGCTCTCGATGAGAGTGTCGAGCAGACGATACATGAATGCCTGCTTCTGGTCAAGGAATGTATAGGCGTAACGCACGGCACGGCGAAGGATACGGCGTATCACGTAGCCAGCCTTAGCGTTGCCGGGGAGCTGTGAGTCAGCGATAGAGAAAGCGATTGTGCGCACATGGTCGGCAATCACACGCATAGCGATGTCAACCTTTGCATCGTCGCCGTAACGCTTGCCTGAAAGTTCTCCGATTTTATTGATAAGCGGGGTGAATACGTCGGTATCGTAGTTAGACTTCTTGCCTTGAAGAGCCATACAAAGACGCTCAAATCCCATACCGGTATCAATCACCTTGGCGGGGAGTGACTCCAATGAACCGTCGGCCTTGCGGTTATACTGCATGAACACGAGATTCCATATCTCGATTACCTGAGGATGGTCATGGTTCACAAGGTCGCGACCCGGTACAGCGGCTTTCTCCTCGTCGCTACGCAAATCGATATGGATTTCCGAGCAGGGACCACAAGGACCGGTATCACCCATTTCCCAGAAGTTGTCATGCTTGTTGCCGTTGATTATATGGTCGGCGGGCAGATGTTTCTCCCAGTAAGAAGCCGCCTCGTCGTCACGACCGAGCCCCTCGGCGGGAGAACCTTCAAACACAGTGGCATAAAGATTAGCCGGGTCAAGACCAAGCACATCCACAAGATATTCCCAAGCCCAGTCGATAGCCTCCTTTTTGAAATAATCACCAAACGACCAGTTGCCAAGCATCTCAAACATAGTGTGGTGATATGTGTCCATACCCACCTCTTCCAAGTCATTATGCTTGCCGCTCACACGCAGACACTTCTGCGAGTCGGCGACACGCTGATACTTAGCCGCGGCATTGCCCAGTATAATATCCTTGAATTGGTTCATACCGGCATTGGTAAACATCAATGTCGGGTCATCCTTGATTACCATCGGAGCAGAAGGCACAATCTGATGTCCTTTGCTACGGAAAAAGTCTTTGAACGACTCACGTATTTCTTTTGCAGTCAGCATTTTATATAATTTATTTATATTTTTCCATTTGCAGGCGTATCAATATAATACGCTATTTCATAATAATTTGCAAAATTAGTGCAATCTGACGGGTTATGCAAGTTTAGCCCTAAATATGTCAATAAAAAAGGAGTCGCACCGTAAAGATGCGACTCCTTGTATAGATTGCAAGCGATATACGCTATATTACTTGACCAGGCACTTAACCGCAGTCTCGCCGGCTTTCACAATATAAAGACCGCCGGAAAGAGCCACATTGATATCAGAACCATCAGCAACGGCAGAGAACATCTTCACTCCCGAGAGGCTGTAAACCTCAACGCGATTGCCTTCTGCGACATTCTTAACTGTTATGCCTGAAGCATCGGCAACAACAATCACGTCAGTAGCAGCAGCTACATTGTCAACGCCAAGCGCGGGGTCGTGCAATACTGTAACCTCACACTTAGAGCCAAACATGGTGATTGTAGCCTTGCCAGGTTTAAGAGCAGAGAAGCCAATTGTGGCAATACCGTCGTTGTAAGACATCTTACCATTCATCTCGACAACAGACTCATCGGTACATTCAAAAGAGAATGCGTTGATAAATTCCTCTTCAGTAAACGGCACCGCACGGATAAGGAACAGCTCTACCTCAAAGTCAGAACCCTCCATTACCGACATCTCTACAGGATTCATGACAGAAGCCACCTCGAAGTAAAGAGAAGGATCAGCATCGGAACGTTCATTCCAAGGCTCATCTACAGAAGCGCCATATGCAAACTTAAGATTAGCCTTGAACCAGTCGGCCGAGAGTTCACCGGCATTAACCGACTTACCTTCCACGGTATTGTGTTCAGCATTTGCGTCTGCGTCACCGAGAGTCAGAGATGAAACAGCATAGTTGTTGTTGATAGCAGTTTCCTCGGGAAGCGATTCGCCATAAACAGGCTTACCTTCCTCATTATAATCCAAAATATCGGGAGCGTAATTTATATTAGACTTACCGATTACACGGTGAATAGTAGACTGCTGATTGGGGTACTGCGGAGCAAGAGTGGGAGTATATCCTTCAAGAGAAGTAAGGTTTACAAGACAGTAAGTAACAGGGTCAACCTTTTCACTTGACGAGCCATCACCCTCGGGGAATGCCGAGTTGTTATAGTCAGCGCCAAGAGCACCTACTATACCTCCGGCACAAGGACCGTTGTCATACCAGGGAGAGTCAGAACCTGTAGCCTTAATCGAACCTTCAACGTAGCAACGGGTAATCAATGCGCGCGCAGAGCTACCTGCGATACCGCCTACAGTGTTCTTGGCGGTAAGAGCAGCGTCAACATGGCAATCAACAAATGAGTCAGCAGCACTTGATGCAGCACCGACAATACCACCTACCTCGCTACCACCGATAATGGTACCGACAAATGCACATGCCTTAACAGAAACTGTAGTGCGGGTCTCACCCACTATACCACCGACATTGCTTTCCGGAAGATTAATCACTCCATTTACAAACGAGTTAGTGATGGTAGAGAAGTTGGTAGCACGTCCGATAAGACCTCCGAAATTAGGATAATCATCAGGGTTAGCAGATACATTAAGACCGGTAATCTGAACATTATCAATTTTAGTACCAAGAGCAGAGCCTGCAAGTACACCTGCAATCGAACGTCCGGAGCAGTCTACCTTAACATTAGCGAGCTTCAGATTTTTTACTACCGCACCTTCCGAGAGATACTCAAATAGACCGGGAATGCGTGTAAGGTTGAGGTTAGAGAAAGTCTTGCCGTTACCGTCAATCGTACCGGTAAATGAACCGGGGATAGCTGACAATTCAAAATCAGAGAAATCGATGTCTTCTACAACACGATAGTGAGCGGCGAGATGCTTGCTAATCTGGTTAAAGTCACCGGGGGTCGCAATCAAGTAAGGATCATCGGCTGTACCGGTACCACCGGCAAATACAGTAAAGGGTAGATTATAGATGTCGGCGTTAAACTTGCCGTCATTATAGTAAATGATTAACAGTCCGGGGTTATTGGAGTCAACCATAGGCAGGATATGAGAGAGTGCACCTTTCTTAGCATCGGGCTTAACCTCAAGCACAACATCAAAAGTGTTTGCCGCAGTTATGAACAGAGATTCGTCAGTACCGGCAGCACCGGGAGTGCGGTAACGCTTTACAAGGAACATGTATTCATGCTCGTTGTCAGTGTTGAAGAAATAAGGTGACAATGTAGCCTGTGACATATAAAGCTGTGTTATTGCCACATTCTTGCCAAGGTTAATTTTATCCACGTCGATTACACGACCCTCTGCGTCAAGCCAAACCACCTTCTCGATAGCATTGCCATCTTCAACTATAGGGTTAAGAGCCTTGAACGCATACTTGTAGCTAAGACCAGAAGGCACACGGTCAACATAAGAGCTGAGGCTGTAATTGTCAACCACGTTGCTGAACATAGCTGCAACCTCACCAGAAGGCACGTCAACAAATGAAAGCATGTAACCTACATTTGTAGTAGTAATAAACATATACTGTGATTCGTGACCGGCAATATCGGAAAGGCCTACAAAACCTACAATATCCTCGGCAAGAATGCTCTGGACGTTGCCATCTCCATCGTAGATATAATAAGAGTCGATAGTGGCATCATCATTTCCAGAGTAATATTTCTGCTTAGCCACGACTACCTTGTAGTCATCACCATCCTTCAAGATGTCTCTATCGTATCCGAGATTACCGATGCTATAGTAAGTACAGAGATGACGGTCATCGCCAAATGTCTGTTCTGCAGGAATCACGATGGTCTTTTCTTCCTTCATGCTGCTGCCATAGCTGTCGATAGAGTAAATCTCAACAATCAGGTTATTATCCTCTGTTATAGACTCATCCTCACCTACGGGGTTAACGAAGAAGTTCTTTTCATAATGCTGATATGCAAAATAAGCCTTACCGTTCTGAGCATAAGTGATGAAGAGTGAAGAGTTCATCTGATCACCGGGGAGGTCTACATTACGTATTTTCTTCTCGGCGACAAGTTTGGGACCATCAGAGTAGGAAGCCCTTTTGTAAGTCTTCAGTACATTCTTTAATGAGAACAAATATTCAAGGAAATCATCACCATCAAGAAGAGAATCGTCAACTTCCTCAGTCACAAATGTAATGAAGAAGCTTTCCGACCAACTATCGGCAGAAGCGTTGACAGCATCGCCAACAAGACCGTCATAAGTAGCCAAAGGCATATCATAGCCCTCATTGTCTTTTTCACCGCCAAGCGAATATACTAACGACTGGTAGCGATTGCTGTAATGAGTAGTGTTGACACCAAGAGCCAAAATCACTTCATAATTACTGTCAATATTGAAAAATTTCTGAGTAATCATGGGAGCAAGATCGTAAAGCACTGCCTTGGTCTCATCTTCCTTATAATCGATTTTATCTTTCACCTCGCCTACAAGCTCAAATTTAGAGTTGTAAATCGTGTACTTAAACTCCCTTATAATTTTCTCAGTCCAAGCATCGTGTTTAATTTCGTCAAAACCAAACTCTCCGATACCATACCATACAGAGCCGTCGGGACCTTCAAGAGTGAAGAAACCGTCCATGTCGGAAAGAGTACGATCTATCTCAGGAGCCTTACGCACCTTAGATGGATTCATCATTTCCGACAGAGCCTCAGCCTTACCTGTCTCGAAAGGGCTCTTCATCCGTTCGCGACGGGCGTCATACATAGACTTTACAACATTAGCAAGGCGATCTTTGTCCATGGCATGTTTCGCCAACACCGGAATATTACCGGCAACGAATACACACACAGTAATCGCCAAGATTACTTGATAGAATTTTTTCATCATCAAATTTTTAATTATTACTATATTTACAATTTAATTGTATATTTTCAAATTAATCAAATCTAATTATGGATGCACTTTAAAATGCGCAAATTTAATGATTAAAATTAAAATTTTTACACTAATTTGAAATTTTAACATCCATTCAGTAAGCAACATCAGTCAACCATTACCGATATCCCTACGTTGATGAATATATGAAAAAGATGTTACTTATAGTAGACCCGCAAAATGATTTCATCACAGGCGCTCTCGCCGTGGATGGAGCGCGCGAGGCGATGGACTCGCTTGCCGAATATATCAGAGCCACCGACGGCATGTATAGCATAAGGGTAGTGACCGCCGACAGTCACCCATGTGACCATATGTCTTTCATAGAAAACGGAGGACGTTGGGTGTCTCACTGCGTTGCCGGGACTCCAGGCGCGGCGATATGGGACGCGCTCCTGAAAGCTCTTGACGAGACATCGGGAAAGACGGTTTTTCTCAAAAAAGGCATTATGCGCGACACCGAAGAGTATTCGATATTCAAAAACGGGTATGCAGCCGGAGTAATCAGGAGGATTGTAGAAAAGGAGGGTATCGACACGATAGACCTCTGCGGGATAGCGGGCGACATATGTGTACTCGACACATTGACCGACGGCAGGAAACTGCTGGGTAAAGATATATTCAATGTATTGACCGACTTTTCTCCGTCAATTGACGGAGGGAAAGCGCTCATGAACGCAATCAGCCGGCAGTAAACGGGTCAAACCTCTCGATTGCAACATCACCCCCTGCATCAAGCATCTCCCCTATCGACTTCATAAGGTCACACACTTTCATCGTGGCAAGACGCTTTTCAAAGGGAGATATGTCGTGGCAATCTATACGAGAAACTGTATCTACAAGCTTTTTTGCTGCCTCAGGATTACCGGAACGCACGAGACTTAACACAAAAATCAGTGTATCGGTAATCGTAAGGTCAAAGCGGGAAATATCGCCCGACGCAAGCACAATGTCACGGTACAGGGTTACTATCGCCTCATATTCACCCGAGCGGTATAGACCTTCAAGCATCGGCGACCATTCAGGAATCTGCCCCGTTGTAGCAAGAAGAGCAAGCAGGATTACCGCACACTGTTCATACTGACCACGAGTGTAAAACGACTTCGCCCACGCACTCCAGTCTTCCGCAGAGCCATCGCCACCCTCGGAGAAATAGCGCTTAAGTGCAACAATAGCCGAATCCCTGTCGCCGAGCATGAGCAGATGCTCAATCGCCTCCTTGTCGGAAGGATTGGACTGAAGATATTTATTGAGAAGAGCCACAGCGTCATGACCGCGGTTTTCAAAGGTGTACATTGCCGCGAGAGTGTGCACGGCAACCTTGTTGTCAGGCTCTCTGACGAGAATCTCCTCCACCATCCCTACAGCCTTGGCTTTGTCACCCTTCATGTCAAACATTATCTGCGCCTTGGTGAGCTGATAAGGTATAGCCTCGGCATCAATAGCCAGGGCGTAGTCAACCGACGCCACTGCATCAGTGTAGTTATCGAGTCTCACCTGCAGCTGGGCAAGCATGTGCCAGAATGTAGCGTTAAACGGCTCGCGCTCTGTAAGTTCCTCCATGAGCGAGGCGGCAAGGTTGTAATCGGAGCGGGAGTCAGCCTCCATCGCCATCTCGTAGAGGAAAGTCTCGGGATAAGCGCAGCGACGCTGTATATCGTCCTTATGCTCTATAAGCCAATCGAAAATACCCAAATCAGAACATACGTCGACCAGCTGTATCGCCGTCTCGTCGTCAAACTCGGAATATCGGTCAAGAATCGACATCATGACACTCTTGCACTCCTCGTCGGAGGGGTGACGCACCATGAGGTCAAGGAGCGACCATAGCGCCGACTCCTCACGATGTGCCGTGGCAAGGTTAAAAGCCCCCTCGGTCATGGAAAGATTGCCATACATGTAGAAAGCCCGCCGCTGCATCATATCCTCGCTTTCGGGATACAGACGGGCGGCAAGCAATATAACCTCAAACTGAACATACTCGTCATACACGTCATTGGCATAATCAAATATGTCAAGCAGGTCATTTTCATCGTAGACCGACGGGGTGTTCCCGTCGGTCAGACTTTCCTTGAAGGTACGATATAATTTTTCTCTTCGTCGCTGTTCGCGATCCATAGATTGTTTCTCCTTATTTCTTTTGCAGCTTTTCCCAGGTATCTTTCAGCTGCATGGTGCGGTTAAATATGAGCTGACCCGGCTTGGTGTCGGGGTCAAGCGTAAAGTAGCCGATACGCTGGAACTGGAAATGACCGCCGGGCTTTGCATTTTCGGCGAGATACGGCTCAATCTTTATGCCCTCTACCACTTTCAGCGAGTCGGGGTTAAGCATCTCACGAAAATCCTTATCTTTCTCTTCAGCAGGATTTTCCACAGAGAAAAGACGGTCGTATAGGCGCGCGGTGGCGTCAACGGCGTGAGCAGCCGATACCCAATGGAGTGTACCCTTTACCTTGCGCATGCTTCCGGGCATACCGCTTTTTGAGTCGGGGTCATAGGTACAATAGATTTCCTCGATATTGCCGTCGGCATCTTTCTTGACTCCGGTACACTTAATAATGTAGGCTCCTTTGAGACGAACCTCCCCTTCAGGTGCAAGGCGGAAGAACTTCTTGGGGGGATTTTCCATGAAGTCGTCGCGCTCGATATATATTTCGCGGGAGAAAGGCATCTTGTGAGTACCTGCTGCTGCATCCTCAGGATTGTTTTCCATCTCCACGATTTCTTCCTGTCCCTCGGGATAATTGGTGATGACCACCTTGACAGGATTCATCACCGCCATTACACGTGTCGCAACCTTATTAAGGTCCTCACGCACCGCATGTTCAAGAAGCGAGATGCTGTTGAGCGCCTCTACCTTGGTATAGCCGATCATGTTGATGAAATTCTTAATCGAGCGCGGGGTGAATCCGCGGCGGCGCATACCCGAGATAGTCGGCATACGGGGATCATCCCATCCGGCAACCAGACCTTCCTTAACGAGTTGGAGCAGCTTACGCTTGCTCATAACAGTATAGGTAAGGTTAAGACGGTTGAACTCAATCTGACGCGGGCAGTAGCTCTCATCGGCAAGTTCCTTTACAAAATATTCGTAAAGCGGGCGGTGAGGCACAAACTCAAGTGTGCATATAGAGTGGGTCACACCCTCAAAATAGTCGCTCTGACCATGGGCGAAGTCATACATCGGATATACTTTCCATGTAGTGCCGGTGCGGTGATGGGGGTGCTTTATGATACGGTACATGATGGGGTCGCGGAAGTGCATGTTGGGCGACGCCATGTCAATCTTTGCACGGAGCACATAAGTTCCTTCGTCAAACTCGCCTTCATTCATGCGGCGGAAGAGGTCAAGATTTTCCTCAACCGGACGGTCACGGTAAGGGCTGTTGACACCGGGCTGAGTGGGAGTACCTTTCTGCTCGGCAATCTGCTCCGAGGTCTGATGGTCGACATATGCCTTACCCTCCTTAATCATGCGCACGGCAAGATCGTAGAGCTGGGGGAAATAGTCGCTCGCGTAATACTCGCGGTCGCCCCAGTCAAAACCGAGCCAGTGGATATCTTCGCGGATAGAGTCGACATACTCGACATCCTCCTTCGTAGGGTTAGTGTCGTCGAAACGGAGGTTGCATGTTCCGCCAAACTTTTCAGCTATGCCGAAATCCATACAAATAGCCTTGGCGTGACCGATATGAAGATATCCGTTAGGCTCAGGCGGGAAACGCGTGTTAAGACGACCTCCATTCTTACCGGCTGCAAGATCGTCGCTAACCATCTGCTCGACAAAATTCAAGCCACCTTTTTCCTCATTTATTTCTTCGATTATTTCCGACATAATGATTAGTTTTATAATTTTATAGTCACAAAATTACTCATTTATTTTAATACTACATAACATTAGCCCCGGCTATTTCGTTTAAAAGTCATGAATCGTGTCAAACACTTCATACAGCGCATACGCACCCGCCTTTACCACACAGGCTTACGCTGGGAAAAGCAGCTGCGCCACTCGATAAACGCGATAAGAGCGATTACCGACACGCTTTCTGTCGTCACATTTATAGCCGCAGTGGCATGTGTGCTGTTTCTTATCACCTACATGGGGTATTATCATGAGCCGGCACGTATAAGGACCATATTTCACTTCCTGCACCTCATCCAGGGGATATTTGCGTTTAACGTATTGTTTAATTTCGTGTTCAATACACGCAAGACATTCCGCGACACCAAGGTCATCAAATGGATTGTAGACATAGCGATATTGTCGACCCTGCTGCCTCTACTCTACCGACAGCCTGAAAATCCCTGGATAAAATGGCTGTCCGACATGCTCTACGGCAACAGGTATCTGCTCGCCACCCTGTTTTGCTACGCCGTTGTCGATATAAGTTACGGCATAATGCACATAATGGGCAAACGCACCAATCCCTCGCTGATGCTGTCGTGCAGTTTCTTGTTTTTCATCTTCTTAGGTTCCTACCTGCTGATGATGCCCAAATGCACCTACGAGGGGATATCTTACATCGACTCGCTGTTTGTGGCGACAAGCGCGGTATGTATAACCGGACTGACAACCATAGATGTCGCCACGACATTTACGCCGCTGGGCATACTCATCTTAGGACTGCTCATACAGATAGGAGCGCTCGGGGTGATGACTTTCACGAGCTTCTTCGCGCTCTTTTTCAGCGGGGGCACATCGATTTACAGCCAGCTGATGGTGAAAGACATGATTTACACCGAGTCGGTCAACTCACTGCTCCCCACCCTTCTGTATATCTTCATGTTTACAATCGTCGTGGAGGCAGTGGGCGCGCTGGGGATATGGTGGTCGATATATGATGTGCTCGACATGCCGGCGAGGGAACAGATCGAGTTTTCGGTGTTTCACGCGGTGTCGGCCTTTTCCAACGCCGGCTTCTCCAACCTTCCCGGAGGCATGTCAAATCCGGCGTTGATGAACAGCGACCAGTCAATCTACCTTGTGATAAGCATGCTCGTGTTTGCCGGGTCAATCGGTTTTCCGATACTTGTTAACTTCCGCAACGCATTCTTCGAGTATATACGCAAAAAGTGGCGCCAGCTTAGAAACCGTCCGGTGACAGGACATCCGGTGCATATCTACAACCTTAACACCAAGGTGGCTCTCTACACGACGCTTATCATATTTGGCGTCAGCATAGTGCTGTTCTTCATTTTTGAGCGCAACAACACCCTTGCGGGATTCAGCCTGTACGACCAGATTGTGCAGTCAATATTCAACTCCACCACTCCCCGCAGCTCGGGGTTTGTATCGGTCAATCCGGCAGGATTCCTTAATGTGACGCTTGTGTTTGTGTTGCTGCTTATGTGGATAGGCGGTGCCTCCCAGTCGACTGCAGGCGGCATAAAGGTCAACACCCTCGCGGCTATACTTATCAATCTGCGTGCCATCGTGTTAGGTCACAACAAAGTAACAGCATTCAACCGCACCATCGCCACAGCGTCGATAAGACGCGCCAACGCCGTGGTGACGCTCTCCATACTCTCCTACTTCCTGTTTTCCATGGTTATCATGCTGCTTGAGCCGCAGATGTCGGCAAAGAGCCTGCTCTTTGAGGTGTCGTCGGCACTTTTCACGGTAGGTTCGTCGCTTGGAGTGACCCCAATGCTTAGCGCCACATCCAAGGTGGTGCTGATATGCGCCATGTTCCTGGGGCGCGTAGGGATAATCTCGCTCCTTATAGGAGTGACCGGCAACAAGCATGACCATCCGGTGCAATATCCTACTGACAACATCATAATAAACTGATAATAAAGAAATTTATGCGTTACCTGATAATCGGACTCGGCATCTACGGAGCCAATCTCGCCATCGACCTTACGGCAATGGGTCATGAAGTAATCGGAGCCGACTCCAACTCTACTCTTGTCGAGGCTCTGAAAGACAAAATATCAACCGCCTATATCATCGATTCCACTGACGAGGCGGCATTGTCGGTGCTTCCGTTAAAGACGGTAGACCTCGTGATAGTGGCGATAGGCGAAAACTTCGGTGCGAGCGTGAAGACAGTCGCGTTGCTCCGCAAGCTCGGGGTAAAGACCATCTATGCCCGTGCCGTCGACGAAATCCATGAGACGATATTGCAGGGCTTCAAGGTAGACCGCATACTCACCCCAGAGCAGCGTGCCGCACGCGAACTTACCCGCGAACTTGAACTCGGCTGCAACGTGGACTCGATGCGCATCGACATGGACCGGTATGTGATACGCTTCCGGGTGCCTGATTATTATATAGGCACGCCGCTGAATGAGCTTGATTTTGAGAAGGATTTCAACATCTCGCTTATAGCCGTGTCACGCCCCACTCCTAAAAGAAACTTTTTAGGAATCACAAGCAACGAATTGCAGAAAATGGAAAATCCGTCGCCGGATACCCGACTTGAAGAGGGTGATGTAATCACCGTCATAGGTACCCAACACGGATTCCGTGATCTTTTCCACCATATAGGGGGCTGACCCCCTGCAGGCGGCAGTATTAAAACTCGTAGTCCACGCAGGCGCGGTCGCCTTTATGTCCGGCAAGGAGGGCGGCGGCAGCCACGTGGGCGGGATGATTGGCGTAGACAGCCACGTCGGCAAGAGTAGGCACTACCGCGGTCAACACCACGTCCCAGCTCTCGGCGGGATTTTCATTGATGCCCACTTCCATTGACTGCAACACGTCAATCTGCGCCGGGAGTGCAAGTAATGCGTCGCGAAATGCAGCGGCTACACGGGCGCGCTCCTCGTCGGTGCCCGTAAGTCGGAAAGTAACTATATGCTTTACCATAGATTATGTGGTTTTTTAATGATTACTTCTGATACAGGCGCTCACGTGCGGCAGCCACGCGCTCATCGGTGATATAGTCGTCGTAGTCCATCATCTTGTCGATTATACCGTTGGGGGTAAGCTCGATTATGCGGGTTGCGACGGTCTGGATAAACTCGTGGTCATGAGAAGCAAACAGGATGTTGCCCTTGAATGTGCGGAGGGTGTTGTTAAACGCCTGGATTGACTCAAGGTCAAGATGGTTGGTGGGCGAGTCAAGTACGAGGGTGTTGGCATCTTTCATCATCATGCGCGCAATCATACATCTCATCTTCTCACCTCCCGATAGCACCGATGCCTTTTTGAGTACCTCTTCGCCTGAAAAGAGCATTTTTCCGAGGAATCCCTTGAGATAAATCTCGCTTGAATCGTCGCTCCACTGACACAGCCAGTCAACGAGATTCATGTCGGTGTTGAAAAATTTGCTGTTGTCGAGCGGGAGATATGCGGTGGTGATTGTCTGTCCCCAGTCAAATGTACCTGCGTCAGCCTTGCGGTTGCCGGTCACGATTTCAAAGAGAGCGGTCATGGCTCGGGGGTCATGACTGAGAAACGCCACCTTGTCGCCCTTCTCGATGGCGAAATTGATATCCTTGAAGAGTACTTCACCGTCAACTGAGGCTGTAAGACCCTGAACTTCAAGAATCTTGTTGCCCGGCTCGCGCGAGGGAGTGAAGATTATGCCCGGATAGCGGCGTGACGACGGCTGAATCTCCTCCACGTTAAGCTTTTCAAGCATCTTCTTGCGGGAAGTGGTCTGCTTGGACTTTGCCACGTTGGCAGAGAATCGCTGGATAAACTCAAGAAGCTCCTTGCGCTTTTCCTCGGCTTTCTTGTTTTGCTGCTGTTGCTGACGCAAAGCGAGCTGCGACGACTCATACCAGAAGCTGTAGTTACCGGCAAAAAGTGTCATCTTATTGTAGTCGATGTCCAGGGTGTGGGTACATACAGAGTCGAGGAAGTGACGGTCGTGAGACACGACAAGCACCGTGTTTTCAAACTTTGACAAGTAATCTTCGAGCCACGCTACTGTCTCAAGGTCAAGGTCGTTGGTAGGCTCGTCGAGTAGAAGGTTGTCGGGGTTGCCGAAAAGAGCCTTTGCAAGAAGCACACGCACCTTTTCATTACCGCTCATGTCTTTCATCAACATATAATGCTTATCTTCCTTGATGCCGAGACCGCTCAAAAGAGCCGCGGCGTCGCTCTCGGCGTTCCAGCCTTCAAGCTCGGCAAATTTTTCTTCAAGCTCGGCGGCTCTTACACCATCCTCGTCGGAGAAATCAGCCTTGGCATATATCGCGTCTTTTTCCTTGATAATATCCCAGAGCACGGTGTGACCCTGAAGCACGGTGTCAAGCACCGTACACTCGTCAAACTTGAAGTGATCCTGCTCCAGCACCGACATGCGCTCGCCGGGACCCTGCGACACAGTGCCGTGGGTGGGCGAAAGCTGATCGCTGAGTATACGCATCAAGGTTGACTTGCCCGCGCCGTTGGCGCCGATTATACCGTAACAGTTGCCGGGGGTAAATTTCAGGTTCACATCCTGAAAAAGCACACGCTTACCAAATTGCTGTGTTAAATTGTTGACCGCTATCATATTATATATGTTGAAATCTACATGTATTCAAATTAGGACTGCAAAGGTACAAAATATTTAGCGAAATTTCGTAATTTTGCCCTTATTATCAACCCACTCTAATCTAAATTGTTATGGTAATCCAACGTTGGCAAACATTATTTCTCCTCCTCGCCGCCATATGCATGGCTCTCGTATCATTCCTGTCGCTCGGCACGGGCACTCTCCCCTGCGGTGACACCGGCTGCTTAAGTTCGCTTGACTTCCTGCCGCTTTTCATTGTGAATATACTCGTGACGGTGCTGCTTGTCATCGACATATTCCTTTTCAAAAATCTCGGATTGCAGAAAAAAGTCGCCATGGTCAACATCCTGCTTGAGATAGTGTCAATCGTAATCATAGGCTTATTAATGATACCGTCGCTGTCGCTTAGCCATATACAGGTATTGTCATGGACAGCCCCGCTCCCCGTAGTCGCGCTGATACTCACCATATTGGCACGCAGCCGCATGTCGGCCGACGAGCGTCTGCTGAAGAGCTATGACCGACTGAGATAACAGGCTTATTATTGACAAGGAGAGACATGTGTCTCTCCTTTCCTTTTTGGAAAATGTTGAGAGAAGTTGTGATGTGTTAAATAGGAGTTAAAGTGCAGTGCCATTTTAAACGCCCGATTGTTATTAACGTCAAAGTAACAGTAAACGACGGAAACAACTTAACAATTAAATAAAATTTCAAATTATGAAAAAAGGATTTTTATCAATCGCAGTTTTAGCAGCATCACTTTTCTCTTTCAGCGCATTAGCCCAGAGTCAGCAGGCATCGCCTGAGTGCACCACCCAGCAGTGTCCCGCCAAACCCGAGGCTTGTCCGCGCAACGCAAAGGCATGTCCTGCACAGAGACCGTGTGCCGACCCGTTTGCAGGCATCAACCTCACCCAGGACCAGCAGACCAAGCTCAACACCCTCCGCGAAAAGCGCAAGGCAGAGTGCGCAGCTGTCAACAAATCACGCAAAGACCGCTTCCAGCAGCGCGATTCAATGGTGCGTGTAAGCAAGAAGCAGCATCTTGAAGAAGTGAAGAGCATCCTTACTCCCGACCAATATGTGATATTCCTCGAAAACATGGTAATCTCCAACCCCGGACATGACCGTGGCATGGCACCCCACAAGATGCAAGCAAAGAGGGTTGACAAGCGTCTCGACAAGAAAGGCGACATGAAAGCTAACGTGAAACGTGCAGAAAAGAGCGCGGCTACAGCCCAGAAATAACATAAAAACTCTTAGATATCAACAGCTAACGGCAGCCCTTAACAGCTGCCGTTATTTTTTTGACCTTTTTATGATACTTTGTTAAATTTTTTTGTTTATATTTGTGTATGAATCATTCATAACTTAATACACATTAGATATGGATATCAATAATATCATGAACGCCCTTGAGGCGAAACACCCCGGAGAAAAAGAATATCTCCAGGCAGTCAGGGAAGTGTTATTGTCAGTAGGAGATGTCTACAATAAGCATCCCGAATTTGAAAAAGCCCGTATTATCGAGCGTATGGTCGAGCCGGACCGCATCGTGACATTCCGTGTCACCTGGACCGACGACAAGGGAGAGGTGCAGACCAATCTCGGCTACCGCGTACAATTCAACAACGCGATAGGTCCGTATAAGGGCGGCATCCGCTTCCATGCATCAGTTAACCTTTCAATACTTAAGTTCCTCGGATTTGAACAGACATTCAAAAATGCCCTTACCACCCTACCGATGGGCGGAGCCAAGGGAGGCAGCGACTTCTCGCCACGCGGCAAGAGCGACCGCGAAATCATGAGATTCTGCCAGGCATTCATCATAGGTCTGTGGAAAAACCTCGGTCCCGACCGTGACGTGCCGGCCGGCGATATCGGCGTAGGCGGCAGAGAAGTCGGATACATGTATGGCATGTACAAGAAACTTGTCGACGAGCACACCGGCACCTTTACCGGAAAGGGTCTCGACTTCGGCGGCTCACGTATACGCCCGGAAGCCACAGGTTACGGTGCAATCTACTTTGTTAACAACATGCTTGCGCGCAAGGGCGAGTCAATCAGTGGCAAGACAGTGGCTATCTCCGGCTTCGGCAATGTCGCATGGGGTGCAGCCCTGAAAGCTACCGAACTTGGCGCCAAGGTGGTCACCATCTCAGGTCCCGACGGATATGTATATGACCCCGACGGAATCTCAGGCGAGAAAATCGACTATATGCTTGAACTCCGTGCATCGGGCAACGACATCGTGGAGCCTTATGCCGAGAAATATCCCAACGCCACCTTCTTCCCCGGACGCAAGCCGTGGGAGCAGAAAGTGGACATCGCCCTGCCCTGCGCCACTCAAAACGAGCTTGACGGCGACGATGCAAAGCAGCTTGTCGACAACAAGGTGCAGCTTGTAGCCGAAGTGTCCAACATGGGTTGCACACCCGAGGCTATCGACCATTTCATCGAGACGCGCACCAACTATGCCCCCGGCAAGGCGGTCAACGCAGGCGGTGTCGCCACTTCCGGTCTTGAAATGAGCCAGAATGCGATGCACCTCACATGGAGCGCCGAGGAGGTAGACGAGAAGCTTCACGGCATCATGGACGCCATCCACGAGCAATGTGTGAAATATGGCACCGAGCCCGACGGTTTCATCAACTACATGAAGGGAGCCAACATAGCCGGCTTCATGAAAGTAGCCAATGCCATGATGGAGCAAGGCATAATCTAAGCTCTGACAATAGATAAATCGAGTAGGTCGGAAAACGAAAGTTTTCTGACCTACTTTCGTTTCCTTTCCT
>CAJTSK010000005.1:0-103054 GCA_910578835.1 uncultured Muribaculum sp.
CTTTTCCGTATTGCAAACCTTTATGCTTATCCCCACTGATTTTCTACTGAGCCCATACACATTCGTCAAGCACAGAAAAAAAGGTCACAAACCGGGATGATTTGTGACCTATACGTGATCCGGATGCGACTCGAACGCATGACCGTCTGCTTAGAAGGCAGATGCTCTATCCAGCTGAGCTACCGGACCGACCTTATTGAGAGCGCAAAGTTACGAGTTTTTATTGACTTTAACAACACCCTCGTTAAAGTTGGATGATTTTTTATCAAATTTTTAACACCCGACAATTAACCATACTAAATATTTGTTGTCTTTTTTTGTTCCCGATATTAGACGTGGTTAAATTTTTGTTGCTACTTTTGCATTGCATATTCAACTTGACTTTTACTCAACCTATATTATTCATTATGAGATTTGCTGAAATTCGGTTATTTTTAGTTTTTTTGCTCACTGCCACATGTTTATCTCCCCTACTTAGTGCCGCTGAAAAAGTTGACTACACACCCCATATCCACGGTACAGTCAGAACCCGCTTTGAGGTTGCGACCGAATCAGGCAAATACCGCTTTCAAGTACGCAACGCCCGCGTGAGCCTTGACGGAAAGATAGCCCCGACAATCGACTATTATATCAACACCGACCTCTGCGACCGCGGCTCGATGAAGATACTTGATGTGTGGGCACGCATATACGCCACAAAGGAACTTGGATTTCAAGCAGGACAGTTCCGAATGCCATTTGGAGTCGACCCCTTCCGCGGACCTAACACCTACTATTTTGCCAACCGCTCATTTATCGGCAAGCAGGTGTGTAATGTAAGGGCGGTGGGAGTCAAGGCGATGTATACGTTTTCTACACTTCCGCTCTCAGCTGAGGCGGGAGTGTTTAACCCTACTACCATAGGCGACCACTCAGGCTGGAACAGCAGTCTCGCGTTTGCAGCAAAGGTCACCTACAGTATTGGCAATGTAAAACTTGCCACCGGATTTCAATCCATAATCCCCGACTCTGTGCGCACCAATCTTATCGACGGCGCAGTCACCTGGAGCGCCGGACGATGGACAGTCGAAGGCGAATATATGTACAAGCATTACACGGCACAACGCCATAAGCCTTGTCACGCCTACAACGTTTTTGCCAACTACCAGATGCCGATAAAAGCGGGCGTATTTAACAGGCTGTCGTTTCAAGGACGTTTCGACGGCATGACTGCCCACAGCAACGCTATCCGCAACGATGAGGGACAGCTCATCACCAACGACCCCGCACGCAACCGCATCACAATCGGCGCTACCATCAGCTACATCAAGAGTAAAAATCTGTTTCTTGACATTCGCGCCAATTATGAAAAATATTTCTACCACCACGATGTAACTACCACTCCCGACACCGGAGACAAGGCACTTGTAGAACTCGTTTTAAGATTCTGATTATGGAAAATGTCGAATCCACGCTCACTCTCCACGGAGTGCGACCCACAGCAGTAAGAATACTAATTTACAGAGTACTGCAGCAATTTAACGACACATTCAGCATGACCGACGTAGAGACCGCCGCCGACACCCTCGACAAATCGACCATATTCCGCACATTGACGCTCTTCGCCGAACACCATCTGCTTCACGAGATTGAAGATGGCAGCGGGTCTAAAAAATATTGTCTTTGCCACAACGACCATGAATGCAGTGTCGAAGAGCTCCACTGTCACTTCTACTGCGAGTCGTGTAAAAAGACATTTTGCCTTGACGAGGCACACATCCCGCCTGTCAACACCCCACCGGGTTTCATCGCACGCCAAGCCGAATACATAATCAAAGGCACCTGCGCCGACTGCGCAAAATCAGGATAACAAGACAAAAGGCTGTGTCACCACAGCCTTTTGTTGAGAGAATTAGAGAATAGTCGTAACAGGGAGACCTGTGTAATGAATGGTGGCGGTGGCGGAAGTGCCGGCGACTTTCACATGGAATGTGCGATTGGAAATCATACCGGGGAATGAGCCGCGACGCTCTCCTACCGTCAGTTGACGCTTCTTGTCGTCCCACTTAAATTCAATCTCGCTATACTGCCCTTTCTCATAATTATAGTTGTCAAACTCATCTTCATAGAGCGTAAATGAGCCATCGGCTCCCGGATATACGCGTATCTCAAGCTCGTCCCACGGCTTCTCCTGAGCGTATTGCACATCAGGACCAAGAGGCAATATCGAACCGCCCTTAACATACACCGGAATGGTACCGATTGCCGATTCTTTCTCTATGGTCTTGCCGCCGCGATATTTTGCACCGGTCTCGAAATCCCACCATACAGCGCCCGCCGGGAGATACACCGAGGTCATCACAGGACGCAGAAAATCTACAGACTCTCCGGCACTGACATTAAACTTCTCTTTTCTGTCCCAGCCAGTATTTTCATCAGAGTTCGCTATCAGTTCAGGAGTGTAATGAGCCTTTACTATAGGAGCCACGAGCAGATTGTCACCAAACATATACTCATCAGTCATGTTCCACACCTTTTTATCACCGGGGAAATCCATCGGCAAAGCCTTCATCATGCTACCTCCGCGGGAAGTCATGTTCCATGAGGTAGAATAAATGTAGGGAAGCAGCGTGTAACGCAAACGTATGGCGTCGGCAATCGCATCAAATACAGGTTCGCCTTTCTCACCGAAATAATATACCTCACGCTTTATGTCGGCACCGTGGCTGCGCATCATCGGGGTAAACACACCCATTTGCATCCATCTCACAAACAGTTCCTGGAAAAGAGGATTTTTTACAGCAGAATTAGGACCGGCGTTATTATATGCGCTACAGAAAAATCCGCCGAGGTCGCTATTGACATTCGGGTTTCCGGTCAATGAAAAATTCAGCATTGCCGGTATCTGTTTGCGCAGATTCTGCCAACTTGAAGTGACATCTCCGGTCCACACATTACATCCGTAACGCTGCTGACCCGTATAGCCCGAACGCGTAAGTATAAACACACGCTTGGCAGAGTCGACAGCACGCTGATGGTCATACACTCCACCGACTGTCATAAGCGGATAAGCATTTCTCACCTTGCGGAAAGAGCCGAGATAAGTAGGCGTGTCGAAATCTTCCTTGGTAGGGTTGAAATGGTCAGGCTCGGTAGAGTCCATCCACCAGCCGTCGATACCGAAATCATGTAGACGGCTGAGATTTTTCCAGTATATGTCACGTGCCTCCGGGCTGTATGCATCGTAAACCCTCACTCCCGAAGGATAGTCCATGCGCGGAGGCCAAATGTGAGATATGCCCGACTGCGGCCAAGTCTCGATATTAAACAGCAGTCCCTTTTCAGCAAGCTCGCGATAGGGCTTTGTCTGTGGACCAAACGATGACCATATCGATATAATCATCTTTGCATTCTGAGAATGGATGTCATCAACCATCTTCTGCGGATTGGTAAACTCGGGACTCATAAACTCCATGGCGTTCCACAGATAATTATTGCCCCAATATTGCCAGTCCTGGATTATACCGTCAAGAGGCACACCTATCTCCCGGTACTTACTGACCACTCCGGTAATCTCATCCTGCGACTTATAACGCTCCCTGCTCTGCCAGAAGCCATAGGCCCACAACGGAAACATCGGCACATTGCCGGTCAAATGACGCAATCCAGCAATCACGCCATCCATATTTCCTCCATATATAAAATAATAGTCTATGCCTTTTGCCACTTCCGACTCAAATGCCGTCACCTCACCATTGTCAAGAAAGTCGGTAGGCGAATAATTGTCCCATATCACTCCATAACCTTTGACCGAAACAAACACAGGGATACCATCCTCTACATTTCCGGGCATCAGCTTGCGGTTGACTCCGCGCTGTGACAGATTGCCATTTTCAAGATTACCGAGACCGTAGACCGGTTCATTTTTTTCGAGTCGGAAATCCTGTCTTACTTTGTAGGCTTTTTCTCCGGCATCGTCAGTCACTGTCATTGCCATGCCCTGCTCGGCAAGCAGCAATCCGCCCGCAGGCTTATAAAATGAGACATCGCCCGTGACAGTATTGACATCGACGCGCAGACCCGATGACTGCAAGCGCAGATTTTTTCCATTCTCCTTGACTGTAAATTCTACCGTCTCAGGACCATTAATCACCGAATAACTCTCACCCGTGGAGGCTACCCCGGCAGGCAATTTCACCACCCTCACAGCCGACGGCGTATAATACTGCACATCCACCTCCACCGAATCAATTGTAACCTTTACGCCCTCCGCCGTCTTGACATAATCGGCAGCCAAGCCGGAGAAAGAAGAAACCACACTGCTCACCAGCAGCGTCAATAACTGTTTTTTCATGATTTATTCCGTTTTAATTAACCTTTATTTGAAAATCCTGTACAAATTTATCTCTACAAATTTAGCAAATTATCGACAAAATTTCACTAAATTCGCCAAAGAAAGCCAATTAAAATTTAACAGTAACGGAACCTGCCGGCCCCTTGCGGTGTTCTAATATCAAAACAACCCAAAATTCAATAGTCATGGACAAGCGACACATCGAATCATCGGAAATGATTATCAATCCCGATGGTACAATATTTCATCTTCACCTGCACCCCTCACAGCTCTGTGACCGCATAATACTTGTCGGCGACCCGGGACGCGTCGACATGGTAGCGTCATTCTTTGACACCCGCACCTTTGAAGTCTCATCAAGAGAATTTCATACAATAGGCGGCACTTACAAAGGCAAGCCCATCATGTGTCTCAGCCACGGCATCGGCCCCGACAACATCGACATCGTGCTCAACGAGCTTGACGCCCTTGCCAATGTGGATTTCGAGACCAGAGAGGTGAAACCTGAACACCGCACACTCACCCTCGTGAGGATAGGCACGTCGGGAGCACTACAGCCTGAACTGATACTCGGCACTCCTGTAATAGCAGAACACTCAATCGGATTTGACGGGGTGTTAAACTATTACGCAGGACGCAACCGCGTAGCCGACCTTGACTTTGAACGTGCATTTTGCGAGGCCGTCAACTGGAGCAGCCTTCTTCCCGCACCTTATGTGGTAAAAGCCGACAGCGACCTGGTAAAGCAGATCGGGGGCGACGACATGGTGTGTGGATGCACTATCAGCGCAGTAGGCTTCTATGGACCGCAGGGACGCGAGCTGAGACTCCCCCTCGCCAATCCCGACCTAAACAAAAATATCGAGGCATTCCGCTATAAAGGACGCGCCATCACTAACTACGAGATGGAGAGCGCGCCGCTGCAAGGACTCGCCCTATTGATGGGACACCGTGCCATGACTGTATGCTCAATCATAGCCAACCGTGTCAACACGACCGCATCGCCCAACTATAAGACAGCCATCCACGATCTCATCAAAACCGTGCTTGACCGTATCTGACACCACTCCTTCTCCTATCTCCCATCATTTTTGTTAGAGCGCATTCTTTTCTCATTTCGTTTCTTTATCGTATCTTTGCAGAAAATATAAATATCTGCAAAATCATTATGGCACAGAAACCGTCGATTCCCAAAGGCACACGCGACTTCTCTCCCGTTGAGATGGCTCGCCGCAACTATATATTTGATACAATCCGCGAAGTATTCCACCTCTTTGGCTTCAAGCAGATCGAGACCCCTTCGATGGAAAACCTGTCAACCCTTATGGGCAAGTACGGCGAAGAAGGCGACAAGCTGCTGTTCAAGATTCTTAATTCCGGCGACTATCTCCGCGGCGTAGACAAATCGCTCCTTGACGGAGAAGCCTCAGGCAAGCTCACGTCACAACTATCGGAAAAGGGATTGCGCTACGACCTTACCGTGCCATTTGCACGATATGTAGTACAGCACCGTGCCGAGCTACAGTTCCCCTTCAAGCGTTTTCAGATTCAGCCTGTGTGGCGTGCCGACCGTCCACAGAAAGGTCGCTACCGCGAGTTTTACCAGTGTGACGCTGATATCGTAGGCTCCGACTCGCTTGTCAACGAGGTAGAGCTGCTTCAGCTTATCGACGAGGTGTTCAGCCGTCTGAAAATCAATATCGCCATCAAGCTCAACAACCGCAAGGTGCTTGCCGGAATAGCCGAGCTTATCGGTGCACCCGAAAAGATAGTAGATATCACCGTGGCAATCGACAAGATTGACAAAATAGGCATTGAAAATGTCAACAACGAGCTACGTGAACGCGGACTTGAAGAGTCGGCAATCGAAGCATTGCAGCCAATACTTGCTATCGACGGCACTCTTGATGAACGTCTTGCAAAACTTGACGAGATACTCTCTGTGTCAGAGACCGGCAAGAAGGGCGTGGAGGAGCTTCGCTATGTGGTCAATGAGACCATGACACTCGGGCTTAACGCAGAGCTTGACCTTGATGTGTCGCTCGCGCGCGGTCTTAATTACTACACCGGCACAATCATAGAAGTGAAAGCCAAAGATGTGCAGATAGGCTCAATCACCGGTGGCGGACGCTATGACAACCTTACGGGTGTGTTCGGTATGCCCGGTGTCTCAGGTGTCGGCATCTCATTTGGCGCCGACCGCATCTACGATGTGCTCAACACCCTTGAGCTATATCCCGAAAACACTTCGGCCTCCACTACTGTCATATTCACCAATTTCGGTGAGAAGGAAGCTGCCGAGTCCATGAAAGCCATCAAGCAGCTGCGCGCCCATGGCATCACTGCCGAAATATACCCCGACTGCGCCAAGATGAAAAAGCAGATGGCATATGCCAACGCGCTCAACATACCCTACGTGGCGATAATCGGCGACACAGAGCTTGCCGAGGGTAAGGTGACACTTAAAAACATGACTACCGGCGACCAGGCAACCCTCGATATTGACAGCATTATCACCGAGTTAAAGAAATAAGTCAGGGGAAAAACGCCAAATGAGCGAAAACCGGCAGCCGACAGGCGACTTGACCATCTGCAGCATCGACACATCCACATCTCTCAGTCTACCATATGCCGACGGAGGGATAAAAGCAGGATTCCCGTCGCCCGCACAAGACCGTCTTAACGAGACGATTGACCTCAACAGCGAGATAGTGAACCATCCCGCCTCTACTTTCTATGGGCGCGTAACAGGCGACTCCATGATTGAGGAAGGAATCGATGATGGCGACATATTGGTAATCGACCGCTCTCTTGAACCGCTCAACGGCGACCTCGCCGTGTGCTGCATCGATGGTGAATTTACAGTAAAACGCCTGAAAGTAGAGCGCCACCGCGTGTTGCTTCTTCCGTCAAATCGCAATTACCGCCCTATTGAGGTAAGGGAGGATGATGATTTCACTGTGTGGGGCATCGTGACCCATACTATAAAGAAAAACAGGCGGAGAAGACAATGATAGGTCTTGTAGACTGCAACAACTTCTTTGTGTCTTGTGAACGCGTGTTCCGTCCTGAACTACGCAACCGGCCTGTAATAGTACTGAGCAACAATGACGGCTGTGTGGTGGCGATGTCCAATGAAGCAAAGGCACTCGGAATAAAGCGCGGTGTGCCTTTATTCAAAATACGTGACATCGTGGAAGCCTACGATATTGTATCATTTTCAGGCAACCACAGGCTATATAGTGATATGTCACGACGCGTAATGGCGACCCTCAACTCGATTGCCGACGACATTGAAATATCGTCAGTCGACGAGGCATTCATTGACCTCGAAAACATCGGGAATGAGAAACTGGCTGAATATGGTGTCAATCTCGTAAAGAAAGTGAAGCGTGATGTAGGCATACCTGTGTCGGTAGGCATAGCCCCCAACCGCACACTTGCAAAAGTAGCGGCACGTTTCGCCAAGAAATATCCCGGCTACAAGGGAGCTTGCGTGATAGACACCGTAGAAAAAGCACGCAAAGCACTGTCGCTTACCGCAATCGGCGATGTATGGGGCATAGGTCCGCGCATTGCAAAGCGGCTAACCGAATCAGGGATAACCGACGCCATGCAGTTTGCCGACACACCGGAAGATACAGTGACCGCGCGCTACAACATAATGCTCCAGCGCACCTGGCGAGAGCTAAACGGCGACAGATGTATTGAAAGCGACACCGAACGCCCCACCCAAAAGACACTCACCATATCGCGTACATTTGCCACTGATTTCTACGAGTATCAAGACCTGGAAGATGCCATCTCCCGGTTTGCGGCAAACGTGGCTGAACGTCTGCGTCGCAGAGAGCTATATTGCGTGGAGCTGACTGTGTTTATAGCCACCAACCGCCATCGCACCGACCGCGAGCAATATTCCAACTGCGCCCAGCGCACCTTGCTTGACGCCACCAACGACTCCATTGACCTGTGTAAAGAAGCGAAGATGGCGCTTAAATCCATTTTCCGCCCCGGCTACGGCTACAAGCGTGCCGGAGTAACCGCCACACGCATACTTGACAAGGAGCATGTGCAACCCACGCTATTTGAAGACAGGGAAAGCAAAGAACGGCGCAAAAAGCTTATGGTGACCATTGACAATATCAACTGCGGCGGCATCGAGCGCGTACACCTCGCATCGTCGCCCTCAATGGACAATTGCACCCGCCACGAAAGAGTGTCACGCCTATATACCCAGCGTCTAAGCGACATCATCGAGATAAATTGCCGCAAATAAAAAGCCGCGTGACTGCCGGAGCAACCACGCGGTAAAAAAAACCGGGTCTACATGCAATCAACCCAGATATGTCTTGAGCAACTTGCTCTTTTGTCCTTTAAGCCGACGTATAGCCTTCTCTTTAATCTGGCGCACGCGCTCTCGGGTCAAGTCAAATTTAGCACCAATCTCTTCCAGAGTCATCTCCTGGCAACCTATGCCGAAGAACATCTTCAAAATCTCGCGCTCGCGCTCATGGAGCTGACGAAGCGCACGCTCTACCTCTTTCGAGAGCGACTCCTGGGTAAGAGTGGCATCAGCCATTGGAGAGTCATCGTTGGTGAGCACGTCAAGAAGGCTGTTGTCCTCACCCTCCACGAAGGGAGCGTCGACCGAAATATGGCGACCCTGAACCTTGAGGGTATCGGCAATCTTCTCAACCGGCACATCAAGCGCATCGGCAAGTTCCTCGGCAGAAGGACGACGCTCGTTTTCCTGCTCAAACTTTGACAGAGCCTTACCGATTTTGTTTAGCGAACCTACCTGGTTTAACGGAAGGCGCACAATACGCGACTGCTCTGCAAGAGCCTGAAGGATTGACTGGCGAATCCACCATACGGCGTAGGAAATGAACTTGAAACCACGAGTCTCGTCAAACTTCTGCGCCGCCTTGATAAGTCCAAGGTTACCTTCATTAATCAGGTCGGGAAGAGAAAGTCCCTGATTCTGATACTGCTTTGCAACCGAAACAACAAAACGCAAATTAGCGCGGGTAAGCTTTTCAAGAGCCACCTGGTCGCCCTGTCTGATACGCTGGGCAAGCTCCACCTCCTCTTCTACAGTGATAAGATCCTCACGACCAATCTCTTGCAGATACTTATCGAGCGATGCACTCTCTCGATTGGTGATTGACTTTGTAATTTTTAATTGTCTCATCTGTTATTACACAAGATTTTAAACGTACAAAGATACAAAATTTTATTCAAATCATGCATCTCCGCCGGCATGTTTTTTATATGATATTATGATACTACAACGTCAAAACCGACTGAATAATTGTAAGATTATACTTTTTCAAGAATAAATATATTCCATTAAACAAGGCGGACACCGCTGCCAAGCAGGATGTCCGCCTCTATCATCACTTTATGTCAGTACTTTTCAGTCGGCAAGGTCGACAGCATAATACACCTTGCGTCCCGTAGGATAAATACCGGTGATAAACATCACCTTGTCACTGTCGCTGCTCTTCATTATCGACTCGTAGATCTTCTCGACATCTTCCTGGCTCTTTACACGAGCGTTATTGATGTCAAGGATGATAAAGCCGTCTTTCACGCCTGCCTCCTTAAACTTGCCGTCACGCAGCCCGGTCACCTGTACTCCCGAAGTGAGCTGATGTTCCTTGAGCTGCTCCTTGGAGAGTGGCTTGAACGCACATCCGAGCGAGGTCACATCTTTAGCCTTTGTCATCTTGGTGTCGCCCTGGCTGTTACGGAATGTCACGTCGGTCGTGTAAGTCTTGTTGTCACGGATATATTTCACCTTCACCTTGTCGCCGGGACGATACTTATTCACCGCCTCCTGCAACTGGGCAGAATTATGAACAGGAGTGTCACCGATAGCCACAATCACGTCATCAACCTGGATGCCGGCCTCCATAGCCGACCCGCGCTCTACAAGTTCTCTTACAAGTATACCGTCATTGACAGCAGTGATACCCAACTCCTTGATAAGCTGCGGAGTCAACTCGCGGAACATGATGCCGAGCACCGCTCTCTGTACCGCACCATACTGCTTGATATCGGTCACAATCTTTGTCACTATGGATGTAGGGATGGCAAATGAGTAACCGGCGTAATTTCCGGTCTGTGAATAAATGGCAGTGTTTATACCTACCAATTCACCGTTTATGTTGACAAGCGCGCCACCGGAGTTACCGGGATTGACCGCAGCATCGGTCTGTATATAACTTTCTATTCCCATCGCCCTTCCGTTGGTGGCACTCGAAATGCTTCGTGCTTTCGCGCTGACAATACCTGTAGTCACCGTTGAGGTGAAACCAAAAGGATTACCGACGGCAAGCACCCACTCACCTACCCTCAGCGCGTCACTGTCGCCAATAGGAATCACAGGGAGATTGTCGGCCTCTATCTTTATAAGCGCCACATCGGTCGAGGGGTCGGTTCCGATTACCTTGGCATTAAATGTGCGGTTGTCATTCAAGGTGATTTCAAGACGCTCAGCACCGTCAATAACATGATTGTTGGTGACTATGTAGCCATCCTTGCTTATAATGACACCTGAACCAAGCCCAAGCTGCTGCTCCGACTTTTCCCTGCGTTCAGGCTGTTGCTGACGACGGTTACCGTTACCGGGCGAGCCGAAGAAGAAGTCAAACATGTCAAACGGAGTTGACTGATAGCCGTTGCCATATCCACGCGGAGTGGCATAACTCTTGATGCTGACCACACCGTTTATGGTGCTCTCTGCCGCATGGGTAAAGTCGGTAGGTGGCGTAACACCATGAGCCACAGTATATACCGCGCCTCCAGACACATTATCATGCCCTACTGCAAGCACGGAAGAGTCATGCCTGTCGGTCAATGTATTGACAGCAACTACTGTCACTGCGGAGCTTACCATAGCCACTCCACAAGCCATTAATGCGATTTTGCTATACAAATTCATAATATGAAGATTGGTAAGTTAATTGTTAAATTTTAAAATTTCTACTGTTAAATTTTAACGCTTTACTCTTTGACACAAAAATAACGCATTATTTTAATCGGAGTATCATAAAAATGCACTGCTTAAATCTATTTAATATTAGCACTCCGATTATTAAGTGAAATTGACAATAAATATGTGAAATAAGTTAAAATAAGACAGACGGTCTGTCATTACACAATGACAGACCGTCGATAATATAAGTTGTTGAAGAATGATTTCCTTTAGATAAGATATTGCGAAGAAATCGACTGATTTTCGTGGACACGGCGGATAGTGTCGGCAAACAGGCGAGCCACAGAAAGTATGGTGCATTTCTTGCAGTTTCCTTTATAAGGGATACTGTTGGTAAACATAATCTCGACCATACCGCTTTCATTTACCCTGTCGCTTGCGGGGTCGCTCATGATTGCATGAGAACAAAGTGCTCTCACACTCTTGGCGCCTTTTTCAAGCATAAGGTCGGCAGCCTTGGTGATAGTGCCGGCTGTATCTACCATGTCGTCGATAAGAATGACGTTTTTATCCTTCACATCGCCGATTACAGTCATTGAAGCCACCACATTTGCCTTGGCTCTCTGCTTGTGGCACAATACAAGGGGTACATCGAAATACTTCGCGTAATTATTGGCGCGCTTTGCTCCGCCCACGTCAGGAGTGGCTATCACCATATCTTCAAGATGAAGCGACTCGATATAGGGGATAAATACCGACGACGCATAAAGATGATCGACAGGAACATTGAAGAAGCCCTGAATCTGGTCAGCATGGAGATCCATTGCTATCACACGGTCAACGCCTGCAGCACTGAGAAGGTCGGCGACAAGCTTTGCGGCAATAGACACACGCGGCTTATCCTTGCGGTCCTGACGCGCCCATCCGAAGTAGGGCATTACAGCGATGATGGAAGCCGCCGATGCACGCTTGGCAGCGTCAATCATGAGAAGAAGCTCCATGAGATTGTCGCTGTTGGGGAAGGTAGACTGCACGAGGTACACTTCACAACCGCGGATTGACTCCTCAAAAGACACTTCAAACTCACCGTCGGCAAAATGCTGGATATTCATTTGGCCAAGTTCGACACCGAGATCCTTACAAATCTCTTCTGCCATATAGTGCGACTTTGTTCCGGCAAAAACCTTAAATGGAGGTAACATTTAGCAAGAAATTTTAGTTTTTGAAATTTTGTGCAAAGTTATCGCTTTTTGACATTATTTCGTCTATCAGCACCCGTTTTTTTATCTTGAGGCAGCACATTTTTATGCTTTATCTTCCACACGACGGCATCATTCGGGCCGACTTCGGTCACAAACGGGCTGTCAGGCGAAAGCGTTTTCCTCATCATATCCTTGGACAATAGCTCAGTAGCCACACAATCGCCCTTGGGTAGACTCAGCACGTCAAAAGCATGTCCCGGTATATTGATTTTCAGGTTGCATGGCTCATGGCTGAAATTGACGGCAATCAACAATGTCTCGTCGGCATAGCTGCGCAAGAACACATATTGGCGATGGGGATTGAGTGTAGGATTGTCGTAGTTGACATACATAAGGTCAAAGAATCGGCCCGACGATATAGCCTTCTCGGAGTTACACATGCGCAGGATTGTGCGGTACTTGTCGCGCAACCAGCGCTCGTTGCCGGTAAGCAGGTCGTCGTTACACTTTCCGCCATTTAGCCAGCGGCGCAATGTGGGTATGCTCCAGTAGTCAAATATCGTGGTCCTGCCGTCGTAACCGCTGAATCCTTCGGCATCGACAGCCTGCTCGCCAAGCTCCTGACCGGCATATATCATCATAGGTCCGGTGCTCAGAAACGAGCTTACCACAAGCGACGGTATCACAAGCGACGGGTCGCCGGCATAAAACTTTGAGCCGAAGCGCTGCTCGTCGTGGTTTTCAAGGAAGTTGAGCATGTTGGCGCCTATACCGTCGACAGTCTGCCAGCAATGGGTGAGCTGGGCAGCCGACACATTGTGACATTGTATGCCACGCAAGGTGTCATATAGATTTACCTTGTCATATAGATAGTCAAAGTTGCCATACTTTATGAAGTCGCGGTAAAGCGCCACATCGTAAATCTCAGCAATGAAGATTACATGAGGATAACGCTCTTTCACGTTGGGCACAGCCCACTGCCAAAACTCAAGCGGCACCATGTGAGCCATGTCACAGCGAAATCCGTCGACTCCCTTTTCTGCCCAGTAAAGCAATATGTCGAGCATCTGAAACCAGGTGCGCGGTATAGGGTAAAAATGATGGGAGCCGTCGCCATAGTCTATACCATAATTAAGCTTTATGGTCTCATACCAGTCATTTTGAGAGGGAAAAGCGGTGAAGCAGTCATTGCCCGACGCCTTTGCCGGAAACTCGACATAGGCATCCTTGCCCTCGCCGAGGTCTATGCCGGCGGCAAAAAGCTGGTGAGGTATATAATAGAAATTGTTATTGGGAGAAAAAAAGCGGTTACGGTCGTCACCTACACCGAAGTCCTCCACCCCGCGGGGCTTGGCATCGGAAAGGTATTGACGCGACACATGATTTGGCACGAAGTCAATTATCACCCCAAGCCCGTTATCATGGGTGCGGTCGACAAGCGCCTCAAACTCCTCGATGCGATCATTGACATTGACAGCGATATCGGGGTCTACATCATAATAGTCTTTTATCGCATAGGGCGAGCCGGCTTTACCTTTTACGACATGCGGATTGTCGCGGCGTATGCCGTAACGCGAATAGTCGGTCTGATTAGAATGTTCGATTATGCCTGTATACCACACATGGGTTATTCCAAGGTCCTTTATTTTCCTCAGCACTGTTGAGGTTATATCGTTCATCTTACCGGAGCCATTCTGCTCGATAGTACCGTTTGGCACACAATGTTCGTTCATGTTGGCAAACAGTCGCGGCAGCATCTGGTAGATTACGGTCTTTTCTTTGTTCATCATGTTTATTTTAGATTCGCTTTATTTTGACACAATCCCGGATTTCAGCAGCGCCTCTTTCGTACACTTATAGCCGCTCTTAAACATGCGCTCTTTCTCTTTCATGTTAAACACACGCAGGTCGGCAATAGAGTCGGTAGACACCACGAGGTCACACATATTCATATCGCCTACCGCATTAGTGCGCGCCATAAGGTGATATGTACGTAGCGCCACATCAATAATGGTGCCGCTATAAGTCTTCTGCTTAGACACCGGGCTTACATTCACTCCAATTAAATACTCACATTCATCCCTGAGCGCCCACGACGGAAGATTGTGGAGCACACCTCCGTCGACATAGTGCTTGCCGTCGATTTTGACCGGCTTGAAAATAATAGGCATGGCACACGATGCCATCACCCTTTCAGTAATCGACCCTTCGCGCCATTGCACAGGCACACAGCTGTCAAGGTCGGTGGCACATATCACCAGAGGTATGGGGCACTCCTCCATTAAGTCGACCTTGAGATTTTTTTTAAGAAATGCCTTGAAGCCGTTCATCTTGAAAAAACCGTCTTTAGGCACGCTTATCTCGGCAAAATCAGAAAATTTCTGAGTGAAAAACAATTTCATTATCTCCAGCGGGGAGAGTCCGGCACAATAAAGTGACGCGGCTATAGACCCCGCGCTTACACCGGCGATAATGTCGGGTTTCACGCCGAGCTCCTCCATTGCATAAAGAGCGCCGACATGCGCAAAGCCACGCGCCCCGCCGCCACTTAAAGCCACCCCAAGTCTATATGGTTTCCTTTTTGCCAAAATATAAATGTTTTCTATTTAAATACAAATTTATAACATTTTTTCTGACAAAATTCATTCATTGCCAACTTTTTTCTTTCCGACACCCTATATCCGGCTTATCTAAAATCATGTTTATGCGCAGCATACAAGAAAGCGGGGCATGCCAAAAGTTTGACACACCCCCGCAAAAGGTATTTTCAACGTATTAGGATGTTCACCTGACCACAACACGTGCAGTAGTGCCGTCAGATGCCGCCACTACATATATGCCCGGTTTCATATTAATAATATTGTCTCCGGCAACAAGCTCACGGTCAATAAGCTTAACGCCGGTCATCGCGTAGACAGCCACAGATATACGCTCTCCGGTTCTTATCTTTATGCTGCCGTCTGCACCGGTGATAATTGTCATGACATTATCGACACTTTCAATTCCACTTGTACGAACATTAAGCGATACTGTGGTCAACGACATTTCTTTCTCGGCGGAATGAAGCAACACATAGGCACCTTCGACAGGCACAGTCCCAAATGTATATCGCCATCCCCCATCCGACAGTTCGGGAGCTGGGAACAATTTAACACCCGAGCCATCGTAAAAGTCGGCCTTGACATCACAACCGCTCACCGAAATCACATGATAGCTGATATCGACAGGTATTTTAATGCCGGCAATTACACCTCCACAAGGAGATTGCAATTCGACCGGCGAATCGACAGTCAGGTCATGAAAATCAGGGGCTACAGTCAAGTCCACTTTGACGGTATCGGAAATTACCGCTTCGCTTCGTCCGCCATTCTGCCCTACTGCCTGAATACCGAAAAACAGGTCGGACTGTGGACACGTCACTGTCAGGTCAGCTACATTGAAACTGTAATCGTCAGGAATCGACATAGGCAGAGCACCTGTCACATCTACCATCACATCAGTCAATTCAAGAGACTCTGCGGGACTCACTTCCACAAGATGCCTTTCCCCGTGGTTAAACCAATATTCATAACCGGAAATAAGGCCAAACCCCTCAGGTGCATCAAGAGGCACGATAAAGAAACGTGTCACCGGCGAAGAATACAATCCGCCATTCTCCGAAAACATATAGGAGAACGTATGCAGTCCGGGAGTAAGCGCAGTCACGTCAAGCTGCATCTCCGCCACACCATCGGCACAAGAGGTCACGACGGCATTATCCTTGTCATAATCCAGCCAATAAACCAGTTTTTCAATATGCGATTCCCTTACCTGTTTATCCGCCACCTTGACATAGTGACGCAATACTGGAATTGACCATAATCCGCGTGAGTCACAAAAACGAAACGCTATTGCATGGAGTCCTGGCTGCTGTTCAGCCACATCGAAGCTATGCTCAAACACCCCGTCGGACGACACCGGCAACTCGGCACGACCATCAAAATCGTGGTCAAACCAATACTCACACCGCGTAATGGCTACGTCATCTGCTGTCATCGTCATAAAAGCCGACAGCAATATCACAATTGCTGTTAATGTATGTCTCATATACAGAATATTTAGGGGCGATTTTGTGCCTCGACCTTTATGCTTACGTTAATCTTTCCACCAGCGTCGGCACGGTTATCAATTTTACTCGATACTATGCGTGGAATGGAAGGTATCGGATTCCACGGAGTCACACCGCCGTTGATTCCCACCTCTGTACCGTCGGTCCCTATATAAGTCTTCGGATATTTGAGAGTAAATTTCTTACCGGAAGCATAAGAGCCATCTTCGCCTTCCTCAGCGAATATACCCATGGTTTCGATTCCACACCAGTTACCGCTCCCGGTCGCATTTTCACTTATCCCATTCTTATTGACAATAATGTTGTTATATGCCATCGCATCGGCAGGAATATAATCATGTAAAACAATGTTATTGGTATAATAAGCAACAGCGCCGGAGTAAACACTCCATAATATACAGTGATCTATGACAATTTTTGATTTCAAATCCAAGTTCATCTCAACTTGATTTATCCAACAATTTCTGAACAACGCATCATTTTCTTTTTGATAAAAATATATATTGCCAATTTTACATTGAGAGACGACCATTCCTGCAACCCTTGGATATACGTCAAACCGCTCATATAGACCGACACCATCAATCTGACATTTGGAAATAGCCATACCATTCAAGACAGCCCCTGCATCATTTCCATACACATAACATCTTCTCAGATAGAGACCCTCTAAATGCAGATTTTCAGGATAAGCATAGTATTCCTTACCTTCATCATCATAAAATTTATCGGCACTAATGTAAACACTCGTTTTAGTTTTTAATGCCCCGGCATCTTCAGCGGAGTCCATTCCGGCGCCATAAATATTAACCGGTTTTCCCTTTATTATTATATCGGAAAATTCGCCTTCCGAAAGTATTATCGTCGAGCCACCTTTTGCTGCATCATAAGCATCTTGAGCAGCATTCGCTCCATAAAATACTTGGGTTCCGTCGGTTTCCACGAGAGTCGCCATACGTCGCTCGGTGATTTGTGCGCCTGACGACAGCATCACAGCCGACAACGCAAAAGTCAAAATCATCTTTTTCATTGTAAGAAATAATTGTGTGTTAATGCTATAGTCTCCCGGAATCGCAGATAAATCAGTTAATTATAAAACGCAAAAGACGTGGGAAACTCATCTTTGCTTATCCTCAACTCAGGCCTTCGCATTGCCTCCCATGACGGATAAGCAACGTCGTCAGCCCACGCCTGTATATAACATACCCTCTCGGGAATGAATACACCACGTAGACGATTTCGTTGCTTTTGTCGCGGTCATGGGGTCAAAGTTGCGAAGTTTGAGTTGACTTGACAAACGCTGAAAACGTCTCTTTTAATTTAAATAAGTACCGCTCCACCCCTCTAGGCTGATGACGGCAAAGGCAAAGATAGCACAATTATTCTCTAAAATAAAAATTTTTCAGAAAAAGAGAGTCAAGAAAAATCGGACAGACTGATGACGCCGAGAAAAATTAATCGGGGAATTTGTAGGAAAGTGTGAGAAGAAATTGCTATTTTTGTAAGTTAATAGAAATTTATAATCCAAATCATATAATCATGAAATTTAATGTCTCCAGCAAGACGCTCTACAGCTATGTATCGGCTGTCAGCAAAGTGATTAACTCCAAAAACGCCTTGACTGTGCTCAACAATTTCCTGTTTGAGCTGAATGACAACACCCTGACCATCACCGCGTCAGACCTCGAAAACACGCTTGTGGCAAGCCTTGAGGTGATGGATGCAGAAGGTGAAGGAAAGTTTTGTGTCGATGCTCGTCGCATAGTCGACCTGCTTAAAGAGATGCCTGACCAGGGCATGGAATTTACCATCAACGATGACAATCTCTCGGTTGAGATAAAATATAATAACGGTAACTACGCGTTTATCGCCCTCAACGGCAACGAGTATCCCTCCAATGAGGACACCGCCGACGCCGATGGCGTGTTTACATTCACCTACCCCGCCGACCAGATACTTAAAGGTATCGACAACACCCTCTTTGCTGTGGGCAACGACGACCTGCGTCCACAGATGATGGGTATACTCTGGGACATCAAGCCCGACTCGATTACCTTTGTCGCCACCGACACCCGCAAACTTGTGCGCTACCGCAACTCTGTGGGCGAGCCCGGATTTGAAGGCTCGTTTATCCTCCCGGTAAAGCCTGCTACGGTAATTAAAAACGTATTTGCCAAGGAAAGCGAAATCAAGGTGACCGTAGCTCCCAAGAGCGTTACATTCGAGAGCGCGGCTTACAAGTTTAACTGCCGCTTCATCAAAGGCTCGTTCCCCGACTACAACCGCGTAATCCCCGCCAACAATCCTTACGTGATAACCGTTGACCGCCATTCATTCCTCAACGCTGTGCGCCGTGTCGGCGTATTCGTAGACCAGGGCCACGGACTTGTAAAATTCAAAATCGAGAGCGACAAGATGACACTCCGCGCCACCGACAACAATTTCTGCACCTCAGCGCGCGAGGAAGTGCCATGTGACTTTACAGGCAATGAAATGGTAATCGGATTCAGCGCCCCGTATCTAATCGAAATTTCGGGCACCATCTCCACCGACGAGCTTGTAATCAAGCTTTCCGACCCCAGCCGCCCCGGAGTATTCCTGCCTTCCGACGAGAAAGAGGGCGACGAGCTGCTGATGCTTCTCATGCCCATGACAGTTACCGACTTCTAAACTGATTGTATAATGGAACTTGCCCTTAGAAATCCGATAGTTTTCTTCGATCTTGAAACTACCGGCACCAATGTGTTGCGCGACAGGATTGTAGAAATATCTTATATCAAGGTGATGCCCTCAGGCGAGGAAACAGAGCGCACGTTGCGCATCAATCCAGAGATGCCTATTCCTCCCGAGTCAACCGCCATCCACCACATCACCGACGAGGATGTGAAGGATTGCCCCACATTCAAGCAGGTGGCAAAGGAACTCGCGCAGGTATTTCTCGGCTGTGACATCGCCGGCTTCAACTCCAACCGCTTTGATGTGCCGTTGCTTGTGCAGGAATTTTCCCATGCCGGGGTGACAATCGATCTTACGCGCCACAAATTTGTCGACGTGCAGAATATATTCCACAAGATGGAACAGCGCACCCTTGTAGCCGCCTACAAGTTTTATTGCGGGAAAGACCTCACCGAAGCACATTCGGCAAACGCCGACACACGCGCCACCTACGAAGTGCTGAAAGCCCAGCTCGACCGCTACCCCTCGCTTAAAAACGACATAGCATTTCTGTCAGAATTTTCATCGATGAATAAAAATGTCGACCTCATGGGTCGCATCGTCTTCAACGAGGCAGGCAAAGAAGTGTTTAACTTCGGTCGATACAAGGGCGAAGAAGTGGAAAAGGTGTTTCGCAACGACCCCGGATATTACAGCTGGATGATGCAGGGCGAATTTGCCGAAAACACCAAGCAGGTAATAACCCGTATAAGATTGCGTTTAAAATAAGCAGCAGCGACAACAATGAAAGGCAAACATATAATACTTGGAATATCGGGCGGCATAGCCGCCTATAAGTCAGCTACCCTGCTCCGTCTATTCATCAAGGCAGGAGCCGAGGTACAGGTAGTGATGACTCCTGCAGGAAAAGAGTTCATAACCCCGGTCACGCTGTCGGCGCTTAGCGGCAAGCCGGTCGTGAGTGAATTTTTCACCGCCAACAGCGGGGAGTGGCACAGCCATGTCGACCTGGGGCTCTGGGCCGATGCGATGGTGATTGCCCCTGCAACAGCGTCCACGATAGCGAAAATGGCCAACGGGGTAGCCGACAACATGCTTGTCACCACCTACCTGTCGGCAAAGGCTCCTGTATTCGTGGCTCCGGCGATGGACCTTGACATGTTTGCCCATCCTACCACCTCACGCAATCTTGACCTGCTACGCTCCTACGGCAACACCATCATAGAGCCGGCGTCGGGCGAGCTTGCCAGCCATCTTATCGGAAAAGGACGCATGGAAGAACCTGAAAACATTTTCAAGGTGCTTGAGGCATTTTTTGCAAAGCAAGAAGACCTTAAAGGCAAAAAGATGCTTGTCACCGCCGGACCGACATATGAAAAAATCGACCCTGTGCGCTTTATCGGCAATTACAGCACAGGCAAGATGGGCTATGCCATCGCCGAGGAAGCGGCGAGCCGTGGGGCGGAAGTGGTGTTGGTGAGCGGTCCGGTTGATATCATGCCCCGTCATCCCGCGATTCACCTCGTGAAAGTAGAGTCGGCGCGTGAGATGCTCGCGGCATGTGAGGAGCATTTCCCGACGGCCGACTACGCTGTAATGTGTGCAGCCGTAGCCGACTATGCACCCGCCGACTGTGCCGCAACAAAAATCAAGCGCGAGGGCAACGAGCCTCCGGTAATACATCTTGTCAAGAATCCCGACATCGCCAAGACCCTCGGCATGAAGAAGCGCGACGGGCAGAAGATGGTAGGATTTGCTTTGGAAACCGACCATGAGTTTGACAATGCCATGTCAAAACTCCGCTCCAAGAATCTCGACATGATTGTGCTTAACTCTCTGCGCGACAAAGGAGCCGGATTTGGCACCGACACCAATAAGATTACCATTTTCACTGCCGATGGCGGCGAGACATCATTCGGGCTGAAAAGCAAACGTGAAGTAGCCGCCGATATCATCGACACCCTTATCACCCTATGAGACCACACTATATCATTACCTTAATCTTGCTGATGCTTTCACCGGCACTTGCCCCTGCCCTGTCGGCGCAGGAGCTAAACTGCCAGGTGACGGTCGACTATTCGCAGATACAAGGCACCAACACGTCAGTGTTCAAGACCCTTGAAAGCGCGATTGCCGACTATGTGAACACACGCAAATGGACCAACGCCCAGTTTTCTCCCGCCGAGAAAATTGAGTGCAAAATGTTTTTCACAATAAAGAGCTACGAGGAACCGACCATGAGCGGCGACCTGCAGGTGCAGTCATCTCGCCCGGTCTACAATTCATCTTACACCACCACCCTGCTCAACTTCAAAGACAATAAGATTGAATTTGACTATCAGGAGGGCGAGCCGCTGATATTTTCCGAAAACTCGATGGAAAGCAATCTCACGGCTATCATAAACTTCTACGTCTACGTCATACTCGGCATGGACTTCGACAGTTTTTCACCAAAGGGAGGTGACCCATATTACCAGCTTGCCCGCAATGTAGTGCAGATGGCGCAGTCATCGGGCGAAAGCGGGTGGAAGGCATTTGAAGACAACCGCAACCGTAACGCGGTGCTCAACACCTTCACCGAGCCGGCAACGGCATCATTGCGCGACCTCCTTTACCAGTATCACCGTACCGGGCTTGACGAAATGTCGATGAGCCCTGACAAGGGAAGGGCAAAAATCACCTCCACGCTCGACTATGTGAAAAGCGTATATGAGACACAGCCCATGGCTGTGGGGGTCTCTATGTTCAAGGATGCCAAACTCGATGAGCTTGTCAACGTCTACACCAAGGCACCCGAAGAAGAGCGCAAGCGCGTATATGAGTTACTATACTCCATCTATCCTACCGAGACCCAGCGTCTCGACATGATTAAGCGCGGTGTCAACAAATAAAAATCAAGAGTCATGCTTAAGTCACTACATATCTCCAATTACGCCCTTATCGACGCGGTCGACATAAACTTTCACCACGGGTTTAACACTATTACCGGTGAGACGGGTGCCGGTAAGTCAATCATGCTTGGCGCACTCTCCCTGATACTCGGAGGCAGAGCCGACTTGAAAGCGGTGCGCGACTCCGGCAAAAAATCGGTAATCGAGGCATCATTTGAAGTAAGCAAATATCCCAAACTGAAGGAATATTGCCTTGACAACGATATAGAGTGGGACGACACGCTCTGCATATTGCGACGCGAGATTGCTCCTGCGGGAAGGTCACGTGCATTTATCAATGACTCCCCCGTGACACTTGACCTTCTGTCACACGTGGCGATGCAGCTTGTCGACATACACTCCCAGCACCAAAACCAGTTGCTGACATCTGACGACTTCCAGCTGCGCGTAATCGACAATCTCGCGGGCAACAGCGAGCTTCTCTCGGAATATACCCGCCGCTATGCCGCTTACCGCAATACCCTTAAAAGACTTCACGAGACCAAGAAGCTTATTGAGCAAAACCGCAATGACGAAGACTTCACGCGGTTTCAGCTCGAACAACTCGACGAGCTCGGACTTACCGACGGCGAACAGGAACAACTGGAACATGACCGCGACATCCTATCCAATATCACCGATATAAAGACCACCCTCAGCGGTGCGCTCGACTCATTGTCGGAAGGCACCCACAACGCCCTCGGACTGCTTGCCGAGACAAGCGACTACTGCGAGGAGCTGAGCCAATATCTCGAAGACTCCGACAACATAAGCGAGCGTCTTGAGACTGTGCGCATAGAGCTGCGCGACATAGCGGAGACCCTTAGCGCCTACAATCAGGAATTTCAAGCCGACCCGGAAGAGCTGGAGGCAATCGAGTCGCGTCTAAACACCATATATTCACTCCAGCAGAAACACCGCGTATCGACTGTCGGCGAGCTGATAGCCCTGCGCGAAGAGCTGCGCGAAAAACTCGACAAACTTGAAAACAGCTCTTTCACTATCGAGGAGCTTGAAAAGGAGGCACGACGTGCCAAGGGTTCGGCAAAACAACTTGCCCTTGAACTGTCGCAACGTCGCAGCGAAGAAGCGGCTCGCCTTGAAGAGCTGCTGCGCGAAACCGCCATGCCGCTCGGCATGAAAAATCTGCGCACACAGATTAAAGTGACACAAGGTGAACTTACCCCCACGGGCATCGACAAAGTTGAGTTCCTATTCGCGTTCAATAAAAATCAGCCGCTCATGCCTGTAGGCGGCACAGCTTCGGGAGGTGAAATCTCGCGACTCATGCTCTCCATCAAGGCAATCATTGCCACCAAGATGCAGCTGCCGTCAATCATTTTTGACGAGGTAGACACAGGTGTGTCAGGCGACGTTGCAAACCGCATGGGCACAATGATGCAGGACATCGCCCGCAACATCCAGGTAATCACCATCACGCATCTCCCGCAAGTGGCGGCAAAAGGCAACGCCCACTTCAAGGTCTACAAGGAAGATGACGACGAGGCGACCCATACACGCATACGCGAGCTCAGCCCCGAAGACCGTGTCGGAGAGCTTGCCGTGATGCTAAGCGGCTCCAAAGTAGACGAAGCCGCACGCGCCAATGCCCGTTCATTATTAAACATCTGATTAATTCACTTCATAACTACATATGGATTCAAGCGATTATATATTTGGCATACGTGCCGTCATGGAGGCTATCGAAGCCGGTAAAGAAATCGACAAGGTACTTATCAAAAAAGACCTTAACGGCGAACTCGCCTCAGAACTATTCGGGATGATACGCAGCAACCGCATACTCTCGCAGCGTGTACCCGTAGAAAAGCTAAACAAAATCACTCGCAAAAATCATCAGGGAGTGATTGCGATATTGTCGGCTGTCACCTATCACCGCCTTGATTATCTTGTACCCCAGTTATATGAAGAGGGGGTATTGCCCTTTATCGTGGTGCTCGACGGCATTACCGATGTGCGTAATTTCGGAGCCATTGCCCGCACCTGTGAATGTGCCGGCGTAGATGCCATAGTTATCCCCGAGCATGGCAGCGTATCAGTAGGAGGTGACGCGATAAAGACATCGGCGGGCGCGCTGCACCATCTGCCCGTGTGCCGCGAACGCAACACAGCAGGAGCCGTACGATTCCTTAAAGACAATGGCTACCGCATCGTGGCGGCATCGGAAAAAGTCGACATAAACTACACGCAGGTCGACTACACTGTGCCTGTTGCAATCGTGATGGGCGCAGAAGACACCGGTATATCTCCCGAAGTACTGAAACTCTGCGACACCTTCGTGTCAATCCCTCAGTTCGGTCATATCGGGTCGCTCAACGTATCTGTTGCTGCCGGCGTGATAATGTATGAAGTTGTGCGCCAGCGCCTTAATGCCGACATGGAAGTAATCTGACACTTTTTTGACGTTTTTTATGTTAAAATGTTTTGAAATCGATTTTTTCTTTTTACCTTTGCGGCGTACTACTGTGCTAATACACCGACATGATAAAAATAGACCATCTCACATTTTCTTACACGCGAAAGCACGAACCGGTGCTGAGCGACATCTCCCTAAGCATCGCAAAAGGAGGAGTATACGGACTGCTTGGTAAAAACGGAGCCGGAAAGTCGACCCTCCTTTATCTCATTGCCGGACTGCTTACTCCACGCCAAGGGAAAGTGCTATTTAACGGTACCGACACAGTATTGCATCTGCCGTCGACACTCAACGACATGTTTCTTATACCGGAAACATTCTCTCTTCCGGCAACAAGTTTTGAGTCATATATAAAAGCCAATTCACCGTTTTATCCTCGCTTTTCGAGCGAGGATATGCGCCGGCATCTTGACATATTCGGAATGTCGACCGACCTCAATCTCAGCGAGCTGTCGCTGGGTCAGAAAAAGAAGGCATTCATGTGTTTTGCTCTCGCCTGCAATACCTCACTATTGCTTATGGATGAGCCGACCAACGGTCTTGACATACCGGGAAAGAGCGCGTTCCGTAAATTCATTGCCTCTAATATGAGCGACGAACGCTCAATAATAATCTCCACCCATCAGGTGCGCGACATCGACCATATACTTGACCATGTAATCATGATAAGTGATAACGGAGTGATACTTGACAGGACGGTCTACGACATCACATCGCGGCTGAGCTTCCTAACCACAACCGACAAGACCCTGATTGAAACGGCACTTTATGCCCAACCGGCAGTAGGAGGTACGAGTATCATCATTCCCAATGACAATGACGACGAGTCACCGCTAAATCTCGAAACTCTTTTTGAACTTGCCCTATCCTCACCCGACACACTCTCAGATATCTTTAACCATAAAGACAATAACCATGAACTCTGATACATTTTGCCTGTCGCGTTTCCGCCATCTTGCAGTAAAGGACATAATTGACAATAAAAAGAAATATCTTCTTTCTGCTGCCACTCTTATATGTGTCCCTGCGATTATCACGATATCCAACCTCTTTTTAAATCAGCGCTATACATTTTACGACGAGGTAGTAGTATTCACGATGATACTTTTCGTATGCGGTTCCATATGGGCATCGGTCAGCTTCAGCGACTTGGGTAAAGCTTCCGGATGCATCGAATTGATGATGACACCGGCATCAATGCTTGAAAAATATATTCTCCGCTGGATTATAGCCATACCTCTCTTCTTGTTCTTTTTTGTAATTTCCGCCTTGGTCGCCGACTGGCTTCGGGTAGAGTTGATTCCTGACTCTACACCCGGACACTTTGTCGATGTTTTCCTTTACGAGGAAAATCATCACCTGCTATCGGCATCGAAATATAACTTTTTCCATCTTTGTATCGTAAGCATGTTCTTCTTGATACAATCACTGTTCTTTCTCGGCTCAATATTGTGGAAAAAGCTTTCGGCAGTCAAGACCTTTTTAGCATTGCTCATCTTATACGCAATTTATTTCGGGTCAGGTGTGCTGATTATGAAGATATTTATGCCAACCGGGACCTATACCGTACATAATTTTACTGACTCGGCAATCGTGTTTGTGATTATTCCCTTATTCGTCTTATTTATATATTATATCGCTTATGTACGGTTTAAAGAAAGTGAAATAATAAACCGATGGTAGTGAATGACATTCAACGATAACAATAAAGCAATTTATCTTCAGATAGCCGACAAGCTATGTGACGATGTTATGCTCGGAGCCACAAAGAGCGGCGACCGCATCCCATCGGTACGTGAGTATGCGGCACACCTTGAAGTCAATGCCAACACTGTTATGAGAAGCTATGAGTATCTTGAAAGAAACGGCATAATTTTCAACCGTCGCGGCATAGGCTTTTTCATCGCTGAAAATGCCAGGGAAACCATATTGGCCATACGACGTGAATCGTTCTTCAACGAAGAGATACACTATTTTCTGCGACAACTAATGACCCTTGGCATATCGCCTGACGAATTAAAAACAATATACTCTAATTACCTTAACCGAAAATGAAACGCTCCACCCGACTTATAATAATAGCACTGATTGCTGCTGCCGTCACGATGACAGCAAAATGCATTTATGACATATTGACAGCATTTAGATTTCCCGACTATGAAATCTCCGATGCCAATCCTGTGACAATAGAGCTGCAACGGTTCAACAGGATAGACATCGTAACCTTACAACCGAAGCCAGAGATAAATTTAACGCCGCGAATATACAAAGGAGTCGTGATTGAAGAAAGCGATTCGGTCACAACTCCCGTCATGAAGACATCTCTTGAATGGAGCCGCATAATCACACCGGAGATAAAAGACTCGGTACTTACATTATCTTTTGATTTCTCAGTTTCCTACGATTCGATAAATCTGCCCGACGGAGTTTTTTGCATTATAGAGTCAGCCTCGCCAAAGCCGGTCAAAATATGTGTCCCGCGCCGAATGGTAAAAGAGGCATCTACCGACCAATATAACATCTATTTTGATAAATTCAAGGGAGGCTCAATAAAAGCCGATGTCTGTAAAACAAACACTTATATCAGGGACTATGAATACAAATTTCACAAACGATATCCAGGATGGCTCATGGTCAATGACGGCTGGCTTGACACTATCGTATGCAAGAATCCGCTTGAAGGATTAAGGCTTGAAAAGGCAACGGTAGGAGAAGCACATGTGCCAATGGGCAATATTCATCTTACCGTCGTAAGCAAACAACCGGGCGACTCGGTAAACAATCTGTTCATAACTCCCGCCGACGGCACATTTAAGTCGGGAGAATTAGATTTGAGCAAGACTAATATAGGCACTCTCTATATCCCGCCCCACGACAGCACCAATTTTGTACTTAATCTCTCAATCGACCAACCCGTCACGATAAAGGAATACCGATAAACGATAATAAACACAAGGGCTGTCGGCACCTGATTCCACTCTTTAGCCGACAGCCCGACCATAGTAACCAACAAAAACTGTATCACTATGATTTTATCTTACCCTTCACCGAGTGAGAACACCTCTCACACATCATGCAAATTTACGGAAAATCACATTCCCGCACAAATCGCAACCTCATTACGGAGATTATTATCCCTGATTCTGGTAATGACGGTGACACTTGTAGCGTATGCCGACAACAACCAGTTAAGATTGACCGGACGCGTAAAGGAATCGCTTGGCAAAACCGACCTTACCAATGCCTTCGTAGTGCGCTACGACCAAAAAGGCGAAGTGATTGATTCCATCCAGACAAACATGGGCGGCCGTTATGTCGATGGAGAAGTCATACCCATGTCTTACTTCTCTTTTCCCGTAGAACGCAAAGACTCGACCTATATCTTTGACATAGTATGCGAGGGCTACACCACCCAGACTATCACTTACGACCTTGAAAATATCGGGAAAAGAGAGTCGTATCGGGAAATTCCGGTAATATTCATGCAGCGGGCACCGAGACAACTGAAAGAGGTGACCGTGACCGCATCCAAAGTCAAGTTTTACCACAAAGGCGATACTGTTGTGTTCAACGCCGACGCCTTTCAGCTTGCTGAAGGCTCCATGCTTGACGCACTCGTGTCTCAGCTTCCCGGAGTCGAGCTCAATGACAACGGGCAAATCAAGATTAACGGAAAGTTTGTAGAGTCCCTGCTGCTCAACGGTAAAGAATTTCTTGACGGCAACAATCAGCTTATGCTTGAAAATATAGCCGCCTACACGGTAAAAAACATTCAGGTATACGACGGGCAGACAGAAAAAGAAAAATGGCTGGATGATCCTACAGGCGGAAAGCACCTTACCATGGATGTGCAGCTAAAGCGCGAATACAATATCGGATGGATGATAAATGCCCAAGGCGGATATGGCACCGACGACCGATACATGGGCAGAGTGTTTGCATCATGGTTCAACCCCACCACACGCGTCACTTTGCTTGGAAATGTCAATAACCTCAACGACACCCGTAAGCCGGGCAAGAGCGATACATGGACTCCCGACATGATGCCCTCAGGCACAAGAGAATACCGTATGGCATCATTGAATTACAACTATGAAAATCCTAATGAAACAAAAAGAATAAACGGAAGCGTGACATTTGAGCAGACCTCATCCAATGACTATACAACAACTGCCCGTACCAACTTCTTTCAAAACGGAGACACTTACGACAATTTGTTTGACCACAACAGGCAGCGTATCACCAAGGTGGAGACCGTACACAGCGGTTGGGTAAGAAACGACAACATAACGGCAGGCGGATATCTGTCAGGAAAATACCGGAAAGTAGACAGCAACGGTGCTTCCGTATCGGCGACATTCGATACAGAGCAGCAGGAAATCACGATGAACGCGATTGAAGCGATATATACTGCAGGAACACCTGAGCAGCTCGATGCTATAATCAATCGTTCAATCACCAAGAGCGACGGCTCTAACCGGCAGATAGATTTACGTGTATGCCCCACTTTAGGTTGGCGAATACCCGGCACAAGCGACCGATTGAATATCGAGACATATTTCCGCTACGACGACTCAAAGGAAGAATTGTGGCGCGACTATACAGTCAATTTCGGTGACAACCCTACACCTACCGACAGACTCAGGCAATATTTTGACAACTCCCCTAACCGTCTCATCACTTCGGTAAACAACATAACTTATTATGTTAGAGTTAATGGCTGGAATCTCGGTGTCAATTACGAATACAGGTTCTCCAACCGTGACAAGGACTCTTATATGTATGCACTCGACCGCCTCTCCGACATGGGTATCTACGGCACACTCCCGTCAGGCTACCTGACGGCGTTTGACCCGTCAAACAGCTATACATCGCGCACAATTGAAAATACCCATTCGATGCAACTGACGCTCACACGACGTTTCAGCTTTAGCAATAAAAACAGTATAGGCATACGACTGACACCTAATTTCTCTTTGAAGCATATTCACTTCGACTACTGGCGCGACGGTCGCAACCAGCTTGTAAAGCGCACCAACTTTCTTACAAGCATAGGCAAATACTCGGCATACTTATACGCCGATCTCGGTGTCAGCGGAGAAGGCAGGTCAACTCACGTTTGCCACTCCCTGGAATATAGTATCACCATGGATCCAAAGACACCCGATCCGGTAGATATGGTAGAGGCGGTCAATGATTCCGACCCGCTCAACATCACAGAAGGCAATCCCGGTCTAAAGCCGCAAAATGTAATCAACCAGTCGATTGAATGGAGTTTCCGCCCTAAAATGGAACGACATAAATTATCCAACTCGTTACGTCTTGAATACTCTATCACCAACAATGCGCTTACTCGCGGCTATATTTACAATACATCTACAGGTGTGCGCCGTATAATGACTTATAATGTTGACGGAAACAATTCGGCAGGAGTCAGCAATACATTCCGTCTCCAGTTTGGCAACAGCGACCAATTTACAATCGCCTCAATCACCGATGCCTCGATAAGCCGTTATGCCGACATGATAGGCACAGATACCGCTCCGGTCAAGTATACTGCAAAAAATAGCGTATTCGGTGAAAAACTTGATCTGTCATGGCAATTCAGCAAACAGAATATTACACTGCGCGGTTCGGTAAACAACCGTCATACCACCTCTGACCGCACTGACTTTTCTAATATAAATGCCTTACATTTCAGCTACGGCATAATAGGTCAGTTTAATCTCCCCGCCGGATTTGGTATCAGTACCGACTTTACCATGTATTCGCGACGCGGATACGGCGTTAAAGAGCTTGACACGACCGATGCCATCTGGAACATGCGCGTCTCCTATAAAAATCCCAAACTCAAACAATGGGTGTTTATGCTTGACGGATTTGACATGCTTCATCAGCTGTCCAACGTGAACTACGCCGTAAATGCAGCCGGGCGCACTGTCAGCTATACCAACGCACTGCCCCGCTACATACTATTCTCAGTACAGTACCGGCTCAACATACAGCCAAAGAAACGATAATCATGTGAATTTTCAAGCCTTAGAGTCTAATACCGGAATATATATCAGCCGGGGCGGAATTTGTGTCCGCTCCGGCTGTTTACTATTTCTCAGGCAACAATATACGCGTTACTTATTTTCAATCGGATGTTCGTTGCGGACTACATATTCTTTCACTTTCTGGAAGAGGTCGGTCGCAAATACGAAGTGGCTTAGAGCCTCGTTAGTGGTCTGGTAAATCAAATCCTTGTTACCTACCCATTCGCGATGCCCTTTATTGATGAAAATGATGTTTTCGCCTATGCCGAGCACAGAGTTCATGTCATGAGTGTTTATGACCGTAGTCATCTGATATTCGTGGGTGATGTCGCTCAACAGCTCATCGATAAGTATCGATGTCTTCGGGTCAAGACCGGAGTTTGGCTCATCACAAAACAGATATTTCGGATTGAGCGCGATAGCACGCGCGATAGCCACACGCTTCTGCATACCGCCCGATATTTCACTCGGATACTTGTTGTCGGCGCCCTTCAGCCCTACCCTTTCAAGACAGAACTGCGCCCTATCACGGCGTTCAGCCCACGACATCTTGGTGTACATCATCAATGGAAATTCCACGTTGCCGAGCACGGTCTCAGAGTCAAACAGGGCCGAGCCTTGAAACAGCATGCCTATTTCGGTGCGCAGATGCTGCACTTCTTCACGGTTCATCGCGAGAAGATTGCGCCCGTCATACAGAATCTGCCCCGACTCAGGACGCACAAGCCCCACCAGCGACTTCATCATCACGGTCTTTCCCGAGCCTGACTGACCGATTATAAGATTGGTCTTTCCGGTCTCAAATGTCGCGCTCACACCCTTGAGCACCTTAACCCCGTCAAATGACTTCTCAATATCCTTAACTTCAATCATTGCATCAGGAGTTTAGTTAATATCACGTCAAAAAGGAGTATAAGTATCGAGCTTGCCACAACGGCATTGGTCGACGCCTTACCCACATCAAGCGCACCACCCTTCACGTAGTATCCGTAATATGACGCCACAGAAGTAATGATGACCGAAAACACTATCGCCTTTATTATCGTGTACCATACGTACCACTCGATAAACATGGTCTGGATACCGTATATGTAGCGCGACACCGGAATCATGTCGGTAAACGCCGCGATAATCCAGCCGCCAAATAGACCCGTGGCAATCGAGAAAATCACAAGCACAGGGATAAACACCATGAAGGCAAGTATCTTTGGCAACACAAGGAACTGAGCCGAGTTGATACCCATAATCTCCAATGCATCAATCTGTTCTGTCACACGCATCGTGCCTATTTCCGAAGCGATATTAGAACCGACCTTTCCGGAGAGTATAAGACACAATACAGCCGAGCTGAATTCAAGCAAAAGGATATCACGCGTGGCAAGACCTGTCGAGTAAGCGGGCATAATCGGCGAAGTCATGTTAAGCTGCATCTGTATACATATCACCGCGCCTATAAAAATCGAGATAACGATTGTGAGCGGTATCGAGTCGATGCCAAGCTTTCCGATTTCCTGCACGAATTTACGCCCGAAGACGCGCCATTTCTGCGGGAGCGAAAACACCCGGTGCATAAATATGCAGTAGTTGCCGAAGGTTTCTAAAGATGATTTGACAAACATAAGTATATAACGTCTATATCGCTGCAAAGTTAAGGATTTTTCTTGTGTTGTAATGGATTTTTTATTTACTTTGTGTGTCATAAAACTCTTAAACCATAGTCGAAAATGCTTGTAATTGGTATCGCCGGAGGAACTGGTTCCGGTAAGACAACCGTAGTCAACAAGATTATCAACAGTCTGCCCGCAGGCGAGGTGGCTGTAATACCACAGGATTCCTACTACAAGGACTCAAGCCATATCGCGCCCGAACTGCGCTGCAACATCAACTTTGACGAGCCGGCCGCAATCGAATGGTCGCTTCTGGAAAAGCATCTTGACGCCCTTCGCCGCGGCGAGGCTATCGAGATGCCCACTTACAGCTATCTGACATGCACTCGCCAGAAAGAGACGGTGCATATAGAGCCGCGTGATGTTGTGATAGTGGAAGGCATACTTGTGCTGACACAGCCGGAGCTGCGCGACGCGATGGACATAAAAGTATTTGTCGACGCCGATGCCGACGACCGCCTCATACGCGTAATTGCCCGTGACTGCATCGAGCGAGGAAGGACTCCGCAGATGGTAATTGACCGATACGAAGGTGTGCTCAAACCTATGCACCTTCAATACATCGAGCCGTCGAAACGTCATGCCGACCTCATCATCCCGCAGGGAGGCAACAACACCGTGGCTGTCAACCTTCTCACCGACTATATCGCAAGCCGCCTGAACTTGGCAGGCAAATGGCTGCCCCTAATCAAATGATTCACTTATGAACGAAACCACCCTGAACAACAACCCGGCAGAACAGCCGACTGAAACCATTGACTCGACAATTACACCCGCGCCTTCATCCTCTTCCGACCCCGATGCCGGAAAGACCCTGTATGAAGGCAACATGGTATTGCGTACAGAAAACCTGGTAAAGAAATATGGCAAGCGTACGGTGGCAAACCATGTGTCAATCAATGTGACCCAGGGAGAGATTGTAGGTCTACTCGGTCCTAATGGAGCCGGAAAGACCACGACATTCTACATGACCGTAGGGCTTATCACCCCAAATGAGGGCGAGATTTATCTCAACGACCTCAACATCACGAAATATCCCGTGTACAAGCGCGCGCAAAACGGCATCGGCTATCTTGCCCAGGAACCGTCGGTATTCCGCAAGCTGAGCGTGGAAAACAATATCAGGGCGGTATTGGAAATGACCAATACATCTAAGGAATATCAGCAGGAAAAGCTCGAAAGCCTGATTTCGGAGTTCCGACTGCAAAAGGTGCGCAAAAATCTCGGTGACCAGCTGTCGGGTGGCGAACGCCGACGCACAGAGATAGCGCGCTGTCTTGCCATCAATCCTAAATTCATCATGCTCGACGAGCCGTTTGCGGGAGTCGACCCTATCGCGGTGGAAGATATCCAGTCGGTCGTATATCACCTGAAGGAAAAAAACATAGGTATCCTCATCACCGACCACAACGCACAGGAGACCCTGCGTATCACTGACCGCGCCTATCTGCTGTTTGAAGGCAAGATACTATTTCACGGCACCTCCGAGGAACTTGCCGAAAATCCGACAGTGCGTGAAAAGTACCTTGGTCGCGACTTTATGTTCTATCGCAAGAAGTTTGACGATTAATCCAGTAAATCATTGCTACCGTGGCGAGAGCACTTGCCACGGCTATTGTCACGTCTATGGCTGAAGAGCCGGTGGCAAATGTGTTGGCATCAGCCGAGACAGCACCACGGCTTATAAGCCAGTAATTAATCACCACAAGTGAATTGTTGAGCGCGTGGGCAAACACCGATGCCCATATCGAACCCGACCACAACACAAGATAACCGAAAAACGCACCCATCAGCAGACGCGGCACAAACCCGAAAAACTGCAGATGGACGGCACTGAATATAAATGCCGTAGCCCATATCGCCGCATGACGGTTGCGCATGACAAACGCAAACAGTGGCTGCAGACCGCCGCGGAAAAACAACTCTTCGGCAAATCCCGTAAGCACACCCATTATAAGCACCGACAACACAAGGTCGCCTATGGAAGAGCCTTGCATTATACCCTCGACAGTAGCCTTTGCCGAATCCTCACTGTTGCGCAACATGCTTTCCAGCTGCGCCCAAGGAAGATGAATCGACTCGTTCCAGGCAACAATATTGTTCATCACCGGAATAGACACCAAAGCAGCAAGCGTAATCATGGCTATCAGCCTCACACTCACTTTACGGTCAATGCCGATTACACGCAACGGTTTCACCGACACTATCGCCATGGTAAGCAGTACCGGGAGGATGAAAACAAATATGTCTTGAAGCACAATCGCACAACGCAGCCTCCCGACGCTTTCAACCCCGATAAGGTTAATCAACAACGAGCCTACAGCCGTGGAAAAAATCCACCAGCACACAAACATGAGCAGACTTTTACCGGGAGTCACCCGCAATGCCTTTTCCATAAGCTAAAAAACAAATGACGGAGACAGGACAAGGGGGCAATCACGCTCCCCTTCTCACCTGTCTCCATAAAAAGTTAAATTCAAATGATTTTATCAAGCGTGTCGGTATTAGCCTTTACATCCTCCTCGGTGACAAAATAGTTCTGGAGGTCGCCCGATATATAAGAGTCGTAAGCAGCCATGTCAATCAGTCCGTGACCTGAGAGGTTAAACAGTATCACAGGCGACGTACCCTCCTCCTTGGCTCTCTTAGCCTCGCGGATTGCAGTGGCAATGGCGTGAGAACTTTCCGGAGCCGGGATAATACCCTCTGACTGAGCGAAGAGTGTAGCTGCGGCAAATGTTTCAAGCTGAGGGATGTCGACCGCCTCGATGAAGCCGTCGCTCTTAAGCTGGCTGACAACCGCGCCCGCCCCATGATAACGCAGACCGCCGGCATGGATATTTGCAGGTGAAAAGTTATGTCCGAGTGTGTACATGGGAATCAAGGGAGTGTAACCCGCCTCGTCACCGAAATCATATTGCAGTACACCGTGGGTAAGTTTAGGACATGAAGCCGGCTCGGCAGCGATAAAGCGGGTGTTGCGCTCGCCGGTGAAATTATGACGGATAAACGGGAATGTGATACCCGAAAAATTACTTCCGCCACCAAAACAGCCTATTACCACATCAGGATATTCGCCTGCCATCTCCATCTGCTTCTCCGCTTCAAGACCGATTACCGTCTGGTGAAGAGCCACATGGTTAAGCACCGACCCGAGAGTGTATTTACAATTGGGGGTAGACTGCGCAAGCTCCACCGCCTCAGATATAGCAGTACCGAGAGAGCCTTGATAATGAGGATTTTCGGTGATTATCTTGCGTCCTGCCTTGGTCGACATACTCGGAGAGGCAATCACCTCCGCACCATAGGTCTGCATGATTGAGCGGCGGTAAGGCTTCTGATGGTAAGACACCTTCACCATGTAGACAGCCAGCTCAAGCCCGAAATGGCGAGCGGCAAGCGAAAGCGCCGCGCCCCACTGTCCGGCACCCGTCTCGGTAGTGATGTTGGTGACACCCTGCTTCTTTGCGTAATAAGCCTGAGGTATCGCCGAGTTAAGCTTATGTGAGCCGACAGGGCTTACACTCTCATTCTTAAAATAGATGTGAGCCGTGGTGTCGAGCGCCTTTTCAAGACCGCGTGCACGCACAAGCGGCGTAGGACGCCATATACGGTACATCTCCCTCACCTCATCAGGAATTTCTATCCACTTGTCGGTGTCGTTAAACTCCTGTCGCGACGCTTCCTCGGTAAAAAGCGGAAACAAATCCTCCGCTTTAAGAGGCTGCCTTGTCACCGGATGAAGCAATGGGCGCGGCTTGTTGGGCATATCTGCCAGCACATTGTACCATGCCTCGGGAATGTCTCTTTCCTGTAAGATAAATTTCTTTGAGTCCATAATAGTAAAAAAACAGAAATAAATATTGTCAAATGGTCCTGTCGATACGCCATGTAAAAGCCCTCAGACCGAGCTTGGGCGTCTCCAAATCCCATTCATGCAACTTATTCAACACCGTGTCAACACGCGAATCCTCGACAATCGTGATTATCGCCGAGGCGAGCGAAGGCCAGGCGTGGGAGCCGAAATGCGGCTCCCCGTCGTTAGTGCCTCTGCCCTGGACTTCCCTCCAGGAGGTGAACCCCCTGCAGTTATTCCGTTGGAGCATATCTATTATACGTTCGTAATATGCCTGGTCAAATGTTATCAATATCGCTTGCATGAGCTAAATTTTAAGATTTAACAACCCGGTTGTCATCGACCACGGTAGCGCGCATCTTCTTGCGGTTGCGACGCACTCCGTTGTAGGCAAAGATACAATAAAGTGCCGGAACAAACAAGAGGGTCAATATCGTGGAGAATGTAAGACCGCCGATTACCGCCGTTCCCATAGGTCGCCACATCTCGGCGCCCTGTCCCGTGCCACATGCCATCGGCACCATACCGAGGATAGTGGTAAGAGTGGTCATCACCACCGGACGCAGACGCGACTTGCCACCGGTAATCACAGCCTTGGTTATCGACATGCCGCGCTCGCGGTTGAGTGAGATATAGTCGATGAGCACGATACCGTTTTTCACAACGATACCTATAAGCATGATGGCTCCAATCATCGACATGATATTAAGGGTGTGACCCGAAAGCCACAATATTATAAATACACCGGAGAAAGCAAAAAGAAGCGAGGTCATGATAATGCCGGGGTAAGTGTAGCTCTCAAACTGAGCAGCCATCACGATATATACCAAAATCACGATAAGCGCGGCAAGCATAAGCAGGTCGCGGAAAGAGTCCTGCTGGTCTTCGTAGCTACCCGCTATATTTATGCTGATACCCGACGGAAGGTCCATCTTGTCAATTTCAACCTGTGCCTTCTCTACAATCTCACTCATAGGCACATCGGCAACGACAGCACTAACGGTGATGATACGCTGGCGGTCCTTACGCTCAATGGTAGGCGGAGTGAAACGCTCTACCACCTCGCCTACATCCTTGATTCTCACGGCTTGACCCGTGGGCGAATAGATAAGTATGTTTTCTATATCCTGAAGAGATGTACGCTTTTCAGGAGCATACATCACCTTGATATCATACTCCTCGCCATCCTCGCGGTAGAGCGACGCGATAGAACCGTTGATACGGTTACGCAGGTAAGTGGCGGCAGTCTGGAGGTTCAATCCGTAGAGCGCGAGCTTTTCTCGGTCAAAGTCCACCTGATACTCGGGCTGATAGTCGGAACGTGACACTCTCACGTCGGCAGTACCCTTGATGCCCGACAGAAGCCTTACAAGACGCTGTGCCACGGTGTCGGTCTCGGTAAAGTCATAACCGTAGACCTCGTAGTCAAGCTGCGACTGACCGCCCATACCCATACCGCCGCCCACGGTCACCTGCACCTTGCGGAACTCGGGGTAATGCAGTAGGTCGTTACGCATCATCGCCGCAATCTCGGTGATGCCGCGTTCACGGTCGCCCGGGTCAAGAAGGCGTACGTTGGCGGAAATAATGTGGGTACCGTTGTCGCGCAACGAAGCGAAAGTGTTGTCACTCGAAGCGGAGCCTGTGGTATAGTTCATCACCATAATCTCCGGGTATTTCTCCTTCCACTCGGCATAGAGCCTTTCCATGGCATCCTTGGCAATTTCGACACGGGTGCCGATAGGAAGCTCCAAGTTGACCGAAAGGCGTGCATCGTCAGCCACGGGGAAGAACTCAGTACCGACATTTTTCATCAAAAATATGGAGCCGACAAAAGTAGCAAGACATATCACGATAGTCACGGTCTTGTGACCGACCACTTTTCCGAGCAGCCACGCATAACCGTTGTCAAATGCGTCAAGAGTCTTGCGTACAGGAGTATAAAGCAGATTGTAAACCTTTCCATGCTTCACATCCTTGCGGAGCAACTGAGAGCAGAGCATCGGGGTAAGTGAAAGCGCACACACGGTAGAGATTATCATCATGATTGTCACCATCCAGCCAAGCTGACGGAAAAGTACACCGGTCATACCGGTGACGAGCGTCAAGGGGAAAAACACCGCGATAAGAGTAAGCGTGGAGGCGATTACCGAGACGGCAACCTCATTGGTGCCATGAACGGCAGCCTGCTTGGGGTCGGAACCACGTTCGATATGGGTAGTGACATTCTCCAGTACCACGATAGCGTCATCGACCACCATACCGATAGAGATGGAGAGTGCCGATAGCGACACGATGTTGAGCGAATTGCCGGTAACGGCAAGGTAAATGAATGACGCGATAAGCGAAATCGGGATGGTGATGGTGATGATAAGCGTCGCCCTCCAGCGTCCGAGAAACGCAAACACCACTATAATCACGAACAACAGCGCGTATAACACAGTCTCGACAAGCGAGGCGATGGTATTGCGGATATTGTCAGATGTATCTACAATCACGCCGAGCTTCACATCGGAGGGAAGACGCTTCTGCAACGAGGGGAGCATCTTCATCACCTCTTCGGAAATCTGCACCGAATTGGCACCCGACTGCTTCTGCACGATAATCATGGCACCCTGCTCGCCATTGTTAAATGTCTCCTGGGCGCGCTCCTCAAGAGTATCTTCGATACGTGCCACGTCACGCAGATAGATGTTTCGTCCACCCTGCGACGCCACTACCAGGTCCTTCAAGTGGTCGGTCGAAGAAAATTCGCCCTGGACACGCAGTGAGTATGTATCGCTACCTATATCAAATGAACCGCCCGGGATATTGCGGTTTTCAGCCGCAATCAACGCCGAGATAGTTTCCACCGACAGATTGTATGCCTCAAGTCTCTGTGGGTCGACATAAATGTGAACCTCACGCTTTGGCGCTCCGGAGATAGACACCGAGCCTACGCCACTGATACGCGCCAGAGGGTTTGCCACATTCTCGTCAAGAATCTTATAAAGACCCGGCATACTCTCCTTGGCCTGAACCGACAGCATCACGATAGGAATCATATCGGAGCTGAACTTGAATATGATTGGATTTTCGGCAGCATCGGGAAGCTGGCTCTTAACCATGTCGAGCTTGTCGCGCACATCATTGGTGAGCACGTCGATATCCTCGCCATATTCAAATTCAAGTGTTATCACAGATATGTTTTCACGTGACTTGGACGTGATATGCTTAAGGTCGTTGACCGCGTTAAGACTGTTTTCAAGCGGTCGTGTCACATTCTGCTCTATATCAGGAGCACTCGCACCCGCATATGAGGTCATCACCATAATGGTGTTGGTCTCGACATCGGGATAGAGGTCGATAGGCAGTGTCGAAAGCGAAAACAGACCCAGAATGACCACCGCCACGAAGCAGAGCGTGGTCATGATAGGGCGTTTCACCGCACTTGCATATAAACTCATTGTTACTAAATAATTGGTTTATTACTTATCATTTTTGTCTATCACGTTGACTTCAATGCCGTTGGCAAGGCGCGACTGTCCGGAGATAACCACTTCGGCACCATTTTCAACGCCTGAAATAAGCTCGTAGGAGTCACCGAGACGCTGTCCTACCTTCACATTGTTAAACGACACTTTTCCATCGGCATAGACATATACATATTTTTCACCTGAACCGGTCTGCTTCACAATAGCCCGGTCGGGTACCACGACACGATTTTCGGTACCGAAATTCATGACCACGCGGGCAAACATTCCGGGACGCACACGCTCATCGCGGTTGGCGATATTGACCTCTACCGTAAAGGTGCGCGTAGCTGAGTCTATAGTAGGATGTATAAGTTCCACGACACCCTCGAAACGCTCGTCGCCATACACGTCGAGATACACATCGACCTTCATCCCTTTATGGACTTTGGTAAACTCGCTTTCACTCACGTGGATAAGCACTTTAACGGGCTGTATCTGCTCAATGGTAAGTATAGGCAGTTGTGCGGTCATGTCGCCGGCATCATAATTGCGCGCGGTGACCACCCCGGCTATAGGCGACACGAGGAAAGTGTTTTCAACCTGATTGTCATATTGGCGGCGTGCCGCGTCGAGTTCGGTCTTCATCTGGTCGACAGCCTGCTTGGTGCCACCACCTATATTATATAGCTCAAGGGCGCGGTTATATTCGCGCTCTGTGTTGTCAAGCCTTACTTTCAGCTGGTCGATATTCACATTGTCAAGCACCACAAGACGCTGCCCTTTTGCCACTTTTGAACCTACATCAACAAGTATCGACTTGATACGGTTGGGAGTTGAAGTGGTTATATTGTTGGTCTTGTAAGCCTCAACCGTAGCTGTATATGAAACCAGCTGGCTCACATCCTGTTCATGAACCTTAAGTATCTCGACATTAGGTCGCTCGTCGACAGCCTCCTTTTGGACTGTCTCATTTTTTCCACCACATGAATAAAGCGTGGCTACCATCATCGCACCGAGCATAAGAGAAGCCGCGGCACCGTGTATTCTGACTGACATAATCGTGGATATATAATGTGATTTTTCTGATTTATTATTCTGCCAAATTGCTGTATTTTTCGAGGTCGGCATTGCCAAGAAGCAACTCCAGCTCACTATTAGCGACAAGATAATTGTAAATCGACTGATAGTAAGCGAGACGCGCCTGTGTAAGCGCAAGCTCAGAGTCGCGGAGGTCAAGATAGCTTGCCGCACCGATTTCAAACGATTTCTCCATTATCTCATGAGCTTTCACCGCCTGTGCCACACTCTCTGAACTACTTGAAATCTGACGCACATTTTTCTGGATATTGTCGACAGCAAGGTCAACCTGCATCTTAATCGAGCGTTCAAGATTTTCACGCTGCCAGCTCATCTCCTCGACCTGTATGCGCGCCTGCTTAATCTTATGATAACGCTGACCGCCCTCAAAAATCGGGAAATTAAGCGACAAGCCCACTACCGAATATGGATCCCAGCGGAAATTTCGGAGCGGGTTTCCGTTAGACGACGAAGTCCAGTTGTAGCTTGCTGTAAGTGCAAGCGTCGGAAACCATGACATCTTCTGTATTGAAAGTGCATTACGGAGCGAACGTGTCTGCAAGTCAAGTGTACGCAAGTCGGTATTACCCTCGATAGAACCGGTTTCAAGCTTGAGAGTATTCTCATACATATCTTCCTCGTAATCGGCAAGCGAAGTGGTAGCCTCCACTACATTTGAGGCGTCAATGCCCATCAGTATGGCAAGCTGCAACCGCGCCTGCTTGATGGCAATTTCAGCCTGAAGGAGTTCAGGCTCGACATTTTTCACCTGCACGGCAGAGCGTAGCACCTCATATTCAGAAGCTGTGCCCACTTGAAACTTTTTTTCATATATCTTGTGGTTGAACACCGCGTTGTCGTAGCTCTCCTGAATCACCTTATGGCTGTCGACAGCAAGCAGCAGTGTGTAATAAGCCGACTTAATCTGGTTGACAAGTGACAGGCGCGACGCTCTCGCCGCCTCGACGTTCTGCAATATCTGGCTGTCACTAAGCTTCAACGATGCCCACAGTTGCGGGGCAATCAGAGGCAGCGAGGCATTGAATCCTACCTGATAGCTGTTGTCAAGTCCCATTTTTATACCGCTGTTTTTACCTCCGCCACCGGAAGCATCAGCCCTTGACGCAGGAGTCGCGTTGTCAGCGGCACCCTCATCAGAAGCATCGCCGCCGGCTCCGCCCATCATCGAGCCGAAACCATCCATGTTCATGTAAGCAACCTGCTTTGCTATCATGCGGTTATAATTTCCTCCGAAATTCACAGTAGGGAGCAATTGCCCTATCGTCTCTTTCTTAGCATAATCCACACGCGTCACCTCCATGTCGGCAACTTTAACAGTGGGATTTTCCGACAACGCAATAGCTATACACCGGTCGAGCGACAGCGACAATGTGTCGGGTTGTAAATCTTGAGCGGAAACCGAAAAAGCAAAGCACAATCCGAGGAGTGACATCCCCGATGCAACAATACTATATTTCATGTGTTGTGTTTAGTGAATTTAATAAAAACAAACTTACTACATAAATAAACTCTGCACAAATCTCATATACACAATATTCCAAAAAGGAAAAGATATTATCCTTTTTGGAATATTAGTGAATCTAAACTTCCAAATCAGATGACTAATTCAGAATCTTGTAACCGGCATCAGCGAGACCCTTTCTGATAATGTCAATATGCTCCTGATTACGCGTTTCCATCACAAGACGCAGCGAACAGCTTGTGATAGGAGTGTCGACACTGATACGCTCATGGGTCACCGATATGATATTACCGCCAAGTTCACCGATGATACGGCTCACGTCGGCAAGCACACCCGGCTTGTCAAAAAGGTCGATATTGACGGCATAGTTTCTGCCGCTCTTTATAAGACCGCGGTTGATGACACGGCTCAATATGGTGACATCGATATTACCACCCGATACAAGACACACAGTGCGCTTGCCTTTTATAGGCACCTTATTAAACATCGCGGCAGCCACGGCAACCGCCCCGGCACCCTCGGCAACAAGTTTTTCCTGCTCCATCATGGCAAGGATAGCGGCTGAAATCTCGTCGTCGCTTACAGTCACAATCTCATCGACATATTTACGGCAAAGCTCAAAGGTATTGTCACCCGGTTCTTTCACCGAAATACCGTCGGCTACGGTCGACACATTCTTAAGACACTTTATATGGTCTTCTTTCAACGACTCCACCATACTCGGCGCCCCTGCCGCCTGCACTCCATATATTTTAACATTGGGACTAACCGCCTTAATGGCAAATGCCACTCCGGAGATAAGTCCGCCGCCGCCCACGGGCACAATCACAGCCTCCACATCGGGCATCTCGTCAAGTATCTCAAGACCTATAGTGCCCTGCCCCGCTATCACAAGCGGGTCATTGAACGGATGCACAAAAGTGTAGCCATGCTCGTCACGCATCTCAAGCGCGCGCTTGTAGGCATCGTCATATACGCCGGGCACGAGACACACCTCGGCTCCATACTTCTTGGTAGCCTCAACTTTGGAAATGGGGGCACCCTCGGGCAGACAGATAATCGATTTTATACCGTTAGCCTTAGCTCCGAGCGCGACACCCTGCGCATGATTTCCTGCAGAGCATGCAATTACGCCATGAGACTTCTCCTCAGGCGAAAGCTGGGAGATTTTGTAATACGCGCCACGAAGCTTAAATGAACCGGTATGTTGAAGACACTCGGGCTTCAGATACACTTCACTCTCGGGATTAATTTTCTGCGCTCTTATAAGCTCAGTGTGACGGACAACACCCTTCAAGACATGTGCCGCCTTGTATATGTCACTTAAAGTAAGGATTTCTTCTGACATTTTCAATAAATTTTACATTGCAAAAGTAGCAATAATTCTTTACAATTTACTATGTTTTTATTGGTAATTTGCCTCATAAACACTATCTTTGCACCAACATAATTCCAAATACAATTCAAGATGAAAAAGTTAGAAAGCCTCGTAGCCGAAAAGTTGTTAAAAATCTCAGCAATCAAATTGCAACCCGATATTCCTTTCACATGGGCTTCAGGCTGGAATTCACCGATATACACTGACAATCGCAAGACGCTGTCTTACCCCGAGCTGCGCAGCTTCATCAAAGTGGAGCTTTGCCGCCTGATTATGGAAAATTTCGAGGCTCCCGATGCCATCGCAGGTGTTGCCACCGGAGCTATCGCCCAGGGTGCCCTCGTAGCCGACACGCTCGGACTTCCCTACGTATATGTACGTTCCACCCCGAAGGACCACGGTCTTGAAAACCTTATCGAAGGTAACCTCAAGCCCGGTCAGAAAATCGTGGTAATCGAAGACCTCATCTCTACCGGCGGCAGCAGCCTCAAGGCTGTTGAAGCGATACGTAACGCAGGTTGCGAAGTAGTAGGTATGGCTGCAATCTTCACTTATGGATTCCCGGTTGCGGTAAAACGCTTCAATGAAGCCGGCGTGAAACTCGTCACCCTCAGCAACTACAACTCAATGCTTGAAGCAGCCCTTGAGACCAACTACATCAAGGAGCAAGACCTTGAGACCCTGAAGGAATGGCGCAAAGACCCCGCAAGCTGGGTACCCAACACCACCAAGGCAGACTAATCATCTACCCCTTGTTAACAACGTAAACTCAATATGACAACATATTCAAGCAAACCTGTCGATGTGGCTATGCCTGCATCGACAGTATTTGACCGCATAAGCAATCTTGGCTCATTTCAGGAGCGCATCGAGCAACTTCCCGAAGATGTCAAGGCAAAAATAGGCTCTGTGACCTTCACAGAAGACACTATCGTGATAAATGCCGCTCCTATGGGCGACATGACACTGCGCGTAACCGAGCGTATACCGGCAAAACGCCTTGCCCTTACTGCCGAAAACGCTCCTGTGCCCATCATCCTGTCGGTAAATCTCAACGAAAAAGACACCGACAACACCGAAGTGGTCACATCTATTGACGTGGATATGCCGGCAATGCTCCGCCCTATGGTAGGACCGAAATTGCAAGAAGCCGCCAATAAGTTTGGCGACATGATCAAGAATCTTGCTTTTGTAAAATAACGGCACGATTTTTATCGCGTTATCCTCTTTACTCTGATTATTATGGCATCAAAACTCTGGGAAAAATCCACCACTGTGGATCATGATGTGGAATCCTACACCGTAGGACACGACCGTGAGATGGACCTCTATCTTGCGCCATACGATGTGCTCGGGTCGCTTGCCCACATAAAAATGCTCGAATCGATAGGCTTGCTGACTGCTGAAGAGCTTAAGACTCTCAGCGCGGAGCTACGCGAAATCTATAATGTCATCGGCAAAAACGAGTTTAAGATTGAAGACGACATTGAAGATGTGCATTCCCAGGTAGAGCTGATGCTTACCCGTCGTCTCGGTGACACCGGCAAGAAAATTCATTCCGGACGGTCACGCAACGACCAGGTGCTTGTAGACCTGAAACTTTTCATACGTTCAAGAATAGAGGATGTCACCAAGGCGATGACACGCCTCTTTGACACGCTGCTTAAGCAAAGCGACCGCTACAAAAACGTGCTACTGCCCGGTTATACCCATCTTCAGGTGGCTATGCCGTCATCGTTCGGATTATGGTTTGGCGCCTATGCGGAGTCGCTTGTCGACGACCTTACGGTAATGCGCGCCGCCTACGACATCACCAACCGCAATCCTCTCGGCTCGGCAGCAGGCTACGGTTCGTCATTTCCGCTCAACCGAACCATGACCACCGATTTGCTCGGATTTGAAAGCATGGACTATAACGTGGTGTACGCACAGATGGGACGCGGCAAGACAGAGCGCATTGTCGCACAAGCACTTGCAAGCGTCGCTGCCACCATAGGCAAACTTGCCTACGATGCATGTCTTTTCAACTCACAAAACTTCGGCTTTATCAAGCTGCCTGATGAGTTTACGACAGGCTCGTCAATCATGCCCCATAAGAAAAATCCCGATGTATTTGAACTGACACGTGCCAAGTGTAACAAGCTTCAGGCACTGCCATTTGAAATCACGCTAATCACCAACAATCTGCCATCGGGCTATTTCCGCGACCTGCAGCTTGTGAAAGAGAATTTCCTCCCGGCATTTGACGAGATAATATCTATAATCGACATGGTAAATGCAATGGTATCGCAGATTAAAGTCAACGAATCTATTGTTGACGACGAACGTTACCGCTACATGTTCTCTGTCGAGGAGGTGAATCGCCTTACACTTGACGGCGTGCCGTTCCGCGATGCCTACAAGAAAGTAGGTCTTGAAATCGAGGAAGGCAAATTCAATGCGGTCAAAGAGGTACACCACACCCATGAAGGCTCGATTGGCAACCTTTGCAACGACAAGATAAAGGCTCTTTACGACAAGACGCTTGCCGACTTCAACTTCGAGACCTATCACCGCGCATTTGCGTCACTGCTCGACAACTAATCAAATTTTAAAATCATGAATCTCCCTCCCCAACCACGTAAACCATACGTAGCCGACCCGTCGCGCTATGAAAAAAATATGCCCTATCGCCGCTGCGGCAAGTGGGGACTCCCATTGTCGGCTCTGTCACTCGGCTTCTGGTGGAATTTCGGTGATGACGAGACTTACTCTTCATGTCACCGGCGCGTCACCACGGCTTTTGACAACGGCATAACGGTATTTGACCTTGCCAACAACTACGGACCACCTTTTGGTGCCGCCGAGGAGATGATGGGGCGCATAATGGCGCAGTCGCTCCACACCCACCGCCATGAGATGGTAATAACCACCAAGGCAGGTCACGACATGTGGGAGGGACCCTATGGCGATGGCTCGTCGCGAAAGATGCTGATGACTTCAATCAACGAGTCGCTCTCACGCATGGGCATCGATTACGTGGACATATTTTACTCCCATCGCTACGACGGGGTGACTCCCGTCGAGGAGACCATGCAGGCACTTGTCGACATCGTAAGGTCAGGCAAAGCATTGTATGTGGGATTGTCCAAATATCCAGCCGACAAACTCGTAGAGGCTCTCGCCTACCTGCGCGATGCACATACGCCCTGTATCGTGTATCAGGACAAATCCAACATGCTTGTCGACAACCTTACCTCCGCTCATCGCGAGGCACTTGAAAAATATGGCGTAGGCTATACCGCGTTCAGCCCTCTGCAGCAGGGATTGCTTACCGACAAGTATCTTAACGGTATTCCCGAATCATCACGCGCAGCCAACGACAAGCATCTACATCGCTCCGACATTACCCCTGAGCTTGTGGCAAAACTCAGCCGCCTGAACGACATCGCGGCTGAACGAAACCAGACGCTCGCGCAGATGGCGGTGGCATGGCTTCTCCGTGACCCCTCTGTAACTTCGGTAATAATCGGGCCGCGCACAATGTCACAGCTCATGTCGCTGCTTCCTGCTATAGAAAATACTAATTTCAACGATACTGAAGAAAGCTTGATTACTTCAATCCTCAACGCATGACACGCCACGCCACACCTGTCCTCGCCGCAGCAATCATGCTGCTCTCTTCATCATGTGGAGAGGTCAACGATGAGCGCATACCCGCTATGAGCGTCAATGTCGAGTTAAGCAATCCCGGATATTGGGACATATATGGCGTACACGGACTCGGACAGTCGCGTACCTTTATAAAGGCTGACCGCATACCCGCCGACTTCCCCTTTACGGCGATGACCTTCACCGGATTTGGCGGAATACTGCTTGTCACCGACCTAACCAACAGCCCGCTTGCCTATGACCTTTCATGCCCGGTAGAGGTAAGCCCCACTGTAAGAGTGAGATTTAACCCTGACAATCTTGAAGCACGCTGCCCGCAATGTGGCTCGGTCTACAATGTATGTGAATACCAAGGCAGTGCCGTGTCAGGTGTCGCATATGACAGAAAGTACGGATTGCGCCGTTACCGTGTGCTACCGGCTGCAACGGGAGGCTACAATATCGTATTTTAAATTTCCGCCTGCTCTTCGGTCGTTATGGAATCCCATAACTCCCTCATCACAAACAAAAATCTGCTCGACGAATGACCGCCCTGACAGCAACATTTATTATTAAACAAGCTCTAAAATTCATCTCGCCACGCTTGCACAATCCGAAATTACTTGTTAACTTTGTCACGCCGAATCGCCCTTAGGCGTAGAGCTGCCTGAATGGTGGAATGGTAGACACGAGGGACTTAAAATCCCTTGGCCATTACGGCTGTGCGGGTTCGAGTCCCGCTTCAGGTACAATCACCGGGAAGTTGAGTCACTGCCGACGCAACTTCCTTTTTTTATCGTCATGAAAATCGTTATAAACGGGACATACGCTAACCACAAGGAGTATATTGAATCGATACCCGCAATATTTGACTCTACAGGCACCGAGATATATCATAAGCGCAATGTAGTCAAGATATTGCGTCACGAGGGTATTGATTTTGTAGTAAAGCGCTACAAACGCCCCAATGTCGTGCAACGCATAGCCTACACCTTCTTTTGTCAAGGAAAAGCTAAACGTGCCTACCGATATGCCGTACGCATGATTGACATGGGCATCTCCACGCCGCTGCCTATCGCGTATATAGAGATAAACAAGTCGGGATTGCTGCTCGACAGCTATTTCATTTCAGTCAAGACTGACGACAAACCACTCTTTCCCGAGCTTGTCGAAAAGCCTGATTATGACAAGACGCTGGCACTCGATGTAGCACGTTACATGGCGTATCTTCATGAAAATGGGGTGCTCCACGGTGACCCCAACCTCTCCAATATACTTTACCATACCGGTCCCGACGACTCCAATCACTTCACCCTAATAGATATAAACCGCAGCAAATTCGGAACCGGATTTTCATATGAAGAGTGTGCCGCAAACATCATGCGCGTCACCCACCGTCGCGAAGTGCTTTCGCTGATTGCCGGTGAATATGCCCGTCTTCGCAACTGGGATGTCGACAAGACAACAGAAGATATACTCGCGCGCATCAACCGCTTTGAGCATAGACGCGCGACCAAATACAAGTTCAAGCGCCTATTGTCACCATTCGTAAGAAAGTGACACACCGAGACAATTGAGCGTTATCGTATTGTCGCTCCAGTAATTGTAATTATTGTCGGATGTGATAAGTTCATACGCCACGCCTATGTTAACAGCCTGACGCGTATTGACATTGCTGACAGGTATCCTTACTCCAAGCGCGGGCTTGCAATAAAACTGGGCGTCGCCTGTCATACATCCTTCCTGCAACCGCAGATAGCTGTTGCCGATAAGCCATAACGCGCCGAGCTTGACATCGGCAAAGAAAGAGATACCTCCCGTATTGCCAAAATTAAAGCGAAAATCGGAAAATACCGGAATCATCACCTTGGTCGATGAGTTGGAGTGCTCGCGTAAACGGGCGCGCCCGACATCGCTTGCAAGAATGTCGCTATTGCTCATCGCCACCTCTACACCAAGACCGGCTCCCATGAAAAACCATGACGAGTACTGGAAACCCTGAGATGTGGTGACTCCGACTATATTGGCGCGGTTATCGCCAAAGCCCGCCACCCCCGACAGCTCGACAAATCCCTTGTAGTTCATTGAACCGGAAAGTGCCGGTGACAACATCGCGGGAATCTGATTGGCAATCCCATAATATTGCGCCATTGCCTGCTGAGCGCCTGCAAATGCCACCACTGCGACGACCGTGGCAATAATCCGTCGTAAAGATTTTGTAGCCATATATATTTACTTTATATAAATACAACACCCTGCAACTAACTTTGTTGCAAGGTGTCATATTTATCTTGACCGGTTGCAGCGCGTCACGGCTTACGGAAACGCCACTTACAATTGTCGGAATTAAAATCAAACTTGCCGAGAGTAGGCGTACTGTCGGCTATCGACATCAACACCAGCTCACCGTCATGCCCCGGAACCTCCTTGGGCATTATACGATATGTACCGTCGACAAGCTGCTCTATACGCCACAACTGCTCCGGACCACCTGTGTATCGCGGCACAGTTACAACCTCTGCATCGGCAGTAGCGGCAAGCGCCCTCTCGGTGCCTTCAATCGTAATCTTAAAGTAGGGTGACGTAAGGTAGCCACCGGCTTCAGGAACAGCGGTAACAGTCCATTTTTGATGGGGACGAAACATATAGTCGCCTATGCGTAGGTTGATGTCGCCATCGCTCCATGAGCCGATTACATCGTCAAGAGTCTGCAGCTTCAGAGGCTCTAACGGCTCAGTGACCGGCTCCCAGAACCGGTGTTTGCCGCCTTCCATACGCTGGAAATCGACACATAATTCAAGCGCGTAACCGCGACGTTCCGATTCAATCTCATATGTGCCTTCCCTGAACGCTTCACCGGCGACAGGCCAGCCGTCGCGCCATAGCAGCGGATAGAACGCAAGCACACTCATGCCCCCGCGATTAAAATCAGCTTCAAAGTGACATGACATCTTTTCTACACCTTCATCCTCGATATAGCGTCCGAAGTGTCCTGCCCCGGTCATATTATCACGAGCGGCAATTACCATCTTTCCGCCACCTTTCAGCATATCCCTTCCAAGCTTGTCAAGGTAAGGTCCAGTCACATTACGCGACCTGCCTACAACTATGTTATATGTAGAGTTGGGACCATCGCAGCATGTGCCGTGAGTGCCAAGAAGATAATACCATCCGTCGCGATATATCAGGTCGGTTGCCTCACAGTCGATTGCTATATCTATCGGTTGGTTGCCCTCTACCCTTGCGCCGGTAGCCGGGTCAAGTTCCACCAGACGGATAAAGCCGAAATATGTGCCATAAGACAGCCACAATCTTCCGTCGGTCGGGTCAAGAAGCAGCCCGGCATCTATGGCATCGCAATCGTCGCCATCCTCCGACCATGCCACTTCAACCGGGTCGGTAAATGCAAAATCAGGCGATGTCGGGTCAAGGGTCTTGTTCCACATTGTCAACACCGACCCTTTATGAGAGCCACCAAGACCGCCACCGGTAGCACTATAAGCCACAAGATAGCGGTCGCCTATTTTAACGGCATCGGGAGCCGCACCCCTGCCCGGTCTCACCGCACCGCCATGCCATGACCAACCGTCGTCAGAAATCAGACCTCCACCTCCGGTGCCGAATGTATAATATTTTCCATCACACTCCATCACCGTCGAAGGGTCATGGATAAAAGGCTCCCCTATCTGCGAGGCAGCCGACAGCGAGGTAAGAAGCATAGCGGTGACACCTGTCACCTTGAAGATTGCATCCATAGTCATATCAATCATAATTTTTCGACAGTAAAACCGGTTACAGGCGCGCCCTTGTCATCGACAAAACGCACACAAAAATCACTCATTCCGGGTCCATTGATTATGGCTCCCCTGATGATATTGCGCCCCTTTTTTAAAGTGAGACGGCGTGACATGGCATCGTCAACCACCATACGGCGGTCGCCTGACAGCAGAAGCACCTCTTCTCCGTCAATCCACCACATTGATGCAGAATTTGAACCCACGGCGAGCCTTACATCTTTTATCTCCTCCTCGCAGTCAATAACAGTCACAGCCCAAAACAGCACCCCGTAGACAGGCTTCTCAAGATTGGACGCAAAGCGGAAAAGCTTGATATTAAAAAGTTTGCTGTCAAGAGCATGCCAACGCAGTTTCTTCCCGTCAACCTTTACAACCTTTCCGGCTGAAGGCACAACGGTAGTCTGCCCCTTAAAATACTCGGTATTGAACGCCTCGCGCAGATAACTGTCGGTAAACACCGTATTGCTGCGGTTAGGCTTCTCAATCGGCTCAAGCAAGAGCCAACGCCTTATAAATCCCTCACTATCGGGAGCAACAGCCTCTCCTGAGGGCTGTTCAAAATAATTGGGCATCGTTCCCGGCAATGCGGGCGGAGCCGCATAAGCGGAGATACCGGACATGGCAAGAAGCAAAGCTGCCTGCAATGACCTGAAGTGAAAGCATATCATGTTAACCTCTGTTTTTTAACTAAAAATTTCTTATTACACAAAGATAATAATTATGGGCCAATGTAAAAAAAGCAAGTGGTTAAAATTTTACGATTAAAAACACAATCATCTAATTATCAGCGGCTATTGCCACTATTATTATAGACTCCTCCATAATATGAACCTCTCATATTCAAAAGACCTTTAAGGCGCTTGAGTATCTTTTGCTTCGTGGTAAGAGGCGTCAGGTCACATCCGGCAAGGCGCTTGTCGGGCTCCGTCTCCAAGCGCAATGCATCGGAATTAATTTCACCCACGCGCGCAATCAGCTCTTCTGTTGAAGGCTGTAAAGGGGGCACACCTTCGGGAAGCGGCAACAATTTGAAATCAAGAGGCTCAAAGGCATAGTTTTCCCACTTTTTAGCCTCCTTGACACTTATATACTCCTTGTCGGCAAGATAAATCTCTGCATAGGTAGACACAAAAAACGGCTCGTCACGGCGATTAAACCGAAACATGTCCCTACCCCTGCCATTTGACTCTATATTTACCGCAATACCCGTCAGACCGCTTGCTGAGAGGTAGTCAGCCACTATGCCGTCATTAAAATTGTAGCGTATCTTAACACACTCAAAATCAATATGATTTTTAAAGAACGTGGACATATTTGGCATCCATCTGCGACTCACAGTATCGGCAAGTACATTTACATCAAGGGTTATATCCCTGCCTTTCCTCAGCCATGTCTCAGTAGGGCTATATTTGCCAAATACCGTGTCTACGGAAAAAGCATCATTCTGAATAGACAGCGGTACAGGCACGCGGTCTATGACCCCGACCCAGTCAGTCCAAGAAAAATGCTGGTTAAACCTGTCACTTACGCTGTCAAGTCCGGCTGAATTGGAAAAATGATAATATGAACTTGACGACAGTATACGCGGTAGACGCCATCCTTTAAAACGTCCTTTCTTCTTGTCGGGAATCATGAAGTCGACCCATTTGTCACGATAAAGTGTCACGGTATCGGTATAGGTGGTAAGTGTCGAGTATTCACGCACATAGGCAAGCATATGAAGCACCTGACGGTCAGAGGCATTTACTACCACTTCCGGCAACCGGTAAAAATTCTCTTTCATCCTCACGATTGAATCCAGCGGATTTGTCACCGTAGACTCGTGGAAACCCATATAACGGATTGTGAGCGGATAGGCGTCGCGAGAGACAAAGGGTACTTTTCCGTCGGAAGAGGAAACCCCGAGCATCACGCCACGATTGTCAAACACCGATGCACCAGCCAACGGCTCACCGGTAGCCGAATCAACCACTACCGGATTTCCTGCAGAAACCGTCATAGTCACCAACACCGCCAAAAGTGACATAGTAACCCGACTACGCGATATCGCCGCACCCTTTAATAAATGAATATCCACCTTAAGCATATGTATAATAATATGTAAGCATAATGACATATCGGCACAAAGATATTCAAAAATAGGCATTAGATATCAGCAGATTGCAATTTACAACAAAATTAAACCTTCTTTAAACCTTAATATCTATGATTATACACACGCCGGAAAAATGACGTGGCATTATAAAAATGGGGATAACAGGAAAGGGTTGAACTCAGCGATGCTGTCGTTCAACCCTTTGTCTGTGGTCGGGGTGGCGGGATTCGAACTCGCGACCCCCTGCTCCCAAAGCAGGTGCGCTAACCGGACTGCGCTACGCCCCGATTGCTTAAAGCGAGGGCAAAGTTACTACTTTTTTTATTTACTTGCAAATTAATCGCATCAATATTCATCCCAGCTACGAATTTCGATGTCATCGACACTCATGTGCGTGAACGCGTTGATAAATGCCGAGGCAAGACGAGCATTGGTGAGCAACGGCACATTGAGGTCGATTGCCGCACGGCGTATGCGGTAGCCATTGGTAAGCTCGGTCTCCGAAAGGTTTTTGGGTATGTTGACAACCAGGTCAATAGCCTTGTCATGAAGAAGCGAAAGCGCCTGAGGCTGCATGTCGGGCTGACTGGGCCAATAGACCTTTATAGCCGGAATACCGTTGTCGGTAAGGAACTGATGGGTACCACCGGTAGCATACAAGCTGTAACCGGAATTATGAAGCTCGTGGGCAGCATCAAGCATCGCCGCCTTCTGCTTGGCAGTACCTGTCGACAGAAGCACACCCTTACCCTTTGACGGGATACGCATACCCACAGAAAGCATCGCCTTCAGTATAGCCTCGTCAGTGTCGGCACCGATACATCCTACCTCGCCGGTCGACGACATGTCGACACCAAGCACGGGGTCGGCACCCTGAAGACGGGAGAATGAGAACTGCGAAGCCTTTATGCCCACGTAGTCAAGGTCAAACGCGTTTTTATGCGGTTTCTCGACATCATGACCGAGCATGACGCGGGTAGCTATATCAATAAAGTTGAGTTTCAACACCTTGCTCACAAAGGGGAATGAACGCGATGCCCTGAGGTTACACTCAATCACCTTGATATCATTGTTTTTGGCAAGGAACTGTATATTAAACGGGCCGGAAATGTCAAGCGCCTTGGCTATCTTCTGACTTACTTTCTTTATGCGTCGTATAGTCTCCACATAAAGTTTCTGCGGCGGGAACTGGATAGTGGCGTCACCCGAGTGTACACCGGCAAACTCGATATGCTCAGAGATGGCATACACCTTTATCTCGCCATTCTGCGCCACGGCATCCATCTCGATTTCCTTGGCATTCTGGATAAACTCCGTCACAACGACAGGATGCTGCTTGGACACATTTGCCGCCAGACGCAGGAAGCGTTCAAGCTCCTCATTGTTGCTGCACACATTCATGGCTGCACCGGAAAGCACATAGCTCGGACGCACAAGCACCGGGAATCCTACCTCATCAATAAACTTATTGATGTCGTCAAACGATGTCAGCTCCCTCCAGCGGGGCTGGTCGACTCCTATGCGGTCAAGCATTGCCGAGAACTTATGGCGGTCTTCCGCATTGTCAATAGACTTGGCGGAAGTTCCGAGAATGGGCACACCGGCATCATCAAGACGCGTGGCAAGATTATTGGGTATCTGACCGCCCACCGACAATATCACGCCATGAGGCTGCTCAAGGTCAAGAATATCCATCACGCGTTCATAGGTAAGCTCGTCGAAATAGAGTCGGTCACACATATCATAATCAGTCGACACAGTCTCGGGATTGTAGTTAATCATCACCGAGCGCCAGCCCTCACGCTTCACGGTCATAAGAGCGTTGACCGAACACCAGTCAAACTCTACCGAGCTACCGATGCGGTAAGCACCCGAGCCGAGCACTACAATCGAGCGGTGGTCGTGGAGATAGTTCACATCGTCGGCAGTACCGTTGTAAGTAAGATAAAGGTAATTGGTCATCGCGGGATATTCGGCTGCAAGAGTGTCAATCTGCTTCACCACAGGGACTATACCGAGCGATTTGCGCAGCCCCCTTATCTCAGCCACTGCACCTTCCACATCGGTCAGCCCCTCCTTGTGGAGCGCACGCGCAATCTGGAAGTCACTGAATCCCTGCTCCTTTGCCTGACGCAACAGCGTAGCCGGCAATTGCGACAGATCATTATAGGTCTCCATCTCATCGGCTGTCATCACTATATTATACAGCTTATAGAGGAACCACCTGTCTATCTTTGTAAGCTCATGGATACGCTCTACGGAATATCCCCCGCGCATCGCCTTTGATATCACGAATATACGCTTGTCGGTAGGCTCTTTAAGCGCACGGTCAATGTCGGCTATCTTGATTTCCTTATTCTCTACAAAGCCGTGCATGCCCTGACCTATCATGCGGAGACCTTTCTGAATAGCCTCTTCAAATGTACGTCCGATTGACATCACCTCTCCCACCGACTTCATCGATGAGCCGATTTCACGCTTCACGCCGTGGAATTTACCAAGGTCCCAACGCGGAATCTTCACCACGATATAATCAAGCGCCGGCTCAAAGAAAGCCGAAGTCTCCTTGGTCACAGAGTTTTTCAAATCAAACAGACCGTAGCCGAGACCAAGCTTCGCGGCAACAAAGGCAAGCGGATATCCTGTAGCCTTCGATGCAAGCGCCGATGAACGCGACAAACGCGCATTGACTTCAATCACACGGTAATCCATCGACGAGGGGTCAAAGGCATACTGCACGTTACACTCGCCGACGATACCTATATGGCGTATAATCTTTATTGCAAGTTTGCGTAGATAGTGGTAATCCTCATTGGAGAGCGTCTGTGAGGGGGCGACCACGATTGACTCGCCGGTGTGAATGCCCAGCGGGTCAAAATTTTCCATGTTACATACCGTGATGCAGTTGTCAAAGCGGTCACGCACCACCTCATATTCCACTTCTTTCCATCCTTTAAGCGACTTTTCGACAAGCACCTGGGGTGAAAAAGCCAACGCTTTTTCCACCAAGGCAACAAGCTGTTGCTCATCGTCGCAAAAGCCGCTCCCGAGTCCGCCAAGTGCATATGCCGCACGCACGATTACCGGATAGCCAAGTGCATTAGCAGCCGAGATGGCATCGTGGACGGTGCTTACAGCCTCACTCTTGATGGTCTTTACATTAATCTGGTCAAGTTTCTTTACAAAAAGCTCACGGTCTTCAGTGTCCATGATAGCTCTTACCGGTGTGCCAAGCACCTTCACGTCATATTTGTCAAGCACCCCGCTTTCATAGAGAGCCACACCACAGTTAAGAGCCGTCTGTCCGCCAAATGCAAGCATTATGCCCTCGGGACGCTCTTTCTCGATTACCTTCTCCACGAAATAGGGAGTCACCGGAAGGAAGTATATCTTATCGGCAAAACCGTCGGAAGTCTGAACGGTAGCAATATTTGGATTAATGAGCACAGTCTCTATCCCTTCTTCTTTCATCGCCTTAAGCGCCTGAGAACCGGAGTAGTCAAACTCGCCCGCCTCACCAATTTTCAACGCTCCGCTACCAAGGAGCAAAACTTTCTTTATCGAATCTTTATTCATCTCTTGCAGTATTGCCGTAGGTTACAACATGTTAATAAACTCATCAAACAGAAACTCGGTGTCTTTCGGACCGGAAGAAGCCTCCGGGTGGAACTGCGCCGAGAAAAATGGCTTGGTCTTATGGCGGATGCCCTCATTTGTACCATCATTCATGTTGATGAAAAGCGGCTCCCAGTCAGCGGGAAGCGAAGAATTGTCGACAGCAAAGCCGTGATTCTGGGATGTGATATAACACTTTTCAGTACCGACACGACGCACCGGCTGATTGTGGCTGCGGTGTCCGTAAGAGAGTTTGTAAGTCTTTGCACCAGCCGCCTTGGACAGTAACTGATTGCCCATACATATTCCACATATCGGCTTTCCTATCTCTATTGCTTTTTTGATATTGTCGACAGTCTTTTCCGCCATGTCGGGGTTGCCCGGACCATTGGAAATAAAGAGCCCGTCGTAAGGAATAGACGTAAAGTCATAATCCCAAGGCACACGTATCACCTTTACACCGCGGCGGGTAAGACATCGTATTATATTATGCTTCACCCCACAATCTACAAGCACCACTGTCTTGAGACCTTCACCATGCACCTCAACGCGCTTGCAGCTCACCTTAGCCACCAGATTTTCTGCATTGGGATCGTAGAACGGCACATCGTCGGCACCATCCACAATAATTTTACCGAGCATCGAACCATGCTCACGCAGATGCTTTGTCAAGCCACGGGTGTCAATACCATAGACACCTACAATCTTCTCTTCTTTAAGCCAGTCGGCAAGGGAGCGGTCAGCCTGCCAGTGGCTATGATCCCAGGAATAATCCTGTGCCACAATAGCCTTGCAATGGATATGCTCACTCTCGTAATACTCGCTTACGTCATCTTTCTCCCGACAGGGAGGCACACCATAATTACCGAGGATAGGATAGGTAGTGACCAGAATCTGACCCTCATAGGAAGGGTCGGTAAGACTTTCCGGATATCCGGTCATAGCCGTGTTAAACACTACTTCACCGGCTGTTGATGAATCATAACCAAATGACTTTCCTTCAAAGACAGTGCCGTCTTCAAGTATGAGCCGGGCTTTTTTTATTTCGCGCATACGATAGAAAATATGATGGTGGAATAATAATCTAAAAATTCACAGGCTTTCTATCGTGAAAACCGTGCAAAGTTAGTAATTATTTCGATATTGACTATCACGATGCCACAAAAAATCTCAAATCCGCGTCATTTTCCCTGAATTAACCACTCTTTAGTATCTTTGCGCCACAAAAAAAGAAAGACGATTTAACACCAGCCATGTTGCCACACAAAAACAACATCACATTGTACAGGAGGCTGAAATGCTCTCAGTCAAGAAATGGAAATACAAATATAAACTTGCAGCCGGTAGTATAATCAGGATCAATGACCACTGTGCCGCCTATACGGTTGGCCGCCGCGCGACATATCGCAAGACCGAGTCCGCCACCTTGCTTAAACTGGTCAAGCTTGGTAAAGCGTTCAAACACCAGCTCATGCTTGTCGGCAGGTATGCCATAACCGGTGTCGGTCACTGATACCCGCATCTTCTTGTTGCCGGGCAATATCTCGCAATGGAGAGTGACATTTCCGCTTATAGTGAACTTGAAGGCATTGTGGAGCAGATTGACTATCACCAGCTCCACCATGTGGCGGTACATAAGGCGCGGACGGTCGTCGGCAGGAGGAATCATGACAAACTCTACATCATCGTTGATTTTAGACTCTACCTGACGCAATGCCACGCGACACAATTCCGACATGACCACAGGTTGCGGCGTGTCCTTGCCATCACCGGCATCAAGATTGGAAAGCTCCACGACATCACCTATCAGCTTCAGCAGGTCGTTGCTGTTGCGCTCGATTATGGATGCATATTTCTTCATCGGTCCGGCATTAGTGTTGGCGTTGGCAAACACCTGTGCAAAACCGACAATCGCATTTAACGGGGTGCGTATCTCGTGATTGACATTCTGGATAAACGAAGTCTTCATCTCACTCGCCTTTTCAGCGGCATCCTTGGCGCGTTCAAGCTCCTTGCTCTGGGTTTCGAGCAGATTACGATACTTCCCTATACGGCGTATATATAATATCGAAACGACAAGACCGCCGATAAGTAAAAATCCGATTATGCACACCACAATAATCTGTCTCTTATACTGCCCCCAGAAAGTCACCGGACGATTGATTATCTCAGAGCCAGCCGGCAGCAATGACTCGTCAACATCAAGCAGTTCCAACCGCTCGCTGTCAAACACATACTTCGAGTCGACAAGTTGCAGCCCCACCGACGACTTGCCGCCGGAACGCACAAAGTCAATACATTGGCGGGCGATATCCTCGGCATAATTCTTATAGTCGGGTATATAACCTCCCAACACCCAGTGTCCCATACCGATAGAGGAGATGGTAAACGCAGGCAGAGATGGATTGGCATCACGGAGCACATATGTAGTGCTTTTCAGCACAAAGTCATCTGACGGACCGACACGCCAAGTTCCGCAGAGCAACACACAATGAGGCGACATTCCTCCAATGCGGTGGCTCACTTCCAGAAGTGACTCAACCCTGCCGTCAAGAAACGAGAAGGCATATTCGGGATATTTCGCCATCTCATCCTTCACCAGAGCCTGCATGCTTACGCCTCCGAAGCTATTGTCGGAAAGAAACACAAGCTCGCGGGTAAAGGGAAAGAGCTTCTTTACCAACGCTATGTTCTCATAAAGACGGTATTGATATACATATCCGCCGACAATGTTAAAGTCCGGGAAATTTTTCATGACATCCATTGACTGCGGCATCCATGTTTCCAGATTTACTGAGTCGGGAGGGGTAAGAATAGTATTGCGGCTCACCATGCCACACATCACCGGAAGTTTCTTGTATTCAGGATTGTCCTGCGACAGGAATGCACTCCACGCCTCCTGACCGAACACGACCACGACACCGGGAGCATTGTCACCGACATGCTTCGACAGTATAGCCCCCATACGCTCCTTCCAGGTCTTAGCCTCGGAATAAGCAAGACAGTTGAGGCTTTCAACCATAATCATATCAGAGTCGGCACCATATTTATCGAATGCACCGACGAACGATGACAAAGAAGATGCCATCGATTGAGTGTCAGGATTATATGATGTTATAACCAATATGCCCTTATTGCTCCCTGCCCTTACAGAAACCGGTAAGACAAAACACAATAAAAACAAAAACAGACACAGTGAAGCAAACCTATTGCTCAATCTCATTCGCCAATTTGTACGCATACACAAGTGATGATGCGCAAAATTAGTACTAATTTCCTAATTAATACATCCCAACACAATTAAAAATTTGTGAATTAACACTTTTTGGTTAACTGCCTACAAAAAAGCACACCCCGAGAGATGTGCCTTATGTTTGAAAACAATCAAAAGCCTTAGACCCTTGTTAATGCCGGGGGCTAATAACACATGTCGAAGCCACGTCGCCGCAACGAATCGAGAGTCTTGTAGGACATCGCCTCCCGATAATAGCCTATAATATGGTCAGCCCAGTCATTGTCGGTCTTCATCCCGGCACGGTTGGCATTATACTCGGTAATCTCGCGGTCGTAGTCGAGCAGGTCGTGTACAAGGTCGTCCTGACGGTACTTGTTCTTAAATATCACAAGGTCTTTCTGCTGCTTTGGCTTTATGTCGGGCATCTCGCGGGGCACACCTATGGCAAGACCGCACACCACAAACACTTTCTGCGGCAGCTTCATCAAACGCGCTATCGCATCGGGAGCCGCAGTACGCGCATACCCTATCGGACATGTGCCAAGCCCGCAAGCCTCGGCTGCGGTAAGAGCATTCATCATCGCAAGTGTAGCATCGACCACCCCTACGATTACGCCGTCGGCAGTAAGTTGAAAATCGGGCATATCGATACCCTTTGCCTCGGCAATCTTGGTAATCTTATTATAGTCGGCACAAAAGAGCAGGAAATGACGGCAGGTCTTCACCTGCTTTTGACCTGTAAGTTCATAGATTTTTTCCTTAACCTCCTGGTCGTCGACATCAATCACAGAAAACTGCTGTCCGTTATAGCTCGTCGGCGTATTACGGATAGCCTCATAAATAAAATCCATGGACTCGGAGGGGATATCCTCTCTCTCATAGCGACGTATGCTGCGACGCTCAAGTAATATTGACTTTATATCTTTCATGTGTTGATGTGAATTAACTGATTGCGACAATTAAAACACACAACCTGTCGATTTTGTTCAGCGCAGCGTCAGGAAAGAGAGCCGATTTTCATGATTTCAGACTCGAAATTATCGCGGTCGATGGCACGATTTTTCAATCTGTTGCGGTAGGCATATATCGTATGTACCGAATAATTAAGCACTTGCGCTATACGGGTACTTTCCTCTACCCCCAGTCGCATGAAGGCAAGTATGCGCAAATCGGTATTCATCAATTCACCCTCTTTTAACACTATTTTATCTTCAGGCTTAAACAGGGCGTTGACATCGGCGACAAATGTAGGATATATATGTAAAAACGCCTTGTCAAAGGTATCGTAAAACTCCTGACTCTGCTCTTCGACAAAACGCCCCGATTTTGTCATCTTATAAAGGTCGTCGGCGTGACCTGTCGATATCTTTCGCTCTGCAATCTTACAAAACTGGTTGAGCTTGTTCATGTAGATTGTACAAAGATTCAAAAACTGGCTCATGTACATCTCTTTCACGCGGTTGGCGTTGGCAAGCACCATCTGGAGCTTTTCCATATGAGCCATTTCCTTGCGGAGCTTAATAAGTATTGTAATCACGGCAACCAGCATAAGCGCCATAGCGCCTATGGCAAAGTACAGCCTTCGCCGGCTGAGAGCAAGCGAGTCGCGGTAGGCAGCTGATATGACAGGGAGCGCCTCTGAGGTCTGCAAGATACGCATAGAAGCATGACAATCCACCGCATAAGCGAGTGCCACCGATAGATATTCGTAAGCTCTCGCGGTCTCCTGACGGTCATAAAGGGCAATGCCAAGCTCCTGCAACGACACCATTTCACGCGTCGCGCTCTGAATATCGGCTACCGCCGACTTGGCAAGATAATATATCTGTGAATCGGTGTCACCTCGATTTTTCGAAATCATGCTCATTATGTGTGACGCACGAGCCGCTATATTAGTATTGCCGGGAATCGAGTCAAGCAGGTCGTGGAGCACCGCCTTAGCCTCCGACGGTCTGCCGGTAAGGTAAAAATACTCCCCTTGATTAAACTGATATTTTTCCGAGCCTTCAGGCAGCTCCTCAAGCAGCTGACGCTGGATGTCAATCGACTTGTCAAGCCAGCGGTCATACTCATCACGGTAGCTTACAAAAAATGATGCCTGATAGCTATACATCTGTCGTCCGGCTTCAAGAGCCACGACACGCAAGTCATGGCTCAGCGAGTCAATAGGTATATCTTCATACATCTCCACAGCCATTGCACCCAATCCGGCGACAGGCAACACGGCTATACGCTTCAATTTAAACTCCATTGACTTATCAAGCTCACCGAGACGATAAGACAAAGCCTCGCCTCGCTCATAATTCACTATAGCCGAATCGGTAAGATACCCGGCATAGCAGTCGCCGAGTTGCAAGATAAGGTCGAGACGCCTGACATCGCGACGCGGCAGCTCGGTGATAAGACGGTTAAGCGAATCTATGCGCGAACTGCGACGCTTAAGATATATGTCACGGCGGTCAAGCTCCTTGTCGACATCTTCCAGCGCCGCCTCCACGTCGGGAGTGTTTACATCAAGGGCGGCATCAAGCCTCAGCCCCGCCAATGACAGTAACGACAATAAGATAACAGCCAAACACTTTTTCACAATTTCACCGGTTTATTATTCAGGGTGTAAATATAGCAATTTTTATCGGTATATTAAAAATTGAGTTAGATTTCGTATCTTTGTCATCATAATATCGCGTAGTATCTTCCATGAGCATTACCACAATAGACCACATACCACAATCTTCGGAAATTGCGGCATATATCGACAACATAGCCGTGATTGACAGCCTCGACGACATAAAAGGACTTAAACTGCCGGCAAAAATCGACTTCATACTGTCGATACTCTGCGAACACGGCACACTCACCTTCGACTATGACTCGACATCGCGCCATCTGTCAGAGCGTATGCTCATGATCATGAAGCCGGGACATGTATTGCGCTCCTATCAAGCATCGCCCGACTTCAGAGGTCACTTTATCGTGGCGAGCACTACCCTATTCGGCGACTCGATATCTACATTTTCCAAGATGCTCCCCTGCTTCATCCAGTTTCGCGACAACCCGGTAATCACGCTCACGCCCGAAGACGTGGCGAGCCAGACAGAGCTACGCAAGTTACTGAGACGCAAAGCTTACGGCGCGGGCCATCAATACCGTGACCAGGTAGTGAGGTCGGTACTTGAAACATTGTTTTACGAGACACTTGGACTATATAGCTCCTACCATAGCATCGACACAGGCTCAATCACGCGCCGTCGCGACGCGCTGCTCTATCGCTTCCTGCAAGAGGTAGAGGCTAATTGCCATAAAGAGCGGTCGGTAGCTTACTACGCCGGCAAGCTGTGTGTGTCGCCCAAACATCTGTCAGCCACGATAAAAGAGGCAAGTGGACGCACCGCCGGCGAATGGATTGACTCATATGTGATACTTGAGGCAAAACTGCTGCTCCAGAACACCGGACTGACAATACAGGAAGTGAGCACAAAACTCAACTTTCCCAACCAGTCATTTTTCGGCAAATATTTCAAGCACCTTACCGGAATGTCGCCCCGACTGTTCCGCGCCAATTCATCGCAATCATAGCAGCCGAAAGCCGGCATGAGGCGGTAAATCGCCGTAGGATTGCATTAATACATTAATTATTGTAACTTTGTGGGCTGAAAATCAATTGACCCGATGTTTAGAATAAAGCGACTATATCTGTTCATGCTTCAGAGCTTCCTGCCTCTGTTCATGATGACATTTTTTATATGCCTCTTCATCGTGTTGATGCAGTTTTTATGGCGTTACATCGATGACCTCGTAGGTAAGGGGCTGGAGATGAGCGTAATCGGAGAGCTATTTTTCTATGCGGCAATGACCATGGTGCCGCTCGCGCTACCGCTCGCCATACTTCTGGCATCACTGATGACATTCGGCAACTTAGGCGAACAGTTTGAGCTGACAGCCATGAAAGCGTCGGGCGTGTCACTCATACGCTCCATGCGCCCACTTATAGTGCTGATGGTATTTGTGGCAATCGGCGCATTTTTCTTTCAAAACAATGTGCTCCCCATCGCCCAGACCAAGATGTGGACACTGCTCTACTCCATGCGTCAGAAATCGCCCGAGCTTGATATCCCGGAGGGGGTATTTTATGACCAGATACCGGGATTCAACCTCTTTGTGGAGAAAAAAGATGCAGAGACCGGCGTGCTACACAACCTCCTTATATATAATGTAAGCAAAGGCTCCGACAACGCCACGATTATCTATGCCGACTCAGGAAAAATGTCAATGACCGACGACAAGTCTCACTTGTTCCTGAAACTGTGGCAGGGCGAACAGTTTGAAAACCTGCGCGAGCAGAGCGGCATCTCGTCCAATAATGTACCCTACCGCCGCGAGTCGTTTGACGACAAGGAAGTGCTTATCACCTTCGACGCCAACTTCAACCGCATGGACGAGAGCGGCATGCGCAATCAGTATGTAGGAAAAAATATCCAGGAGCTGCAGGCGACAATCGACTCGGTCAATGCACGTGTCGACAGCGTGGGCGACATCTATGCAAAAGCCCTCCGCGACATCCCCTATCTCGGATTGACCCAATACACCACCAAGCGCACTCCGGAAGGGATAAAACGTGTCGCCCAGACGGAGGTGACACTCGACAAACCGGTCAACATCGACTCGGTGTTCCGCGGCACCAACCCGGCATTTGCCAAGTCATATATCAATCAGGCTCTCTCCAAGGCTCGACGCGCGAAACAGGACTACGAGTTCAAGTCATTTGCCATGAACGATGACCGCGTCACCATACGCCGCCATGCCATCGAAATGATGAAGAAATTTACTCTGTCAGTGGCGTGTCTGGTGTTTTTCTTCATCGGTGCGCCGCTCGGAGCCATCATCCGAAAGGGAGGTCTCGGCATGCCGCTGGTCATATCGGTGATACTGTTTATCATCTACTATATTATCGACAACTCCGGCTACAAGCTTGCCCGTGACGGGCACATCGAGGTGTGGGAAGGCATATGGCTCTCCACATTCGTGTTACTGCCGCTCGGCATCTTCCTGACCTACAAGGCGGTCAATGACTCGGCTGTGTTCAACAAAGATGCTTACGCCAACTTCTTCCGCAAGCTATTCGGCAAGGGCGAGACCCGCAACCTCACCCTAAAGGAGGTAGTGATGAACGAAGTGGAAATTGACGTGGCAAAGCAGCAGATTTCCGCACTCTCACAACGTTGCCGCGACTTTATATCACGCTATCCCGGCAGAGAGTCGTACACAGCCTATTGGCTCTACGGCTACGACCGTCAGGAGATACACTCTATCAGCGCCATGCTCGAACAAGCTGTCGACTACATGTCCAACACCCGCAACCGTGTAATCATCCTTAAGCTCATGGAGTTGCCGGTAATGCGCAGCCTGTGGTTCTATCATCCCACAAGCTATAAGGCAGTAGCGTGGATGTTTATAATACTCTTCCCTGTCGGGCTTCCCCTATACCTCTGGGGCACACGTTGCCAGCGCAAGCTTAAAGAAGAGCTCGAACATATCATAACCACCGACAACGAACTTATCGCGCTCTTGGAGGTTAACACTAATGACATTAACACCTAAATCAGAATATGGACAATATAAGACTTGACTCAATTGAAGAGGCACTGAAGGATTTTAGCGAAGGTAAATTTGTAATCGTGGTCGATGACGAAGACCGCGAGAACGAGGGCGACCTCATCGTTGCCGCCGAAAAAATCACCCCTGAACAGGTAAACTTCATGCTGAAACACGCCAGAGGCGTGTTATGTGTGCCGCTCACCATATCCCGTTGCCGGGAGCTTGAGCTGCCCCATCAGGTCGACAACAATACATCGATGCTCGGCACCCCTTTCACCGTGACAGTCGACAAGCTTGAAGGCTGCTCGACCGGCGTGAGCATAGAAGACCGTGCGGCTACCATACGCGCCCTTGCCGACCCGACATCAAAGCCCGAGACTTTCGGACGCCCCGGTCACATCAACCCGCTTTATGCCCAGGACAAGGGTGTGCTTCGCCGTGCCGGACACACAGAGGCAGCTGTCGACCTGGCGCGTCTTGCCGGACTTCAGCCCGCAGCAGCCTTGATGGAAATCATGAGCGACGACGGCTCCATGGCACGTCTTCCCGAGTTGCGCCGCCGTGCCGATGAATGGGGACTAAAACTCGTGTCGATAAAAGACCTCATCGCCTACCGCCTGAAGCAAGAGTCGCTTGTAGAGAGAGGAGTCGAAGTAGACATGCCTACAGAATACGGACATTTCCGTCTTATCCCCTTCCGCCAGAAAAGCAACGGTCTTGAACATATCGCAATAATAAAAGGGGACATCGCTTCATCCGACGACCCGGTATTGGTGAGAGTACACTCATCATGTGCCACAGGTGACATTTTCGGTTCTCAGCGCTGCGACTGCGGCGAGCAGCTCCACCGTGCGCTTCAGATGATTGAAAAGGAGGGGCGCGGAGCGGTAATCTACCTTAATCAGGAAGGTCGAGGCATCGGGCTAATGGAAAAAATGAAAGCCTACAAGCTTCAGGAAGGTGGCATGGACACTGTCGACGCCAACATATGCCTGGGGCATCTCGCAGATGAACGTGATTACGGCGTGGGAGCCCAGATACTCCGCGAGATAGGCATCAAGAAAATGCGTCTTATGACCAATAATCCGGTAAAACGTGTGGGACTCGAAGCTTACGGTCTCGAAATCACCGAAAATGTACCTATCGAGGTAAATCCTAACGAATACAATCTACGCTATATGCGCACCAAACAGGAGCGCATGGGACATAAGCTCCACATAAAATAACATCTGCCAAAATACAACTGACAAACAGCGGCGACGACATGAACCATCGGTCGTCGCCGCTTGTTTATATTTATAGTGCAAAGTGAAAGAGTGACATTTTGGCAACCTGTATGTCACAAAAACGATTTGGCACAAGATATGCTATATCTATGACAGGAAACAAATATTTTAATAACATAACAAAACTTTAAATAACAAAAGTCATGAATATCAAACCACTTGCCGACCGAGTGCTCATCAAGCCCACTCCAGCAGAGGAAAAGACTCTTTCAGGTATCATCATCCCCGATTCAGCAAAGGAGAAGCCCCTTCGCGGAACAGCTATCGCCGTAGGCAACGGCACCAAAGATGAAGAGATGGTAGTCAAGGTAAATGACGTGGTGATGTTTGGCAAATATGCCGGCACTGAAATCGAGCTTGACGGCGAGAAACTTCTCATCATGCGTCAGTCTGACATTTTGGCAATCGTTACTGAATAATTAAAAATACAACATAACCATGGCAAAAGAAATTAAATTTGATATTAAGGCTCGCGAAGAGCTCAAAAAGGGTGTCGACGCTCTTGCCGACGCCGTAAAGGTAACCCTCGGACCGAAAGGCCGCAACGTAATCATCGAAAAAAAATTCGGCGCACCCCACATCACAAAAGATGGTGTTTCAGTGGCTCGCGAAGTTGAACTTGAAGACCCGTTCCAAAACATGGGCGCACAGCTCGTGAAGGAAGTGGCTTCCAAGACCGGCGACGATGCAGGTGACGGTACTACTACCGCGACCGTGCTCGCACAGGCTATTGTCAACGTAGGCTTGAAGAATGTAGCTGCCGGCGCCAATCCGATGGACATCAAGCGCGGTATCGACAAGGCTGTCGCTGCTGTAGTGGAAAGCATCAAGGCTCAGGCAGAGGAAGTGGGCGACGACCTCAAGAAGATTGAAGACGTGGCTCGCGTATCAGCCAACAACGATGCAGAAATCGGCAAACTCATCGCCGAGGCAATGCGCAAGGTGAAGAAAGAAGGTGTAATTACAGTTGACGAGGCAAAAGGCACCGAGACCACTGTTGACATCGTGGAGGGTATGCAGTTTGACCGCGGTTATATCTCGCCCTACTTCGTCACCAACACCGAGAAGATGGAGTGTGAGATGGATCGTCCTTTCGTGCTTATCTATGATAAGAAGATTTCATCACTCAAAGAGATGCTCCCCATCCTTGAAGCAACCGCACAGAGCGGCCGCCCTCTGCTTATCATCGCAGAGGATGTTGATCAGGAGGCACTTGCAACTCTCGTTGTAAACCGTCTTCGCGGTTCTCTTAAAATATGCGCTGTCAAGGCTCCCGGATTCGGCGACCGCCGCAAGGAGATGCTCGAAGATATCGCGGTTCTCACCGGAGGCGTGGTAATCTCTCAGGAAAAGGGCATGAATCTTGAATCGGCAACTGTCGACATGCTCGGACAAGCTGAAAAAATCACTGTCAACAAAGAAAATACCACCATCGTCAATGGCTCTGGCTCCAAGGAGGCTATCGCTCAGCGTGTAGCTCAAATCAAGGCTCAGATCGAGACCTCAACAAGCGACTATGACAAGGAAAAGCTTCACGAACGCCTTGCAAAACTCGCCGGCGGTGTTGCCGTACTCCATATCGGCGCTCCCTCTGAAGTGGAGATGAAGGAAAAGAAAGACCGCGTTGACGATGCATTGAGCGCAACACGCGCTGCAATCGCCGAGGGCATTGTACCGGGCGGCGGCGTGGCTTACATACGCGCCATCTCAAGCCTTGACGGACTCTGTGGTGACAACGATGATGAATGCACCGGTGTTGCCATCATCAAGCGTGCCATCGAGGAGCCGCTTCGCCAGATTGTGGCAAATGCAGGTCTTGAAGGAGCTGTTGTTATCCAGAAAATCAAGGAAGGCACAGGCGACTTCGGCTACAATGCACGCACAGGCGAGTATGAACATCTGTTCCAGACCGGCGTGATTGACCCTGCCAAAGTAACCCGCGTAGCTCTTGAAAATGCGGCTTCTATCGCCGGCATGTTCCTCACCACCGAGTGTGTGATTGCCGACAAGAAGGAAGACAATCCCGCGCCCGCTATGCCCGCAGCCGGCATGGGTGGCATGGGCGGCATGATGTAAACATATCCCGCAAAGACATATCAGCCTGCAATAATTGCAGGCTTACTCAAAATCGCTTCCCCTCCGGGAAGCGATTTTGCTATCCCCCCTATCGAGAGGGTTGCGTACGGATTAACACATGTAAACCCGCCAAATGGGATTTTTTCATTATCTTTGCCAATACAATTCATTTACGACAATGAGCGAACAACCCAAACAACATATCGAGCGACTTCGTGACGAGCTTAACCGCCATAATTATAATTATTATGTGCTTAACACGCCGGAAATATCCGACCGTGAATTTGACATGATGATGAAGGAGCTTGAACAGCTTGAGAAAGAGCATCCTGAGTACGCCGACCCCTTGTCGCCGACACAGCGTGTGGGCAGCGACATCAACAAGGCGTTCACGCAGCATGAACACCAGCGTCCCATGCTGTCGCTTGGCAACACCTACTCGATTGAAGAGGTCGATGAGTTTGTCACGCGCACTCGTGAAGCGCTTATGGGCGAAAACTTCACCATAGTCGGCGAAATGAAATATGACGGCACTTCGATATCACTCACCTACCAGCATGGAAACCTCGTCAGAGCTGTCACGCGTGGCGACGGAGAGCGTGGTGATGTCGTAACCGACAATGTGAAGACAATAAAAAGTGTGCCGCTGAAACTTCAGGGTACAGGCTGGCCCGAGGAATTTGAGATACGCGGTGAGATTGTTCTGCCATGGAAAGAATTTGACCGTCTTAACGCAGAACGTGAATTTAATGAAGAGCCGTTGTTTGCCAATCCGCGCAATGCCGCGTCAGGCACGCTGAAAATGCAAAATTCAGCCGAAGTGGCGCGTCGCGGACTGGACGCCGTATTCTACTATCTGCTTGGCGACAATCTCCCTGCCGACAATCATTACGACAATCTGATGGCAGCGAAGAAATGGGGATTCAAGGTTGCTCCGGTGATACAGCTCCTCAACGGCATTGAGGAAGTAGACAAGTTTATCGCCTATTGGGACACAGCGCGAAAAGAGTTGCCTATGGCTACCGACGGGCTTGTGTTTAAAGTCAACGACCTGCGCCAGCAGCTCAATCTCGGCTATACCTCAAAATCGCCTCGCTGGGCGATAGCATACAAATTTCAAGCCGAACGAGCCCTCACGCAGCTCCAGTCGGTATCATTTGAGGTAGGACGCATGGGAATCGTAACCCCCGTGGCAAACCTCGACCCGGTATTGCTGTCAGGTACAATCGTAAAGCGCGCGTCGCTTCATAACGAAGGCATAATCAAGTCGCTTGACATCCATAAGCATGACATGCTCTATGTGGAGAAAGGCGGCGAAATCATCCCAAAGGTAACCGGAGTCGATGTCAGCGCCCGTAAACCCGGCTCGGAACCGATAAAATTTGTCACCCGCTGTCCGATATGTGACACCGCGCTTGTACGCATTGAGGGAGAGGCGGCATGGATGTGTCCCAACAAAGAGGGATGCGCCCCACAGATATGTGGTCGTCTGGAACACTTTGTGGGCCGTCGCATGATGGACATCGAGGGTATCGGCGAAGAAATGGCCGTAATCCTGTACCGCAACGGATGGGTCACCAATCCCGCCGACCTGTACACCCTGGACAGACACGCACAGGAAATGATGCTGCTGCCAGGAATGGGACCGCGCACGGTAGAGCGCATACTCGACGGTATCGAGGCTTCGAAAACAGTACCGTTTGAGCGTGTGGTTTTCGCCCTTTCCATACCCTATGTAGGCGAGACGGTGGCAAAGAAACTTGCCCGTGCCGTACGCGACATTGACACCCTGATGAATGCCGGTGAAGATTACCTCACGGCAATCGACGACATAGGTCCGCGCATCGCGAAAAGCGTAAGGCTATATTTCGACAATCCGGTCAACCGCGAGATGGTAGAGCGTCTTCGCGCCGCAGGATTACAGATGTCACTTCCCCCGGAAGACGAATCGTCGCGCACCGACATACTCAAAGGCAAATCAATTGTAATCAGCGGTACATTCTCCCATCATTCACGCGATGAATACAAAGAGATGATAGAGCGCAACGGTGGAAAAAACGTCAGCAGCATATCAAAGAAAACCGACTTTGTATTTGCCGGCGAAAACATGGGTCCCGCCAAGCTTGAAAAAGCAAGAAACCTTGGCATACCTATTGTCAGCGAGGATGAGTTTCTTGCCATGCTCAATCAATAAAGATTAAAAACGATACATTATATATCATGACCCCTGAAGAACGTCTTAAAATAGAAGAGCGCGCCGTAACGCTGCTCAAAACAGTATATGACCCCGAAATACCGGTAGATATATACAATCTTGGTCTTATCTACAAAATAGACCTCGATGACGATGGCAACCTCACCGTCGACATGACCCTAACCGCACCCAACTGTCCCGCCGCCGACTTCCTCGTGGAAGACTCCCGCATAAAGCTCGAAAGCATCGATGGCGTGAAAAGCGTGAATATCAACATCGTGTTTGAGCCTGAGTGGAACAAAGACATGATGAGTGAAGAAGCTAAACTTGACCTCGGATTTCTTTAATCACGCCTATGAGCCGGCGACGCTATACATATTTCATCTCCGACCTGCATCTGGGTGCCAGATACCTGAGCAATCCGCGCGACTACGAGCAACGCGTGGTCGACTGGCTCCACACAATCAAAGATGACGCAAAGGAGCTATACATGCTTGGCGATGTGCTCGACTACTGGTATGAATACAAGACGGTGGTGCCTCGCGGATATGTACGCTTTTTCGGAGCGCTCGCGGCGCTTGCCGACTCCGGAGTGAAAATCTACTGGTTTATCGGCAACCATGACATATGGCTGTTTGACTACCTGCGCGATGAGATAGGGGTGACTGTTATCGACGGCTATCTTGTGAAGGAGATTGAAGGAAAAAGATTTTTCCTATCCCACGGTGACGGTGTAGGAAAGTTGAAACTGTCATTCAAAATGATGCGCGCTATATTTCGCAACAAGACATGCCAGAAGCTTTACAGCGGCATCCATCCCCGCTGGACCATACCGTTTGCCCTCCGCTGGTCATGCTCCAGCCGCAACTTTTCCAATGAGATTCCGGTAGTCAGCAATCCCGACACCGAGCCGCTTGTAGACTTTGCCCGCGAATACAGTGTCACCCATCCCGAAATTGACTATTTTGTGTTTGGACACCGTCATGTGCTACTCGATTACAATATTTCAGACCATTGTCACGTTATCATACTTGGTGATTGGATACATCACTTCTCATTTGCGAGATATGATGGGCAATCGATGGAAATGTACAAATATGTACAAGAATTTAATAAAATAGTGTCTGTTTAGAGAATTTTCAAAAATATAAACTTACGTTAACAAACGCAGTATTTATTTATAATTCAACATATTAACACCCAAAAACCGGATATTTCGCATAATCACGATACAAAAAGCATGTTGCTAAACATGTTTTTTTGCTTGGTCAACTCAAAAAAAAGGGTGACCTTTGTATCACAAACCTAAAACAATCTTTTTTACCTTAGAAATTGTACCTATTGGAAACCCATAAAAAGGAACTTAAGTGATTAAGTTCCTTTTTATTTTTTGTCAGAATCACAAGCATTAAGTAACTTTGTAGACATGACAGAATCCTCTATATATTGCATAATTGTAGCTGCCGGAAGCGGTTCACGGTTTGGCTCCGAACTTCCGAAGCAGTTTTGTGAACTCAACGGAATCCCGGTGCTTATGCACACGATTGAAGGGATACGCAACGCTTGTCACAATGTTAAAATAGTATTAGTCCTAAACCGCAGTCATTATGACCTGTGGCATGATTTATGCAACCGTCATAACTTCCGGTCGCCGGAATTAAGATCGGGTGGCGCTACACGATGGGAGTCGGTGAAAAACGCCATAGATGCAATCGAGCTTCCCGAAGGAAAGAGCATAGTGATGGTCCACGACGGCGCGCGCCCTATTGTAACCCGCCGGCTGCTGCACCGCATAATCGATGCGGCGATGACATGTGACGGCGTGATTCCGGTAATTCCGGTAAGCGACTCGCTGAGGATGCTGTCGACCGACGGCACTTCCGTGCCTGTAGACAGAGGGATGTTTCGTGCCGTGCAGACACCGCAGGCTTTTGACGGGAAAATGCTGAAGGACGCTTACCGCCTCCCCTACCGCGACACATTTACCGACGACGCATCGGTAATGGCTGCTGCCGGACACCGTGACATAACGCTTGTCGACGGAGACCCCTGCAACATCAAGATTACTCTGCCCGACGACCTCAAAATAGCATCACTTTACCTGAACAAATGAACAGGCTGCGCAGTCTTGACATTAAATTTTTACGCGGCATAGGTCCTAAACGTGCCGAACTGCTCAAAAAGCAGCTCGGCATATCATCTTATCGCGACCTTCTCTACCATTTCCCCCACCGCTATGTAGACCGCTCGGCTTTCTACAAAATATCGCAATTTGAAGGCGACATGCCGACAGTGCAGGTAAAAGGACGCTTCCTGGCGATGGCTCTCCACGGCGAAGGTGCAAAGACACGCCTTGTGGGAGTGTTTACCGACGGCACCACAACCATGGAAGTGGTATGGTTCAGAAAAGTGAAACAGATAAGAGAGAGCTACCATATAGGCAATGAGTATATACTCTTCGGAAAGCCGGAGAGCTTTAACGGGAAATGGAGCATGGTGCATCCTGAAGTCGACCTTCCTGAATCGGCAGGCGCAGCCCAGGGACTACGAGGAATATACCCTCTCACCGACACACTCCGCAACCAGGGGATAGCAACCCGGCAGATTTTCACCTGGATACAGACCGCACTCGGCGCCGCGCCCTATATAGCAGAGACACTCCCCGACCATATTATCAGACAACTTAGGCTCATGCCGCTCCGCGAGGCGCTGGTCAACATCCACAACCCGAAATCAATCGAGGCACTAAACGCGGCAAAGCTGCGACTGAAATTTGAAGAGTTGTTTTATCTTCAACTCAACATACAGCGCTATTCGCTCCAACGCAACATGGCGCTTGCAGGATTCCGCTTCTCGCGCATAGGCGACTATTTTAACCGCTTCTATTTCGAGCAACTGCCATTTGAGCTGACCGGCGCACAGAAACGCGTGATAAAGGAGATACGCGCCGACATAGCTACCGGACGCCAGATGAACCGCCTGCTTCAAGGCGACGTAGGCAGCGGAAAGACTCTTGTAGCACTCCTCTGTATGCTTATCGCGCTTGACAACGACACGCAGGCGTGCATGATGGCGCCGACCGAAATTCTTGCCACCCAGCATTTCGAGACGCTGTATAAACTTGCCTCCCCACTGGGCATCAACATAAAACTGCTCACCGGCTCCACCGGAAAGGCTGAACGCGACACAATACACCGACAGCTGCGCGACGGCTCGCTACATATATTGATAGGCACCCACGCCGTAATCGAAGACAGTGTGCAGTTTCACAACCTCGGATTTGTAGTAATTGACGAGCAACACCGTTTCGGCGTAGCCCAGCGGGCAAGGCTGTGGGCAAAAAACCGTATCGCCCCACATGTGCTCGTGATGACGGCGACCCCTATTCCACGTACCCTCGCCATGACAATATACGGCGACCTCAGCGTGTCGGTAATCGACGAACTTCCGCCGGGCAGAAAGCCGGTCACGACCCTGCTGCGCTACGATGACAACCGCATGAAAGTGTATCAGGCTATCGGACGCCAGCTGAAAGAAGGCAGGCAGGCTTACATAGTGTATCCGCTCATAAAGGAGAATGAGAAACTTGACCTGCGATGTCTTGAGGAAGGCTATGAACTCATCAGGGAAACATTTCCGCAATACAAGGTATGTTATGTCCACGGCAAGATGAAGCCGGCGGAAAAAGACTATCAGATGACACTCTTTGCGAGCGGACAAGCGCAGATACTTGTAGCTACGACCGTCATTGAAGTGGGCGTGAATGTGCCAAACGCATCAGTGATGCTGATTGAAAACGCCGAGCGGTTTGGCCTTTCCCAACTTCATCAGCTGCGCGGACGTGTCGGACGTGGAGCCGACCAAAGCTACTGCATACTTATGACTCACCACAAAATAGCCAAGGATACACGCAAACGCCTCGAAATAATGACATCGACCACCGACGGTTTTGTCATAGCTGAAGCCGACCTGAAAATGAGAGGTCCCGGCGACATCGAGGGTACGATGCAAAGCGGCATGCCTCTTGAACTGCATATAGCCAATCTCGCCACCGACGGACAGATTGTGCAGCTCGCACGCGACACAGCCATTGCCGTGCTTGACCGCGACCCGAATCTCAGCAGCAGCGAAAACGCTATATTACGTAACGAGCTTGCCCAGGCAAGCAACAATATCGTGGATTGGTCACGCATAAGTTAATCAGCATATTACAACATATTTTAACAATCACAAAGGTGATAAAACACGAGGAAACACACTGAAGTTTGAAAACATGTTGTAAAACATAGTTTACATATCTTATTGATTCTCTGATTGTTACTCGGCAATTTCATTTTTAGCTGACATTTTTTACACTTTTTATCTTGACAGATTATTCATATCAAGCGGAAAATTTCTTATATTTGAAGTATTGACGTAAGAAAAGGTTAAAATAACAAAACTGACATGGAGCAAACTTTAGTAATACTCAAGCCCTCTGCCATACATCGTGGTCTGACAGGAAAGATTATCGATCGCTTCCAGAGCAAAGGATTGGTCATCACCGGTCTAAAAATGATGCAGCTTGACGAGACCATACTCCGAGAGCATTATGCCCACTTGGTAGAGAAGCCTTTTTTCCCCTTCATTCTCAACTCAATGATTGCTACCCCGGTCATTGTGATGTGTCTTGAGGGAAAAGATGCTGTGGAAGTAGTAAGACTGATGACCGGCGCCACCAACGGGCGCAAAGCTCTCCCCGGAACAATAAGGGGCGACTTCTCCATGAGCGGACAAGAAAACATAGTACACGCATCTGACAGCGTGGAAAATGCAAAAATCGAGCTTGCCCGTTTCTTCAAACCGGAAGAAATCTTTAATTACGTACCTTCTGATTTAAATTTCTATTATTCGCCTGACGAAAACTAATTGAATAAACAACAGTTCCGATGCAATTTAATATCAAAAGAATAACAACCGCAACAGTAATAACATTAGCAACCGCATTCGCGATTTCGGCGCAGACCAACTTCAACCGCCGTCCCGCACAGCATAACGCAGAACATCAAGACCTGTTGGCATACCAGACCAACATCGATGAACAAATCAAGCTCAAGGAGACGCTTGATTACATGGACAATATCTTCAACGAAGAGGAAGAGCCAGAGATGGATATCTACACCGAAGGCTGGGACAGCGGAACGGTGAACCCCTATAACAGCTCAGATGTACCTGAGACAAAGGTAATTGATGTAAGCAACTATGCGATGCCCACTTCAGGATACGTCACTTCGCCCTACGGCTATCGTCCGAGATTCCGCCGCATGCACAAAGGTATCGACCTTAAAGTGCAGATAGGCGATACGATTCGCGCAGCATTTGACGGCAAGGTCAGACTTACCAAATTTGAACGCAGAGGCTATGGATATTATGTAATTGTACGCCACGAAAACGGATTGGAAACCGTATATGGTCACCTCTCCAAGTTTCTCGTAAAGCCCGATGAATATGTAAAAGCAGGCGACCCGATTGCACTCGGAGGCAACACCGGTCGTTCAACCGGTCCTCACCTCCACTTTGAGACCCGCTACATGGGATATGCTATTAATCCTGCAGCCATATTTGACTTCGAAAACCAGACAACCCATACCGACGAGTTTACTTTCAACAAGAGCACATATCAGAACTCCCGTAATTACGCTCCCAAGAAGTCAACAAAAGCCCTTGCTTCATCAAAGAAGAGCGGCAAGGCGTCTACTGTCAGAATCAAGAAAGGTGACACCCTTTCAAAAATAGCAAAAGCTAACGGCACTACCGTCGACAAGCTTTGCAAACTTAACGGAATAAGCCGCACAACGGTGCTTACAGCCGGTAAACCCTTGAAAGTGAAATAAAACAATACGCTTCAATACATTCTTCTCAATAGAGTTTATACAAAAGGTCATCGCGGTGCGATGACCTTTTTCTTTATCATCTACATTTCACAGAAGTGACTGTTGATAACGGTGTTAATAATTTTGTTGATAACTCTGTTGATAACTGTTGAGGAAATAAAGCCAATTTACATTTTGAAATCTGACAACAACTCCGTAACTTTGTGTTGTGAATCTCTTAATTCGTCATATTGAATACTTGATGTTACGGCACGATTGTGTGGTAATACCGGGTCTTGGTGCGCTTATCGCGCACTATCGCCCCGCATACATCGACAAGGAGCTTGGCTGTATGTTCCCGCCATCGCGACTCCTGGGATTCAACCCCGAAATCATTCACAATGACGGACTGCTGACTTCATCCATTGCCCGCGGCATGGAAACTACTTTTGAAAATGCATCGGCAATTTTATCAAAAGAGGTGTCAGCCCTCAAGTTGCAGCTTGACAACTCCGGCGAGTATGCACTCGGTCGTCTTGGGCTGCTGAGCCGCCGTGATAACGGTCCGATATTATTTGAGCCATTCACCAATACTTCGGTCACCCCAAGATACGCAGGATTGCAGGCTGTGGCAATGGCACCTATCTCGGAAATTGTAAAGACAGAGGCAGAGGCGGAAACAACAACGTCAACCAAACGGAAACAGCTTCCTCTCCACAAGCGCGCCATAAATGTAGCCGCTTCAATAGCCCTTCTTATTTGCATCGGAGTCACTTTGACAACACCGATTATCGAAAACCGTACAGCACTCGCAGCCTTGGGTAGCAGCATCTCGGTATCACAGCCTGAAACAGAGGCTACATTCAAGCCCGTCGCACAGCCCGACATCGACCTGCGCATAGCCCTCCCCTCCAAAGAGGAACCGCAGGTGAAGGAAGAGCCGGCGGAACTGCTGCCGACAGCCCCTGCGACAATATCGCTGCACCTTGACCCTGCTGACCGTTACTATCTTATCGTCGCCTCACTTCCGACGCGTGAAAAAGCTGAGGAATATGTCGCCGCGCAATCTCATGGCGACAAGCTTGCAATCACTGAAGCTGATGGCAGATACCGCGTCTACGTAGCTACCGGCAACACTATTGACATGGCCCGCCTGCCGATAACAATCGACAAGTACGCTCTCCGATATCCGAATGCATGGGTATGCCGTCGATAAAAGAGATTTTTCCCTCTAAAATATTCATACATAGCACCTATACACTATGAGCGATTTTCACAACCTTATAGTCAATCGACGGAGCATACGTCGATATACTCAAGAAGAAATTTCCCCCGAAGATGTAAAGACAATCCTCGAAGCCGCATTGATGGCACCATCATCAAAAAGCACGCGCCCCTGGCAGTTTGTAGTAGTCGAGGACTCTGCTGTGCTTGAGGCATTAAGCAAGTGCAAGGAGAGCGGAGCAGGACCGGTTGCCGGATGTGCTCTCGCCATAGTGGTCGCTGTCGACGTCGAGGCAACCGACCCGTGGATTGAAGACGCCTCTATCGCCGCCACATACATCCAGCTTCAGGCGCAGGACCTCGGACTTGGCAGCTGCTGGATACAGGTGCGTGGACGATACACGGCAAATGACATGGAGTCGGAGACCTATGTACAGAATCTTCTTGACATGCCCGACACCATACTTCCGGTGTGCATCATCACTCTCGGTCACAAGGCTGAAGAGCGTAAACCGCAGGCTACCGACAAGCTTCTTTGGGAAAAAGTGCATATAGGCACATGGAAAGAACGCTGACAGGCAACGACAGGGAAATCGTGATACTCGGTGCAGGAAATGTGGCTACCCATCTTGCCATAAATCTTGCCCGACACGCCCGTATCTCCCAGATTTACAACCACAACATGCAAGGGGCAAAAGCCCTTGCCGCAAAAGTGGGCTCAGAGCCAATCGATGATCTGGGCGCACTTAGCCACACTGCCGGGTTATATATTATCTCCGTGAAAGACGATGCAGTAGCGGAGATTGCCTCGGCGCTAAAAGGATTTGGTGGATTATGGGCACACACTTCCGGCTCAGTACCGATGAACGCGCTGTCACCACTCTCCGATACCTACGGGGTGTTTTATCCGATGCAGACATTTTCTAAGGATGTAGATGTCGACATGAGGGAAGTGCCGCTCTTTATCGAGGGTAACAGCGCCGACACTACTGAGCGTCTGAAACAATATGCCTCCCTGATTTCTGACAAAGTATATGAGGCTGACAGCGAGCGCCGGGCAAAACTCCACATAGCAGCGGTATTTGCCTGCAATTTCACCAACCGCCTGTGGGACATCTCGGCACGTCTCCTTAAAGAGCTGGGACTGGAGTTTGACACGATGAAACCACTCGTAGAGGCTATGCTGACAAAAGCCTGCGATGTCACGCCACATGAAGGGCAGACCGGACCCGCCAGGCGCAAAGACATGAAAATAATCCAAAAACATCTCGATATGCTTGACGGAGAAGAAAAAGAGCTCTACTCAATCCTTTCGGAAAGCATCATAAAACAATATTATCCCGATGAGCAAGATAAACTATGACCTGAGCAAAATACGTGCAATAGCCTTTGATGTCGACGGCGTTTTATCGCCATCCACCATCCCGCTCGGGGAGTCGGGAGTGCCGTCACGCATGGTTAATATCAAGGATGGATATGCCCTTCAGCTTGCAGTAAAACATGGTTACACGATAGCAATCATCACCGGCGCCGATAGTGAAGCCGTCAGGACACGGTTTGCCGGACTTGGCATAAAGGATATCTACATGAAAGCGGGAGTAAAGATAACAATACTCAAAGAGTGGATGAAGAGCCACGACCTTCAGCCGGAGGAAGTGGCATTTGTAGGCGATGATATCCCCGACTACGAACCGATGTGTCATGTAGGATTGCCGGTTGCCCCCGCTGACGCCGCACCCGAAATCAAAGGCGTCGCAAAATACATTTCGCCCGTCAATGGCGGCTATGGAGTGGCACGCGACTTGCTTGAAGAGATAATGAAAACCAAGGGCGACTGGATGTCATCAGCGAAAGCCTTCGGTTGGTAACAAAATAAATTTTTCCCGACTATGAAACAGATGCCTCTCAGCAACCTTGCCGGTAAACGCATACTCCTTGCAAGTCATTCACCCCGCCGCCGGGAACTCATCGCAATGCTCGGTCTCGACTTCTCCATAGCCGAACCGATAGAGGTCGATGAAAGTTATCCGGCTGATATGCCGGCTGATACCGTAGCTGAATATATTTCGAGAAAAAAAGCTGAAGCATATGCCGCGACTTTGACAGCCGACACGATACTCATAACCGCCGATACAATAGTACTTGTCGACGGTGAGATACTTGGCAAGCCCCACTCGGAAGCCTCCGCAAAAGAGATGCTCCGAAAGCTTTCAGGCAAAAGCCACAAGGTAATTACAGGCGTCACACTGTCGACAGTTGACGCGATACAATCATTCTCGGCAGTCACGACAGTAAATTTCGATAACCTTTCCGATAAAGAAATCGAATACTATATCGAAAACTACCATCCATTTGACAAAGCGGGAGCCTACGGCATCCAGGAATGGATAGGCGCGGCAGGCATAAAAGGCATCGAGGGCAGCTATTACAACGTAATGGGACTGCCGGTGCATCAGCTTTACAAATTCCTGTCGACAATATCCTGACAGCCAACCTCCATCACAAAATTAAAACCGGAGTCGGAGGGAGGCGTAAGGTACACGCTGCCACTCTTAAGTCGGCATTCGTCAATCACCGCGCCGGCTGTAGCCTCCGGTAATCCGTGCATGACGCGGAACACCCCTGTCACACCCGGCGACACATAACGGGAAGTGAGGATATGTGCTACACCACCCATTGTCATGCGCAGATTCACCTCCACACACGGAGCTATCATCCCGTCGGCGGCAATAAGCATATCGACACCAAAATATCCATTGTAAACATCGCCAAGAAGTCCGGCAAGAATCGAAGGGAGTACACCACGGATTGCATGCAACTTGTCGCGCGAGGCACCGGCAGAAACAAGCATATCTTCAATAAGGTCATCGCCGGCAAGAATATTTCCACCATACGCATCACCTGCAGAATTGAAAAACAGCGAATATCCCACCCACTCTACCTGACCATCTCGGGCGCGGAACAGCATCGCGAAATCACGTTTTTTATCAAGCGACTCCTCCACCAACACGCTTCCTTGTCGACGCAATATGCCATTAACACGCGCTTTGACTCGCTCATCAAGTTTCCTGACCTCAAACACACCCCTCCCGCTACTCGACCAGGGCGCCTTAACATAGACCGGAGCATCACCGACAATCGCAGCGAGGGAATCTATATCTGTCACCTCGACAGGGACACGCGGGATAGCAAAAGGGAGTTCCTCACGCAACCGGTTCATCACCTCGACAGAAATGCGGCGATGACTCAGCATTGCGATACGCTCTATCCTGTCATCGCCAATCACCGAGGCTCCGGCATCGGTCAGGCACCGAGCCGAATCAAACGACCATCCCCATGGAGAGCCGGCATACTCCGGGGCATCCACACTCCCGACAGGCTGCGCACACAAGCCGAAAGCATCACATACCGAGCGGAGCCACACGTAATCACGACATACGCCAAGCACAGCGTCACCCTTATCGGCATACCACATAGGCAACATCGCGCCGTCAGCACGCAACCGCGAAACTATAGGCGACATTGTAAATCCACGCCTGCCATGTACAAGCGCGATGTCATTTTCGGGATTAAACAGATACAATTTCATTATCACCGTAAAGTTAGCTATATTTGTAAAAACAGTAATTATACCGCAGTGAAAATTCTCATAATAGACTACAAACCGGGCAAAGAGTTAGCCGACATCTGTGCCTACGCAACCGCAGCCGGACACAGAATCGAGATAGCATCAGCCATTGAAAGCGAAGACCCGCGCATAAAACCATCATTCAACATAGGCAATCGCGCCGACAGAATCACTCACCACGCAATCGGATACATCAGTGACTCTTATCACCTGCACTCAACGCGCCCTACATCTACGCTACTAAATCGCATAGTAACTCTCAGCCCCGACATAATACACATTTATAATATAGAGGAACCATACCTCAACCTGCCACTCATCGCCTACGTACTGGCTCGATACAAGATACCCACCCTCATCACTCTCAGAAATCCGGACAATATCTACCGCAACAAAAAGGCATTGATAAAGCGTACAGCCCATAACCACGGGATTTTTACGGCTACATTTGCCGAATGGGATTTCCTTCACCTTGCATTTGAGAAAAGAGAGGCTGCCGAACATGAAATATCAATCTACCATCCCGGCTATCACATAGACCCCGTAAATCCGCCATCAAGCTATCTCAAAATTTACGAAGCGATATAGCGTAAAACGAAAAAGCCACTCTCACGAGTGGCTTAATTCGTTTTGGCATATCCGCCAATAATCAACCTAAAACATTAATTAATCAAAAACACTTTTCATCATTGTATAAACTAACTATCCTAATTCTTCACATCAAAAATACTAACCCTTTTTTTATAATTTTCAAATCTTAGACTGAGTAAATTATTTTACACATTGCAAAGATATAACTTGAATCAACATCTTGAATGTACATCTCAGTGCAATATAAAACATATTAAATTTATACAACTTTTAATTTACTCATTTTCTGCTATTTAACTATATCAAACAATATATTCTACATAATGTATTTTTAGCTAAAAATTATTACAATTAGATGGTTTTTGATAATTTTTACCCATTTTTTTCCGTCTTTTTAAATCGCATAAAAAGCGACACAATCCAAGCCAACAGCTCAAAAATAGAAGATACGGGGGCAACATCCTCCCGATGTCGCCCCCGTATTCCTGTTCCACAGGTATTCAACCTTTACTAACTAACATCAATCTTTTCTACTCAAAAAACAATACCTATTGATTTGCCTTTTCAAAATATATATGAAACTTAATTTCTACATTCCGCCATTATAATCCGGAAACTATCCGGAAAGAGAATCGCCAAGCCAAGCCAAACAACTGAGACAAACTCAACGATTACGGCACAAAGATAATCATAGAGAAAGCACCTTGTCAATAGCATCATAGTGCGATATAACTCATCTTAAAAGAAACGGACAAATAAACGCCTGATGCTCAACACACAAGCCAACAGCTACTCAACCGCCCATATAACAAAATTCAAAGAGAATGTCACTGCACACCCCCGATATTAAGAATGTCACGCTCAAAGGTATCACGATTTTTAGCCCTGCTCTTCAAGCGGTTACGGTAAGTGTACACCGTATTCAACGACAATCCGAGGAATCGAGCCATCTGCGCGCTGTCTTCAAGCCCGAGGCGCATGAAGGCAAGTATGCGCAATTCAGGCGTAAGTTTCTTTGAATCAGCGATAACAAACTTCTTGTCATCAAGCAGCAGTTTGTTGACATCAGAGATAAAATCAGGATAGATATTAATAAATGCATTATCAAACACTTCATAAAACAGCTTGCTCTGCTCCTCTATAAAACGCCCCGACTTCACCATCCCGTACAAGTCTTCAATCTGACCCGCCGTAATCTTACGGCTCACCGTACGATTAAACTCCTCAAGCTTATCCATGTAGACAGAGCAAAGCGACAGGAATTCAGCGATATACACTTCCTTGACAGAATTAGCCTTTGCAAGCTTCGCCCTCAGGTCGCTCAAGCGCTTCAAGTCGTTCATCTTATTACGCATAATCATGAACACAAGAAAACATATTAGCAACAGACAGCCGAGCATAATCCATAATATGCGCGTATAACGTTGCTGCTGAAGCCGGTAGGCATTTTCCACCATAGGAAATGCGCCCGCAACGTGCATGCTCCTAATTAAAGTGCCACACATGGCGATATTTTCCTGCGACAGAAACAGATAGTTATAAGCCCTCATAACATCATCTCTTTCATACAACCTGGCACTTATCTGCCGCAAAGCCTCCCCGTCGGTGTAAGCGTTATGTACCTCAAAATGAGCATTAAGAGTCATAAAGTATAGCCAAGGCTCCATCCTGCCCCTGTTAAACTGGGCAATCGACAGATTGGCTGCCGCATCACCGAAATGCGGGTCATTCATGTTGATTGTCTCAAGATAGTCACTCAATGTAGCCATTGAAAGTGACAGCTGGTCAGTGCCAAGATAATGACACCCAAGAAACAGCCGGTACTCCGGCGAGTCGACAGGAGTCATTGAAAGCAACGAGTCATTATAGGCAAGATAGCGGCTGAAATACTTGGTATTCAGCTCGTGAGGCGAGTAAAACGACGTTATGCAAAGATAAGCACTCCGCGCATTCCTGAAAAAGACACGCTTCAGGTCATAGTCAACCATCATGCGCTCACAAGAATCAATACGCATTATAGCCTCATGTACATGTCCTCTCAGCGGCATTACATCTATCTGATTAAGATAAAGCCTCTTAGCCCTCAGCGAATCGCCATTTTCACGGGCAAGCCGTATAGCCCGCTCCGAATAGCTCCATGTCGAATCGACCTGTAGATGACGAAACGACCTGACTAATTGTTCAAGCACTACAATCTCATCGTCATAACGCATTCCGGGAGCCGAAAGCTCATGACGCAACGAATCTATAATAGTGTACACACTGTCAATCTTTTCCTGACGATGCTCCAATGCCTTATCAAGCGACTTCAACGCGCGGTCAAGCGTAGCCGGAAAGTTCGGCGCCGCAAAACAAGCGGGCGCAACCGCCATGCAGAGCACTATCGCCATCGCAACACGAATAAAACTAAAGGGGTATCGCATCATGTTTTATGGTAATTAATTGGCATTCTTATATCCTTATATACAAAGATATATTAAAATCCCGACATACTTACATGCATTAACTCTTTTTCACACACATAAATTCAATTATCCAGCCGACATTTCTTAATTTAGCAAGCTAAACGGTCGCGATGCTTTTATACAAAAACGGCCGCTTCTCACGAAGTGGCCATTTTTGTGCCTTTTCTCAAAAAGGCTTTCAAACCTAACATAAAACACATTTACTATTATGCACTATTTACATTCGTCTAATTTTTGGAAATACTGACCGAACGACTTATATCGAACTTTCAGTATCACAAAATTAATCATTTGTTCACTATCCACATAAGGAATACGATACAAATACAAAAATATGAGGAATCTATATAAATTTTACACACTGATAATCAGCAATAATTCCATTTAAAATATAAATCTTAATTTAACACATATTTGTTTCTCACACCATCGGGCACTTACGATTTCAAACAAAAAATCCACCTTCTTTATTCCAAAATCCACATCATTCAATCTTACATAACTTCAATTTGCTAATTTTAAGATTTGCGCTTACCTTTGCACCATGAAATCATCAAAATTCAGGCAGCAACTAAAGCCGTGGATATTGCCCCTTGCAATGGTCATCGGGATAATATTTCATGACTACATAGGCATAGTGGCATTCCTGTCGCCATGCTTGATTTTCATCATGCTCTTAATCACTTTCTGCCGTGTATCGGCAAATGACTTTAAAATCACCAAATTCATATGGGTCCTTCTTGCAGTGCAGATACTCGGTGCTGTCGCCGTGTACCTTGCAATAGCCCCGTTAAGCACTGACATCGCACAAGGAGCCTTTATATGCATCTTCTGCCCCACTGCAACAGCCGCGCCCGTAATCACCGGAATGTTGGGAGGATCGGTGCCAAGGCTCGTAACCTACTCAATCTTCAGCAATGTCGCCGTGGCGCTCCTTGCCCCCGCGCTGTTCACACTTATAGGCACAGGCAACGAGATAGCTTTTCTCGACTCGGTAATGACCATATGCACCAAAGTATTCCCGCTGATACTCGCCCCGCTTGCGCTCGCACTGCTCTTCCGCGCGTTCGCTCCACGAATCCACAACGAGATAGCCAACCGCCAGTCGCTCTCGTTCTACATATGGGCGGTAGCCCTCATCATCGTGGTAGGAAACGCGGTAAGCTTCATCATGAAAGAGCCCTCCGACCGCATACCTGAAATGCTGCTCATAGCCTTTGCCGCGCTCATCGCCTGCTGCTTCCAATTCTGGATTGGCAGGAAAATCGGAGCAAAACTTGGCGACAAGATATCGGGAGCGCAAGGGCTGGGACAAAAAAACACCGTGCTTGCCATATGGATGGCGCTCACCTACCTCAACCCAATTGCCTCGGTAGGACCTGCGGCATATGTAGCGTGGCAAAACACCATCAATTCACTACAGCTATTTTACAAGGCAAAGCAAGAAAAAAAGCATACCGATTAGCTGTCGTTTAGTTAATTTTAGAAACTTTTATTAAACAACAGCGTTACTATTATACAATATAATACCAGAGTCATGAACAGCATGTATGAAATACTGATGGAGCTCCCGCTATTCAAGGGAGTGAGCCGATACAAACTATCGGAAGTCGTTGGCACTACAAAATTTCATTTTCTGAAATATCTTGCCGACGAGACCGTAGTCAACGCCGGTGACCCATGTACCCACATCGTATTCATCATCTCCGGCAAGCTCAGGGTCACCATCGCCAATTCCAACAACCGGTTCAAGGTGTCGCAGACACTCGAAGCGCCCAATGTGCTATCACCGGAGTTCCTGTTTGGAAGAGCCCCGTTTTATCCATGTTCGGCAGTGGCACTTGAGCCGACAAGCATCTTGCAGATATCCAAGGCTGACTACACCAAGATACTAAACACCGACGAGATATTTCTCTTCAACTTCCTGAACATCTTGTCGCGCAATGCGCAAAAAGCGGTCGACGGAATCCTCGCCATCACCACAGGAAGCCTTGAGGAGCGCATAGCGTTCTGGATTATCTCGCTCACTCAGCCCGGAGGCACCGACATAGCGCTCACATGCAAACAGCGTGACCTCTATTCGCTATTCGGCGTACAGCGCACATCTTTCATCGCCACTCTCGACAGCCTCAAAGAGCGCGACATCATCGAGTATGACGCCAATGAGATAAGGATAAAGTCGCGACAGGCACTGCTCGACATATTGCACACTACCGCCGACTGACCTCACTAAAATCCTCAATCTGCCAACTCGCATATCAATGTCGCCGACGATGAGCCGGTGACACGTACGCGGGCTGTGTCGCCAATCCGGAAAGAGCCACGCGGGAAAACGCAAGTCTTATTCTGACCGTTTCTTCCCACCATCTGCTCCTTGGAACGCTTCGACACACCCTCTACAAGCACGTCAAACTCTTTTCCGACATCCCTGCGGTTAGATTCAGCCGACAGCTCGTTTTGAAGCGCGATCATGCGGTTCAAGCGGTCAATCTTCACCTCTTCAGCCACATTATCAGGCATAGTCCGGGCGGCAAGAGTGCCGGGGCGTTCTGAATATTTAAACATAAACGCCGAGTCAAATCCCACTTCACGCATGAGGCTGAGCGTCTGCTCAAAATCCTCCTCGGTCTCGCCATGAAATCCGGTAAACATGTCGGTCGAGATTCCACAGTCAGGAATCGCACGACGTATGGCGGCAATACGGTCAAGATACCACTCACGCGTATATTTGCGGTTCATAGCCTTCAACACCGAGTTGGAACCCGACTGCACAGGAAGGTGAATATGATTACATATATTATCATGAGCCGCAATCGTAGCTATAATCTCGTCGCTCATATCCTTGGGCTGACTTGTGGTAAACCTCACCCTCATATCAGGCGCAGCCTCAGCCACCATGGCAAGAAGGCGCGCAAAACCCACGCTTTCACCATCGGGCGACACATAATTATAGGAGTTAACATTCTGTCCGAGCAATGTCACCTCCTTAAATCCTCGCTCACGCAGGTCGGCAAGTTCACGCAATATGCTCTCCGCCTCACGGCTGCGCTCGCGACCTCTCGTATAAGGCACAATGCAATAAGAGCAGAAATTATTACATCCGCGCATGATGCTTATAAATCCCGACACTCGATTGCCGGTAATCTTCATCGGTATTATGTCGCGATAGGTCTCTGTAGTAGAGAGTTCGACATTAATTGCCTTCTCTCCAGCCTCCACTGCGCCTATAAGCGCCGGCAGGTCAAGATAAGAGTCGGGACCGGCCACAAGGTCAACCCCGCAATTGGCGATAAGGTCATCCTTCACGCGCTCAGCCATACACCCTATCACCCCCACGATAAGACCGCCCTGACGTTTACGGCGGAGCGAGGCAAGATATTGCAGGCGCGAGTGTATCTTCTGCTCCGCGTTGTCACGTATCGAGCAGGTGTTGAGCAACACCGCGTCAGCGTCATCAATGTCATCGGTCATGTCATAACCGGCAGTAGCCATCACGGCAGCCACCACCTCACTGTCAGCCACATTCATCTGGCATCCGTAAGTTTCTATATACAAGCGTCGCGGCTCGGCGGCGTCATTTATCTTATCAGTCATACCTTTATTAATTTTAATCCTCAAAACAGGTCAACGTCAGCTTGAAAAATTTTGATTGTTGCCCACTTTTATTTACTTTTGTGCAAAATTACGAATTTTTCTTCAAAACGACTTTATAACGTAACTTTATCACGACAATGGCATTCCCGATCCTTACAGCTCAAGAAGCAGCCGAAATCATCAATAACGGTGACAATCTCGGCATCTCAGGATTTACCGCTGCCGGTACTCCGAAAGTAGTAACCGAGGCTTTAGCTCAAAAAGCAGAAAAAGAGCACGCCGAAGGCAGGCCCTTTAAAGTGAATATATTTTCAGGCGCGTCAACCAACGACCATATCGATGGCGCACTTGCTCGCGCCAACGCTATTGACAAGCGCACCCCCTATCAGAGTTCAGCCGACCTCCGCAAGCGCATCAACGCCCATGAGGCTAATTACTTTGACATCCACTTGTCGGAGCTCGCACAGAAACTACGTTACGGCACCTTCGGCGACATCGACGTGGCTATCATCGAGGCAGCACGCGTAAGTGACAACGGAGAAATTTTGCTCGGCACCGGTGTAGGCATGACCCCCACCGTGGCAAAGATGGCAAAAAAAATCATCATCGAGCTTAACGAGGAAATCCCTGAAACAGTCGAGGGTCTTCACGACCTCTACCTGCCGCTTGACCCTCCCTATCGTCGCGAAATACCCATCTATAAGCCGAGCGACCGCATCGGTGAAACGCTGCTCAAAGTCGACCCGTCAAAAATCGTCGGCATCGTGCGCACAAAGAGCACCGACGGTGTTCACGGCTTCTCTCCGCTTGACTCAGTGACTGAGCAGATTGGCGCCAATGTGTGCAACTTCCTTATCAACGAGCTGCGCCGGGGTGCGATTCCCGCATCATTCCTCCCCTTGCAGAGCGGCGTAGGCAACGTGGCAAACGCCGTATTGTTCGGACTCGGCGATTCTCCCGAGATTCCCGCGTTTGAAATGTACACCGAGGTAATCCAGGATGCAGTCGTTGACCTGATGGCAAATGGCAAGTGTAAATTTGCATCGACCTGTTCAATGACATTCTCCGACGCGAAAATGGCAGAAGTATTCAACAACATCGACTTCTTCCGCGACAAAATACTTATCCGCCCCGGAGAAATATCCAATAGCCCGGAAATCGTGCGCCGACTCGGTGTCATAACCATGAACACCGCCCTCGAAGCCGACATATTCGGTAACATCAACTCAACCCACGTCACCGGCACAAAGATGATGAACGGTATCGGCGGCTCCGGCGACTTCACCCGCAACGCCTATATCTCTATATTCAGCTGCCCGTCAATCGCAAAGGGCGGACTCATCTCAACAATCGTGCCCATGGTGTCACACCTCGACCACAGCGAACACTCTGTCGACGTGCTCATCACCGACCAGGGTATCGCCGACCTTCGCGGCAAATCTCCCATCCAGAAGGCACAGACAGTCATCGAAAACTGCGTAAATCCCGAATACAAGGAACTGCTCTGGGATTATCTGCGCATGACAAAGGGAGGTCACACACCTCACTCGCTCAACGCCGCCCTTGCATTCCACACAACATTTGTGGCAGAAGGCGACATGAGAAAGACCGACTGGTCAAAATTCGCGTAAAGCCCGACAAGACTTTAACAAGTTAGTATACAGCCAAATAATCATGGCGGAGAGACAACAAGCTCTCCGCCATGATTATTTTTTAGCGTCAAACTCTTGACAAGCGGGCATTTATGTTGTAAATTTGCACGTCATTAGGCAATTATCGCCTTGCTGACACCATATATGGAGAAAAAAGGTAAAAAAGGAATTTCCACATTTTCCGCGCAGATAACATCTACGGTAAGCGTCGCGCTGGTGCTCCTGCTGCTTGGCATAATCTCGATGCTCGGCATCGCCGCCCGGTCAATCACTACAGAAATACGCGAAAACATGGGGTTCAGTGTCATATTGTCTGACACTGTGACGGTCAACAATGTAAATTCGCTAAAAAAACAGTTCTCGACCTCTCCGGGAGTGTCGGGCATAATCTATTTTTCTCCGGAAGACGCGCTGCAAAAATGGCAGGAAGAGACAGGTGAAGACCTCGTGAAAGTATTGGGAGTCAATCCTCTCCCGGGAGAGATTGAAGTCAAGGTAAAAGCGCGTTACGCGTCAACCGACTCAATTGCAAAGATGATTGCCCCGTTGAAAAAGCTGCCCTATGTCAGCGAGGTCAGCGTTCACTCCGACATGGTTGACTCCATCAACCATAATATAAAGTCAATCGTACTCGTACTCACGATAGTCGCGGCAGCGTTGCTATTCATATCCTTTGCGTTGATTAACAACACTGTAAGACTTACCGTCTACTCTCGCCGCTTCCTGATTCACACAATGAAACTCGTCGGCGCCACCGGAGGCTTTATCAGGCGGCCGATAATCAACAGCAATATGCTCAGCGGTCTGATAGCGGCAATCATAGCCGACCTGCTGCTTGCCGGGGCGCTCTTCTACCTGCACTCCGCCGACCGCGTAATCGCGTCAGCAGTACCTTGGGAAGAAGCGGCATGGGTGTTTGGAGGCATAATCATCATAGGCATTGCAATATGCAGCATAGCCTCGCTATTTGCCACTAACAAATTTCTCCGTTCCGACTACGACGACATGTTTAAATAACCGAACATTTTATTACAATAATATGGCACCAAACAATAAGATTAACACCGACAAAAATGCTGGCGACATAATAGAAGCAGAACCTCGCAACCGCTTTGCCCTCACCAAAATCAACTTCATACTGATGGCAATCGCCGGATTGACGATACTCATAGGCTTTTTGCTGATGCTCGGCGGAAGCACCACCACCGAAGCATTTAACCCCGACATATTCTCGACCCGCCGTATCGTGGTAGGCCCGACAATCGCGTTTCTGGGATTTATATTCATGGGTGTGGCTATCGTGTACCGCCCGCGCAAATAAATACAAGTAATCTACAATCATAAATTCAAATATCTACTATGGACTGGATTGACGCCCTTATACTCGGCATCATACAAGGATTGTCGGAATATCTTCCGATTAGCAGCAGCGGACATCTTGAAATATTCAAGCAGATACTCGGAGTGCATCTCGACCCCGACGCGTCGCTTGAGTTCAGCATCATGCTCCACGTGGCAACCGTGCTGAGCACCATTGTCATCCTCTGGCATGAATTTTACCCGTTGCTCGTGTCATTTTTCACTATAAAACGCGACAATAAGTTTTATACAGTGTGCAAGATACTCCTGTCATGTGTACCGGTAGCTATTGTCGGGGTATTTTTCCAAGAAAATGTGGAAGAATTTTTTGAAGGCAACCTAACTGTTGTCGGGGTGTGCCTGATTATCACGGCTGCGCTCCTCTGCTTTGCCTATTTCAGCCGCACAAGAGCAGCAATCAATAATCCTGACCGCCCGCAAGGCCGCGACATTTCATGGCTCGACGCTTTTATAATCGGCTGCGCCCAGGCGGTAGCCGTGCTTCCCGGACTTTCACGCTCCGGCACCACCATTGCCACAGGTATCATACTTGGCGACAACCGCGAGAAAGTAGCCCAGTTCTCTTTCTTGATGGTAATCATCCCTATCCTCGGCAAGGGATTGCTTGACTTGAAAGACATGATATTCCCCGATGAGGCTGTAGCTGCAGCCCCATCGGTAGGCATCCTCCCTCTTGTCATAGGATTTCTCGCATCATTTATCGTAGGTTGCATCGCCTGCAAATGGATGCTCAATATCGTAAAGCAGGGAAAGCTTGTATGGTTTGCGGTTTACTGCGTCATCGCAGGTATTCTATGTCTTGTATGGTAAAAGCCTATGAACTTTATTGACGGAGAAATATTATATATCGACAAGCCTCTAGGCTGGACCTCCTTTGACGCTGTAAAACGCATAAGAGGTGCATTGCTGCGACGCATGAAAATCAAGAAGCTCAAAGTAGGTCATGCCGGAACCCTCGACCCTCTTGCGTCGGGAGTGATGATGATATGCACCGGCAAAGCCACCAAGCAGATTGACACTCTTCAGGCTCATGTAAAAGAATATGTGGCGACAATAGCACTTGGCGCCACGACCCCGTCATTTGACCTTGAAACGGAAATCGACGCCACCTACCCCACCGAACATATCACCCGCGAGCTGGTGGAAGAAACGCTGAAAAAATTTACCGGACCTATCTCTCAGATACCGCCGGCGTTCTCGGCATGCAAGGTCAACGGTGTAAGAGCCTATGAACGTGCCCGAAAAGGCAAGGAGGTAATTATCAAGCCTAAGCTGCTTGTCATCGACACAATCGAGCTGCTTGACTTTTCGCCCGAAAGCATCACCATAAGGGTGGTGTGCAGCAAGGGTACGTATATCCGCGCCCTGGCACGCGACATCGGCAATGCACTCGGGTCGGGCGGTCACCTGACAGCGCTGCGCCGTACCCGCGTAGGCGATATACATGTCGACGACTGCCTTTCTGTGGACAACGCCATAAAGCTTATCGGAGAGACTCCGGTAGAAATGCCCGAAGCCACTGACGGCAACAAATAAAGACAAATAATCACATTACCGTATAATACGTTTATGAAACTTTCCCAATTTAAATTCAAACTTCCCGAAGAGCTGATCGCCACCGAGCCTTGCAACGTGCGCGACGAGTCACGCCTTATGGTAGTGCACCGCTCTACAGGCGAGATTGAACATCGCCAGTTTAAGGAAATCATCAATTACTTTGACGAAGGTGACATGTTCATCTTCAACGACACTAAAGTATTTCCAGCGCTTCTTTACGGCAACAAGGAAAAGACAGGGGCAAAAATCGAGGTGTTCCTGCTGCGCGAACTAAACGAAGAAAACAAATTGTGGGATGTGCTTGTAGAGCCGGCACGCAAAATCCGTATCGGCAACAAGCTTTATTTCGGCGACGACGAGTCAATGGTGGCTGAGGTAATCGACAACACCACATCTCGCGGGCGTACACTCCGCTTCCTTTACGACGGAAGCCACGAAGAATTTAAAGATGCGCTTTACAAGCTGGGACAGACACCTCTCCCTCCATATATCAAGCGTGAGCCGGTAGCTGAGGATGCCGAACGCTATCAGTGTATCTTCGCCCAGAAAGAGGGTGCGGTAGTGGCTCCCTCAGCAGGTATGCACTTTAGCCGTGAGCTGCTTAAGCGAATGGAAATCAAGGGTATCGAATCAGGATTTCTTACCGTTCACTCCGGCTTGGGCAATTACAGGGATATTGATGTCGAAGACCTTACCAAACATCGCATGGACTCTGAGGAAATGGAAGTAAGCGATGCATTGGTCGAACAGGTCAACGCTACAAAAGATGCCGGCAAGCAGGTATGTGCTGTGGGCACCTCGGTGTTGCGCGGTATCGAAAGTGCCGTAAGCATGGGCGGACACATGAAGACATTCTCGGGCTGGACCAACAAATTCATTTTCCCGCCCTATGACTTCACGGTGGCTTCCGCAATGGTCAGCGGCTTCCATATGCCCTACTCCACAATGCTGATGATGGTGGCTGCTTTTGGCGGCTACGACCTCGTGATGAAAGCCTACGATGTTGCGGTTAAAGAGAAATATCGCTTCGGCGCTTATGGCGACGCGATGCTTATAATCGACTAATCACAGAGGCTCACGCCATCAATATCACATAGACGCGCTGTCAATGCTTCGGCAAAGTCAGCGCGTATTTTTATTGTCATTGCGCAGGCATTGTCAAAGGTCTGGCTCGCAATCTTCACCTCAGGGTCTTTCACTACTTTCATCACCTCGTTCATGGCAAGGTAGGGAAACGTGAACTCAATCACCCTCTGCTCGTGACACTCTATGATGTTGCCTGCGGTGATAGCCTCGCGAGCCGCCTCGCGGTAAGCCACAATCAGCCCGCTCGTACCGAGCTTGATGCCACCGAAGTAACGCACTACCACGATTACGATATTTGTGAGATTAAACGAGTTTATCTGACCGAGTATCGGCTTACCTGCCGTGCCTGAAGGCTCGCCGTTGTCATTGGATTGGAAATCGTTACGCGCTGCGCCGAGCATGTAAGCCCAGCACACATGTCGCGCGTCATGATACTTCTTCTGATAAGATGCAATCACCTCCTTAGCCTCAGCTACCGTGTCGACAGGCACGGCGAAAGCGAGAAACTTACTCATTTTCTCCTTGTACCATCCCTCGGCAGGGGAATCAAGCGTATAAAAAGTATCACCCATAACTCATTAATTTATTGCAAAGGTAACGATTATGCACGACAATCTGAAATCCATCTGTCGGTAAACAAAAAAGTCGCAGGGCACCGCGCCCCGCGACTTAATATCTCGATGAGTCTTTGATTTAGAGCTTGTTTAATAATAAATGTTGCCGTCAGGGCGGTCATTCGTCGAGCAGATTTTTGCTTGTGATGAGGGAGTTATGGGGTTCCATAACGACCGAAGAGCAGGCGGAAAGATGCCGGTGAATGACCGACGGGAGGTAATTTGTTTCATATCGTTGATATATTTTTGCATTTGTTCCAAAGACCGTCAATGGGTTGAGTGATTATAAAGTCACCTTTGGTCTCGTATATCTTGGTCGCTTTTCGCCCTGTTCCTCAGTCGTGTACATAAAGTACACTCCTTCGTCACATGTCGAAAATCGTCTCAAGCTATACGACCCTGACGGCAACATTTATTATTAAACAAGCTCTTAGAGCTTTTTCAATAAGAATGGCTGTCGTTTTCCATCTCCTCAGGAGTGAACTGCCCACGGTCCATCTTATACCATACATAGGCGATATAAGCCACCACGACAGGTATAAGTATCGATACAAAGCTCATAACCTTCAAGGTGAAATAGGTCGACGAGCTGTTTTGAATCGTAAGCGAACTTGACGCGTCGGTTAGCGAAGGATAATAAGGAGTGTCATTGTAGCCGGCGACAAAGAAAAGCGCCAACACCACCAGCACCGTGCCGATGCCCGACCACCATATACCTTTGGTATAATGTTCCGACACGCTTGAGCGGAGCACAGCATACAACACCATTACAACGCCTACAAGGAACATGACAAGACACCACCACATCTCTATGAAATTGACCAGATAGCGGTTGGGCTCAAGCAGGAATGAATGGTCACCGGTAGTGCGGTAACCGTCAGCCATAAGTAACATAGCCACGAAAACGAGAAAGAATATGACGAAAATCACACCGTTGACAAGCACCCTACGCTTGTTAAGGTTGAAGAAATGATCATCGTCACCCACATTGTTCATGAAATAGAGCGCAGCCTGCATACGCGCAAGGAACACTACCGCAATTCCGAGAATCCAGTTTTTCCAGCAGAATATCGCCTCAAAGCCATGGGAAGGTGCCCATTGTGAGATTACAGGTGCTCCGGTGTCAAGGATATTTCCCATCTTCACTGAAAACTCAGCCCCGAAGAAAAACATCGACACCGCCACGCCAAGAAGGAAGCAGCCGAGCACACCGTTAATCATCAGCAACCAGTCGTAAAACGAAGTACCGTAGATATTGCCTGCTTTACGACGATACTGGAAACTCACCGCCTGACCGACAAATGTAAACAATATCAACATCCATAACCAGTAGGCACCGCCGAAGCTGGTGCTGTAAAAGAGCGGGAAGGAAGCGAAAAATGCGCCGCCAAACACAACAAGAGTCGTAAATGTCAGCTCCCACTTCTTACCAATCGAATTAATGATAAGGTTGCGTTCCAGCGGATTGCGCGTGCATAGTATCATCGACTGACCGCCCTGTACAAAGAGCAGGAACACAAGCAGAGCGCCCAATACCGAAATGAGCAGCCACCAATATATCTGTAAATGTTCAAGTGCCATAACTGTTATTCTTTAGAGATTGTTGATAAATCCTCCTTTGAGTGCTTGTTTATCTGAGTGAGCATGATGCTTATTTCAGCAGCAAGAAGTATTGTAAACACCGCCGCAAACATCCAGAATGTCACAATCACCGACGACTCGCTGATGTGGCTGATCGCGGCACGCGTAGGCATAAGATTCTGAATCACCCACGGTTGACGGCCCACCTCGGCGGTAATCCATCCGCTTTGTGAGCACACCCACACCACAACTATCGACAACATGCCAATCCAGTTGATTGCCCTGTTTTTAAGCCATGACGGCTTTTTATAGGCGGCAAATAGCGCGACTACGAAAAACAGCAGCAGGTATCCACCAGCCATAACCATGATACGAAACGCATAGAATGTCAATGCCACCGGAGGCACGGCCTCGGAAACCGAGTCAAAGTAACCGTAACCGAAATATTCATATTTTGACTTCAAATCTTTTTCAGCAGCAGCCATAGCGTCGGCATCGCCCGCAGCCATCGCTGCATCGTAGTTCCTCAACGCCTCGTGAGCCTCTTTACCTATAGCGATACGCTCATTATAGCCTACGGTTTTCACCGTATCTCCCGCTTCATTAATCTCGATACCTTTTATAAGGTCGTTGATACCGGGCACAAAAGCGTGAGGGTCGTGGGTCGCAAGGAATGACAGTCCGTAAGGAATGCTCACATGGAAGAGATACGGGTCTTCGTCATTATCGATGCTCCTTGACGGGTTAAGCAAGCCTACAGCAACAAGTTCCTGACCTCGGCTACCGTCATAAAGACCCTCCATGGCGGCAAGTTTCATAGGCTGATGCTTTGCCACATTAACTGCCGACATATCACCTGTGGCAAGTGTGATAAGTATACCTGCACCGCCTACCCAGCCTGCAATCTTGATTGAGTCCATGGCAAGCTCGACATTGCGACGCTTAAGCAAAAACCAGCAGCTCACGCCGATAACAAACACGCCGGCAACCACCCACGCGCTCGAAACCGTATGGGTAAACTTCGCAACAGCAGTGTCAGAGAATACAAGTGCCCAGAAATCGTCCATTACATTTCTCATCTGAGCAGGGTCAAATTCCATGCCTACAGGCTGTTGCATCCATGCATTAGCAATAAGAATCCACATCGCCGACAGTGCCGTGCCTATAGCGGTGAGCCATGTTGCCGTAAGATGGAAAGCAGGGCTTACCCTCTTCCAGCCAAAAAACATAACGGCAATAAATGTAGATTCCATGAAAAACGCCACTATACCCTCAATCGCGAGCGGCGCGCCAAAGATGTCGCCTACAAACCAGCTATAATTTGACCAGTTTGTACCAAATTCAAATTCCAGGATGATACCCGTCGCCACACCTATGGCAAAGTTAATACCGAAGAGCAGCATCCAGAATTTGGTCATGGCAAGCCACTTGACCTCCTTAGTCTTCACATAGATGCTCTCCATTATTGCCACGATAAGCGCCAGACCGATTGTCAGCGGCACAAACAGCCAGTGATACATCGCAGTGAGCGCAAATTGCCATCGCGACCAGTCTACTACACTAATTAAGTCATCCATAAGCGATTATTTTTAATGTTGATTATTGATTTCTGTTATCATTCATAAGTGCGCTTCTTACCGCACTCGCCCTGTCGATGTCATTGTCATAGTCGCGTTTCAACACATCAGGGAAAAAGAAAAGCTTGAATACAAAAAACAATATAAAAAGCTTGATGATAATCATAAGCCACAGGTAGCGCCCGACCGTCATAGACCGGAAACCGTCGCGATAAAAACGGAAAATCCTGACAAATACATTGCCCGGTGTAGTGTCTTGAATCGGATTCATGATATTGCTTTTATACAAAAGTAAACATACTTTTGTATAAAACAAACTATTATATAATATAGTTTCAAAAATAGCCCGGTCATTACAGCATTCTTATAAAGATAAGACACCGGTCCGGGGGGCATAGACGTAAGGTATGGACACAAAAAAAGCTGATCACTAAGTGGTCAGCTTATTTCATGCTGTTTGAATAAAAATTATTCAGCTACAACAGCAGAGTCAGCGGGAGCTGCAACAGAATCAGCAACTACTGAATCAGCAGGAGCAACTTCTTCAACTGCTACAACTTCTTCCTCTACAACAACTGCAGAATCAGCAGCTGCATCAGTAGCCTCAGATGACTTGCAAGCGAACATTGATACGCTGAACATAACAGCAAGTAATAAAACTAACTTTTTCATTTCTTTGTGAATTAATAATAAAACAATTTTTTAGCTTCAAAAACGATGCAAAGTTAATACAAAATTGGAATACTACAACATTTTTTAGAATATTTTTTTTGTAGCAATTTGCGTTTTTATTAACGAGCGCAAAATTATGTATTATTTTAGCTTGATTTTTAACACCTTACGCATTTGCCAGATGATTGACCTCCGCGCGATGGGCATCGGCGATTTTATTAGCCATCACCACAGCACGGGTAATATGGTCGCATATATGGTCACTTCCAACCAGGGTGTCGATACCTGCCTTAAGCAATGTCTGACGCACCTGCGGGTTGACTCCTGACAATACTATATGTATACCCTCACTTTGCGACGACTTGATAAGCAGCTCAAGGTTATGGACTGCAGTGGCATCGATAAACGGCACCTTACGCATACGGATGATACGCACTACCGGCTTCGTGCCAAGCGTAGACCTCATAGTTTCATCAAACTTAGTGGCGACACCGAAGAAAAACGGTCCGTCGATTTCATATACGCTTACGCCGGGAGCCACATCGAGCACTTCGTGCTGGGTCAACTCAGTGCCCTCAGCCACGTCAAGCTGCTCGGAGTACACCTTTATTTCCGTATTCTCCATGACACGGCGCAAGAATAGTATCACGGCAAGGAGCAACCCTATCTCGATAGCAATAGTAAGGTCGAAAATCACTGTAAGAAGGAAAGTGACCACAAGCACCGACACATCGCTCTTAGGTGCCTTGAATATACCTACAACCGTACGCCAGCCACTCATATTATATGACACCACGATAAGCACAGCCGCAAGACAGCTCATCGGCACAAGATTGATAAGCGGCATCAGGAACAGGAATATCAGCAACAACACTACCGTATGTATGATACCAGCCACAGGGGTGCGTCCACCGTTAGTGATATTGGTCATGGTACGGGCAATGGCACCGGTGACAGGGATTCCGCCGAAAAACGGGACAACCACATTAGCGATACCCTGACCTATCAGCTCGGTATTGCTATTGGTGCGCGAACCGGTCACACCATCGGCTACCGTAGCAGAAAGCAATGACTCGATGGCGCAAAGTATGGCGATTGTAAATGCCGAGGGGAGAAGCATGTTGATAGTGTTCATTGACAGCTCAAAACCCTGCGGAGCCGGAATATCGGTAGGAAGTGACCCGAAGCGGTCGCCTATCGTCTCTACATGCACGCCCGGCATCACTCCGTCAAGCAATGACACCAGCGCAGTCACTATGATGATGGCAATAAGGGAGCCGGGCAGCTTTTTAGACAATTTGGGAGTCAGGATGATTATCAGCAGCGACACTACACCCACAACAAGAGTCGGGAGATTGATGTTTCCAAAGTTGGAGATATAAACGCCCCATTTGGAAATGAAATCACTCGGCACATCCTTAAGCCCGAGACCGAAGAAATCATTAATCTGGGTTGAAAATATCGTCAAGGCGATACCACTGGTAAAACCAACGACAATCGGATACGGGATAAACTTGATTACTGTGCCGAGGTGGAAGAGTCCAAGCAATATCAGTATCAGACCAGCCATAAGAGTGGCAATCGCCAGACCCTGCAAACCGAAATTCTGTATGATGCTGTAGACAATCACAATGAATGCACCGGTAGGACCGCCGATCTGAACCGTGTTACCGCCACACGCCGACACAAGAAAACCACCGATTATGGCAGTAATCAATCCCACTGTCGGGCTTACACCCGAAGCAATACCAAATGCGATAGCAAGCGGAAGTGCCACGATACCGACAACTATACCCGCGATAAGGTCGTCTTTAAAACGACTCATTGAATAGTGACGCAACGCCGAAACCAATTTCGGGCGAAAGTCAATTGTACCTGAAAGATTCATCTTAAACGATGATAAAGTTTAACAATTTTTATAGATTGAAAAAGAAAGCGCAAAGTTAGTAAAAAATATTTGAATCTCTAAAGTCGGCAATAGTTTTGTGACAAGTGTGACAAGTAATGTACGCATGCAGCCCTGAATGTCGGTGATATTCAGGGCTGCAGTGTACCATGAGACGTTTTTCGGCAGGTTAACGAGTTATTTTATATGAGCCTGCGGGGGATTTCACGATGTAGATTCCGGCAGGAAGGTCGGCGTCGCTAAGTTGACCGGCATACACGCGTCGCCCGGCAACTGTGTAGACCTCTACCGGCAACGCAACATCCTCCGTGGATGTCACATTGTCAATACCTACAGTCGAGAAGTCATCGACCTCGATGAAGTTTTTGAAATAGCTCCAGTACTCGGCAGCCCTATACTTGTCCCCTGATCCAACCGGAACATAGACCGGAATATCGGAAGCGAAAATTTCGGGATAATTCCATCTGTCACTTTTCGGGGGCTCTACCGCCATTGACCGTATATACTTAACCGGTTTAGCTGAGTTAAAAGCACCTCTTCCTATACTTTTCACCGATGCCGGTAAAGTTATTGACTCGAAATTACCTAAAGAAAATGATAGATTGCCTATTGTTTCCAACCCTTCCTGCACGACGATTTCCTTTAATGGCGAACCCCAGAACGCAGTGGCGGAAATTTCTCTTAATCCGTCAGGGAATATAACATTCTCCAATTCATGACAAAAGCTAAACATACCTCCCGGAATGACCGTCATCCAATCGGGAATCGTAACTTGTTTCAGATTGTCACATTCATAAAATACATCTTCTCCAAACTCAATCTGTGTGTCCGGAAATATTATCTCTTCAAGCTTATTGTTGTAAAATGCGCGTTTCCCCACATACTTTATTCCGTCGTGAAGCACAATTCTCTGCAAATTAGAATCATAGAACGCTTCTTCGCCTATTGACGCAACTGATTGGGGCAAAGTGATTTCTTCCAATAAGCTTCCTTTAAATAAAGCATCGGAAATTTCTGTGATATTTGATGGAAGTTCAATCTTTTTTATCCCGGTACCTGAGAAAGCACCAACGCCTATTTTCTGCAATGTCGGCGGCAGTATTATCTCTTTAATCCCTTTACATTCGCTAAAACAGCCTTTAGGTATTTCAGCGACACCAACCGGAATCACAAGCCTGTCAAACATTACATTGCTGCCACTAAATGCATTGACGCCCATTTTAATCACGCTCTTGGGAAGATTGATTATTTCAGCAGTGCATCGATTAAACGCATTATCCCCTATCTCCACAATATCTTCAGGGAGAATTATCCTGCGCAAATTAGGTTCGCGATACGACCGATTCGAGTTATTGTATGGGACAAACGCATCTTGCGGAATTATTCCTTCTTTCACCTTGGCATTCCTCATGTCAACAACTTTAATATAAGCCTCGGCGACAGCTCCGTTGATGGCACGAATATCAGCTTCATTGACCGGACCCTTTACCACGAGCGAGTCAATGGCATAGCCGGTCGCAGAAAGAAGTTCGCCAAGTTGTCCCTCTGCGGTAATCACAGCTTCAAATGGCTGCGCCTTGACCGGTTCAAGCGGGAAACAATCAGTCTCCGTGCAATTAATCAAGTAGTCCCATCCATTAGCCATGCGGTAGCTTTCTTTAGAGCCTACCGGTATATATGTCTCAACGTCAGGAGGCGTAGAGCCACAAAATATGTCGATGTCACAATCCATGCAATTAACACTGTAATTAACTCCTTTAGGAGCCACTTTGGGCATCAGATATAGTTTTTTTAGCTTATTGCCCGACAATGATTGGTCGCCTATTTTCTTGACAGTCGGCGGGATAACAATAGAGTCAAGAGAGCAATTAAGAAACGCATATTCCGCTATAACTTGCAAGCCATCATTAAGATGGATTGATGTAAGCGACTTGCAATCTTCAAATGCGCTTGCCATTATGACGCTCATTTTATTAGACATCTCAACGCTTGTCAGATTGGTACAACCTTGAAAAGCGTTATTATCTATGGCTCTTAAATTACGCGGTAGCGTCACATGCCTTAATCCGACAGCAAACCTGAAAGCAGCAAAAGGGATTCCATCATATTCAATATCAGCCATTTCCAAATTCAGCGCCGACAATCGACCGTCAGTAATACTCTTCTTCATCGTCGCCAAGTCAGCGTCGTTAATTGGTCCGGTTACGGTGAGCGAGTCAATTTCAAGCAATCTGTCGCCTATCACGCTTTCAAGCTGACCATAGTCAGAGGTAACGGCATCAAAACCGACTATTTCCGCATTTCCCCACAAAGCAAAAGAATGCAAAGCGAGGATGGCTGCTGTTAAAAATGTGACTCTGTACTTCATAATTGTGATTTGTTAAGATTAAGCTTTTATTCGGTTGCAATTTAATAAACCTTATTAACAAATCCAAATTATTTTAATATAATTTTAAACAATTCCACGTTCAGGGAATAATCAAATTGCCCCATGATGATTCCTCGCGGAAACAGACTGTTTTCAATCACCATTTCCGGGGGTATAGCTCCGCTCAACCCCCGGCTAATCATGGAA
>CAJTSK010000005.1:103154-132187 GCA_910578835.1 uncultured Muribaculum sp.
TTTCCGGGGGTATAGCTCCGCTCAACCCCCGGCTAATCATGGAAGATGCCCATCCGGGCAACCCAAACATCACCACAGCTCAACACTCCCCCGAAACCCGACCTCTGAAAACTAAAAACTGAAAAACCCAAAACTCCTCTACCTTCTGACAATATGTCCTTCTGTATCACATACAGGCAATCATACCACAACAACAATTCTGAAAACTCAAAACTGAAATCCGAAAACTGAAAACTGAAAACTGAAAACCCCTTTTCCTCAGACATGGATGTCGCGCAGGTCGTAAGGAGTCTCCTGATACACGAAATAGTTAAGCCAGTTGCTGAAAAGCAGGTTGGCGTGAGAGCGCCAGCGCACTATCGGACCCTTGGCAGGATTGTCATCGACATAATAATGAGCCGGTATAGCAGGATTCATGCCCTTCTCAAGGTCGCGACGATACTCAAAATCGAGTGTACCGGGCGAATATTCCGAATGACCTGTTATAAAAAATTCCCTTCCGTTACGTGCCATCACCATATATACGCCACTCTCCGGACTCTCCGCAATTATATCAAGCCCTTCCACACGCTCCACCTCATCGCGGCACACCTCGCTGAAGCGGCTGTGGGGCACATAAAACTCGTCGTCAAATCCGCGGAATATCGGATTTTTAGGGTCGTTGATACGATGTGGGAACACTCCGGAAATCTTTCGGTCAATTACATGCTTCGGCACTCCGTAATGATGGTAAAGACCGGCAAACGCGGCCCAACATATATATAATGTGGAAGTGACGTGGGTACGCGCCCAGTCAAATATCCCGCAAAGCTCCTGCCAGTAGTCGACTTCCTCGAAATCCACCTTCTCCACCGGCGCGCCGGTGATGATGAATCCGTCGTAATTCTGATGGCGTATATCCTCAAAAGTCTTATAAAACTCCTCTACATGCTCGCGTGGAGTGTTGCGTGACACATGTGACGCAGTGTCGATAAGGTCAAGTTCAATCTGCAACGGCGTGTTGGAGATAAGCCGCAACAGATCTGTCTCGGTCATAATCTTCAACGGCATAAGATTCAGTATGCCAATACGCAGCGGACGTATATCCTGCGATGATGCGCGCTGTTCATCGATTACAAATATATTTTCTTCTCGTAATGTCTCCACAGCAGGGAGAGACACGGGCACTCTTACCGGCATAATGATTATGATTTAATTACAGGTTACAGGATTTCAAACATGACAAGGCGGCATCTCGTCCGAGATTCACCCTGTCGGGATAATGGGCGTCACTGTTCACTACAATTCCGCTCACCGACCCGAACAGACGGTTCCAGTATCTAAGTTCGGGGAAAAAGCGGTCAGCCGACTCAAAAGTCTTTGTATTTACCTCGACAAGCACACGCTTTTCTATCACCAGGTCGATAAGACCGAATACAAGCTCATTGTACCACGCTTCATCCTCGATGCCGGGTTGAAACAAAGATGCGTTATGACCGATTTTGTCAAGATGACCGATTATGTCAAAACCGCCTTCTTCGACCATAGCCATCGACTGACGATAGAAGAGTTCCACCACATGACGTATGTCATTATCGAAATAACGCGCCATTTTAACCTTGAACGACTCAAAATTTCCATCGACATCGACATATTGGTCACCACACGGCACAAAATGCACCGAGCCTATGCGATAATCAAGCGGCAATGAGCTGAAATAGGGTGTTGACGCACACCAATCACCGCCAAGATAGTCAATCTCCATCGAGGCATAGAGCCTTATCCTGTCACCATACACCCCTTTCAGGCGCTCCACCTCATCAAGATAAGGCTTCACGTCAGACTCCGACATATTACACGGAGACTCAAACGGCACAGGTGAATGAGGGGAAAAGCCCCAATGCTTCATGCCCGACCCGATTGCAGCGACAACCATCTCCTCCATCGAAACTCGCCCGTCGCAAAACTGCGTATGGCTATGGAAGTTGTAACGGTCGGTCGACCCGGTTATTTCAATAATGTCATCAGCAGTCATAGATTACTCTTCAGCAATATTATAAGATTTGGAGAACACCATTTTACGCATGAACATCACCCCGGCAAGCAAAGCCACGGCAACCCCGGCACCAAGCGACACATAATAGTCAAGGCGGAACCCTTCAGGCGCATATAATATATATGTGACACATACACATGTCATGAACATAGCCGGAAGCATCGATATCCAGTAAGGCTTGCCATGGCGCACAAGATACACCGTTATAGCCCAGAGGGTGAACACGGCAAGCGTCTGGTTGCACCATGCAAAGTAACGCCACAAGACATTGAAGTCAATCTGCATGATGAAAAATGTCACGGCAAAAACCGGTATCGATATAATAAGACGGCGCACTACGGTACGCTGCTCATAGTGCATGAAATCTGACGCTATGAGGCGCGCGCTTCGGAGAGCGGTGTCTCCGGTCGTAATCGGGGCGGCAATTACACCGAGTATGGCGAGCACACCGCCAAATGTGCCAAGCCAGTTAATTGATATGTCATGGACCAATCCGCCTGCGCCACCGTTGGCGGCAAGATATCCGGCAAGGCGGTCATAGCCGCCGGTAAACGCTATTGCCGCAGCAGCCCATATCAATGCCACAAGCCCCTCGGCGACCATCGCTCCATAAAATACCGGACGGGCAAGCCTCTCATTCTTCAGGCAACGCGCCATCATAGGTGACTGAGTGGCATGAAAGCCCGAAATCGCGCCACATGCTATGGAGACAAACATCATCGGAAAGAGAGGAAGCGAGCCGGCATCGGCATTACGGTTGGAAAATCCTTCACTCAAGCCAACAGGAATAGTGACATCACCAAACATCATCACCCCCATTATGCCTGCCGCCATAAAAAGCAGGGCAAAGCCAAAGAGCGGATATATATTACCTATTAACTTATCAATCGGGAGTACCGTGGCAAGCATGTAGTAGACAAATATGGCAAGAATCCAGAAGCGGGTGTTCATCCAGTCGGGCGTCATGCTTGCAATGAGGTCGGCGGGAGTAAGCACAAACACTGCTCCTACGAGCATCATCAACAGCAATGAAAACACTCTCATCACCTGTTTTACACCTACGCCAAGCTCATCACCTACAATCTCGGGGAGCGACGCGCCGTCACGACGTATGGAAATCACACCCGACAAGAAGTCATGGACAGCACCGGCAAATATAGTGCCGAACGTAATCCACAAAAACGCGGCGGGACCAAACATCACGCCCATTATCGCGCCGAATATAGGACCAAGACCGGCAATATTAAGAAACTGAATCAAAAACACTTTCCATGTGGGAAGCGGCATATAATCAACCCCGTCTTGCTTTGTATAACATGGCATCTGACGCCGTGCATCACATCCGATGATGCGTTCTACAAGCATTCCGTAGACAAAATATCCACCTACAAGCACAGCAATGGCAATAAGAAACAGACTCATACGTAATTCATTTCAACAATTTAAAGCAATCATCTATCGCTCAGCCTTAATAATTTCATTAGCCTTCGACTTGATATCCTCACGCTCGGTGATTATACGCTTCTCAAGTTTCAAGATAGCGTCCTTCAATCCCTTGTCGCCGTTGCGATAGCGCACACGCAGCGATGCAAGTTCCTCGACATCCTTCTCAAGTGTCTCCTTGTAACGCATGTAATCCTCCATCATGCGACGGGCACGCGGCAGTTTGAAATCATCCCATGAAGTATATACGCGTCCGCCGGGCATCGCAAAGCGGAAATCCTCTTTCTTGACTTTTCGGTCAGGGTCGATATTTTTTATCGCGTCCAGAAGGTCGCTGTAATCGGCACCATCCTCCCAGGTCGAGCGATAATCGGCGACACGTGCCTTGTCGGCAAGTCCCGGAGTGTCAATCGCGTAATTGATGCGCAGGTCGGAGGGTATAAACTTATATATGGTAATATAGTCACCAAGCTGATTGCGGTCGGTAGCCCACCATCCTACCCCGGTCACCTCGTCGATAGCCAGGAGATAGTCGTCGTAGGGAGAATTATAAGGCATGCCTATATTCTGAGGCTGCAAGAAGTCGGCATCATCCTTACGGCTTATGAAGATATCGTAGCCACCCAGCGACTCATCACCGTCATTGGCATAATAGAGCGTGATACCGTCAGACATCATGAACGGATAATTGCTGTCGCCATTCATGCCGAGCGACTCGCCAAGTTGCCGCGGGCTTTCCCAAGAGCCGTCAAAGAGCTGATTGGAACCGACAAGCACATAATTTTCCAACGAGTCAGGAGCCGCCCACGCCATAAATGAACGTGTCTCGGGCATATATACAGTAGCCGGAACAGCCGCCTCAAATCCGGAGGGCAACACATCGGCATCATTAATCGAGCCGCTTTCAGGTGACAGGCGGTAAGCCTTGAAAAATTCATCGCGGTCCACGGCAACACTATCGATAATCACGATTTTCTCCACGCGGTCAAGCATGTTACGCGCAAGGTCGACACGCGCCTGCAATGCCTCGACCTCTTCGGGCAAAGGCTTGCGCGACTTTTTCAGACTCTTCTCATAACGCGCTATGTAATCTTCAGCTTTATCAAAATCGTAGTCATAAAAAGCAAGTTCGGCGAGATAGCGCGGAGCCTCAGCCACCCCCTTGTCATGGGCAAACTTAAGATATTTCACAGCCTCATCGGGACGACCCTCCTGAATAAGGCACACCCCTATCCACTGATTGAGCGCAGCGTCCTTTGGCTTTGTTTTATACGCGTCAAGAAATACCGGAAGCGCACCGGTAAAGTCGCCGGCACGATACATTTCCTTAGCTTCTTCAAGAGTTGCTGCCGACGTGGCAAAAACCGATGTCAGCAATATGGCAGAAAGATATGATTTCAAACTTTTATTCCACATAAGGGCAAAATATGTCAAAAACAAGTCCAAATTTACACATTATAATTCTAACTGCAAAAATTAACTGCCCGACGGCTACAAAAATCGGTACAGTTTACCTATCTTTGTAAGCATTTTTGATTTTACATAATGAAATTACTCCATATACTGCCGGTCATTGTCAGTTTGCTATGTATGCCATTGAAAGGTCATGGCGAGGAAGTCGCAGACTCGTTGCCCGAACTTGAGATAAGCCTCATCACCTGCTCCCCGGGGGAAGAAATATATGAATTATGCGGTCACACCGCCCTGCGCGTGAAGCTACCGCCACTTGACATGGCGGTTAACTACGGTACATTTGACTTCAATGCGCCCAACTTTGTCTATCGTTTCGTAAAGGGCGAGACCGACTATATGGTGAGCGCCTACCCCTTCAAGTACTTTATTGAAGAGTACACCCGCTCCGGAAGAAGCATCACCGAACAGCCCCTCAACCTGTCGCCCGAAGAAGCGAAAAGGCTGCTTGAAATGCTGCAATACAACACTTTGCCCGAAAACCGCACCTATCGCTACAATTACGTGAAAGACAACTGCTCGACGCGCCCTCTTGCCATAATCGAAAAAGCAATCGGTGACACAGTGTCGCTAAGTGCGTCAGGCGAATACTCTAAGCTATCGTCATTTCGCGACATAATGCGCTATTACCATGCCAATTACCCATGGTATCAATTTGGCATAGACCTTGCTCTCGGAAGTGGCATCGACTATGCGGTGAGCGACCGGGAGAAAGCCTTTGCCCCGCTGATACTCAGCGACATGATGCGACACGCCACAGTAAACGGGCAACCGATAGTAAAAGACACGCAAGTAATATTGGCAGCACGCGAAGATGGCGGTCCCCTGCCCGCCACACCGTGGTATCTTACCCCGATGGCTGCCGGCTGCCTGGTGCTTGCAATCACTATAATGGTGGCTGCGCGCGACATACGGCGCAAAAAAGTCACCCGTTGGGTCGACGCGACCCTTTTTTCTCTCTACGGGCTATGCGGGCTGTTGCTGACATTCCTTGTTTTTATCTCGGTCCATGAAGCCACGTCGCCCAACTGGTTGCTGGTGTGGCTCAACCCGTTCTGCCTCATTGTGCCGGCATGTATCTATATAAAAAAGTGTGACACGTTGGTAAAATTATACGGATTTATTAACTTTGCAGCGTTAATATTGTTAATTGTCATGTGGGGCTTCCTCGGGCAATCCGGAAATCCGGCATTCATCCCGTTTATCGCCGCCGATATTATATTGACAGTACGATATTTATACATTACACTATGCGTCGAAAAAACGATTTCTGTATAACAACACGTCTTATCACGGCACTTGTCGCGTCGATGGTAACCTTTACCGTTGTCGCCCAGGCACCGTCACCGCGCCCGCGCCTTGTCGTAGGCATCATGATCGATGGTCTGCGCGAAGACTACCTTGACTTGCTGAAAGGCTATTTCGGCGAGGATGGTTTCAAGCGCATCATGCGTGACGGCGTGATGTTTGAGGATGTCAATTACGGCACAGCGGTCGATGTCGCGGCAGCCACCGCGATGATTTATACCGGAAGCTCGCCAGCTATCAACGGCATACCGGCGGCAATGGTGTATGACACCGAAAAGCGCATCAGCTACCCTATTGTACTCGACCCGACTAAGATAGGCAACTATACCGACGAGACCTATTCCCCTAAAGCCATAAAGGTCAGCACCCTATCTGATGAGGTGCGCATCGATGGCGGTGGACTCGGAAATGTATATTCAATCGCCCCGTCGGCTCCCCAGTCGCTCATACTTGCCGGTCACGCCGGTAACAGCGCGTTCTGGATTAATGATGTCACCGGTAAATGGGCAACCACCACCTATTACAAGGATGTGCCCCCGACGATGCAGTCGCGCAACTATTCACGACCGCTCGCCACACGCCTTGACACCCTCACCTGGCGGCCGCTCATGGCTCCGGAAAAATATCCCGACCTGCCCGCCTACAAGAAGTATTATCCGTTTCGTCACCTGTTTCAGCGCAACGACATAGACCGTTTCCGCAACTACAAGACCTCGGCTCCTGTAAACACAGAACTTACCGACATCGCCGCCGACTATCTCAAAGGCTTGCGTCTTGGCAACGGTGACGCGATGGACATGCTGAGTATCGGTTACACGCTCGCGCCGTTTGCCGCCGCAAAAGATGCCGACAGCCGTATCGAGACCATGGACAGCTACATAAGGCTCGATTCGGAGCTTGCACGCCTGTTCAGGGAGATTGACACCAATGTCGGGCTTGCCAACGCGTTCATCATGATTGCCGGTACCCCGCCGGTGCAAAACAATAAGCGTGACGATGAAAAATGGGGTATTCCCGACGGTGAATTTTCTCCGCGTCAAGCCATATCGCTCCTCAACGTGTACCTTATGGCAAAATATGGTAACGGAGAGTGGGTGTCGGGATACTACAACGGACAGATGTTTCTCAATCACCAGCTGATAAAGGAACATGACCTTGACCTGAAGACCGTTCGCGCAGAAGCTGCCGACTTCCTTGTAAGGATGAGCGCAGTAAGCCGTGTGTGGACAATTGATGACATACTTGCGGGACGTGCCGGCGTAAATGCCGACGCCATAAAGCGCAACACCCATGTAGACTATGCCGGCGACATACTTATCGAGGTAAACCCCGGATGGGAAATCGTGGAGATTGACCCCGTAAACAAAAAAGAACGCAGGTCGACCATGCGCACCGGCACCATGACCGCGCCGGTATTCCTGCTGTCGCCCGACCTGAAACCTCAACACATAAGCACCGAGACCGATGCCAGGTCAATAGCGCCCACCGTGGCGCGCCTGCTACGCATAAGGTCGCCCAATGCCGCCGAGTTCCCGCCCCTGCGTCTTGAAAAGAAGTAGACAGGGACACAATACACCATCAACAGGGTCATGCGAGATTCCCTGTATCTCTATTTTCTTACAACTTATTTTGCTAATTTAAACATTACAATACATGTCATTTACATCAATTCTTAACAAGCTGTTTGGCAACAAATCACAGCGCGACCTTAAGGAAATCCAGCCTATTGTGGACCAGATTAACGCTCTCGGTCCGAAGATGAAAGAACTCACCAACGACGAGTTGCGTGACACCATAACAAATATAAAAAAGGAATTTGCCAAGGCTACCGAAGCCGACACTACGGCTATTGCCGAAATAAAGGCAAAAATCGACGAACTACCCTTCGACGAGCGTCAGCCCCTCTGGGACGACATTGACGCCCGCGAAAAAAATATCCTTGAGACTTACGAGACAGAGCTTGACCGAGTGCTTCCGACAGTGTTTGCCGCAATGCGCGAGACGGCAGCCCGATTTACCGCCAACGAGACTGTCGAGGTTACAGCGACCCAGATGGACCGCGACCTCGCCGCTGCAGGAAAAGACTTCGTAAGCATAGAAGGAGACAAGGCTATCTACAAGAACCACTGGATTGCCGGAGGTAACGAAATCAAGTGGGACATGGTACACTACGACGTGCAGCTCATAGGCGGTATCGTGCTACATCAGGGTAAGATTTCGGAAATGGCTACCGGTGAAGGAAAGACCCTTGTTGCTACCCTGCCGGTATTCCTGCGCTCTCTTACCGGAAGAGGAGTACACGTGGTGACCGTCAACGACTACCTGTCAAAACGTGACTCGGAGTGGATGGGTCCGCTCTACATGTTCCACGGTCAGACAGTAGACTGCATCGACAAGCATCAGCCCAATTCGGAGGCTCGCCGTAAAGCTTATGCCTGCGACATCACATTCGGTACCAACAACGAGTTTGGTTTCGACTATCTCCGCGACAACATGGCAATGTCGCCCAAAGATATGGTACAGCGCAAGCATTACTATGCAATTGTCGACGAGGTTGACTCCGTGTTAATCGACGATGCCCGTACCCCACTTATCATCTCCGGTCCGGTGCCAAAAGGCGAAGACCAGCTTTTCAATGACTACAAGCACAATGTGGAGAAGGTGTTTGAGGCACAGCGCAAGCTTGTCGCCAAGCTCCTTGTCGAAGCTAAGGAAAAGATTGCAAGCCCCGATAAAGAAGTAAGGAAAGAGGGTGCGCTCCAGCTTTTCCGCGCCTACAAGGGTCTGCCCAAATATGGCGCACTTATCAAATATCTCTCAACTGAAGGCATCAAGCCGCTTCTCCTTGAGACAGAGGGCTACTACCTTCAGGACAACGGCCGTGAAATGCCCAAGGCTATCGAGCCGCTATACTTCGTTATTGACGAGAAAAACCGCTCTGTCGAGCTTACCGACAAAGGTATCGACGAGCTTACAGGAAGAAGTCAGGACCCGCAGTTCTTCGTGCTTCCCGACATAGCCGCGCAGCTCTCTGAAGTAGAGGGCGACACCTCGCTTGCCCCTGCCGACCGTCAGCAGAAGAAAGATGACCTCATGCAGAACTATGCTGTCAAGGCTGAGCGTGTACACACCGTCAACCAGCTTCTGAAGGCATACGCGCTATTTGAGAAAGATGTGGAATATGTAATCGACGACAACAAAATCAAGATTGTCGACGAGCAGACAGGACGTATCATGGAAGGTCGCCGCTATTCCGACGGACTCCATCAGGCTATCGAGGCAAAGGAGGGCGTGAAAGTAGAGGCTGCCACTCAGACATTTGCAACCATCACGCTCCAGAACTATTTCCGTATGTATCACAAGCTTGCCGGTATGACCGGTACGGCTGAAACCGAAGCAGGCGAGTTCTGGGACATCTATAAACTTGATGTGGTAACCATACCGACCAACAAACCGGTAGCCCGCATTGACATGAATGACCGTGTATATCGCACCAAGAAAGAGAAATATGCAGCGGTAATCGAGGAAATCGTAGAACTCGTCAAGCAGGGTCGCCCGGTACTTGTCGGCACCACTTCAGTCGAGATTTCCGAATTGCTGTCGCGTATGCTTACGCTCCGCCATATCCCGCACAATGTATTGAACGCCAAGCTCCACCAGAAAGAGGCTGACATTGTGGCACAGGCAGGTAAAAAGGGCACCGTGACCATCGCCACCAATATGGCGGGTCGTGGTACCGACATCAAGCTACCTGCAGAAGTGAAAGATGCGGGCGGTCTTGCCATCATCGGTACAGAGCGCCATGAGTCACGTCGCGTCGACCGTCAGCTGCGTGGTCGTGCCGGACGTCAGGGCGACCCGGGTTCATCAGTGTTCTACCTGTCGTTTGAAGACCAGTTGATGCGTCTTTTCGCCGGCGACCGTGTCACCAAGATGCTTGACACCCTCGGCGTGAAAGAAGGCGAGATGATTGAGTCAAAGATGGTAAACCGTGCAATCGAAAACGCCCAGAAGCGCGTGGAAGAAAACAACTTCGGCATACGTAAGCGCCTGCTTGAATATGACGACGTGATGAACAAGCAGCGTCAATACATCTACGGACGCCGTCACCACGCTCTCATGGGTGAGCGCATCGGTATCGACATCAACAATATGCTCTACGACACCGTAGAAAATATAATGAACACATATGATTCACCCGCCGACTATGCCGACCTCTCAATGGAACTGCTAAAGGTATTTGCCATCGAGACTCCGTTTACAGAAGAGGAATACCGTGGAATGCCTAAGAAAGAGGCGTTTGACCGTGTATTTGCGGCTGTCAACGATGCATTCCGTCGCAAAGGCGAGCGTATCATCGAGATAGCCATGCCCGTAATCAAGGACTGGGTAGAAAACAAGGGAGCCGGTCAGCAGGGTGGTCGCATACTTGTGCCTATTACCGACGGCAAGCGTGTGTTCAATATCCCCTGTGACATAAACGAGGCATACAACAGCGAGTGTAAGTCGATACTGAAAGAATGGCACAAGGCAATACTTCTTGTTACCATCGATGAAGTGTGGAAAGAGCATCTGCGTGAACTTGACCAGTTGCGTCAGTCAGTACAAAATGCGTCATACGAGCAGAAAGATCCGCTCGTAATCTACAAGGTAGAGTCATTCCACCTCTTTGAATCAGCGATGAACACCCTCAACGTCAAGGCAGCATCGTCACTGTTGCGCGGACAGATATTTATCCCGCAGCCCCAGGCTCCGCGTGCGAGCGACGCCCAGCTCAGCTCTGAAAAAGAGCAGCCCAAGCCGCAGCAGCCCCAGATGAAGGAAGCCATGCCCGACCGTCCCAACGATTACAGCAACTATCGCGCAAGCAAAGAGCAATATCCCGGCGCCGACGCGCAGCGTAAAGCAGCGTCATCACCTCAGGGCGAACAGCGTCGCACCCAGCCTATTGTCAATGCGCCGAGAGTAGGCAGAAATGACCCCTGTCCCTGCGGTTCAGGCAAAAAATACAAAAACTGCCACGGCAAAAACGCATGATAAGCAACCTCTAAACCAGTGACTGTCATGAAACCAACCATAATCCTACCAGTAATGGCTATGATAGCAACAGGTGTAAGCGCACAGGAGTCGGGCTACCCGCAGGCTCCCGTGTCGGCGACCACCGATACATATTTCGGCATAGAGGTCAACGACCCTTACCGTCCACTTGAAAACGACACGTCGGCAACCACCCTCAAATGGGTGGAAGCCGAGCGTAACGTGACTGAAGATTATCTTTCCAAGATACCGTTCCGCGACTCATTACGCAAACGCCTGACCTCGCTTTTCGACTATCATAAGTCAGGGATGCCGTCAAAACACCACGGATGGTATTACTTTTATGAAAATGACGGATTACAGAACCAGTCGATTCTTTACCGCACCCGCAAGCCGGGGGAGGAGGCTGAAATATTCCTTGACCCCAACAAGCTCAGTGACGACGGCACAGTGGCACTTACCGGTATCAGCTTCTCCAACGACGGCAAGTATGTCGCTTACACCATCTCGCGCAGCGGTTCTGACTGGACTGAAATCTACGTTATGGATACGGCTACCCGCAATCTTCTGCCCGACCATATCGAGTGGGCGAAGTTTACCAATGCAGAGTGGGATGGCGACGGATTTTATTACAGCGCCTACGACCGTCCTACCGACGGCAAGGAATTTTCCAACGCCAACGAAAACCACCGCATATATTATCACAAACTCGGTACGGCACAAAGCGATGACAAGCTCGTGTTTGAAGACAAGGAAAATCCCCTGCACTTTCACTCTGCATCAGTGCCCGACAGCGAGTCTTACATCTTTGTCTATGGGAGCGGAGAGGGTCTCGGCTCATCGCTCATGATGAAGAGCCTGAAGAAAGCCGATGCCGAATGGATTGTCATCGAACCGTCGCAAGACTATGAGGTGGGGTTGCTTGACGTAATCAACGACACGCTTTATATCTACACCAATTACGGCGCACCTCGTTATCGGCTGATGACAGCTCCGGTTGATGCACCTCAGCGCGAAAACTGGAAAGAGCTTGTTGCTGAGCAGAAAGGTGTGCTTACAGGAGTGGATTTTGCGGGCGACAAGCTGATACTCACCTACGATGTTGATGCCGCCAACAAATCATATCTCTATACCCGTGACGGCAAAATGCTTAGAGAAATCGAGTTTCCGAGTGTAGGCTCGGCTGCATTCTCTTCAAGCAAGAAGCATGACGAGGTATTCTATACGTTCACTTCATTTATCTATCCGTCAGAGATTTACCGTTACGACTTGACGACAGGCGCGTCAAAACTTTACAAGGCAACTGAAATTGAAGGATTCAAGAGTGATGACTATGTGACCGAACAGATATTTTATCCCTCTGCCGACGGCACAAAGATACCTATGTTCATCACCTACAAGAAAGGCTTGAAACGCGATGGAAAAAATCCTGTGTACCTTTATGGTTACGGTGGCTTCAATGTCTCGCTCAACCCCGGATTTTCCGCACAAAGACTTCTCTGGCTTGAAAACGGCGGTATCTACGCCCAAGCCAATCTACGTGGAGGAGGCGAATATGGCGAGCCTTGGCATCTTGCCGGAACAAAGCTCAACAAGCTCAATGTGTTCAACGACTTCATCGCCGCTGCCGAGTATATGATAAAAGAGGGCTGGACCAATCCGGAACTGCTCACAATCGAGGGCGGATCTAATGGCGGACTCCTTGTAGGAGCCACCGTCAATATGCGTCCCGACCTGTTTAAGGTCGCTATTCCGCGCGTGGGCGTTATGGACATGATGCGTTACCACCTCTTCACAATTGGATGGAACTGGGCGCCTGACTACGGTACCAGTGCCGACTCTCCCGAAATGGCTAAATATCTTCTTGGATATTCACCGCTTCACAACATTAAAAATGACGGCACCCCCTATCCTGCCATCATGGTCACCACTGCCGACCATGACGACCGCGTAGTACCCGCACACTCATTCAAATATGCTGCTATGCTTCAGGCAAGTGACACAGGTTCACAGCCTAAGATTATACGTATCGACTCCAAAGCGGGTCACGGTGCAGGAAAACCCATCTCAAAAGTAATCGACGAGTATGCCGACATATATTCGTTCATCTTCTACAATCTGGGTATCGACCCTACTGCTGAATGATGAAAGGCATCTCTCTTCTTATATCGTCAACTATAGCGCTCTCGATGTCGGGTTGTTTTACCGGCATCGAGAGCACGCCTAAAATCACCGCCGACGAGGTAAAGCGTCAGCAAGTGACAGTGAGTGATGAAGAGCGGTTTCTTAAAGAAATCGCGCCACAGCAATTGTCAAAGTGGGAACGCGGCAAACTGTTTTATGTCACTGACGACAAGATAAGCCTCGCCCTTGAACCGGGAAGCACCGGTTACCCCAAAGCAGGCGAATATATCATCTATCAGTCATTTCACGAGATACCGTCGATGACCGGTAAACCTGATACAGAACTTACCTTCATTGACAGCAACGGCAATGAAGTGCGTTACCGCATAGCGGCTACCGCCGATGAGCTCGACAAACGCCGTAAGATTGAAATCCCGTTTACAATCGAGACCTCGGTGGTTGATGAAGTAAAAGAAGCCCTGGTCGGCAATACGTATTATGTGCGCACCGCGACTTGGTTTGACGAAAATGGCTCGGCTCTACGTGGCGAAAAATTCATCCCGGTAAAAATCATCGACATCACGCCCGGCAACACGGTATATCCTGTAAAAATACGGTTTGCCACTGCTTCCGACAGCCTGCGCAACGCATTTCTCTACATGTCGGCAGGTGACCAGAAAGGCTCCCGCGACTTTGCCTCGCTCTTCTATTTTGAAAATCCGCGCAACCGCTATCCCAATATCACCGATGAGACTTGGGCTAACATAATCCGCGGCAAAGTGGCACTCTACATGACCCGCGAGGAGTGCAGGCTCGCACTCGGCTCACCGGCGACTGTCGACCGCCGCCCGGGCATAAGCACAATGCGTGAACTTTGGACCTACGAAAACGGCATCTACCTGATATTTGACGACGGAATATTGCAAAGTTTCAGAAACTAAGAACTTGCTTAACAACAAATTGCCAACATGAAAATATTTCACGACTTTGACCTTTCAAAGGCAACGACTTTTCATATACCTGCAAAAGCCCGCATATATGCTGAATATGACAGCATCGACGAATTGCGCGACTTACTCTTCTCCCCGCAATATACCGGCATGAAGCGCCTTCACATCGGCGGAGGAAGCAACCTTCTGTTTACCACCGATTTTGACGGGCTTGTCATGCACTCTGCGATGAAGAGCATCACCACTATGTCAGGCGACAATGACGACGATGTGTACCTGAAAGTATCGGCAGGTGTAGTGTGGGATGATTTCGTAAAATATTGCGTTGACAATAGCCTGTATGGAGCCGAGAATCTCTCCTATATACCGGGAGAAGCAGGAGCCTCTGCCGTACAGAATGTAGGAGCCTATGGCGTGGAGGCTAAAGATATAATCAGCAAGGTTCACGCCATAGATACCACGAGCGGGGAAGAACGTATATTCACCGTTGAAGAGTGTGACTACGCTTACCGCCACAGTATCTTCAAGCGCCACGATTATTCCGGCAGATACATAATTACCGATGTGGTTTACCGTCTGTCTCGTCTAAAGCATTTCACCCTCGACTACGGTCCGTTAAAAGAACTTGCCGCTGAAAAAGATGTGACTCTCGCCAAGGTGCGTGACCGCATTATCGACATACGCCGCCACAAACTCCCCGAGCCTGCCGAACTCGGCAGCGCAGGGTCATTTTTCAAAAATCCGGTAATAACTCCTGAAAAATTCCTCAGGCTCAAAGGCGATTATCCGGAGCTGCCTTCCTATCCCGCTCCCGACGGGATAAAAATCCCTGCCGCTTGGCTTATCGAACATGCCGGGATGAAGGGAAAATCAATCGGCGGCGCACAGGTGTATCCCGGGCAATGTCTTGTGATTGTCAACACCGGCAATGCCACGGCAGCCGATATTGTTGCGTTGTTTGGAGAAATCAGAGAGAAAGTCGCGGCACAATTCGGCATAACGCTTTCTCCCGAAGTCAACATAATCGGCAAGGCATGAGACTACGTTTTCTTGGTACAGGAACATCGACAGGAGTGCCACAGATAGGCTGCACCTGTCCCACCTGCATCTCCACCGATGTCCACGACAAGCGTCTGCGGGCATCAGCTCTGGTAAGCATAGGTGACAAAAATCTCCTTATCGATTGCGGACCTGATTTCCGCCAACAGATTATTGAGGCAGGCGCGCCGTCGCTGGAGGCGGCATTGCTGACCCACAGTCATTATGACCATGTGGGAGGCATTGACGACCTGCGCCCCTACTGTCATAAAAAAGCCAACGGATTCCCGTTGTATTGCCGTCCTGATGTTGCAGAAGACCTGCGCAACAGGGTACCATATTGCTTCAGGACGCATCTATATCCCGGAGTACCGACATTTGACATCACTGAAATTGGCGACGCCCCGTTTATGGTCGACGGCATTAAAGTCACACCGCTCCCGGTGATGCACTACAAGCTGCCGATTGTCGGATTCCGTATCGGACGGCTTGCCTATATCACAGATGCCAAGACCATCCCCGACTCCACCTACAGACTGCTTTACGGCATAGACACGCTGGTAATAAATGCATTGCGCAGAAAGGAGCATCTATCCCACATGACGCTCGATGAAGCCATGGCTGCAATAAACCGGATAAAACCGCGCATCACTTACCTGACCCATTTTGCCGATGCCATAGGCAAGCAGGCAGAAGTCGAACCGGGTCTCCCCGATGGAATACGCATGGCTTATGACAATCTGACGATTGAAATACCCGAATGAATTTTCACTTCCGGTTAAACTTTATCGACACTAAAACGTCACTATAATATAAACTTTTTAAATTTAAACATGAGATGAATAATATCAGACTTTTAGCCGGTGTGGCTTTATTAGCTTTGATTACCGCATCATGCGGAGTAACTAAAAAGACCGGGACAAGCCAAGATAAGACCACGACACCCACCCCGGTAGTGTCACAGCAAAACCATCCCAAAGTGTCATCAGAAGCCCTTGCTGGCGAATGGACTGTATATACCGTAGGTGGCAACAAAGTGACAGGCGAAAAACGCCCTTACCTCAACTTCAACATGGAAGATCACCGACTCTACGGTTCAAACGGCTGTAACATCATCAACGGCAATTTCGAGCTGTCGGGCAACTCAAAACTTAAAATCGGCGATATGATTTCGACCATGATGGCATGTGCCGACGCGCCCTACGAACAGGCTATCAATCTTGCTCTTGACGCAACACAGTCATTTGACATCACCAAAAAAGGTCATGAATATTACCTTGAGCTGCGCGACAATCACGGCAACAACCTTATGACACTTAGAAAACATAATATGGATTTTCTTAACGGCACATGGGAAGTATCGGAAATAAACGGTGTGAAATATGACAATCCCGACATGCAGATGGTAATCGACATCCAGGAGCAAAAACTCCACGGCAACACCGGATGCAACATCGTGAACGGGTCACTTCTTATTGACCCCGACAAGTCCAATTCGATACAGTTTCAGAATCTTGCCACTACACGCATGGCATGTCCTACCGAAATCATGAAAGGCGAGACAGCCCTCCTCGTGGCACTCGAAAGTGTGGAATATGCCAAGAAAGGCAAAACCGGCACTGTAGTCATGCTTGACAAGAACAATGCACCGGTACTTGTGCTGAAAAAAGTCGACGTAGAGCGTCAATAAAAGACAATTGTTATAACCTGAACGAGAGGCTGGGTCCAATGGCTCAGCCTCTCGTCTGTTTCTTGCTGTCTCCGATGTCCCATATGCTATCAAGCTTACAGATAGCTTGCATATAGGATTGGTCTATTTTTTGCCAAATGAAGCGGGCACTTTTATCAATGCAGTAACAGCGATAGTGGTTATACAGCATGCCATAATCCACCAGAAAAATCCCTGATAGCCCATCATCTCCTGAAGCCATCCCGCCGCCATGCCGGGCAGCATCATGCCAAGAGCCATAAACCCGGTGCAGATAGCGTAATGTGCCGTCCGGAAAGGTCCTTCACTGAAATAAATAAGATAAAGCATGTAAGCCGTAAAACCGAAGCCGTAACCAAATTGCTCAACAAAGACACAGATATTGATTGACAACATATCCGCAGGCTGTACTATCGCAAGATACAGAAATGTAGCACATGTCAGCGATATGCTCCACGCCATAGGCATAAGCCACTTTTTCAATCCGCCCTTTGCCGCAACAATACCGCCGACGATACCGCCGATTGTAAGACCGAGTATACCGATTGTTCCATATACAAATCCCACTTCAGCTGTCGACAACCCGAGACCACCCGCCTCCCTGCCGTCAAGCAGAAACGGATTGATAAGCTTCACAAGCTGCGCTTCGGGGAAGCGGTAGAGGAGCATAAATGCAATGGCAAGCCCCACTCCCGGCTTGCGGAAAAAAGACACAAATGTGGCAAGGAACTCTTTTCCGGCATTGCGCAGAGTAACTCCCTGCACGGCATGGTCAGAGACAGGACGTGGCAATATGAAGCGGTGATATATAGATATGATGATAAAAAACAACGACAACACACCCATCACCGTCATCCATGCTATAGGGGTGTAATCCATGCTCTCCCCCGGAGCAAGGGTCTCATTCTTACTTTCAATATAGCCGGCAAGCATAACCAGCAGCCCCTGACCCACGATTGTGGATATACGGTAGAAGGTGCTGCGTATGCCTACATAAAACGACTGGTCATGCTCCGACAATGCAAGCATATAGTAACCGTCGGCTGCAATATCATGGGTAGCACTGACAAATGCTATCATCCAGAACACGGCAAGCGTCGACTGAAAGAAAAATGTCGCCGGTATAGTAAACGCGACGCCGGCAAACCCTACGCCTATCAACAGCTCCATCATCACGATCCACCATCGTTTAGTGCGGAAAAGGTCCACTATAGGGCTCCAGAACGGTTTTATAACCCAAGGAAGATATAGCCACGACGTATATAGAGCGATATCTGTATTGGATATACCGAGCCGCTTATACATTATCACTGAGATGGTCATGACCGCCACATAAGGCAAGCCCTGAGCAAAATAAAGAGTGGATACCCACCACCACGGAGACACCCTGCTATTAGTACATCTTGTTGATTTCTGCATTTTTAAAGTAATGTAGAAGGATTTCACGATAATCATATCCCGACGCCCCCATTACAGCGGCGCCTATCTGACACAAACCTACCCCGTGACCCCAGCCTGCGCCGTACAGGGTAAATCCGTCAGCACTCTTGACCGGCACAAAAGCCGAACTGTAAAGATGAGACCGTGATAGCCATTTCCTTATTTCAAGCTCCTTGCCTACAATGTGGCTGCATTTTGTCCCGATTATCTCAAGGCGGTATATTCTGCCCGACCTGCCACGGGAGAGCGGGCGCAAGTCAGTTATTTCGCCGAAATCGATACCTGAACGTGAGCATACTATCTCCGAAATCTCCTCAATCGTGTAGTGTACTTTCCAGCGATAAAAATCGACTGTGTCACGGTCATAGTCGTTAAGTACCTGACGTAATATCTCCGGAGTGGCTGACGCGCAGAATGCATCGGGACGCGACATAATCCAGTCGCAGGCGGCAGCTTCTATACGTAAATCGGGCAACGTCCCTACAGGAATCAGGTCCCGACCGCCGGTAAGATAACTGTGAGGCTCCGGTTCCCAGCAATTTTCAAACTCTTCAAACGCACCACCACAGCACTTTGAAAAACGGGTGTCACACAACTCTCCTCCCGAGGTCATGACCTCACCGAAAGTCGCCATCACGGCATCACGCACCTCGGAGCGCGTCACTCTCGTGATACCCTGATAACGCTGGCAATGGTCGTCGGCACACACATCAAAGCCGGTGTGGTCATCATGGTCATACCATTTGACAGTCTCACCGTCATCAGAGGAGCAACTGCACCCAGCCGTCACCTTATGCCGCAACTGGGCAAGCACCCAGCTACGTGAAATCACGGCGTGTGCCCTTAAAAGCGCCTGCGATGCCTCGGCACTCATCTCCGACGATATCACACTCATCAGATAATCCTCGACCGGGATTATATTAACAGCAGTGACTCCTTCTTCAACCTTCATAAGTTGCAATGCCCCCCGAAAACGTTGACGCTCCTTGCGCTCCCAATGGAAGTTGACACCGATAGTTACATCTTCAAGCTCAAACCAGCACTCATTGGAAAGAGGTATAAATGTGTCACCCTCTTCACGATATTCGCCATGAAGGGTATAATGTATTTCAGGTGCGGTCATGATACCCACGCGCAACACGGGATTGTCCACTACCGTAGCCACCTCCGAAAATATCACAGAAAGTAGCTCCGGGTCAACCGCGTCATAGTCTTCGCGTGAAGTAGTGATTACTGTGCCAAGCATGTCTATTGCTCCAGGACTGACCCCCACCTTGCCATAGCACGAGGGGCGATGGGCGCGACGTGGCACAATCACGGCTTCAAGAGAGCCGTCGGCACGGCAATGCACTGCCGCATTTACGCGCGGTTCATCCTCGCCATCTTCTGTCGTAAGCGATGAAAGCACACGGCTCATCTGAGCCTTTACCTGAGAGCTGTCGCCGGTAATATAATACCTGCGGAAAGGATAGTCCCTTCCGATAGGCAGCCACTCCTCAGGCACAGCCTGAAAATGGCAATGGTCGGGAGCCGACGCGCCTGAATGCGGTCCATTATAAAACACTGTATAGCCCTCCAGCTCACACGCAAGCTCCACGAAGTCGTCAATACGGTTTAATATCTCCTGATTTTCATGCTCACACAAAGCGATTGTAAGGTGTCCCGGAAACACGGGAAACGGATTGACAAGAATGTCATAACCGCGCCACTTCAATGGCACCTGTTCTTCGGGACGGTTTGCCTCACAAAGAAAACATCGTCTTGACTTTATCGATGAAGCGTCAATTTTTGCCTTGGTGCTTACACTGCGTGCCGGGTTAAACGTGACATGCCACTCCACGCCATTTACATTCACGCATTTTGTTTCTGTCGCGGCGAGCGCGTCGTGACGCAGCCGTGCATCATCCCACTCCGCCAACTGTCGCGAGACAAAGCTGTCAATCTCACTTCTCTTCATATCTCATACCGTTTAGGCGTATGCGTTCATGAAGTTCCCAGGTGCGCAGCCTGTCCTTGTAAAGATTGTTGCGGTTAAGAGCCTCAAGGGAGAGCGAGGCATCGGAATTACCCGACCAGCGGCGACACATATAAAGCGAATCATATATGCGTCCGACTTTATGGTTGCGCGACACGGCGAGACACATGGCATAATCCTCGCCATAGCTTGTGTCGGGGAAAAGGATTTCCCGCGCAATACCGGTAAAAAATGCACGTGGCGCGCCAAAACCATTTATCCTCAAGGCATTGTTGCGCCCATTGTCATCAGTCCACTCGGCATGGGATATCAGACCGGGAGCCAATATATTGCAATCAAAGTCGGTAAGGGTATATGACCCGACAACCATCGCGCAACGTTCGCTGTGAAACTTATCGACTATATGCTGCAAAGTCGAAGCGGAAGAGTATATGTCGTCGCTGTCAAGCTGCACGGCAAAACGACCGCACTGAGCCGACTTCAACGCAACGTTCCAACATCCGCCTATGCCAAGACCCGTCTCATCAGGCACAATATGCACCAGCCTGCTGTCACGTGACGCTATTTCACGTAAAGCCCCGGAAGTGCCGTCGGTTGAATGATTGTCAACCACTATCACATTAAAAGGGAACGTCGTACACTGCGACAACGCGCTATTCACGGCATCCAATATAGTGTTGTGGCGGTTTCTTACAGGAATCACGATAGATGCCTCCACAGGATATTCCCCTGAAAAATCTATCTCTGCAGCGACATCTGGCGACAGCCAGCCATTGATTGCCTTCAGATGTGCCGTACATGCCTCCTCCATCTCTATCTGCACATCACGGTTGCGCGGATTCACGTAGTCAAACTGCGATGAACCTGCCGCAGCAGCCGCCACTTTATACAACGGCTCGTTGACATGCACAATCTTCCCCTGACGAGACAGGGCAAGACGCAACGCATAAAACGCGGCATAGCGATAATCGCGACGGAGCGCACCTAAAGCGTTGACAAGCGCCTTGGACTCAATCAGCATCACCTTGCCGAAATCAAAATCATCACGGAGCGCGCCCCGCTGACAGTCAATAAGCGGATGGCGAGACAACACACCGTCGGCGTCGACATCATAGTAGTCGGCATACGTCATAGAAGCACCGGTCATCCGGGCAATCTGTTTCATGCGATGGAGAGCATCGGGAAGAAGAGTCACCTTTTCGCCCGGCAATGCCAGAGTGACTTCTATATAATCATCGTTCAGGCAGCCGACAAGCTCTTTCAAGCTCTCGCTGTCACATAGCGGTTGAAGATAAATCATATCGTGAAACAAGTAATTACAGTTTTGAAATCCTGACACGTTTTCCCTTGATTTTTTCGGGTGCAACGACCCTTAGCACTTCGTCGACCTTAGCCGCGGGCACGGCAGCTATGGCAGAATGGTCACGCACAATTATGCGCCCCACTTCATCAGCCTGCAGACCGCCTGTCTTCATGAGAAATCCGGCTATGTCACCACGTGATATGCGCTCCTTCCTGCCGGCATTGAAGTAGAGCGTCGCCTTATCGGCACGTATCGGGTCGGAAGACTCTCCGGTAGGAGCGTAAGAGCGGTCAAATACCATATACTCCGGAATATTGTCAGCCTCCGATGTAATCACATATATAGTACCTGAGGCATCAACGCGCGCTGTGCGTCCGTTGCGGTGGGTCCAGGTTTCTTTAGTCAACGGTATATGGTAATGTATTATCGACTTCACCTCTTCGATGTCAAGACCGCGCGCACCAAGGTCGGTCGACACGAGTATAGGTGTGGTGCCATTGTTTAGCAGGTCGACAGCCTTCTCACGGTCGGCTTGCTCAAGCGCGCCATGATATATCCCGACAGGCAAACCTGCCTTTTTAAGATGCTCATAGAGCCTTGTGGCACTCTCTCGGTGATTGACAAACACTATCACCCTGCCGTTGGGGAGCGAATGCAGCAAGTCAATCAGCGTGTCTACCTTATCGCGTGCGGGACTCTCCACCTGAACCACCGACATCCTTTCACGCGGCTTGGCAATGACCGATAGAAAATCGATTACGACCGGCTTCTTGACTTTCATGAATTCCGGCAAACGGTCTTCCATACGTGTGGCAGAGGTGAGAATTGTGCGGCTAAGATTAGGCATCACCCTTAATATCTTGCGCATGTCGTCGTGAAAACCGAGTTCAAGCGCCTTGTCATACTCGTCGAGTACAAGCACCTTCGTATTATACAGGTCAAGCAATCTGCGGTTAAGATGGTCAAGGAGTCGTCCGGGAGTGGCAATAATAATGTCAGGCACGGGAGTCAGCGAGTTTTTCTCATCGGTCATCGAGTGTCCGCCATAGAGCGCCACTGTCTTATAGCCTGTGGCTATCTCACGCACCACTCGGTAAATCTGCATCACCAGCTCGCGGGAAGGGGCTATGACCACCGCCTGCACCTCACCCTTGGGCTTTCCTAAGGTCTGTAGCATGGCTATCGTGAATGCAAGCGTCTTGCCGGAGCCAGTAGGTGACAACAACACTATGTCACGTGCGCCGGTCGACATCATCTCCTGCTGCATCGGATTGAGCTGTTCGATGCCGAGCCGGGATGAAATATTATCAAGAATTACTGACTGTTTCATAAATTCAATATTTAAGTTAATTTTTCGGGTTACAATATTAGTCACGGATACTGTACATTCGGAATATCCACTGACCTTACATTTCCCGTTACCGACTGCTTTCGCAAGAGTGCGGTTGAATTATTTACAAAGATAATCAATCACGGGTAATGAGCCAATATTGAGGGTGGCTTATTGTATAAACAACAATAAATCGTTTACAAATGTTAATAATTGGGATTTAATAACATATTTTGAACCGATTTTTATCAAAAAGATGTTAAAGTAACGCGAAATATTTGTTCCGTAACGAAAAAAATGCCTACATTTGTGAGTGTGTTTTTCATAGTATTAGATTAAGATAAAGGTTTAAACGTAATGGGATGTCGTGAGACATCCCATTATTATTTATATAAATCCAAGATTTTCAATACATTGACTATTGAATACCAAAATATGGTCTAAATTACCGAATCACTCGGTCGCAAGAACCGGGGCACCGACCATGCATTTAAACATTGTTACATTATTTAAAAAGCACAAGGTCAGTATCATCGACATCGGGAAACCATTGTTTCAACTTTGCGCGCGCCCGTTCATGCACCTCGGGAGTGATGTTGTGCCATATACGCGATAGCGCCCACATGAGCGCGGTGATATCGTCAGTATAGCCAAGCGGACCAAGCAGGTCGGGAATGAAATCGGTAGGACAGATGAAGTAACCGAGCGCACCCACGACAATCACCTTGTCGCGCAACGGCACTTTCCCGTTGACAAGGGCATAATATAGCAACAAGGCGGCATAGACTCCCTTGACACCCGCTTTTTTAGCAACCCGACTTATCTTGTCAAACAATTTTGTGCGGGAATACCAGCCGTCAAACCTCGACAGCATCTTTGTGTCGGGCAGAAACCGACGCTCATCTTCATTTTGATTTTTCATAGACAGCGATTAAAAAAACAAAGAGACGGAGTATTAACACCCCGCCTCTTATATATGTTTTATTTTTTCATCAAAGCACAGGCTGAGTGGAGGCGGGAGGAGGCGTCTGGCGGGCTTCCCAACCAAGCGCACTTGCACCGAGCACAGCTGCATCGCTCTCCTTCAACTCTGAAAGCAATATCTTAGTCTTGCCTCTGAAGATAGGGAGAATGTTGCGGTCAAGAGACTCCTTTATAGGCTTCATCAGCAAATCGCCCGAACGAGACAGACCACCGAAGAGCACAATTGCCTCAGGGCTTGAGAATGCGATGAAATCAGCAAACGCACGTCCCATGATGTCGCCGGTGTATTCAAACACATCTTTTGCAAGCTTGTCGCCCGACATAGCCGCATCATATACATCCTTTGACGTAATATCCTCTATTGAAAGATCGCGGAGCTTTGACGGCTCTGTACGGATTTCAAGGAACTCGCGTGCTGTACGGGCAACGCCGGTAGCAGAGCAATAAGCCTCAAGACATCCGGTTCTGCCACATCCACACATCCTGCCGTTGGAAGGCTTTACAATCACGTGACCAAGCTCTCCGGCAAATCCGTCATGACCATACACGAGCTGACCGTTGACAACGATACCGCTGCCGACACCAGTTCCCAAGGTAATCATGATGAAATCTTTCATGCCGCGAGCCACGCCGTAAGTCATCTCACCGATAGCGGCGGCATTGGCATCGTTGGTAATAGCGACAGGCACACCGAAAGCCTCATGCAACAGATGGGCAAAAGGTATCTTGCCTTTCCAAGGTAGATTGGGAGCATCCTCGATGACTCCGGTAAAATAATTGGCATTGGGCGCACCTACACCTATACCCGCAATCTTATCGGTAGCGTCGTGAGCTTCGATGAGTGCTCCGAGAGCATCTTTCAACTCAGCTATATAGTCATTGACATCGGCATGCTTTCCTGTCTTAATCGAATTGCTGCCGATGACATTGCCTCTTGCGTCAACTATACCGAACACTGTATTGGTACCACCTATATCGATACCTACCACATATGGTTTCATATTGTCAAATATTATTTAGGTTAACTGAATGTAAATGTTACTCCACAAAGATAAGTAAAAAAGTGGAATTTAAAATATCTGACGGCAGAAAGTAACAAATTTTGTCAAATAAAAAAGGGTTGACCTAAGTCAACCCTCGTAGTGGCGGGAGCAGGACTCGAACCTGCGACCTTTGGGTTATGAGCCCAACGAGCTACCACTGCTCCATCCCGCGATGTCATTTTTGTGAGTGCAAAGTTATAGAGTTTCCGGTATATATCCAAATATTCAACGATATTTCTTTGTTAAAATATGTTACTCCGTTATATTTCAGTCAAATCCGCGAATATCCCGGTATACCGCTTGATGATATTTGCAAAAAAAGCGGAGATTGTGTAACTTTGTAGTATGGGAAGACTTATGTCAATTGACTATGGAAGGAAGCGCTGCGGCATAGCCGTGACCGATACATTGCGCATTGTGGCAACAGGACTTGACACAGTGCCGACCCATAAGCTGACCGAATATGTCACGGCATATGTGACGCGCGAGCCGGTCGACCTGATAATCGTCGGGAAACCGACCACCATGCAGGGTGAGCCATCGGAATCGATGAAATATATCGAGCCGGGGATACGCAAACTGCGCGCCGCGCTGCCTGAAGAAATCGGCATCGAGTTTTTTGACGAGCGCTTTACATCAGCAATCGCCCATCGGGCGATGATTGACGGAGGCATGCGTAAAAGCCGCCGCCAGGACAAGGCGATTGTCGACGAAATGGCAGCGACAATCATATTAAACGACTATATACAAAGTAAATCATATAACCGATGAAATTACCTATATATCTTTACGGACATCCGGTGCTTCGCAAGGAATCGAAAGAGATTACTCCGGATTATCCCGATTTAAAGACGCTTGTCTCCGATATGTGGGAGACTATGTACTACTCTGAAGGTGTAGGTCTTGCAGCACCGCAGATAGGCAGAAACGACCGTATCGTCGTGATTGACGCCTCACCTGTGGCAGAACATTTTCCCGAATGCGAAGGCAAGAAATTCACTCTGATCAATCCCGTGGTGGAGGTACTTGACGGCGAGACGGTGACCCGCGACGAGGGCTGCCTCAGTCTCCCCGACCTTAGTGAAGCTGTGCCTCGCGTAGAGCACATACGCCTTAAATGGGTTGACGAGAATTTTGAACCCCACGAAGAAGAGATTTCCGGATTTTTGGCAAGAATTGTGCAACATGAGTGTGACCACCTTGAGGCAAAACTTTACATCGACCATATATCCCCTATCCGCCGCCAGCTGATACGCGGCAAGCTAAACAATATAATCTCGGGCAAGAAGCGCGTCGACTATCCGGTGCGCTACGCCCCTAAAAAATAATATTCTATGGCTGACGACAAGAAAATAATATTCTCGATGGTGGGAGTGAGTAAAATCTACCCTCCCCAAAAGCAAGTGTTGAAAGACATCTATCTCTCCTTCTTTTATGGTGCCAAAATCGGTATTATCGGTCTTAACGGATCAGGTAAGTCCTCGCTACTCAAAATTATCGCCGGCATCGACAAGCAATATCAGGGTGAGGTCGTGTTCTCTCCCGGTTACTCGGTAGGCTATCTTGAGCAGGAACCGCAGCTTGACCCCGACAAGACGGTCATCGAGGTTGTACGCGAGGGTGTGCAGCCGATTATGGATCTCCTCGCAGAGTTTGACAAGGTAAACGAAGCGTTTGCCGACCCCGATGTGCTTGAAGACCCTGACAAGATGGATGCGCTGATTGCGCGCCAGGCAGAGCTTCAGGACAAACTTGATGCTGCCGATGCATGGAATATCGACAGTAAGCTTGAACGCGCCATGGACGCACTCCAGTGTCCGCCCGACGACCAGGTGATATCGACCCTCTCAGGAGGTGAGCGCCGTCGTGTGGCTCTATGCCGCCTGCTTCTACAGCAGCCCGACGTGCTTCTTCTTGACGAGCCTACCAACCACCTTGACGCAGAGTCTATCGACTGGCTCGAACAACATCTCCAGCAATATCCCGGTACGGTAATCGCCATCACCCACGACCGCTACTTCCTTGACCATGTAGCAGGCTGGATTCTCGAACTTGACCGCGGTGAAGGCATCCCCTGGAAAGGCAACTACACTTCTTGGCTTGACCAAAAGACAAAGCGCATGGCTCAAGAGGAAAAACAGGCAAGCAAGCGCCGCAAGACCCTTGAACGCGAGCTTGAATGGGTAAGAATGGCTCCCAAGGCACGTCAGGCGAAGGGCAAGGCACGTCTTAACTCTTACGACAAGCTGCTCAACGAAGACCAGAAAGCACGTGAAGAGCGTCTTGAAATATTTATCCCCAACGGACCGCGCCTCGGCAACAAGGTGATAGAAGCTACCGGACTGGCAAAAGCATTTGGCAAGAAACAGCTCTTTAAAAATCTTGACTTCTCGCTTCCGCCTAACGGTATTGTGGGCGTTATCGGTCCAAACGGTGCAGGAAAGACTACTCTCTTCCGCTTAATCATGGGACAAGAGACTCCCGACAACGGTACATTTGACGTAGGTGAGACCGTTAAGATTGCTTACGTAGACCAGACCCACCACGACCTCCTTCCCGAAAAATCGGTATATGAGGTAATATCGCAAGGCACAGAGACCTTCCGCATGGGAGGCAAGGATATAAACGCCCGTGCCTACCTGTCGAAATTCAACTTCACCGGTGCCGACCAGGAAAAGAAAATCGGTGTCCTCTCGGGTGGTGAACGAAATCGCCTGCATCTTGCGATGGCACTCAAGGAAGAGGGCAATGTGCTTCTCCTCGATGAGCCGACCAATGATATTGATGTCAATACTCTCCGCGCACTTGAAGAAGGTCTTGACGACTTTGCAGGCTGCGCTGTGGTAGTAAGCCACGACCGCTGGTTCCTTGACAGAATATGTACCCACATCCTTTCATTTGAGGGAGAAGGCAATGTAGTATTCTACGAAGGCTCCTACTCTGACTATGAAGAGTACAAAAAAGCCCGCAACGGCGGCAAAGAGCTACCGCGCAAACGCTACCGCAAGCTGATGGATTAAATTTCATAATGCTTAATAACACCGGGGAGGCTGTCGTAAAGATAGTCTCCCTTTCTTTTCATCAAAAAGCTGTTATAAAACATTTTTTGTCGTCACGATGTTATATAAGTAATCGAAAGAATAAGATTATAACCAAAATTTAGCTGTTATGAAAAGTATTAGAAAATGTCTATCTGTCACCCTTACAGCACTCGCAGCCGGCTGTTTCGTAGCCTCTGCACAAGTACCACGTCTCAACCCAGGAGTAGGACCTGTAATCGCAGGCAGCTACAACCCCAACGAGCTTCCTGAACGCGCTCTTGACTTCCTGCGCACCTACTATGGCTCACACTATGCACAAAGCTGCGAAAAAGATTACATGACCGAAGATTATGAACTGACGATGACCGACGGCACAGAAATCGAATTTGACTATCAGGGCAAGGTCATGGAAATTGATGCCCCCGGAGATTCTGCAATAAGCCAGGATGCAGTAAAAAAGATTCTCTCTAAAGAGGCTTACAACAAGCTAAACGAACTTGGTGCAACCGACAAAGTAGAAAAGATTGAACGCGAAAAGAGAGGATTTGACATCGAGTTAGTTGACGGCAGCACTCACCATGAGATATTCATAACCACCGAAGGAAAGCTGATAGCACAAAAATAGAAGCATAAGACACACACCATCATAAAGCAAAGGTTGCTGACCCTATTTGGAGCAGCAACCTTTATTCATTTCTACCCCCACATCAAAATCTCATATACAAAATGTAAATGAACTGCAATGACATGCTTGGGGTATGGGTAAAAAAAAGAGGCTGCAAGGGTTGCTTGCAGCCTCGAAGG
>CAJTSK010000006.1 GCA_910578835.1 uncultured Muribaculum sp.
ATGCTCTTGTACTACTTCTTGTCTATTTAATCATTTCAATGTTCTTGCGCTTTCGGAATCACTTTCGTTTCGTTCTCAAAAGCGAGTGCAAAGTTATGCGATATTTTTGAACCTTCCAAATATTTTCACAAAGAATTTTTCAGGCAAAAATGAACCTTTTGTCGCAAAAGTATGTTTTATAACATCTTAGGCGCTTTTGGACGAAAAATATTTAACATCGGTTAACAATTACCATTTCTTAAAACTCGGCGACAGCTCCCTATTGTCAATTATTTTGATTATCTTTGAGCAAAAGATAAATCACAAATGCTACCATTTATACACCTACACGTACACACGCAATTTTCCGTGCTTGACGGTCAGGCATCGGTGCCGGCCCTCGTCGACAAGGCTATTGAAGACGGCATGCCGGGTCTTGCCATCACCGACCATGGAAACATGTTTGGCATAAAAGAATTTTATAATTACGCCAAAAAGAAAAACGGGAAAGTAAAAGACCAGATAGCCGACGCGGAAAAAGCGCTCAAAGAAGCAGAGGAAAATGGCGACACCAATGCCATCGAGGAAAACAAGCAGAAAATCGAGGCTCTGAAGAAAAAGATATTCAAGCCTATCTTCGGCTGTGAAATGTATGTCGCCCTAAAGTCACTTCACGAGCATGTCGACAAAAAAGATACCGGACGTCACCTTATAGTATTAGCAAAAAACGAGACAGGATATCATAACCTTATAAAAATAGTGTCGCAGGCATGGATTGATGGCTTCTACTCTCACCCACGTACCGACAAAGCGGCTCTCGCGGCACACCGCGAAGGATTAATCGTTTGTTCAGCATGTCTCGGCGGCGAGATTCCCCGACTTATCCAGGCAGGAGAAATCGAAGAAGCGGAAAAGCAGGTGTTATGGTTCAAGGAGACATTTGGCGATGACTATTATATAGAACTACAACGTCACAAGACCAACAAACCGGGAGCCAACCGGTCGACTTACGAGGTGCAGGAGTCGGTAAACCCCGAACTTATAAGAATCGCGCGTAAATATAATATAAAGATAGTGGCGACCAACGACGTCCACTTTGTCAACGAAACCGACGCCGAGGCTCATGACCGCCTGATATGTGTCAGCACCAATAAAAACCTCACCGACGAGACCCGAATGCGCTACACCAAGCAGGAATGGATGAAGACCCAGGCTGAAATGAACGAGGTGTTTTCCGACCTGCCCGATGCACTCACCAACACCATTGAGATACTTGACAAGGTGACCACCTACTCTATCGACCACAAGCCGATATTGCCCAACTTCCCCCTACCCGATGGATTTACCGACAACGACGACTATCTGAGATATCTCACCTACGAAGGGGCGAAGCGCCGCTGGGGCGAGAATCTTGACGACGTACACCGCGAGCGACTCGACTTCGAGCTTGACACAATCAAAAACATGGGATTTCCCGGCTACTTCCTTATCGTGCAGGATTTCATACGTGCCGGGCGCGACCGCGGGGTGTCAATCGGACCCGGTCGTGGCTCTGCCGCAGGTTCTGCCGTAGCCTACTGCCTCGACATCACCCAGATTGACCCGATAAAATATGACTTGCTGTTTGAGCGCTTCCTCAACCCCGACCGTATCTCTCTCCCCGATATCGATATCGACTTTGATGACGACGGACGCGCCGACGTGCTCCGCTATGTAACTGAGAAATATGGTGCGGAAAAAGTGGCGCGCATCATAACCTACGGCACTATGGCGGCAAAATCGGCAATCAAGGATGTAGCGCGTATCGAGCAGCTACCGCTATCGGAAAGCAACCGACTCACCAAACTCATACCGCGCCACATGCCGGAAGTCAACGGCAAAGAGCTTAAGCCGACGCTTAAAAACTGCTACGAGCATGTGCCTGAGTTCCAGCAGGAGCTAAACAGCCACAACCCGCTTATCGTGGAGACCCTGCGTTATGCCAAGGAGCTGGAAGGAAATGTGCGCAACACCGGCGTACACGCGTGTGGCGTGATTATCGGGCGCGACGATATCACCGACTGGGTTCCGGTAAGCACCGCGACAGATAAAGACGGGTCAAAACAGCTTGTGACACAATATGAAGGAAGCGTGATTGAAGACACAGGACTCATCAAGATGGACTTCCTCGGGCTAAAGACTCTATCAATAATAAAGGAAGCAATCGCCAACATAAAGCTAACCCACGGCATCGATGTCGACATCGACAATATCCCGATTGACGACAAGAAGACCTATGAGCTATATTGCGCAGGAAAGACTACCGGCACATTCCAGTTTGAGTCGGCAGGCATGCAGAAATATCTGCGCGAGCTGCAGCCCACCGTGTTTGAAGACCTCATCGCGATGAATGCCCTCTATCGTCCGGGTCCTATGGACTATATCCCCGACTTCATTGCCCGCAAGCATGGAAAGTCGCCGATAGTCTACGATATTCCCATTATGGAGCAATATCTTAAAGACACTTACGGCGTTACCGTATATCAGGAGCAGGTCATGCTCTTGTCAAGGCTTCTTGCCAACTTTACGCGAGGCGAAAGCGACACCCTGCGTAAGGCGATGGGAAAGAAACTTATCGACAAGATGAATGCCCTTAAGGCAAAGTTCCTGGATGGCGGTCAAGCCAACGGACACAAAAAAGAGGTGCTCGAAAAGATATGGGCCGACTGGGAAAAATTTGCATCTTACGCATTTAACAAGAGTCACGCCACGTGCTACTCATGGGTAGCGTTCCAGACGGCATACCTAAAAGCCAACTACCCTGCGGAATACATGGCTGCGGTACTTAGCCGAAACCTCGCAGATATCACCAAGCTCACCAACTTCATGGATGAGTGTAAATCGATGAAAATCGATGTGCTCGGACCCGATGTCAACGAGTCATTCTCGGCATTTGGTGTTAACCGGGCAGGCAACATCCGCTTCGGACTCGCCGCAATCAAGGGTATCGGCGTCAATGTCGTGGCAGAAATCATACGGGCACGCAACGAGGGTGGCGCATTTAACGACATCTACGACTTCATGGAGCGCGTAGACCGCTCGGCTCTTAACAGGCGCACAATCGAAAACCTCGCCAACGCGGGTGCTTTTGACTGCTTTACCGACATAAAGCGCGAAGATTATTTTGAGCAAAACTCAAAAGGAGAGACATTTGCCGAACTTCTTGTGCGCTACGGACAAAATTACCAAAACGACAAGAGCAAAAACGAGAACTCGCTATTTGGCGACATAGATGACAATCTCACAGCCGCCGGCCGTCCACCGGTGAGACCCGCACCTGAACTTCCTCTCGCCGTGAAGCTTGAAAAGGAGAAAGAGCTTGTCGGGATGTACCTTTCAGCCAATCCGCTCGACCCCTATTATGTGGAGCTGCAATATGGCTGCACGACACTTAAAGATTTCTCTTCTGAAGAAAACGACATAGTGCTTGGCAAAGAAATCACACTTGGCGGCATGGTCACGGAATTTTCTGTCAAACAGGGCAAAAAAGGACCTTTCGGCATTATGAAAATCGAGGATTATTCCGGCCCCGCCGAGTTCATGATGTTTGGCAACGACTTCCTGAGCTTCCAGAAATTCGGTGTTCCGGGCACAATCGTGCGCATAATAGGAAAATATGACAGTATCTACGACCGTGTACGCTTTAAAATCATCAACATCTCGCTGATGGAAGATGTAAAAAAAGACCTCGTGTCGCGTATCACCATCGATGTCAACGCCGACCGCCTCAACGAAAATCTGCACAATGTAATCAAAGACTACCTGCAACCGAAGCCCGGCGAGGGACGGCAGCTATTTTTCCGTGTACGCGAGCCGGAGCTGAACCGCTCGGTAAGACTTGGAGCAGCCGTGACAGTGTCACTTGAGCGCAAGTTCCTGAAAGCACTTAGCGATATGAACCTGGAGTATGACATCGTGTGACAACGGTATTGCGTAAAACCGGAATCTTTCCTAAATTTGCTACCGCAAAAAAACATCGGCACAACAATTAACAACTAAAAAAAATAACATCAAGATTATGGCATTTAAATTTACTGACGGAAACGTCAAAGAGTGTATCGAAAGCGGAAAGCTTGTACTTATTGACTGTTGGGCAACCTGGTGTGGACCGTGTGTACGCATGAGCCCGATTATCGACGAAGTTGCCGAGGAGTTTGGCGACAAGGCGATTATCGGCAAATACAATGTCGATGAAGAGACCGACCTCTCCGCCCAGTACCGCATCATGTCAATACCCACCCTGCTTTTCTTCAAAGACGGAAAGCTCGTTGACCGCCTTGCCGGCTCTCAGTCAAAGGCTACTCTCGAAGCAAAAATCAACAGTCTGCTCTGATTCCATCGCGAAATCACGATATACACAATCAAGGGGCGTCGCAACGACAGCCCCTTGTCTATTATTAAGCACTCTCTTAAAATATCGTCAGCAATACATAGATTGTAATCGCAAGCGTGACCGCGACCTTGAAGAAGGTACCGCATAGAAAACCGACAAGCGACCCCACTCCCGATTGAAAAGCACTTCTCATGTCAGCTTTTCCATAAATTTCTCCGATAAAAGCCCCGATAAACGGACCTAATATCAATCCCCATGGCATAAAAAACAGTCCGACAAGTGTACCCAGCATGCTCCCCTTTCTTCCATATGAAGTACCGCCAAACCATTTAACGCCAAATATCGGAATAACATAGTCAGACACTATGGTAAAAAGAGTGAGCAGACCGAGAATCATAATCGTGGGCCAATGCATATCGGCAGCCACCGGAGTAAAAAGCAGCAGCAAATACCCCGCCATGGCAAGCGGCGCACCGGGAATCACAGGCAAAAAACAACCTGTAAGCCCTCCCGCACACAACGCGATACTCACTATATAACAGAAAATATCCATATCGCCACAAAGATAGCAATTACTCCTACTTATTTATTAAAATATTTCAGCTTTATTAAAATATTTCAGCGTTTTTACACTTTTACCATCTTTTATATAATCAAATATATACATTCCTTTAACAAAGGATTTAATGTCATCAATCGAGGCAGCCACAGCAACCTGACATCCCGACAAGTTATAGACTACTATGCTGTCGAAATCTTCATTATCAGATATTTCCTCTATATTACCGGTCATAGACCAACCTGCAGGAAGAGAAATCATATAAGTATCTGTGCCGTATTTATTTTTTGCACAAAGACAAATCCACACTTTACAATTTATTGGCAACTCTTTAGCCACAATATCAGCTAAAAACGGCTCATTAACCTCAGACACGAGCAATGTCGCATTGTATTCCACCTCCCTCGCAACAATCAGGCAATCACTGCCGTAATACTCCACTACATAATGTAAATCATAAAAAAAATCGGAAACATCTGTTCGAGAGATAAGCTCCACGTTTACAATCTTCGGCTTAAAATTAAATCCGACATTACAGGTTGCGCTTATCTTTTTGTCATAAAATTTGGCGGTAAATGTAATCACGCCATGTGATATCCCGTTTTTATCCACTTGATATTTGAAGTCACTGTTTACGGGAGAAATTTCAAATTCATGACTCCCCATGCTACTTTCCACCACTACGTAGCTGCCATCTTCAAGCGGTAAAGAAAAGTTCCATTCACACTCAGTAAGATTTCCATCTAACTGGGAGCTTGCTCTAAACAAATGATTTGTATACGCTGAAACAACCCCGTCACCATCCAATTCGTTACCATCGATTACAATATCAATACCATTGTCATTTTGCCGTTCAACATTAAATGACATTAGAACAAGTGACAGAAAGCAGAGCAACGGTAAGACTATTGTTTGTTTCATTCGCGTTTTCATTAAATTCAATTACGTTTTTAGCAAATTTAGTCTATTCCCCGAAGATATCCAAATTCAATACAACAAAAAAATTACAGATTATATAGTCTTAGGACATCGCTACCGGTATTTTAAAGACAAAGGCAAAAAAAGAGATTGCCATTAATGACAATCTCTTTTTGTAATAATTTCTTAGGCGAAGATTATTCTGCGGCAGGAGCCTCAGCCTCAGCGGCGGGAGCCTCTTCTGTTGCAGCAGCCTCAGCGGCAGCAGCGGCTTCAGCTTCAGCCTTAGCGGCAGCAAGCTCAGCCTTCTTCTTTGCAACTTCTTCAGCCTTAGCTTTATTCTTAGCGGCTTCAGCCTCAAAGCGCTGCTTCTCGTCAAGTTCCTTCTTGCTTGCCACAGTAGCCTTAGCGGCATCTACAGTAGCCTGACGGTTAGCTTTCCACGCCTCAAAACGACGCTGAGCCTCAGCCTCGTCAAAAGCACCCTTCTTAACACCACCCTGGAGATGCTTCATAAGGAGCACACCTTCGTGAGAAAGAATTGAACGCACTGTGTCGGTGGGTTGAGCACCAACGTTAAGCCAATACAAAGCCCGCTCGAAGTTTAAAGTTACTGTAGCAGGATTAGTGTTCGGATTATATGAACCTATCCTTTCAATAAATTTACCATCTCGTGGTGCCCTGCTATCGGCGATTACAATAGGATAAAACGCATAGTTCTTGCGACCATGACGCTGTAATCTGATTTTAGTTGCCATTAGTTAATTGTTAATTAAGTGGTTTTGTATTTGCAAAATGCGGTGCAAAGGTAAGCATTTACTTTCATTCCGCAAAACATTTTCATCCTTACTTTTTACCAGCCGGTTAAATTTCTACCTGACAATCATTTTTTTGGAGTTATGATTGCGGCAAAACCGCCGCCGGAAGCCAAATGTGCATCAAGCACATCGCCTAAGGTCACGCGGAGTTCATCACGGCGACAGTCAGAGCCGTTACGGCCTACATTCACTCCATCGCTCATGGTCACTGCCTCGTAGACAACGCCGGGAGCAAGAAATGACAGCGGTATCTGCAAGTCGCGCGGGGTAAGCGATGTAAGCGCCCCTACATACCATATGTCACCTTTACGACGCGCAATGGCTACATACTCCCCTACCTCTCCGGAAATGACGCGGGTCTCGTCAAACACTGTCGGAATAGCGGATATAAACTGCAGACTTTCCGGATTGCCACGATAAGCCCCGGGCGAGTCAGCAAGCATCTGTAACGGAGCCTCATACACCACATACATGGCAAGCTGATGGGCACGGGAGCCAAAACTCATCGGTGCATCATTGATACTGCGATAATTGCCGGGCGCGGCATTGGTCATTGCGCCCGGGGTGTAATCCATCGGACCCGCCGCCATACGTATAAACGGGGCTGTAACATCGTAGCGCATCACGTCGACGCCGGGTTTTCCGTCGGTCACCGGCAGCCACTTGTAATTTTCCAGACCCTTCACGCCCTCGAAGTTGACCACATTGGGATATGTACGCTGTATACCGGTAGCCTTCATTCCATGCAGGTCAAGGAGAAGATGATTTTGCGCGGCAAGACCGGCTATTTTCGACATCGATTCCACTACCCTACGGTCGTCACGGTCAAAGAAATCGACCTTAAAACCGGCAATGCCAAGACCGGCGTAGTAAGGAAATGCCTCAGCCATCTCCTTGTCGACATCGCGCCAACGCGCCCAGAGAATCACGCCTACTCCTTTTTCCTTTCCATAACGTGCGAGTTCGGCGATATCCATCCCTTCTACAGGATTCATCAGCGACTCACGGCTCCAACCCTCATCGACGATTATATATTCGAGTCCGTTTTCAGCAGCAAAATCTATATAATACTTAAATGTGGGCGTATTCATGCCTGCCGGGAAATCCACTCCTGTCACATTCCAGTTGTTCCACCAGTCCCAAGCCACTTTTCCGGGCTTTATCCAGCTCGTATCGGCAATGCGCAGCGGCGCGGCAAGACGCTGTGCCATGTCATTGTCGGCAAGCTGCGTATCGGATGTAGTGACAGCCACAGCACGCCATGGAAGCATCACCGGAGTCTCTATTTCAGCTATATATGGCGCGGTCTCGACAGGGATAAGATTAAGGCTGTTGAAGCCTCCTATTTTCTCTGCTACAGATTCAGGCGCAAAACGCGCTTCTATCGAATTGGCGCTGTCTCCCTTCACAAGAAACATGCCGGGATAGCCTTCCAGACCACCCTCCATGACAAGTGCCTTCTTGCCATGGGGCAACTCGACAAGCAGAGGCACTATCGCAAGCGAGTCGGCATACATACCCGACAGCGGAGACTCGTCATAATAGGATTCAAACGAGTAGCTGTAAGGATATGACGCATCACGCAAGTCATTGACATAGGGGATAAACGCCTTATAGTCGCCGGCAAAGTTAAACACAGCCTCCTCCGACGTGACACGGCGCGTACCCTTACCGTCGAGCGCCAGACGATATGCCGCCCCGTCGTCATAGACACGGAATATCACCGACAGTCCGTCGGAAAGCCGGAGCGTCATTTCATTATAGACATCGCTCACCTCCGACTTTTTGTAAAACGGAGTGGCAAACGATGTATTGACCTTGCGGGTCGACACTTTCTTTACACGTGGAGCCGCACCAAGCACCTTGCCACCCTCAAGCGACAGGGAGACAGGCGACGGAGCTATCACACAAGTGGAATCATGCATCAGAGACCATGACAGACGCTTTCCTGCGTCGACCGTCACTTTAAGATGTCCGTCGGGCGAGGACAATCTATATTCCTTAGCCGACATCGCCACAGAGGCAATGCCGCATACCGTAACTGCTGTGATAAAAAATCTTTTCATAAATACTATTCAGGTTGATAAACGAATGAACGGAATGTGGCTGTGGCGTCACCGACGGCAAACAGACCGATGGTAATGCCGGTAAAACCTCCGGCTGTCTCTGTCGAGAGATAGCGTGTATCAAGGTCACCAAGCGAATAATCGGTGCCATTGACCAAGCATGAGAAGCTATACTTTTCGGCACTCCCCTTTACTGAAAGTGTCACCGGAGTCGCCGGGTCAATCTCCACAGGCAGCGACCTTTCCCCGCTTATGGAATTGAGCTGATAGCGGAGTGTCACGCGTACGGTGCCGTCGCCCGACTCATCAAGAAACAGGTCGTAGTGAGACATCATGTCCATGTAGACCGACACGCCCGCCTCAGCTTCTTTTTCGGATTTGCCAAGCGACACGACAGTTGATGCCGTGAAATCGATATCCTGCTGACGCACTGCCACATATGTCGGACTCTCGATACTGTTAAGGTCTACACCGGTGCCTTTCAGCGACAATCCTGCCGATGACAGACAGTAATTGTCCATGTCGGGATTGCGTAGATATACCCAGTTATAAGGCAGGCGGTCCATAGAGGTGAAATCGTATGTCACCGCGCGGTCAACCGGCTCAGTCTGAGGCAGTGTCGCCACATCCATATTGACCGAAATTGTGCCGTTGCCGTTTACCACGGGCCAGCCGTCGGCATTCCATGTCACCGGAGCGAGATAAGTCTCCCTGCCGGTGAGGTGCATATTGTTGGTCTGCGGGCGGAATGCGAGACACACCAGCCACCACGAGCCGTCGTGAGCTTCCACAAGGTCGGCATGACCGGTACCCTGAATCGGGCTGGACTGCGCAATCTGGCGCTGATGGTAAAGTATCGGATTGTCGGGATTAGCCTCATATGGTCCATATATGTCGCGGCTGCGGGCTATTGTTACCATGTGACCCATCTCTGTACCGCCCTCGGCAATCATAAGGTAATACCACCCATCCTTCTTATAAATGTGGGGTGCTTCAGGATGACGCCCTCCGGTGCCGCCCCATATACGGCGCGACTCCGTAAGCTGTTTTCCGGTCACAGGGTCAATCTCGCAGAGCCATATGGCACCATCGGGGTTAGATACAAAATAAGTCTTGCCATCGGCAAACAGAAGCGACGGGTCTATGCCACCCTGGTCAAGCCACACCGGCTCGCTCCATGGTCCGGCAGGGTCGGTTGCTGTCACAAAAAAGTTGCCGCGCCCGTTGTCACCGTTGCCTACATTGGTGGTTATCATGTAATATGTGCCGTCGTTGTAACGTATGGTCGGGGCATATATGCCAAGCCACGCCGACGCGCCCTTCAATGGCAACTGCGACTCGCGGTCAAGCACATTGCCTATCTGGGTCCAGTGGATGAGATCCTTACTGTGAAACACCGGCACCCCCGGAAAAAACTGAAAACTACTGTTGACAAGATAATAATCATCGCCTACCCGGCACACACTCGGGTCGGGATAAAAGCCCGGTATGACAGGATTGACATATCCCTCGGTCACAGCAGCCGAAGCTTGTAGCGAAGCCGCCACAAACACGCATGACAAGAAAATATGTTTCATGATAGTGAAAGGTTGGTTATTATGTTAGTTACTATGATTACTTTTTGGAATGCTCCTTTATGATACCGTTGCGATAAGCATAGAGCAGCTCAATCAGTTCGTCAATCTGCCCTGATAGCTCCTTGCCTTTGTCGGTGTCGCGCACACGCATGCGCTTCTGGCTAAGTTCCACTATCTGTGTGGTACTTACAATGTCGGTACCATTCTTTATCGCCTCCTCTGCCGATGTAAACGGCTCATGCTGCACAAGCTGCAGCCCGCGGCTATGATAGACAAGCGTATATCCGGCAATACCTGTAGTGCCATGGTAAGCCTTTGCAAAACCGCCGTCAATCACCATCAATTTACCGTTAGCTCTTATCGGGGTCTCGCCCTTGTTGATTCTCACGGGCACATGTCCGTTGATGATATGACGGTGTTCGCCCTCCACCTCAAAGGCATCAAGAATCATGTCGCACACATGCTCATTGTCGCGCAGCGTGTAATAATGACCCTTTTCCTCCTTATGCAATGCAGCGTCAACGAGGAAATAACGCTCAAAGGTAGCCATCTTGGATTTATCAAACAGCGGCGAGTCGGGACCACACCACAGATACCAGTAATAATCACGCGCAAAGTCCCGGTCGGCAGCCGGAGTATCATCATTAAACGCCGAGCGCATAACCATGCCTATGCGACGAAACAGCTCGCTGCCCTTATACTTTTGTCCCTGCAACTCGACATCTTTCAGGGAGCCGTCGGCATTCAGCGGCATTGAGGCGTGAAACAGCAGATTGGAGTTGTACACCCCATACATGCTTCCATGGGAAAAGAGACACTGGATATGCTTGCGCAGCTTGTCGCTGACCCGGAAAGAGTGATGAAGCTTCTTTACAAGCTCCGATTCCTCAGCAGTAAGGGCATAGGGGTCGGCAGGGTCGACGGTGGGGAAATAAGTGTCTTTCATCTCATACTCCACCCCGTCATACACAAATGCCTTACGGTCGAAGTCGATATATTGTAGCAGCTTTCTGTCCTGCATCCTCCATTCGGGATGCTTGTCGGCGAGCGCTGCCTCAAGCTTAAACTGTATAATGCTTATCGCCTTGTGCATCTTGGCGATAAGGCGCTGGGTCTTTTCACTGTGGGTGGTGTCCTCCGGATCAAGACGCGGACCGAAGCCCCGACACTCGTCACCGCCATAGACTTCCATCGCAAATGTAGCAAGCGGCACAAGATTTATGCCGTAGCCATCCTCAAGAGTAGCCATATTGCCATAGCGGAGCGAAAGGCGCAACACATTGGCTATACAGGCATCATTTCCTGAGGCGGCACCCATCCACAGGGCATCGTGGTTGCCCCACTGTATGTCGAAGTTACCGTAGTCACACAGCGTGTCCATGATGAGATGCGCACCGGGACCGCGGTCATATATATCGCCAAGTATGTGAAGCTGGTCGATACTGAGACGCTGTATCACGTTACACAAGGCTATGATAAACGAGTCGGCCTGTCCGGTAAGTATAATCGTCTCCACAATACGGTTGAAGTAAGCCTGCTTGTTGTCGTCGGAAGGCGACTCATGCAGCAACTCCTCTATGATATAGGCAAATTCCTTAGGCAACGCCTTTCTAACCTTGGAACGCGTGTACTTAGATGATACGGTCTGACACACACGCACCAGCTGATGGAGAGTGATACTGTAAAAGTCGTCAAGATTACTCTCCGAAGCGCGTATATACTCCAGCTTCTGCTCAGGATAATAGATGAGCGAACATAATTCGCGTATCTCTTGCCCGCGCAGGGACGTACCGAATATCTCGGTCACCTTACGCTTTATATTGCCTGAGGCATTTTTGAGGATATGGCGGAATGCCTCATGCTCGCCATGTATGTCGGCGACAAAATGCTCCGTGCCTTTAGGCAGGTTTAGTATCGCTTCAAGATTTATAATCTCGGTGCTTGCCGCACTTATATTGTTGAATGTCTGCGACAGCAATTCAAGCACACGCCTGTCATTTTCTATACGCACAGGAGTTATATCGGTTGTATGAAGGGTCATTTAGATAGTCAGTTTTTTACATGATTACCACAAAATTAGCAAAAGTCATTATATGTGGCAAACGATTGAGCAACTGATTTTGTTTGCCACCGCAATATGTCTCGTACGGAAAGCGACATTATACTGCATGCGCCTGTAATGATTAACATCATTAAACATTAGCTGTATTCTCTTTGTTTTATTCAAAAAAAATGGTATGTGCCGGAGTTGTATTCATCACCCGATAAAATGCCATTACATTAGAAGACAACAAGACATGGCAACCTTCCTACGGCTTATCTCAGTCACCATATGCACCTTGCTGCTTTACGGCTGCACACAAAAAGAGATTGTCTTTCCTGATTCAGAGTTGGCAACTATAGCCGTAAACTTTGAATGGGGACACGCTTCCGGTGCAGAAGTGGAAGGAATGACACTCTATATGTTTTCGACCGACGAGCACGGCAAGGTATGGCGTTTTGACATTCCGGGAAAAGATGGCGGACTGATAGAACTGCCGATAGGCAATTATCGCATGATTGCCTACAACAATGACCTTCCCGGAATAAAAGTATCAGACATCAGCTCGTTCAGCACCATAAAGGCGGGGGCACGCTTATGGCAGGACAGCACCACCTTCAGGTCGACAGGCATGCTTTACGGCTCAGTAATCAGCGACATCAGGGTTACATTCTGCGGAGTGGCATATCGCACCGGAAACGATATAATAAAAGAGTGCCCCAAAGGTCTCATAAGATGCACCCCCGACTCACTTGCCACACAATACACAGTATCCATTACTGACGTATCAGGCATTGAACATGTAAGAAATGCGGCTGTGTACCTTGCCAGCAGCGCCTCTGACATCGCACTCTCCGACTGGATGCCATCAAATTTTGAATCGCGACTGTCATTTCAGCTCGATGCCGACAAAGAAGCCGCCACGCTCACAGGCTCGGGATGTGCATTCAATTATCAAGACGGACGCATGGAACCGTATATCATATCGCTTATCATAACCCTTGACAACGGCAAGACTCTGATAAAGACAATCTCCCTGAAGTCGGAAAGCATAAACTTAATGTCACGACACAATGTTATAATAAATGTAACTGACATTGATATACCTGATGACGGCGACACGCCGCCGGAAGATGTCGGAGACATGAATGTCACTGTTGACGGATGGGACGTGATTGTTATCGACGTGGTCAATAATCGGTTTAGTTAATTTAAGAGCTTGTTTAATAATAAAAACATCGTTTGGTCATGAAAAGAAGTAAATTATTGACAATCCTTTCCTCAACTGCTATCTGCATGGGTATCACCGCTTGCAGTGATGACATGGATGCCCCTTACTCTCCAGAGTATTCTGACAACCAAATCAGATTTGCAGCTGAGACCGAATTTTCACGAACGAGTGACATTACAACCAACAATATATCATCGTTCAACGTATATGCCTACACCGGCTCTTCTTCAAATCCTACCGTGTTTATGGACAACGTTACCGTCAGCAAGACCGGCACAAACACCTGGGAGTATTCCCCGATAAAGTATTGGCCGGCGAAAGACGCAGTTGACTTCTATGCCTTTGCACCTGCCTCATGGGTCGGCAAGACCGGTCCGCTTCTTCCTGTACCTTACGATGCCATTACAGGTGATGAAGATATCGTGTATGCCGTGATTCCCAATTTAAGCGGAAACCACGGACAGCCAAACGCGCAAGTCGTTTTTAACTTCAGGCATGCGCTCTCAAAGCTTACAATAAAACTCAGCTCAACCGACACCAAGCTGAAAGTGGTTGTATCCAATGTGGTGATGACCAATATCATGACAAAGGGCAACTTCTCTTTCCCTTCTGCCTCTACCGCCGACCCGGCATCACCGGAGACAGTAGGAAAATGGTCGGACCAGAATACTGCCTACTCATATATCCTGCACTGGTCACAGGCTCTGTCGGAACTGCTTACCCTTACACCGACACCAACTGTCATCGCTGCCAGCGGAATTGGACGCGGAGGCAATATGTTTGTACTGCCTCAACCTCTTTCCTTCCACAACAACGGTAGCGGAAATGACACATATATAGCCCTGCAATGCTCAATTTACGACGCGGCAAGCGACGAAAAGCTCTGGCCTAACGAAAATACGCCTGAAGACCAGCTCGTTCCGGGAAGCACGACCGGCGACGGCATACTTAAATTCCCGCTGTCGACAAGTAAATACACCGAATGGCAACCCGGCTGCCACTATATCTACAATCTTGTAGTCAACTCCAACGATGATATGGGAGCCATCGAATTTGGTTCACCGACAGTAGACACCTTCATCGATGTCGAGACCACCTACCAATAATCCTGATGGGTAATATTTCTTCGCTGAAGAAATCAGATAAATCTTACCGCCCATTACAAGGCGCGGAAGGGATGGGGCTGAAATGTGCGCCCCATCCCATTTCTTTTTGCGGCAATATGTGTATATTTGCAATTGCTAACCAATGTTCCGTATGAAGAAAAACAAGCGCATGCTACCGATACTGCTCCTCGCAGCAGGAATTATTGTCGCCGCCGTCGCATTAACCTCATATTTCAATTATATGGTGAAAGGATATGACGGCGATGAGGCGAAATGGATTTATGTGACCGGCTCAATGGATAATGACGACATAAAGTCAATGCTTGCTTCCGAGCTGGGGGGTACAGGAAAAAGAGCGGCAACCCTATGGTCGGTTGCCGGTGGGAATGCCTCCCGGGCTCACGGCGCATATCTCATCGAACCCGGGACGAGTGCGGTAAAAATATACCGCCGCCTGTCACGCGGGGCACAGACTCCCGTAAAACTGACATTCAACAATCTGCGCACAGTCAACCAACTTGCCAGAAGAATCGGAAACCGGCTCGAAACCGACTCTGCCTCCTTTATAGCCGCCTGCGACTCGATACTTCCTAAAAAGGGATTTGACCGCGCGGGATATGCCGCCGCATTTATCCCTGATTCATATGAATTTTACTGGACGGCATCGCCTGAGAAGGTAGTGAACACCCTTTCAGGATACCGCGACAGATATTGGAATGACGAAAGACGTGCAAAGGCGTCAAAGCTCGGACTAACGCCGGTGCAGGTGGCTACGATAGCATCAATAGCCGAAGAGGAGACCAATGACCGGGCCGAACGTGGAACGGTAGGGCGACTGTATCTCAACAGATATCACAAGGGGATGAAACTGCAAGCCGACCCTACTGTGAAGTTTGCCACCGGCAACTTCTCGCTGCGACGCATCACCGGGAAGCATCTCTCCACGCCTTCGCCTTACAACACCTACCTTAATGCCGGACTTCCCCCGGGTCCTATCCGCATAGCAGATGCCGCCACTATGTCCGCGATACTTGATTCAAAGCCTCACTCTTACCTCTATATGTGTGCCAAAGAAGATTTCTCGGGGCGACACAACTTTGCCACTACGTATGCCGAACATCAGCAGAATGCCGCGCGTTACCATAAGGCACTTAACAAACGTAACATAAAATAGCTGCAATCATGAAGGATACCTGCGACAACGATGAACTCGTGATATTCAATGCCTACACCAATGATGCCGACGCATATATAGCAAAGGGCGTGCTCGAAACCAACGGTGTGCCGTGCATTATCAACAACGAGATTTTTTCCTCGGTCTATCCGGTAGGACTTGCGCCATGGGCTTCAATCAAATTGCTGATATTCCGCCGCGACCTTGAAAAGGCGAGGATAATCATGGAGTCTAAACCGCTGCCTGATCAGGAATAACCGTCCTGGCGCTATTCCTTGACACGTGACGGGCGCTCATGACGGCGTGACTGCAGGGTGATATAGTCATCGTAATAGGCAAGCAGGAGTGTGGTAAGAGGCAATGCGATGATAAGCCCCAGAAAACCGAGAAGAGAGCCCCACACCGACAATGACAGCAATATTATCGCCGGGTTAAGCCCCATCGCCTTACCCATAATCTTCGGGGTCAGGTAAAGGTCTTGTATCGCCTGCACTATCGCGTAGACAGCCATGCATTCCCAGAAAATCATCCAGAAATCGACTCCGGAGTCGACCGAACACACAAGACACAGGATGGTCGTGGGGATTATCGAGACAAGCTGCAGGTAAGGTACCATGTTGAGCAGCCCGATAAACATGCCGAGCACGATTGCAAGCGGCATGTCGATTATCAGGAACCCGATGCTGAAGAGCACGCCGACACAAAACGCCACAAGCGCCTGACCGCGGAAATAATGGTTCATGGAGCGCTGTATGTCACGCCCTATGCGAAACACTGTGCGACGATACATCGGAGGCACCATGTGTCTTACCATCATGGAAAGCTTCTCATAATCAAGCATGATGAAGATGACATAGAGAAACACTATAAACCAGCTCAATATACCGATAATCATGCTTATACCGCTTGTCACCACATTCCATGTCGACGACAATATATTTTCCACTATCTTTATCTGGTCGTCACGCTGCATCAGGCTCGACAGATACTCGAAGTCAACATATTTCTTGATAAACGAGTGTACCCCCTCGGGCATAAACGGTATCTCCAGTTCAGTATTGGAATACACCTTCAACAGGTGTCCCATATGCTGCATCTCGTTAAGAATCAGCGGCACAAGTATATAACACAGCAGTCCTAAAAGGAAAGTCGCCTCAAACAAAGTGACAAAAATAGCCACCACCCTACCCTTGAGATGAAGCAGGCGGCGGTTGAACTGCACAAACGGCTCAAAAAGATAGGCGACAAGACACGCCACACAGAAAGGTAGCAACACCCCTTTAAGAATGTTGACGAGCCATATTATCCCGATGATTATGACACATGTGATAATGATACGTACTACGCGGTCAAACGTATAAGGTTGTCTCGAATACATTTTTCTCTATAAATAATGTTACGAATTTAGCTATAATTTCTCTCTTTAGCGTGATTTTACGTAAATTTGTAAAAAATATTTATCACACTAAATGCAATAGAAGCTATGACAGAACAAGTCAAACAAACACTCAACGACAAAGCGTGGGCGCGCTGGACTGTGCTCGTGCTTGTAGCGTCGATGATGTTTTTCGCCTACATGTTTGTAGACGTAATGTCGCCGCTACAGTCTCTTATCGAGACCGAACGCGGATGGTCGCCTGACGCATTCGGCTATTACGCCGGAGCGGAATATATCTTAAATGTATTCGGATTCCTGATTCTTGCAGGTATTATACTTGACAAGATGGGTGTACGCTTTACCGGTACTCTCTCTGCATCAGTAATGTTAGTGGGAGCTTGTATAAAGCTCTACGCCATTAGCGACATGTTTCAAGGAAGTGCCCTCGACATGTGGCTCAACTCATGGTGGACAGCCATGCCGGGTAGCGCTAAGCTTGCGGCGTTCGGCTTCATGATATTCGGCTGTGGCTGCGAGATGGCGGGTATCACCGTGTCCAAGACTCTTGCCAAGTGGTTTGAAGGCAAGGAGATGGCTCTTGCTATGGGTGCCGAGATGGCTATCGCGCGCTTCGGTGTGTTTGCCGTGTTCTCGATTTCTCCCCGCCTTGCCGACTGGATGGGAGGAGACCCCACAGTGGTTGTTCCGGTAGGATTCTGCACCGCACTGCTTTTCATCGGTCTTATATGCTACATCGTGTTTACATTCTTCGATGCAAGGCTCGACAAAGAGATTGGCTCAGCGAAAAATGACGACACTGCCGAAGAGGAGTTCAAGCTCGGCGATGTAAAAAATATCCTCACAAGCAAGCTCTTCTGGATTATCGCCATGCTTTGCGTGCTCTACTACTCGGCAATCTTCCCCTTCCAGCGTTACGCCGCCAACATGCTTCAGTGTAACCTCGGTATCGATGCCACCACGGCTGCCGACATATTCCGCTGGTTCCCCATCGGAGCTGCTGTGCTCACCCCGTTCCTCGGCTACTTCCTTGACCGCAAGGGCAAAGGCGCGTCTATGCTCATACTTGGCGCCATCCTCATGATTGTATGTCACCTTACCTTCGCCCTCCTGCTTCCGGCTTATCCGAGCAAGATGCTTGCTTTTACCGCCATTATCGTGCTCGGCGTGTCATTCTCCCTTGTGCCCGCCGCCCTCTGGCCTTCGGTGCCCAAAATCATGGATGCCCGCTTCCTTGGAAGTGCCTATTCGCTCATATTCTGGGTGCAGAACATAGGTCTGTCGCTCTTCCCGATACTTATCGGTATTGTGCTTACCTCTTCCAACCCCGGCGTCACCGACCCGATGAAGTATGACTACACCAACCCGATGCTTCTCTTCGCAGCACTCGGAGTGCTCGCCCTCATATTCGGCATATGGCTCAAGGCTCTTGACGCCAAGAAACATTACGGACTTGAATTACCCAATATCTCATCGTCAAGAGAAGAGGAGATATTCAAGGCTGAAGGCGAAATCAACGAATAAGCCCTTCTTCCCGAACATATCATTACAGCAATGGCGTGATCTCCGCTCAGGACATCACGCCATTGTTGTTAGTCAGGCGAGATTTTCAGTCGTCATGGGTCACGCGGGTCATCTGCCCGGCATTGTTGAACCGATAGTCATCTATACGGTCATGCCTTACCTCGACCTTGTAGCCCTTAGACGGATTAATCTGTATCTCTTCTACCGAGTCAAGCATCCCCTGGTCTAAAAGAGTCTTGCAGGCTCCGGCGGGAAGAAGCTCACGCACAAGAGTGTTTGACAATACCTCATGGTCAGGGGCACTGACCTCCGTGCACTTGCCCTTAGAGTCAAAATCCAGATCGGTGCCGTCTGATAGCTCAAGCTCGTAGGAGTTGGACCAGAATTTTTTCTCATACTTGACAATTGTCTTTCCGTCAAAATGCTTCTTGATGAAAGACTTTGCCTCGACCGGAAGGTCGGAACTTTCCACCGATGCCGGTATATGGGCGGCAGACGACAGGCAGCCGACACTAAAAGCGGCAGCTACCGCAAGCACGGTCTTCTGAATAAATCGATACATAATAAAAGTGTCTTATAGTTACTACTCTAACTACAAGACACTTTTATTATCTGTATTGTTCGCTGAAATCAAGCCTTATTGGCTCTCTTTCGCTCGATTTCGTCAAGGATTATCTTGCGCAGGCGCAGATGGTTGGGAGTGACCTCCACATACTCATCTTCCTTGATATATTCAAGCGCTTCTTCAAGGCTGAACACCACGGGGGGTATGATACGCGCCTTGTCGTCGGCTCCTGACGCACGCATGTTGGTCAGCTTCTTCGACTTGGTGACATTTACCACGATATCATTGTCCTTGGCGTTCTCGCCTACCACCTGTCCGGCATAAACTTCTTCCTGGGGGAAGATAAAGAATCGTCCGCGGTCCTGAAGCTTGTCGATGGCGTAGGCATATGCCGTACCTGCCTCCATCGCGATAAGCGAACCGTTGGTGCGGCGCTCGATGTCGCCTTTCCAGGGCTGATATTCGAGGAAGCGGTGAGCCATGATGGCTTCGCCGGCAGAGGCGGTGAGCACATTGTTGCGCAAGCCTATGATGCCTCGCGACGGTATGTTGAACTCGATGTGCAGGCGGTCGTTCTGGGTGGTCATCGATACCATCTCTCCCTTTCGGCGGGTCACCATGTCGATAATCTTGCTCGAATATTCCTCGGGCACATTGATGGTAAGCAGCTCGACAGGCTCACATTTCTTTCCGTCAATCTCCTTGATGATTACCTGGGGCTGACCTACCTGAAGTTCATAGCCCTCACGGCGCATGGTCTCTATAAGCACCGACAAGTGAAGCACTCCACGGCCAAACACTGTCCACACATCCTCGTTGGCTGCCTTGCTGACTCTCAACGCGAGGTTGCGGTCAAGCTCTTTTTCGAGGCGGTCGGCGATATGACGGGAGGTGACATATTTTCCATCCTTTCCGAAGAAGGGCGAATCATTGATGGTGAATGTCATCGACATTGTGGGCTCGTCGATGGCGATACGTGGCAACGGCTCGGGATTGTTGATGTCGGAAACGGTGTCGCCGATTTCAAATCCATCGATGCCGACAAGCGCGCAAATATCGCCCGACGACACTTCCTGCACGCGTTTTCTTCCCATGCCCTCAAATGTGTGCAGCTCCTTGATACGCTGCTTCACCACAGAGCCGTCTTTCTTGCAAAGGGCTATATCCATGCCCTCGCGCAGTGTGCCGCGGTGCACGCGACCTACGGCGATACGACCTACGTAGCTTGAATAGTCAAGCGATGTAATCAGCATCTGAGGGTCGCCTTCGAGAGTCTCGGGTTCGGGGATATACTCGATGATTGCGTCAAGCACCGGAAGAATGTTGTCGGTAGGTGTTTTCCAGTCGGTCGACATCCAGCCCTGCTTTGCCGAACCGTAGACGGTGGGGAAATCGAGCTGCTCCTCGGTGGCGTCAAGATTAAACATGAGGTCAAAAACCATCTCCTGCACCTCGTCGGGGCGACAGTTGGGCTTGTCCACCTTGTTTACCACCACTACAGGCTTGAGTCCCATCTGGATAGCTTTCTGCAACACAAAACGTGTCTGAGGCATCGGACCCTCAAATGCGTCAACGAGCAGGAGGCAACCATCAGCCATGTTAAGCACACGCTCCACCTCGCCGCCGAAGTCGGCGTGTCCCGGGGTGTCGATGATGTTGATTTTGTATCCCTTATAGTTGATTGAGACGTTTTTCGACAGAATAGTTATGCCTCGTTCACGCTCAAGGTCATTATTGTCAAGAATTAACTCACCCGCATTCTGATTCTCTCTGAAAAGGTTACCCGCGAGCAACATCTTGTCGACCAGTGTCGTTTTGCCGTGATCGACGTGAGCGATAATGGCAATATTTCTTATGTTCTGCATACTCTTTTGATTTTCACTGCAAAATTACTATGTTTAAAAACATATACCAAACCGATTGACAAAAAAATCAGTCCTCACCACCAAAATCGCCCTAAATACAAATCGGAGTCCCATTGGATTATCCATATCGGGAATGCACCAATCCCTACGACGTCAACGCGGCGCGGGGTGCTGAAAAAAAGCTGCCGGTCCATTCGGGACGGCAGCTCGTGGTGTCAATCTTTGGTGGCGGGGATTGGTTGAGGGAGGGAGGGGGTTGTGGCGGAAGACGCTACACCGTCGCGCTCAAGGAGAGCATCGATTGTGGGCTCCTGTCCGCGGAAACGCTTATAGAGCGTCATCGGATGCTCGGTGCCACCGCGTGTCAATATATTTTTACGGAATGAATCGGCTGTCGCCTTGTCAAAAAGCCCGTTTTTGAGAAATACCGAGAATGCATCGGCATCAAGCACCTCAGCCCACTTATAGCTGTAATATCCTGCGGCATATCCGCCGGAGAATATGTGGCTGAACTGCGCGCTAAACAAGCACCCGTCCACTGTATCAAACATCGCTACAGGTGCAGAAGCCTCATTTTCAAACTTCACCGGGTCGGCAACCGGCTCGGTTGTAGAATGCCAAGCCATGTCGGTCAAGCCGAACGCGAGCTGACGCAGACAGGCATAACCGGCACCAAACTGCGAGGTGTTGACAATCTTTTCAACCAGTTCCTGCGGTATAGGCTCGCCGGTCTTGTAATGCTTGGCGAAACCGTCAAGAAACTCTTTCTGGGTGAGATAATTCTCATTGAACTGCGAGGGCAGCTCCACAAAATCGCGATATACGTTGGTGCCTGAAAGCGAGCTGTATTTAGTCTCGGCAAGCAGTCCGTGGAGAGCGTGGCCGAACTCATGCAGGAATGTCTCCACCTCATAGGGGGTAAGGAGCGACGGATTGGCATCGGTGGGCTTGGTGAAATTCATCACGATTGACACGTGGGGACGCACAGAATCGCCCTGCGCGGTAATCCACTCCTCGCGGAAGTTGGTCATCCAGGCTCCGGGACGCTTGCTCTCGCGGGGGAAGAAATCAGTGTAGATGACTCCAACAAACTTGCCGTCGGCATCTTTCACGTCAAAAGCCTTGACATCGGGATGATACACCTTTATGTCGGGGTTTTCAACAAATGTAAGCCCATAGAGCTTTGTGGCAAGACCAAACACGCCTTCAATCACATTGTTAAGTTCGAAATAAGGTCGCAACGCTTCCTCATCGTAGCTATACTTGGCTTCCTTAAGCTTATTGGAATAGTAGCTGTAGTCCCATGGCTGCAATTTCACGGGAGTGCCTTCACGCTCAGAGGCAAACGCCTCGATTTCGGCAAACTCACGCAACTGCGCGGGGCGATAAGCCTCGGCGAGCTGGCGGAGAAGCTTGTTGACATTGGCAGGAGTCTCTGCCATCGTCTTTTCAAGCTTGTAATCGGCATAGGTTGCCTTGCCGAAAAGATTGGCTATCTGACGGCGCGTATCGGCAATCTCTGTCATTATCTCCATATTGGAATACTCGCCCTTTGTATTACGGCTGCTGTAAAGGCGGTAAAACTTCTCGCGGAGGTCACGGCGGTCACTGTTTTTCATAAACGCCATGTAGACAGGCTGGGCGAGAGTAAACAGATACTCCCCTTCCCTGCCCTTCTCCTTGGCTGCAAGAGCGGCAGCATCGACAGCGCTTGAAGGGAGTCCTGCAAGGTCATCGGCAGTAAGCCATATCTCGTAAGTGTTAAGTTCCTTCAATACATTTTGCCCGAACTTGGTGGTGAGGTCGGAAAGGCGAGCCGACAACTCACGGTAACGGTCACGCGCCTCTCCCTGCAACTCGGCACCCTGACGGGCGAAACTGTCGTAGGTGGTCTGCAGTAGCATGTCATCCTCGGGGTCGAGCGTAAACTTATCCTTGTTGTCATAAACTGCCTTTATACGCTTCCACAACCCCTGGTTTAGGCTTATACCGGTGGAGTGTTGCGACAGTTTTGCCGATACTCGGAGCGAGATTTCCATCAGCTCGTCGTCGCTGAGAGCCGACAAGACAGGATAGAATGTGCTCAGCACACGGTTAAGGTCGGCACCCGAACGCTCAAGCGCCACGATAGTGTTTTCAAACGTCGGAGTCTCGGCAGAATTGACTATTGCCTCAATCTCGGCATTCTGCAGCGCCATTCCGCGGTCAATCGCCTCCTCATAATGGCTGTTGTCTATCCTGTCAAACGGGATAGTGTTATGCACTGTCTCATATTCCGCGAAAAACGGATTTACAGCATTATCTGCTTTTTCTTTTGCCTGAATCATGTTGGTAGCTAAAATTAATAATGACAGGACTAATTTTCTCATAACTATTTCAAATTTTGTGGGATTATCGCAAAGTTACGGAAAAATCCTGACATATTGACAATAAAAGCCGTCACTCCCTGGAGTAAAGGAGCGCATCAATCACCAGCGGGAGAAGCGACTCCGCCACTCCGGCGGCTACCAGTCGCGGCACATCAGACTTAAAACTCCTGATAAAACCTTCAGTGCCCTCACTGTCATTATCGACCGACAGTCCGTAATAATTGAGTGCCTCTTTCATGCTTCCTGAAGCAAGATAGAGATGGCCCATGTTGAGATAGTCGGCAGCCGATGGATGGTCGGTGAGCACCTTTTCATAGTAGCTGCGGCTCTGTTCAAAGTCGCCGGCTACAAATGAGGTCCAGGCAATAGGACGCCAGGCGCGTGTCGACTTGTCGTCAAGAAATTCGACCTTGAAATAGTAGCGCAACGCGTCGTCATAGCGGTCCAGCTCAAGATAGCAGTGACCAATACTCAAAGCCACACCAAGGTCGTCGGGCTTCTTAGCCTCCACCCTGCGGTAATATTCAAGCGCCATCTCCGGATTGTCAAGCTCCTTGTAGCAATTGGCTATGCGGCGCAATGTCCACAGGCTCTCGCCATTAAGAAGCTCAGCCTGCTTGTAATATTCGAGCGCGCCGGCATTGTCACCGAGCTTGGCACGGCAATACCCGAGTTTCTGATAAATCTGTGCATCGGGGGGCGTAACCTCGGCAAGCAAGCCAAACACATGGGCGGCATCTTCATAATATCCGCGCTTGAAATAAAACTCGCTGACCACAGGCAATGTCTCCACATCGGTAAGGTCAGGGGCGAGAAACGGCAACTGAAGCAGATTGAGCGGGAGAGAGAAAGGGTCGTTGAAATCGCCCTTGCGGCGGTATAGCTTGAAGAAGCGGTATAGATTCTGCACGTATTTGTTGGCGATAGCACCCGCCGACGGAGTGTCACCGGCAAGAGTCGACCGCTGCAGCTCAAGCTCGTTGATGCGCTGGGCATCAAATTGTGAAAGCATCATATGCTTCTGCGCGGCAGGCACAGACGCGAGAGCAAGCACAAAAGAGTACTTGTCGCCGTCGCAGAAAAATGGCGATGACGCCACCATGCTGCCGATAGAGGCAAGCTCACTGCCAAGTGCATCCTTTACCGCAGAGTGCTCCATGTGAAACGGCATGAACCAGTTTGCCACTTCTGAGAAAAACGGGAAATATTTCAGATTGGAGAATGTCATCATAAACACATCACCCCCATCTTCCTGCATCTTGGTCAACTCCTTCAACTTATCGGTGATCCCCGACTTGTCGAGCAGCTCCTGCCATTCGGGATTTTCCTCCATATCGGGCAGGTCGGTCATGCCGCCTTTCATCCTGCGGGCAATATCGGGACGCAACTTCAACATACTCGGAAGCAGCTCTTCCTGCATCTTGCGGTTGATGCGCTCAGTGTCACGAGTGCGTATAAATTCAAGGAACACTTCTTTCACGTCGTTATGCCACGGTGTAGTGTCACGTAGCGCCTCGATGCGCCTCAGCAAGCCTGACGAGGGCACGCGCGACCTGTTGACATACATCGCCATAAGTGCCGCGCTCAGGGCGCGGACGGCAATGACACGCGAAGACGCGGTCTGATATATGTCGAGAAGTATGTTAAGGCGTGACTCGTCGTAATATTGCAGAAGCCCGAGCAGCAACGCCGACACCACCATCTCCTTGAAATAGGCGGGCACTTCCTCGCCCGACAGAATCGACGAAACGACAGCCGCATCGTCAGACGAAAGAGGATACGCAATCCATATGCGGTTGAATATGCGGCGTTCAAGTTCTTCCTTTTCCTTCACTCCCGTCGCCCCGGCGGCATTTCCTGCAGCTATATTATACAGCGACAGCTTGGAGAGCATGGCAAGATAACGGTCGACAAGGCTTTTCAATGTGTCATCCTGCAAGTCCTCATAACGGAGGGTGCTGAAATATATCGCGGGCGACTTTTGACGGCTGGTATTGCGCGTCACCAGGTCAAGTATCTCGAATATGCCCCTGACTATCGAGCTGTATATCTCGTCGCGCGAGGGGTCGTCAACGCCATCGATGGCATATCGGAGCATCATCGAGTAAGATTGCTCCAGATGGTCAATGCGGTCAGTTATACGCCAGTCACCCAAAGAGGCACTGTAATGGCGCAACAAGCCGAAAGCATCGCGCAGACGCTTCTGAGCGACATAATTTTCTATCTTGGCAGGCAGATTGCCTGTAGAATGCTGTATCATATTTTTGCGAGTTACTTATAAGTTGCAGTTATAACAATCCTTACAGCAAAACCTATGCCAAACTTATATTAAAAGATTAAAACCTACCAGCATACTCACAAAAAAAAGCATCACAAAAAAAGCCTCCGCCCTGAAAGGGACGGAGGCTAAGGGTTTATTTAGGTGTTACCTTAAATTAGTCCTGTGAAAAGATTACGATACGGTTCCAGTTGTTAGTGTCGTAAACCTGAGATGCGCTACCTTCAGCCTTAACTGTCAAACGATCAGCAGCGATACCGTATTCCTTAGTAAGCATGTTGAATACGTTCTGTGCACGACGCTCAGAAAGCTTGAGGTTGTAATCTGCAGTACCGGTATCCTTGTCAGCGTAACCCTTGATGACAACCTTAGTGTCGGGATTAGCCTTCATCCACTGTGCGATATTGTAGACATTAACAGCTTCCATAGAAGAAATCTTAGCTGAGTTGATAGTGAAGCGTACAGTTGACATCAACGGAGCGCCTACTTCAGGACATTCAACAGCTACAACTTCGGGGCAGGGGAGCTGAGCCTCAGCAGCTGCAAGGCGTGCGCCGGTGTTGGCGAGCTCGCTGCGAAGGTCGTTAATCTGACCGTTAAGCTGGCTGATGTAGCCAAGATAAGAGCAGGGGTTGAATGATTTGAACTTCTTGCCACCGAGGTTGAAAGTGAAACCACCCATAGCGGTAAGGTTCATATCGATTGAGTTAGTACCGTAAGCGATGCCATCGAAAGTGTCACCGTAGAATGAGTAGCGGCCTTCAGCGAAGAAGTCAACATACTCGCAAAGACGGAAACGGAACTGCATACCTACTGATACGGGTACCTGCCATACTTTAGTTTTGTAACGACCGTGGTTCTCGGGAGTGTAAGCATTGTAAGGACCAGTGAAATCCCAAGAGTAAGAACCACCGACACCGACGAAAGGTACGATGCTGAATACGCGGTTGTCATTTACCTTGAAGCTGTTAAACATATCCCACATCAAGTCGAGGTTAGCGTTAACAAACTTAGCCTTGCGGTAAGCACCTGATGCATCAAAGTGATAAGCACCACCCTGTGCGCTGATACGCCATCCCAAGTAGGGAGTAAACCACTTACCGAATCCTGCACCGTAAGCAGCAGTGATGTGACGTTTAGCAGAGTGAGGAGCGTGTTCTACGATAGGAAGTTCCATACCGGCACCAATCTGGATAAACCAGTTATCCTTCTTTCCTGAATAGTAATGATCGGCACACTCTACTTCAGTGAATGTAGCTTCCTCAATCACTATAGCCTCTTGAGCCTTAGCCTCGTTTGCTGAAAGAAGCATAGCTCCCGCTGCAGCAAAACCAAAAAGGATGTTCTTTTTCATTCTTCTTTAATTTTAATTTATACAAATTATTTTAAACCCTTCATTGTTTCTAAAACCATTCAACCGAACTTTTTTTATTACCCATCGGTCTTACAAGTTTTGGTATATTAACACAAAGATATTTCTGTTTGTTCAATAAAATTTTTCACAAAGGTATAGTTTTGTTGAATATCATGCAACTTTTTTGGACATAATTTAACATGCGATTGTTAAAGTTTACACTACTTTATGTGTTAATTTTCATGTTATTCAGCGATAGCACAATCGGTTTACAAATTTAACAATCGATTAATTCTCGAAAAAATATGCTTATATTTGTAATTCAATTTCTTTTTAATTGACCGACAACCAATGACCAATCGACAAGAAAGCATTAAGAAACATAAACACTCATTGAAGACAAAGAGCCGTTTTCGGCTATCGTTCATTAACGAAAACAGGTTCAATGAGGTGTGGACAATAAAGTTTACGCGCACAGAAATCGTGATAGCCACATTACTCCTTGTATCGGCACTTAGCTGCCTTGTGGCTACGATAATCCTGCTGTCGCCTATCCGCACCCTTCTGCCCGGCTATCTTAAAGAGGACCAGCGACAGGAAAATATAGTCAACTCCATGAAAATCGATTCCCTGACAACAAGAGTAAACATCAACAATGCCTACATCTCCAATCTGGAATCTATTTTTGCCAGCACAGCCGACTCGGTGATTGCCGATGTCGTCCCGGCTCAAAACGCGCCCCTGTCGCCCGACTCGCTGCTTCCGGCGTCGGAAAATGAGAGGCAGTTTGTGCGCCGGTTTGAAGAAGAGGAGCGTTTCAACCTCAACGTACTCTCCCCCATCGCTGCCGACGGCATATCCTTTTATCCGCCCGTAAGCAATGCCACCGAGATTCAGACCGAGTCACCGTCAACTTTTTCAATCACTCTCGCCGCACCGCCTGAATCGACCATAAGTGCCATCTATGCGGGCACAGTCATCGACTCCTACACAACCCTGAAAGGGGGCAACACCATAATCATCCAACACCCCAACGGATTTGTGTCAAAATATTCCGGCGTAAAGGCTCCATTTGTCGAGCAAGGCGACAAAGTTGAAAAAGGGTCGGTAATCGGAGTCACATCGCCTAAAGACCCTTCAGCGGAAAGCAGCGTGACTTTCGAGCTGTGGAACAAAGGCGCGGCGTTAAATCCCCGCGAATACATCGCTTTTTAAACGCATAACGGGCTTCCATGCCGCTTAACGCTTAATACTTAAGATTTTTCTTTTATAATAGGTGAATTTGCCGTAAATTTGCAGACACATTAATATATAGAATGAGACAGAAACAACTCGCCGTCATCGGGAGTACCGGCTCGATTGGCGTACAGACACTTGATATAGTTTCAGAATACCCCGAATTATTCCGCGCCTCAGTGCTCGCGGGAGGCTCCAACGTAGACTTGCTTGAAAAGCAGGCTATAGCTCACCGTCCCGACAAAGTAGTAATCGCCGATGAAAGCGGCTACACGCGGCTACGCGATTCGCTCACCCCGCTCGGAATCACCGTCGAGGCAGGCTCAAAAGCAGTAGCAGAAGCTGCTGTCTCGGTGCCCGGAGTCGACACCGCTGTCATAGCCACTGTAGGTTACAGCGGACTCGAACCTACCCTGAAGGCTATCGAGCACAACAAGGCTATCGCACTTGCCAACAAGGAGACCCTCGTTGTGGCAGGCGAGCTGGTGACAGGCTGTCTTGCTAAGTCGGAGTCAACCATTATGCCTATCGACTCGGAACATTCGGCAATCTACCAGTCGCTCGTCGGCGAAAGCCATGATTCCATCCGCCGCCTCCTCATCACGGCATCGGGAGGTCCGTTCCGTGACAAGTCGGTCAAGGAGATGGAACATGTCACGGTAAAGGACGCACTCGCCCACCCCAACTGGTCGATGGGAGCAAAAATCACGATAGATTCAGCCACCATGCTCAACAAGGCATTTGAGATTATCGAGGCGCGATGGCTTTTTGACGTGCCTGCCGACAAAATCAACGCAGTCGTACACCCGCAATCAATCATCCACTCGATGGTCGAATTTGTCGACGGCTCGATAAAGGCACAGCTCGGACTTCCCGACATGCGCCTGCCTATACGTTATGCCCTCGGATGTGCCCACCGTCTTCCCACAAAGCGCAAAGGGCTCACCATCGCCGACTATGCCAAGCTGGAATTTTTTGAACCCGACTTTGAAAAGTTCCCGCTCCTGAAACTTGCATACTACTCACTGGAAAAGGGAGGCAACGTGGCGTGTGTAGTCAACGCCGCAAACGAAATCGCCGTGGCGGCATTCCTGAAAGGCGAGATACCGTTCCTTGATATCAGACGCATAATCGACAAGTCGCTGGAGGCAATGCCATTCATATCATCACCAACATATGAAGACTATGTAGCCACCAATGCCGAGACACGAAAATATGCGGCATCACTCATAAGCAAGCCGACACACTAATAATCATACATATCTACAATCTCATAAGATAAACAATGGAAACATTTCTGATAAAAGCATTACAACTAATGCTCGCTCTCGGACTCCTGGTGATAATCCACGAGTTCGGACATTATATATTTGCACGCATGTTTGGCATAAAGGTTGAAAAATTCTATCTGTTTTTCAACCCGTGGTTCTCGCTTTTCAAGTGGCAACCCAAAAAGAAAGAGACCAAGACCAATCCTGACGGAAGCGAACGCGCCACATGGCGTGACACCGAGTATGGCATAGGCTGGCTGCCGCTTGGCGGTTATGTCAAAATCGCTGGAATGATTGACGAGTCAATGGATAAGGAGCAGATGGCGCAGCCCGCAAAAGCATGGGAATTTCGCTCCAAGCCTGCCTATCAGCGCTTGCTTGTGATGGTAGCCGGCGTGCTCATGAACTTCATACTTGCAATCGTAATCTATGCCGGAATAGCATTGTACTGGGGTGAAAAATATATCCCGCTTGACAAGGCTTATGAAGGTTTTGCCTATGTACCCGCTGCAAAGGAAATCGGATTTCGTGACGGCGACATACCTCTTCTTGCCGACGGAGAGAAAATAGACGTGGCGACAGGCGACCACCTGCTGAAAATGGTAGAGGCAAAAACCGTAACCGTGTTACGCGACCACAAAGACTCGATAGATATCGCAATTCCCGACAATTTCATATTCCGCCTCAACGAAGACAAAGGCTTCCTAAGCTACCGTCTGCCGATATATGTGCAGAGTGTGGTCAACGGAGAGCCGGCGAAAGAAGCCGGGCTGCTTCCCGACGACCATATAATCTCGGTAGGTGACGCAATGACTCCTTCTTACACCGAATTTACGGCAGAGTTGAGCAAACGTGGCGGACAGACAACCGGATTACGGCTTGTGCGCGGCAACGACACAATCACAGTACCTATCAAGCCTACGGAAGCCGGCAAGATAGGCATACAGCTCAAGCCTATTACCGATATCTATCCCGTGGTGACCCGTCACTACAACTTCTGGCAGTCAATCCCCAAAGGCTGGGAAATCGGCACAGGTAAGCTCTCGGCATATGTAGGCTCGCTGAAATATGTAGCCACGGCAGAAGGAGCAAAGAGCCTCGGCGGATTTGGCGCAATCGGCAACATGTTCCCCGAAAAATGGAGCTGGCTCGCATTCTGGGAGATAACGGCATTCCTGTCGGTGGCACTCGCTTTCATGAACATATTGCCGATACCGGCACTCGACGGAGGACACATAATGTTCCTTATATATGAAATCATCGCGCGTCGCAAGCCAAGCGATAAATTCATGGAATATGCCCAGATTGCAGGAATGGCATTCCTCATACTCCTGTTGCTCTACGCCAACGGCAATGACATCTATCGCTTTATATTCCGATAAATAATCATTAGACACGATATGAACTACCCTGAAATAGTATTAAGGAAAGGAAAAGAACAATCGCTCGAACGCCTTCACCCTTGGGTGTTTTCAGGCGCTGTGGCTCACCTGCCTGATAATATCGAGGAGGGCGACACCGTAAAAGTGGTATCATCCACAGGAAACGTAATCGGCACAGGTCATTACCAGATTGGAAGCATCATGGTAAGAATACTCGCCTGGGGTGACGCTCCTATAGATGCCTCCCTTTACAGCGCCCGCCTGAAGGAGGCATACAGGCTTCGACGTGCCCTCAAGCTCATCAACCGCCATAACAACGCCTACCGTCTCGTACATGGCGAAGGTGATTTCCTGCCCGGACTTGTGGTCGACGTGTATGGCGACACCGCCGTGTTGCAGGCTCATTCCCCGGGCATGCACTTTGCCCGCGACATCATAGCCTCCGAGCTGGTCAACCTTCCCGACGCCGGTATAAAAAATGTATATTACAAGTCGGAGACCACACTCCCCTACAAAGCGCAGCTTGACCCCCAAAACCAGTATATCATCGGCTCATACTCCACCAATGTCGCCGAGGAAAACGGACTGAAATTTCATGTTGACTGGCTGAAAGGGCAGAAGACGGGATTTTTTGTCGACCAGCGCGACAACCGTGCCCTGCTTGAAAAATACTCCCATAACCGCAAGGTTCTCAACATGTTCTGCTACACCGGCGGCTTCTCAGTATATGCCCTGCGTGGAGGGGCAGAGCTTGTACACTCTGTCGACAGCTCCGCAAAGGCTATCGCGCTGACCGATGACAATGTGCGCCTGAATTTCCCCGACGACGAGCGCCACACTTCATATGCAGAAGATGCATTCAAGTTCCTGTCGGCAATGGAGACCCCCTACGACCTTATAATACTTGACCCCCCGGCATTTGCAAAACATCGTAGCGCGCTAAAAAACGCGCTCATAGGCTATCGCAAGCTCAACGCGAAGGCATTTGAAAAAATCGCCCCCGGAGGCATACTGTTCACATTCTCATGTTCACAGGCAGTGAGTCGCGAGCAGTTCAGGCTTGCCGTGTTCTCGGCTGCGGCACAAAGCCGACGCAATGTGCGCATACTGCATCAGCTCACTCAACCCGCCGACCACCCGGTCAACATATATCATCCCGAAGGCGAATATCTCAAGGGACTGATACTATACGTCGAATAACTAATCATTCACATATTTTTACCGATAACATAATGCTTAAAACTATAAAAACAGCCGGAGTGGCGCTGCTTACACTGGCTACAAGCTCACAGGCAATGGCTAAAGAAAATGACAACTTCCAATATGTAGTCGACCGCTTCGCCGACATCGAGGTGTTGCGCTACAAAGTGCCCGCGTTTGAAGACCTCTCGCTGCGCCAGAAACTTCTCGTGTATCATCTTACCGAAGCGGCTCTTGCAGGACGCGACATTCTCTGGGACCAGAACGGCAAGGAAAACCTTGCACTCCGCGACCTTATGGAGAATATTTACCTTAACTATAAGGGTGACAAAAACGATGCTGACTATAAGGCATTTGAAAAATATCTGAAGCAGATATGGTTTGCCAACGGTATCCACCATCACTATTCGATGGATAAGTTTACCCCTGAGTTCAGCCGGGAGTTCCTTAACGCCCAGATAGCGCAGCTCCCCGCCGAGTCGCGCCCCGCATGTCAGGAGACCCTGCTCTCACTCATTTTCGACCCCGCCGTAAAGCCCAAGAAAGTAAACCAGGCAGAAGGAGAAGACCTTATACTCACCTCGGCGACCAATATCTATGACGGTGTTACACAGCCCGAAGTTGAGGCTTACTATGCCGCGATAAAGGATACCACCGACCTTACCCCCATCTCTTACGGACTAAATACCCGCAAGGTGAAAATCGACGGCAAAGTGACAGAGCAGCCTTACAAGGCAGGCGGTCTCTACACAGAGGCTATCGAGCGCATAATCAAAGAATTGAAGCTCGCGGCAGAATATGCTGAAAACCCATCACAAAAAGCATATATCGATAAACTTGTCGAATTTTACACGACAGGCGACCTGAAGACATTTGACGAATATTCAATACTTTGGTCAGAAGAGACTGCATCACAGGTCGACTTCATCAACGGATTTATCGAATCATACGACGACCCTCTGGGCATGACCGGTTCATGGGAATCAATCGTCAATTTCAAAAACAACGAGGCATCGGCACGCACTGAAATCCTCAGTGGCAACGCGCAATGGTTTGAAAGCCACAGCCCCGTCAATCCCGCTTTTCGCAAAGAGACAGTGAAAGGAGTATCGGCTAAAGTAATTACTGCGGCGATACTTGCCGGAGATGCTTATCCCGCGACCCCGATAGGCATCAACCTCCCTAATGCCAACTGGATACGCGCAACCCACGGATCAAAATCGGTAACCCTTGAAAATATCACTCAGGCATATGACGAGGCATCGCATGGCGACGGCTTCAACGAGGAATTTGTAATCGACGAGCCTACACGCACATTACTCAACAATTACCTGTTTATCACCGACAATCTCCACACTGACCTCCATGAGTGTCTCGGACATGGTTCAGGTCGCCTTCTCCCCGGTGTCGACCAGGATGCCCTGAAGGCTCACGGCTCCACTCTTGAAGAAGCCCGTGCCGACCTATTCGCACTATACTATCTCGCCGACCCGAAGCTTATCGAGCTTGGACTTCTTGACAATCCCGATGCTTACAAGGCTGAATATTACAAATATATGCTCAACGGTCTTATGACCCAGCTTATGCGTATTGAGCCGGGCAAAGATGTAGAGGAGGCTCACATGCGCAACCGCAAGCTCATAGCCGAATGGGCGTATGAACATGGCAAAGCCGACAATGTAGTGGAGTATGTGAAAAAAGATGGCAAAACATATGTAAAAATCAATGATTATGCCGCCCTGCGCAATCTGTTCGGCCAGCTACTCGGTGAAATCCAGCGCATCAAGAGCGAAGGCGACTATGAAGCCGGACGTGACCTCGTTGAAAAATATGCCGTCAAGGTCGACCCGGCAATACACAAGGAGGTGCTTGACCGCTACGCTCATCTTAGCATAGCTCCCTACAAGGGATTTGTCAACCCCGTCTACTCTCTTGTTAAAGACAACAACGGCAACGTGGTGGATGTAAAAGTAGAATACACTGAAAATTACATTACCCAGATGCTCCGTTACTCGCGTGATTACTCAACCCTCCCGCGTTAATACGTAAAGCCACGACAATGAACGATTACGTTGAAGTAAGAATGGATGTCACCCCATGTGATGAAAACCACACTGACATCCTTGCCGCGCTGCTGTGTGAGCATAACTATGAAAGCTTTGTTCCCGATGACAAAGGACTGACTGCATATGTGAAAAAGGAGCTGTTTGATTCCGACATATTCCGTCAGGTAATCGCCGACTTCCCCTTCCCCGCCACCGTTGACGTGAAATGGGACACCGTGGAGGGGCGCGACTGGAATTCAGAGTGGGAGAAAAACTATTTCCAGCCGATTGTAGTTGATGATATGTGTGTCATCCACAGCTCTTTTCACAAAGATATCCCATCTTTGCCCTACGATATAGTCATAGACCCCAAGATGGCATTTGGCACAGGTCACCATCAGACGACCTCCCTTATCATCAAGCGTTTGCTTGAGCTGCCGGTCGAAGGGAAGTCGGTCATCGACATGGGTACCGGCACAGGCATACTCGCCATCCTTGCGGCAATGCGCGGCGCATCGCGCATCGACGCTGTGGAAATCGACGAATTTGCCTATGTCAACGCTGTCGATAATGTAAAAATCAACAATCATCCCGAAATCAATGTGATACATGGCGATGCCTCGGCACTCGCCGACATTGCGCCCGCCGACATATTTATCGCAAATATCAACCGTAACATCATCACCGGCGACATGAACGCTTATGCCACCGCGTTGCGTGATGGCGGCATAATGATACTGAGCGGATTTTATGACGACGACATCCCCGTGATACAGGATGCCGCCGAGAAATGCGGACTCACCTACATAGACCGTAACATGCGCGACCGTTGGGTATCGGTGATGCTAAAAAAATGACCTGAATGGATTTTATAGAAGTAAAAGACGTAGTAAAAGATTACTCCGGACATAGAGCGCTCGACCATGTGAGCCTCAATGTAAAAGAAGGCACAGTCTACGGTCTGCTCGGGCCCAACGGCGCGGGAAAGACCTCGCTGATACGCCTTCTCAACCAGATAACACGTCCTGACAGCGGAGAGATATTTCTCGACGGGAAGCCACTCGCCACTGAAGATGTCATGCACATAGGCTATCTTCCCGAAGAAAGAGGTCTTTATAAAAAGATGAAAGTACTGAGCCATATCGTGTATCTCGGTCGTCTGAAAGGCATGTCGAAAGCCGATGCAACGCGCGAGGGACGGCAATGGCTTGAGCGCATGGGACTTGAAGAGTGGGCCGACAAAAAAATCGAGGCACTGTCTAAAGGTATGGCGCAGAAAGTGCAGTTTATCTCCACAGTCGTACACAATCCCCGCCTACTGATATTTGATGAGCCGTTCTCAGGATTTGACCCCGTCAACACCGAGCAGTTGAAGAAAGAAATCATACGTCTCAACGAAAATGGCGCGACCATACTCTTCTCCACCCACAACATGGCTTCGGTCGAAGAAGTGTGCAAGGAGTTCACGCTTATCAACAAGTCGAAGGCGGTATTGCAGGGCAATGTGCTTGACATCAGGCATCAGTTTAAGAAAAATCTCTTCACCATCCATATCGCCGAGCCTGTGCTTGCGCCTGACAACACCCTCTACACCATCGAGAGCATAAAGCCTCACGGACTCGGAGGCAGCGAGGCGGTCATACGCCTTGTGCCGGGAGTAAACATGAAAGATGTAATAGGATTACTCAATCAGCGCTATACACTGCTTGGCTTTGAGGAGATGCTCCCTACTATGAATGAAATATTTATTGAAACAGTAACTGACAGCAATGGACAAGCGTAGATTTTTACTGGTACTACAACGCGAGTACTACTCCATAGTGGCTAAAAAGTCATTTATCCTCACCACACTGCTCTCCCCCTTTATCATGATTGCCCTGATTGGAGTGCCGGTAATGCTCATGGAGTTTAATACCGGAGATGCACGCACAATCACCGTGATTGACCAGAGCGGGAAATATGCTGACAAGTTCACTGATTCAGAGGATTTTGAATATCAGATACTTCCCGACATATCGACATCCGACATGAAAGAACGATATGAGGAAGCCGATGGTGACATATATGCAATACTTGTGATTCCTGCCGACGTGGATGATTCCCACATCGTAAATATCTATTCTGAAAAACCGGTGAAGATGTCGCTTTCGCGGGAGATTTCCGATGTGCTCGGCAAGAGCCTGTCAGAGACAAGAATCAACTCCTTCGACATCCCCGGACTGAAAGAGATTATCGCTGAAAGCAATATTACGGTCGATGTCAAAAGCCACACATGGGATGAATCGGGCGAATCGGTATCGTCAAGCGAACTTGCCACGATGACAGGACTTTTCCTCGCGTTTCTCACCTACATGTTTGTGCTCATGTATGGAGCGATGATCATGAGTTCGGTTGTCGAGGACAAGACCAACCGCATAGTTGAGGTAATCGTAAGCACCTGCCGCCCCATGGAGCTTATGCTCGGCAAGATTATCAGCATCGCGCTCGTAGGTCTCACCCAGATTGCCATATGGACCGTATTGCTGAGTATCGGCGGCTTTCTTCTAAGCATCGCCGGACTCTTTACAGCATCGCCCGAAATAGCCACAACGGCGATGGGTGTTGGTGCAGGCACTCCGATGCCGCAAATGCCCGATGGAGAGATGCCGGAATTTATTCAAGCCATACTTGGTGTAAACTGGTTCCGTCTGTTAGGTATTTTCGTATTGTATTTCATAGGCGGCTACCTGCTTTATGCCTCCCTTTTTGCAGCATTCGGCTCGGCAGTCGACCAGCAGAGCGACGCCAACCAGTTCACAATGCCGGTAATGATGATAATCATCATCGCGCTCCTAATCGGTCAGGCATGCATGGAAAACCCCGACGGAACACTCGGTGTCATATGCTCGCTTATACCCTTTACCTCCCCGATTGTGATGATGATACGTCTTCCTTACGATGTGCCGGCATGGGAAATCGCTGCGAGCATCATCATTCTTTATGCCACGGCAATCCTGTTTACATGGCTTGCCGCGCGAATTTACCGCACCGGCATCCTCATGTACGGGCGTAAAGTATCATTTAAAGAAATCCTACGCTGGGTAAAATAAGCACAAAAGCAAACAAATAGTAAGCAAATAGCGTTTTATAATTGCGATTTAAGCACCAATCACGCAAATAATCGTCAAATTTCTTGATTATGTCGTTGATTGGTGCTAATTTTGCACTTAATCCATAACATAGTTTATAATTCATCATAAATGAGCGACCGTTTATACATATTCGACACAACGCTACGCGATGGCGAGCAGGTGCCCGGATGTCAATTAAATACAGTAGAGAAAATCGAAGTGGCAAAAGCCCTTGAAGAATTAGGAGTCGACGTCATTGAAGCGGGCTTCCCCGTGTCAAGCCCCGGTGACTTCAATTCAGTAGTTGAAATTTCAAAGGCTGTCACCTGGCCTACCATCTGCGCGCTTACCCGCGCCGTGGAAAATGACATACGCGTGGCGGCCGACGCCCTGCAATATGCCAAGCGCAAGAGAATCCACACAGGTATCGGCACGTCGGACTATCATATCAAGTACAAGTTCAACTCCAACCGTGAGGATATACTTGAACGCGCAATCGCCTGCGTGAAATACGCAAAGCGCTTCGTTGAGGATGTGCAGTTTTACGCTGAAGATGCCGGCCGCACCGACAACGAGTATCTTGCGCGCGTGGTAGAAGCCGTAATTAAAGCCGGAGCCACAGTGGTCAATATCCCCGACACGACAGGTTACTGCCTTCCCTCCGAATTTGGCGAGAAGATACAGTATCTTATGGAGCATGTCAACGGTATTGACAAGGTGACCATTGCCACCCACTGCCACAATGACCTCGGCATGGCTACTGCCAACACGATGTCGGGCGTAATGCACGGAGCCCGTCAGGCAGAGGTAACCATAAACGGTATAGGCGAACGCGCCGGCAACACATCGCTCGAAGAAGTGGCTATGATATGCCGTTCCCACAAGGAACTTGGTATTGAGACCAACCTCAACACAACCAAGCTTTACGGGATAAGCCGCATGGTGTCGAGCCTGATGAACATGCCCGTGCAGCCTAACAAGGCGATTGTAGGAAGAAACGCATTTGCCCATAGCTCAGGCATCCATCAGGACGGAGTACTGAAAAACAGGGAGAGTTACGAGATTATCGACCCGAAAGATGTCGGTGTTGACGAAAACTCAATTGTGCTCACAGCCCGTTCAGGTCGTGCCGCGCTTAAACACCGTCTCCATGTGCTCGGCATAGAGCTTGACAAAGAGGCGCTTGACACGGCTTATGAAGGATTTCTCCGTCTTGCCGACAAGAAAAAGGAAATCAACGATGACGATGTGCTTCTTCTTGCCGGAGAGCATCACAAGGCTACCCGCCGCCTGAAACTCGACTTCCTTCAGGTGACAGCCGGTGTAGGCGTGAAGTCGGTGGCTTCAGTAGGGCTTGACATCGCCGGAGAGAAATTTGAGGCATGCGCCTCAGGCAACGGACCTGTTGACGCGGCTATCATAGCCATCAAGCAGATTATTCACCGCAAGATGCTTGTCAAGGAGTTCCTGATTCAAGCTATCAGCAAGGGCAGCAACGACATCGGCAAGGTGCATATGACGGTCGAATATGACGGCAATACGTACTACGGATTTTCAGCAAATACCGACATCGTGGCAGCAAGTGCCGAGGCGTTTATCGATGCCATCAACAAGTTTGTCCATTAATTGTAAACCAAATATAAACCGATCCCGGCTATGGCCCGCACACTTTTTGACAAAATATGGGACTCCCACACGGTTAATGCCGTCGAGGGAGGTCCCACCCAATTATACATCGACCGCCACTACTGCCATGAGGTGACAAGTCCCCAGGCTTTTGACGGTTTGCGTAAACGAGGGTTGAAAGTATTCCGTAAGGAACGTACATTCTGCTCCCCCGACCACAACATACCCACCCTTGACCAGGACAAGCCGATTGCCGACCCGGTTTCGCGCAATCAGGTTGAGACCCTGACTAAAAATGCCAAGGAATTTGAGCTGGAACTATTCGGGCTCGGACATCCCAAAAACGGCATTATTCACGTCATCGGTCCGGAAAACGGGCTGACACTCCCCGGATATACAATCGTGTGTGGCGACAGTCACACCTCGACCCACGGCGCATTTGGAGCTGTAGCATTCGGCATCGGTACCTCAGAAGTAGAGATGGTGCTTGCCTCTCAATGCATACTCCAGCCCAAACCCAAGACCATGCGCATAAATGTCGAGGGCAAGCTCAGACCCGGTGTGACGGCAAAAGATGTGGCACTCTACATCATCGCCAAGATGACCACCGGCGGTGCCACCGGATACTTTGTCGAGTATGCCGGCGAGGCTATACGCAACATGTCGATGGAAGAGCGCATGACCGTATGCAACCTTTCAATCGAGATGGGAGCGCGCGGTGGCATGATTGCCCCCGATGAAGTGACATTCGACTATGTAAAGGGACGCGAATATGCTCCCGAAGGCAAAGCATGGGACGATGCCGTGGCTTATTGGAAATCGCTTGCCACCGATGACGACGCAACCTTTGACAAAGAGGTCACATTTAATGCCGCCGACATAGAGCCGCGCATAACATTCGGCACCAACCCCGGCATGGGTATAAGTGTCAATGAAGCCATTCCGGCTTACAGCGGCAACGATGAGACCGGACTTGCATCATACATGAAATCGCTTGATTACATGGGATTTCATCCAGGAGAAAAGCTCGAAGGCACCCCGGTTGACTACGTATTTCTCGGAAGCTGCACCAATGGTCGCCTGGAAGATTTCAGGGCATTTGCCGAATATGTCAAGGGCAAGCATAAATCGCCCGATGTGACAGCATGGCTTGTACCGGGTTCTTGGGCGGTACTCCGCCGGATTAAGGAAGAAGGCATTGACCGCATCCTCGCCGATGCCGGATTTGAGCTGCGCCAACCCGGCTGCTCGGCATGTCTCGCGATGAACGATGACAAAGTGCCTGCCGGAAAACTTTGCGTATCCACATCCAACCGTAATTTTGAAGGGCGGCAGGGACCCGGAGCGCGCACTATTCTCGCAGGACCGCTCGTAGCCGCAGCTGCAGCTGTAACAGGAAAAATCACCGACCCACGCATTAATTGACACGCTATGGACAAGAAGATTACAGTAATAACATCGTGTGCCGTGCCGCTCCCGATGGAAAATATAGATACCGACCAGATTATCCCCGCCCGTTTTCTTAAAGCCACTTCGAGGGAAGGATTTGGCGACAATCTGTTTCGCGACTGGCGTTTTGACGCGGAAGGCAACCCGATAAAGGAATTTGCGCTTAACAACCCCGTCTACTCGGGATGCATACTTGTTGCAGGTAAAAATTTTGGCTGCGGGTCAAGCCGTGAACATGCAGCGTGGGCAATCCACGACTACGGGTTTCGAGTAGTCGTGTCAAGCTTCTTTGCCGACATCCACAAAAACAACGAGTTAAACAATTTTGTGCTTCCCGTCGTGGTAAGCGAGCGATTTCTTGCCGGGCTATTTGACTCAATACAGGATAATCCCGCCACAGAAATCAAGGTCGACCTGCCTGCCCAGACCATCACCAACATTGCGACCGGCGAAAGCGAGAATTTTGACATAAACCCATATAAAAAACACTGCCTCCTCAACGGTCTTGACGACATTGAGTATCTGCTCTCCAAAAAGAGCGACATCGAGCAGTGGGAAAACAATCGTATAACTTACTAATACAGATAATTATGCACTTCAACATAGCAGTTTTACCCGGTGACGGAATAGGTCCCGAAATATCAGTACAGGGCGTTGACGTAATGAACGCAGTATGTGAAAAATTCGGCCATACCGCAAGTTTCAATTATGGAATAGTAGGAGCCGACGCAATCGACCGTGTAGGCGACCCTTTCCCTCCCGAAACACTAAAACTCTGCAAAGAGAGCGACGCTGTGCTATTCTCGGCTGTCGGCGACCCGAAATATGACAACGACCCGAAGGCGAAAGTGCGCCCCGAACAGGGTCTTCTCGCCATGCGCAAGAAACTGGGACTCTTTGCCAACATACGCCCTGTAGAGACATTTGACTGTCTCCTTGACAAGTCGCCGCTCAAAGCCGAAATCGTAAAAGGAGTTGACTTTGTATGCATCCGCGAACTTACCGGCGGCATGTATTTCGGCGAAAAATATGAAGATGACGACCGCGCCTACGACACCAATCATTACACCCGTAAGGAAGTCGAGCGCATACTCCGCGTGGCATACGACTACGCCCTCCGTCGCCGCCGCCATCTTACCGTGGTAGACAAAGCCAACGTGCTTGCGTCATCACGCCTGTGGCGCAAAGTGGCACAAGAGCTGGAAAAGGAGTATCCTGATGTGACCACCGACTACATGTATGTCGACAATGCCGCCATGCGCATGATTCAGGATCCGGGCTTCTTTGACGTAATGGTGACAGAAAACACATTCGGCGACATCCTCACCGATGAAGGTTCGGTGATTTCAGGCTCAATGGGACTCCTCCCCTCTGCTTCCACAGGCGAGAGCACACCCGTATTTGAACCGATTCACGGCTCATGGCCGCAGGCAAAAGGGCTAAATATCGCCAATCCGCTTGCACAGATTCTGTCAGTGGCGATGCTCTTTGAATATTTTAACTGCACAAAAGAGGGCGCAATAATACGCAAAGCAGTTAACGCATCGCTTGACGCCGGTGTAACAACACCCGATATTATGGGAACAAACGGTAAAAAATACGGCACAAACGACGTAGGCGCTTGGATTGTGGATTTTATCCGCAATTACTAATCCTTACCAAGAATCTATTAACTGCGACTAAATTCATATTTTTAGGGCATAAAAAGCATTGTATTAGAAAAATATTGTTATATTTGCAAAATATATACTAATAGACTACGGTCTTCACACAGTGCTACGGAAACCTAAAAATAGTGAATCTAATCGGCAGATAAAGATAAGGCTCATAAAAGCGCTCGGCATAACCCTCCTTGCGTTTACCCTGTCATTTATCCTCATGCAACCGTTTTCTTTTTCGGCTGCATCATTGCTGTCATCGTCTGATGGAAATGACTTCACGATTAATGATTTCTACAATAAAGTAGCCGACAGCCGCCATATTGCTACACTTGATAGCAATATAGTGGTTGTCGACATTGCTGAAAGCGACCGCGACGGCATAGCGGAGATACTGGAAACAGTAGCGCTGTGCGGTCCACGGGCTGTAGGGCTCGACGTATTGTTTGCCGATAGCCGCGAAGGTGACGGGCGACTGATTGAAGCTGTAAGAAATTGCCCGAACATAGTACTCGCGGCGTCGGTAAAAAAAGATGCCGGAGCCGACCGTTTCACCATCGACGAGCAGACTTATTTTGCCGACAGTCTCGGTGAAGTACAAGTAGGAGCTATCAATTTCCCGACCCAGCAGACCAACCGCACCATCCGCGAATTTCGTCCCGACTACACGGCAACCGATGGCAGCGATATTCCATCGTTTGCCCTCGCGCTCAGCGAAATGAACGCGCCCGACTCTCACAATACTGAGATATTCAGAGCCCGTGACAACGAGCACGAGACCATACGCTACTACTCGCGCATATTCAAGACTTTCACCCCCGACAACCTTATTGAGCATGCTGAAGAGCTATGTGACAAGATAGTGATGATCGGTGCGATGACCGACCCGGGCGACATACACGCCACCCCGGTCACCAACTCCATGCCAGGCATACTCATCCATGCCCATGCCGTCGCCACCATCCTGTCGGGCAGCTATTTCTACCAGCTCCACCAGTATGCCAACTGGGCTATAGCCTTCATAAGCTGTTTTGTGGTGATATTCCTTAGCCTGTCGCTCAACATCGGCATCAAGGGCTTGCTGCTGCGTGTGTTACAGGTAGGGTTGTTGTATCTCTCCATCCGCGTAGGTTATTACTTCTTCATAGAGCACAATGTAATAATTAATTTCTCCCACACACTCCTCATGCTGACCTTCGGACTTTTTGCATGTGACATATGGATTGGGTTCACCACCATATTCAAATGGATTGCCCGACGGTTTATTAAACCTGAAAAATCTAACGCTAATAATATTTATATCAGATGAAAAAGATTGCTACTCTAATACTGTTGCTCGTAGCAGTGACTCTTGAAAGCGCAGCCCAATACTCTCTGTATGATTATTTCGGCAATGTGACACTTCGTCGCGGCGGAAAAGCGGTTGCCATTGAAAAAGGCATGAAACTCAACGCCACCGACCAGTTCAGCATCGGCGACAACAGCGGCGTGGAAATTCTTAATTCAATGAATTCCCAGATATTCCGCTCTACCGGAAAAGGGGATTTCACCACCACACGTATAATGATTGATGCCAAAGAGCAGGCGACCGACAATCGCGGGGCAATACATGACAAGATACGCTTCGGAAAATCGTCGACCAACGGTGACGACCGTGTGTATGTGGAAAAAGGGCTTGTAAGGCGCTCGATGGAGACCTACGACCCAGAAGCTGAAAATCTACAAGTCGATATAAAGAAGCTAAGCGTCAAAGTGTATAACGCGCTCAACGACCAGGAGGCTCTCACTACCGCCACATTCCCGGTAAATCTGCTACATGCGCCGTTCAACGGCACCGGATTAAAGTTCATGCTTGAAAACACGCTGTCATTTCCCGTGTATTTCAATGTGTTGCGCATACTTCCCGATGAAAAGAAAGTCGAGATTTCCGAACTGGGACAACCCACCGGCAACTATGTAGTGCTTACCGACCAGTCTATTGTAAGAAGCCAGAACAAAGGCTTGAAAACCGGAGGAAAACACATACTGATTATGACCCACTGCTACTTTGACATCGATGAGCTGATTGACAATGTTGAGTCACTTATGCGTGAAGGAGCGACAGTTGTCTCCGACACCCATCTTCCCGTATATCTAAGAGCTTTATAACAGCGTAATTTATTAACCATCAATATCATATTCAACTATGCTATCAGGAAAGAATACACTATCTACGGCAGTCGCCCTGGCGATGCTTCTCGGAGTGCCGTCATTTGCTTCGGCTGCCGAAGACAACACTTCATCGTCACAGACTGTACAGCGAAGCGAATACAAGTTCCCGCAGGTCAACACCCCCAAGGGACTCGCCAAGTATTCGCTTGCCATCTACGGTTTTGACAATAACAGCATGTTTACCTGCCGCAAGAGCCCGGTCATTACCTTGTCAAAGAAAAATATCATCGAGGATATTGAGATAAACCCGGCAGGTATAAACCTTATGGTGCTGAGCCACGATGCAAAAAAGCCTCAGGTTACACTCTATGACCTCAATCATGCCGACACAGAGCTTTTCAAGTTCAACAACAAGAAAATCGGTACACCAACCGCTATCCTATACACTCCCGACGCAAGGGCTACTATAGTAGCCACTGAAACAGGCATCCACATATTCGAGGGCAAGAAGTTTCAGGAAATAGCATCGATTCCCCTGCCTTTCAAAGTGACAGGCATGCTGATGAGCAACAACGGATATTATCTTGCTGTGACCGACGGCTCAAAGGTAGCGGTCTACAACTTTGAAGAGAAAAAGCTGCGTAAGGACTGGGACTTCGGAGTAAGTGTCAACGACATGGTGTTCAATGATGACAACACTGAATTTGCGGTTGTTACCGACGACGGAGTACTCAACATCTATGACACCCGCAATTTCTTGATTAAGAAAACAATCGACGAGCTTGGCAACGCACTGTCATGTGCCTACAACTTTGACGGAAAGTATATTGCCGTGGCAACCTCGCCCAACATCATCACTATCATCAACCTTCTTGATGATAGCGACCGCGATTTCGTGGATGTGCCCGACGGCGAGATGTCAGAAATACTTTTCATCCCCGACAGCCGCAAAAACACCCTTCTTTCATATAACTCAGCCAAGGCAATCAACGCAAAGCGCATGTCAAAGCTTGAGCCTTATTACGCGAAACTTATCTCCGACGAGGTAAACCTGCGTATGGAAGAGTGGATGAAGATGATGCCCGGTGAAACCATGGAAGAGTATCGTGCCCGTGTCACCGACGAGTCTCGCGCAAGACAGCGCAAGCTCTTCGAGGAAGAGATTTCGACCAATCTTGCAGGCGACCCGCTCTCAATGGCTGAGGTAAGCCTTGGCAAATATGACCGAAGCAACAGCATTCTTGCCGTAGGATTCACCAATATGCCTACAATCTACATCCCGGTGCCGGAGGAAAAAGTAACCACCTTCACCTCAGCCGACGCTCTTGAATTTAAGGATGTAAGGTATGGTGTCATGGAAAATGACAACTTCGAGATTATCTATGCCAAGATTTTCAACCGCAACGACGGCGAGACCTACATCTATGACAATCTTGACCGCAAGCCGCTCGCATTTATGGATGGCGACGACAATGTAGTGTCAATCGAGATTATCCAGCAACAGCAGATGGAAGAGATGCGATTGCAGGAAATCAAACAGAAGGTAATCGAGGAGGCAAAGATGCAAAATGTCATTTCCGACCACACCAATATCACGGTTGACTCCCGCGTGGTGTCAGACTTCAATGCCAATGGCGAGAAGATACTCAACTACGTTGTAAAATTCTCTTATGAGGTAGAACCCGACTTTTCCGTACATGAAGACTTTGCCCCCGGTAAATATCATGTCGAAGAGTCAGGAGCAGCAAAATCAATGCTTTCAATTGTGAAGCAGGCATTTGAAAATGACCTGTCACAGTATGTGAAAGATGGCAAGAAACTCAACGTGAAGATTTACGGCACAGCCGATGGCTCCCCGATTGTACGCGGTATCCCTTATGACGGCGCCTACGGTGACTTTGACAATGAACCTGTCTACCAGAATGGTCAGCTTTCAGGTATCAGTGTCAACACAAAAGATGGAATCAAGCAAAATGAGCAGCTTGCATTCATCCGCGCTACCGGCGTGAAAGATTATCTCGAAAAGAACGTGGACAATCTTAAGAACATGAAGTCAGACTACAACTACTACATTACCGTTTCGGAAGGCAAGGGCGGAGAGTTCCGCCGTATCACAACAGAGTTCACTTTCATTGATGCGTTTTAATCAACGATGTGCGACTAAATAAGCAGAAAAGCTATTTCCTCTGACTGATACAGATCTTTATACTATACTAATTGAAAATGAACGTAAACTGGATTAAATTTAATATTGCAGCGTTATTGACAGCGGGAGCGGCCACCACCCTCCTCGCTGTCAACGACGACGCGCCTATGACTCCTTCACTTGGCGGCGCACCCGGCATGATGAATCTCGGATCGCTCCTCCCCGACGATAATTCAATGATGCAGGGAGCATCGCTCGCCAACAGCGACAGCCTGAAACAGGCGGCTATTGACAACACAGTACAGAAAGCTACCGACCTGTATAAACATCTTAAATGGCAGAAATACGAGAATAAGCCTGAAAAAGAGATATTTGCCACGGCTTTTGACTGTTACGGCACTTGCCTTGACGCAATGAAACTCGCGCCGAATGATTCACCACAATGGGAGCAGTGCAAAAGCATGCTCCGTGACATCAACAAAGACCTTGAGGCAGGAGCATTCTACTACTCCGGAGCAGGCGACCAGACGATGCTTACGCAATTTGCCCAGGCATTTGTCGACACTCACATGATGGATGCCTTCAAGGGAGAGGAGTTTCCTCGCAACAGCGCCTATCCAGCGATTATATATATCGCAGCATCAGGCGCTTACAATGTCAAAGATTATACCAAGGCTATCGACTACTTTGACCGTTACCTGTCGACAGGTGACGAAAAGTCGCGCGAGCAGATTTACCTCTTCTTGGGTCAGGCATGCCTGAATACCGGCAAATATGAAAAAGCTGTCAAGACGATGGGCGAGGCGCTTGCGCTGTATCCCGACAACTACAACCTGATGCTTATCGCCATACAAGGTTGTATCGACGGCGGACACTCGGAGCTTTTGCAGCCATTCCTTGACAAGGCTCTTTTCCAACGCCCGCTCGACGAGCAGCTCCTCAATATCCAGGGAAAACTATATGAAGACCAGCAGGCTTATCAGAAGGCGCTCGATGTCTACCGCAAGCTTGAAGAGCTGCGACCCGACAATCTCGGCGTGGCACGCCATATCGCCCTCTGCTACTACAATCTCGGCGTGGACTTCTACAACAAGGCGATATATGAGGAAGATGAGAAGATAGCCAAGAAAAACAGCCGGCAGTCTGACACATATTTCGATGCCGCCGCAATGAAACTTGAAGAAGTAGTGGCAAATGACCCCACTTCGCTCAAATACATGAAAGCTCTTGCTGTAAGCTACGGCTGTCTTGGCAACAAAGAGAAATTTGAAACCATTAACACCCGCATCCGTGCGCTCGGCGACTCTCCGGTGCCTGAAAAGAGTATGCCCGGACTTATCACAGCCAACGCCAATGATGCGCCCAACTTCACCGGTTCCGGAAAAAATGCCGGCGACATAATAAAGAGCAATGCCCCGCTCTACTCCGACTTTGCAAAGAGTTATGTGGAGAAACACCTCAACGAATGGGCGAAAAAGGGTGAGTTTGAGAAAAACGATGACTACGTAAAACGCGTCAACGAGCTTACTCTCCGTCAGGAGTACGAGCGTCTGTCACGAAAGGCTCAGGATGAGTATCTTACCGCCTATGGCAAGAAACTGCGCCTTACCGACTTCACTCTTGAACCTTACGATGCCGACAATGAGACCTATCTCATTAAATCGACCTATGGACCGATAATCATCAACGTTCCTGCCGAAAACAGCGAGGCTGAGTCATTCAAGTCGAGCTGGAGAGGCGTGCATTTCAAGAATCCCCGCTACTACATCGAAAACAATGAGGTGAAGATTGCGGGCATCACCTTCGTGACCCCTCACGGAAAAGAGTATTCTTACAACAAGACCTCGGGCATCGAATATTATATCCCGCCGGTTGACCTTGCCGGTATATCAATAACACCCGCATCGTCAGGTTCAACTATCGCCACGGCACCTGCCGGACCTGCCAAGCTTTCCGACGTGGATGAAAACATCCCGTACAACAACAAGCCGGCAAACTCGACATTTGCTGTAATTATCGCCAACGAATCTTACGCCAACGTTCCGCGTGTGGAAGCGGCACTCAACGACGGCGAAACTTTCAGCAAGTATTGTAATCTCACTCTCGGTATTCCGAAAGAAAATATCCGTGTTTACAAGGATGCCACTCTTGGAAAGATGCTCCGCGCCATCGCCGATATACGCAATGTCGTGAAATCAGTTGACGGCAATGCCGATGTGGTATTCTACTATGCCGGTCACGGTATGCCCGATGAAGGCACAAAAGATGCATTCCTTCTTCCTGTCGACGGCGATGCGATGGTGTCGGAAAGCTGCATCTCGCTTGCCCGTCTCTACAATGACCTGTCAGAAATGGGTGCCCGCTCGGTAATGGTATTCCTTGATGCATGCTTCTCGGGAGGCAACCGTTCAGGAGGTATGCTTACGGCAGCCCGCGGCGTGGCAATCAAGGCAAAGGAGACAGCCCCCAAGGGCAACATGTTTACCCTGAGCGCCGCGTCAGGCAACGAGACCGCGATGCCTTACAAGGAAAAAAATCATGGATTGTTCACCTACTATGTGCTGAAAAAGCTTCAGGAGACCAAAGGCAACGTGACGCTTAAGGAATTGAGCGAATATGTAATCGACAATGTGAGACGCCAGTCCACTATCGTAAACCAGAAGCCGCAGACACCACAGGTATCTACCTCAGGCAAGATGGCTGAAGAATGGTCAAAACGTAAAATGCGCAACTGATTATGACAGTGAAACGAGTATTGACATCATTGGCAGCGTTAGCCGCGATGCTTTATGTATCGGCAGGTGACATCGAGACCGTCAGCGGTGAGTTCACCTACTATGGCGGCAAGACAGAGTCACGCGCCGACTGCGAGCGCGCCGCACTAAACGGAGCCAGGGCAAAGGCGCTCGCCGAAAAGTTTGGCACGGTAGTCACCCAGGACACATACCAGCATGATGTAGTGTCGGACCGCGGAGAGTCAACCTATTTCTCCATGCTCAACGAATCGGCGCTTAAAGGAGAGTGGATTGGCGATGTCAAGGAACCGGTCTACAGCTATGAACTCGACTCCGACGGATTATACATTGTCACCTGCAAGGTAAACGGAAAGGCAAAGGAGATTTCCAACGATGCCGTGGACTTTGCCGCAAGCGTGTTGCGCAACGGTACCCGCACAGTTCATGCCGACACCCGTTTCCGCTCCGGTGACGACATGTATCTCTATCTAAAAAGCCCGGTCGACGGCTATGTAGCTGCTTTTCTGGTAGATGACAACAACAATGTCTATAGCCTCCTCCCCTATACCAATAATGTATCAGGACAGGTCAAGGTAAAGCATGACAAGGAATATGTGTTTTTCCATTCCGCGTCGGGCGAGCCTGAACATGGAGAGGTCGACGAGCTTGTCATGACTGCCGAGGAAGATGTGGAACACAACCGCCTCTACGTAGTGTTCTCTCCACAGCCATTCTCTAAGGTCGTGGACAACTATGCCGGAGACAATTTACCCCGAATGCTAACTTACGATGCTTTCAACAAGTGGCTTGTAAAATGTCGTAAGTATGACTCGAAAATGGGCGTAAAAATCATGAATCTTGAAATAACAAAATAAAATCATTTACTAACCTTTAATTTTACTCAGATGAAAAAGTTAATTATGCTTCTCCTCGCTATCTGCCTGATGGCTCCGATGGCATCTGCTGACTCTAACAAACAATTGGAAAAAGCACTCAACAAAGAAAAGAAAGAAAAGATGAAAGAGTATAAGAAAGAGGGCTGGAAGCTATTTGCAAGCTCACGCACTCTTGAAGTGGCTCTGTTAAAACACTATGATAAGCTCAACAATCTCGGCGAAGATGGCAGGGAAGTCGTTGGCGTTGCCTCTAAGTTCAAATCCAAAAACATAGGCAAGCAGATGGCTACCAACAACGCATGCACCACCTATGCACAGCAGGCAGGAAGCTCTCTCAAAGGTCGTGTGGTAAGCGATATGGCTGGCGACGGCACAGAAGCCACTGACGAGTTTGACCACTTCTATGGAGCCTACGAACGCCTTGTAGAGAAAGAAATCAAAGGCGAGATGGAAGAAAGCTACTCAATCATCCGCGACAATGGCGATGGCACTTTCGAGCTTCAGACATTTTTCATTGTAAGCGAAAATGCAGCGTCAAAAGCTCGCCTCCGCGCTCTTGAAAACGCAATGAAGGAGAGCGAGGCAGCACAGCGTCATGCCGACAAAATCTCTTCTTTCGTTCAGGAAGGTTTCGCTCAGGAATAAAGCCAACGCATTTTGCAGTTAAAGCCTGGAAACAGGCTTTAACTGCTATTCTCAAAATAGCCTAATAACCTAATAACCAACTATTATTTCCGTCAATGAAAACTCGTATATACACTACCTTAATCACGGCTCTTACAGGTACTTGCATCGCAATGGCACAATCTACCGGCGGATCTTTCGCCGATTTCAGAAAAGGCTTGCTTGAAGGGTATAACTCTTATCGCAACGGTGTACTTGAACGCTATGACAAGTTTCTTGACGGAGTATGGACTGACTTTGAACAGTTCAAAGGGGAAGAGAGCAATCCCGTCCCTAAACCGGAACGTGTGCCGACAGTAGGCGACACTCCCACACCGGCATCAGCCACACCTCCGGCTGAAACGCCTAAACCGATTGTAGCACAAACGCCCAAACCGGTTCCGGCACCCCAACCCGAATCAAAACCGACACCTGTAAGCCGTCCGGCACAACCTGCCGCCACTGCTCCTGCAGGCAATTACGACTTCTCGTTTTACGGTATGCCGGTGAGCGTGCCGTCTATTGACGTCCATGTCACCAACCGCATATCATCACCAAGAGACTTTGGAGCGCAGTGGCGTGAATTTACAAGCAACGACCACGCCAGGCGTCTAATTGACGAACTGACAGCCGCCGCCGACAAGATGACGCTCAACGATTACCTGCGTTATGAGCTTGTCACCGCCTATGTCGACAGCCGCTACTCCTCGTCGCCGATTACTTCGCGCATGGCGTTGAAACATTTCCTGCTTGTCGGCATGGGATATAATGTGCGTATCGGACTGTCAGGCAGCAATGCCGTGCTGCTGATTCCGTTCAAACAGACCGTCTATGCACGCACCTACATGATGGTCGACGGCAAGAAATTTTACGTGTTTACCGACAAGTCGGTCGACCCGCAAGCCATACTCAGCATGCGCATCTCCACATGTGAACTTCCCAAAAATGCAGAGACAGGCAATTCGATGGACTTGCGCATGTCAGGACTCAACCTGCCCTACAAGCCCCACAAATATGACTTGAAATTCAAAGACATCACCCTCTCCGGAGAGGTCAATGCCAATATATTCCCGGTACTCTACAACTATCCGCAGATGCCCACTGCCGACTTCGCACGCTCCTCGGTACTTGCCGACGTACGCAAGGATATCGTCAACCAGTTCAAGACCCAGCTTGAAGGCAAAGATGAGCTTGACGCGGTCAATACCCTGTTGCAATTTGTCCAGGGAGCTTTTGAATATGCAACCGACGAGGCATTCCACGGATTTGAAAAACCTTACTTCTTTGAAGAGCTGCTTTACTATCCCAAGTGTGACTGCGAGGACCGCGCTATCTTCTACACCTATCTGCTCTGGAATGTACTCGGTCTCGAAAACCAGCTCATAAATTTCCCGGGACATGAAAGCGCCTCGGTCAAGCTCTCACAGCCTATAAAGGGCGATGCCTATGTACATGACGGCACGACCTACTACATCTCCGACCCCACTTACATAGGCTCGGTTACTGGTATGTGCATGCCCACTTACTCGCGTGAGAATCCGGGCGTGGACTTCACTTATAAATAGTGGACTTCACTTATAAATAAGGGTCTTAGTCTTCAGAATAGTGGCGCAATACCCTGCGGTAAGAATTGAAAATCTTTGACTTGGAGACAAAGCCTACGTAACGCCCGTTTTCTACAACGGGCAGATTCCATGCGCCTGTATTGTCAAATGTCTTCATTACATTTTCCATCGTGTCGCCAATCTCGATTTTTGCAGGAGGCATACTCATGAACTTGCTCACATACATTTTCTTATAGAGGTCGGGGCGAAACATGATATTACGTATGTCATCAAGTAACACCACACCTAAAAGAGTATTGTCGGCGCCAACCACGGGAAACAGGTTACGGTTGGACTGCGAAATTACATCCACCATCTGCTTAAGATTCATATCAGGCGTGACAGGCTTGAAATCATTCTCAATCACACTGTTGATTTTGAGCAGGCGCAGCACCGATTTATCCTTATGATGGGTAAGCAACTCGCCGCGCTTTGCAAGACGGATGGCGTAAATGCTATATGGCTCAAATACCTTTATCGTGCCGTAAGATATTGTCGACACTATCAGCAGCGGCAGGAAGAGGTCGTAACCGCCGGTAAGCTCGGCGGTAAGGAAGATTGCCATCAGCGGAGCATGCATGACTCCCGACATTACACCTGCCATACCTATCAAGGCAAAATTTTTCACAGAGAGATCAAGCCCCAGCATGGTATTGAGCAGATAGGAGAAGAAAAATCCTGTCATGCAACCCATGTAGAGCGAAGGTGCGAATGTACCGCCGACACCGCCGGCACCATTAGTGGAAGATGTCGCAAACGCCTTTGACAGGCACAGACCGCCCACATACAAGACAATAAACCAAGGAGTGTTTCTGTCATTGTAAAATATTGAACCATCCACCACCGAGCCGGCGTCACCGTTAAGCATACTCGTAATCACATTATAACCCTCGCCGTAAAGAGGAGGGAAAAAGAAGATTAACACCGCCAGAATCGTACCGCCGATAGCCGCCTTCGTCCACGGATTTTTTACTTTTGAGTAAAAATTTTCCATCATGTTGATAACGCGGATAAAATAGAGCGAAGCAAATCCACATAACACACCGAGCATTATCACGTAAGGGATTCTGACCGTCAAGAAGTTTTCACTTTGGGCAAAGAAAAACTCCACGTCGTAGCCCGTGAACACATAAGCGACTGTGGCTGCGGTGATTGATGAGATGAGGAGTGGCATCACCGACACCGTGGTCAGGTCAAGCATCAACACCTCAAGCGTAAACAGCGCACCCGATATCGGTGCCTTGAAAATGCCCGCGACTCCGGCTGCAGCACCACAACCCACAAGTATCATAAGCAGTCGCGGCGATAATCGGAATGCCTGTCCGAGATTTGACCCGATAGCAGCGCCGGTCGACACAATCGGTCCCTCAGAACCCACAGAGCCGCCGAAGCCGATGGTAATCGAAGCTGCCACCACAGCAGTGTAGCAATTATGCCCTTTCAGTCGGCTTTTGTTTTGGGAAATAGCATAAAGCACCCGCGTCACACCGTGGGATATATTATCTTTCACCACATACCTCACATAGCAGCTCACTATCACTATACCCACAAGCGGATATAGTAAATAAAGGTAGTTACCCCCGGTTATATCTATGTTCAACAGCAGCGAGCTTGATATAAAATGAATAAGCCATTTAAAAGCCAAGGCTGCAAATCCGCATATGATTCCTGTGATAAATGCGAGTATAAGTATAAAATTTTTCTCCTTTATATGCTTCTCACGCCATTGTAGCAACGCGAAAAACCAAGAGTTTGTAGTATGTCCGATATTCTGTATTGCCGCCATTTAAATTCCTTTTCCTGTAAATACGATTTTAAATGTATATATTATAATCTTGATATCAATCCTAAGCGAGAGATTTTCAAGATAAAGCAGTTCATAACTAAGACGCTCGACCATGCCCTCGATATCTGACGCATAGCCATATTTGACCATGCCCCATGATGTAAGACCGGGACGCACTTGCTGCACAAGAGCATAATATGGAGCGCGCTCAAGAAGCTGATTGATGAAATATTCCCTTTCTGGGCGCGGACCGACAAGCGACATCTGACCAATGAAGACATTCCAAAACTGCGGCAGCTCGTCAAGACGGTATTTACGCAAGAAATGACCTATCTTGGTGATGCGCCGGTCATCGGGGGTCGACAATGCCGGACCATTGGACTCGGCATCGGTATACATCGTGCGCAGCTTATATATCTTAAACGGCTTCTTGTGACGACCGATGCGAACCTGACTGTATATCACCGGACCTTTGGAGTCCATTTTAATAAGCACACCAAGACAGCATATCACCGGAAACGACACGACCATGGCTATTGAAGACACGACAACGTCCATGACCCGCTTCATGTTGATGGTGAAATCACTGATTGGGGCGTGAGCCACATCTACAAGCGGTTCGCCTGCAATATTAGCGGTGCGCACCCTTGTCGTGAGCAGATGATACAAGTCGGGCGACATCAATACCCCCCGGTCAGTGGGAATAAGACGGTTAATCACATTTTTCGTCACATTGTCGCCTCCCGGCTGTGGCATAACCACATATTTGTTTATGACAAGGCTGTCACTTACCGCCTCGATTTCATTAATGTCATATACCGGAAGTGACATTGCCGCCTCGCCATCTCCCGATCCTGTCGACACAAAGCCTACCACATTAAGCCCCATTACCGGCTGCAAACGGCGCAAACGCGCCAACAAAGCCTCCGCATCCTCTCCCGTGCCAACAATGAGGGTGTTAAGCGCCCATGTACCAGCCTCGATTTTGCGTTTTGCAGAAGAGGTGATGATATAGCGCTCTGTGTAAAGGCACACAAACATACAGCCAAACACAAGGAATATCAACAGATAGGTATGTGCGCGGTCGGGCTGCAGGTCATTAATCATCGCCACGAAGAAAAACAATATGGCTCCGGTAATCGAGTTTCCGAGCGTTACACTAAGCTCCTGCAAGCGCGATTTCATAAACACCTCGTTGTAATAGCCTGACAACCAATACATGCCGAGCATAACAAAAGGAAACGCAATCTGCTCCACCATTACGGGAGTATGAGAGAGGAAGCTCCCGAGCGAGCCGAAAGTCCTCGCACTCACCTCAATATGATAGCGCATGAAATTAAACAGCCACACAGCTAAGTTAGTAGCCAGAAAGTCAGCTGTCACATACAATATCCTATGTCGTGCATGTAGTGTCAAGGGCGTATGACTGTTATTGTTTTATCAGGATTAAACTTGACTATACGAGAAGGCACTCCGCCTGCAGGCTCATCTCTCCTCGCCTCACATATATAATCCACGGCATCTTTTATCTCAGCGGAAATCTCGCCATAGCATTTTGCCGCCGGCTCGCCGCTTATATTTGCCGAGGTGGAGACCAATGGCATTCCGGCCGCCCGGCAAAGGGCACATGAATATTCCTCGCGCGTAACCCTCACGCCGACAGTGCCGTCGGCAGCTACAAGTTCCGGGGCGATACCGGAAGGAGAGGGAAGTATCACCGTGGTAGGACGCTCCGTGTCGGTCAACATAGCCTCAGCTTCAGCCGTCACGCCGGGAAAATATCGTCTAACTGTGTCAATAGAGTCGACAAGCAACAGCAACGCCTTGCTGTCAGCCCGCCGCTTAATGGCATAAACACGCTTTACCGCGTCACTGTCGGTGGCGTCACATCCTATGCCCCACACAGTATCGGTGGGATAAAGTATTACTTTACCGCATTTTACCGCTTCGGCGGCGCGTAGTAAATCCTCATTCAAATCCATAACTGACACATTATCCAATTTACAAAGATAACATACGACCGCGAAAAAACGAAATTAAACCACCTTAAATATTTTTCATCGCTTTCTTCAGGCATGGGAAATCCATTGAAAATGATTAATTTTGTATTATGGCAATTAACAACGCAGAAATAGACGATAAGAAATACATTGACCAACTTCTGGCTAATGGTGAACGAGTTACCCTTGAATGTAAAAGAGCCAGAAAGGATGTGCCACATTCATTGTGGGAAACTTATTCCGCTTTTGCCAATACTGATGGCGGGACAATTCTTCTTGGTGTCGACGAGGATTTGAAGGAAAAGGACATCTCCAAACGCTTCAATATCATCGGCGTTGAAGATGCAGCAAAAATACGCACGGATATCTGGAACACACTCAACAGCCGCGAAAAGGTAAGCAGCGGCCTGCTTAGAGACGAGGACATCAATACCCTATCATACGACGGTAAAGATGTTGTAGTTATTCATGTGCCTCGTGCTGATTATGAAATGCGTCCGATATATATCAACAACAACCTTATGCGTGGCACTTACCGACGCCGACATGAGGGAGATTATCATTGTCCTGAACCAATTATAAGGATGATGTTGCGAGATGCCTGTGATGATGGTAATGACCGTATGTTTCTTGAACATTATACAATGGACGACATAGATGTTCCGACACTTGAAGCATATCGCAATATGTTCCGTGTGGCAAATCTTGAACACGTATGGAATGGTTTAGACCATAAGGAATTCCTAAAACAACTTGGAGGTTACACCGTTGACCGTGCCTCTGGAAAGGAAGGGCTTACGATGGCCGGTCTGCTGATGTTTGGCAAAGGTTTGCCGGTACGGGAGCGGTTTGACAATCTCCGCATGGATTATATAGATAAGTCCAATCTTGTTGGAGACCAACGATATAGCGACCGTCTGACCTATGACGGCACATGGGAGAACAACTTATTCAACTTTCTGCGATTGGTATTGCCACGACTTACCCGCGACCTACCACGTCCTTTCAAGATGAACGGCATCGTCCGCGAAGATGATACTCCGCAGAAGAAAGCTGTCCGTGAGGCTTTTACCAATATGATTATTCATGCCGACATGATGATAGGTAGCGGACTTCTCCGGGTTGAAAAATATGATGACAAATTTGTGCTTACTAATCCCGGACTACTGAAACTTCCGCTTGAACAGATATATGCAGGAGGAGAGTCAAAAGCACGTAACCAGCGGATGCAACATATGCTTCGTATGATTGGTTACGGTGAGAACCTCGGTTCGGGATTCCCTCTCATTCTCAATGCATGGCAGGAAAAACATTGGCTTAAACCTCAACTCATGGAACAACCTGAACTGATGCAGGTGAAACTCGAACTGAAGATAGTTAATGCCGAGAATCCTACTGCCCCACAAGAGGGGCAGAAAGAAGGGCAGAAAGAAGGGCAGAAAGAATTGTCTCCACGCCAATTGGAGATAATCCATCTATTGGAGAAGACTCCCGGCGCAACCATGCCGCAGATAGCGGAAGCCATGGCAATTACATACCGTACAGTCCGTAGGGATATGGAGTATCTTCAAAAATCTGGAATCATATCGCGTGAAGGTGGGCGCAAAGAAGGTAGATGGATTATATCTAAATGATAATCCATCATTCTGCCATTGTTATTTGCTATGCGTTAATACGCATCCAATGTGCCACGCCTCAGTATACCCGCAATTCCCCTCATTTCAGCCTTAGCGCATGATGCTAGCTTTCAATAAGAAATATTTATAGTGCCGCCGATGTGAAGAAGCGACATAGACCATCTTTTGCAACCTGAATATTTGTTTATCGTAGTACACATACATCAAATATGCCCAATTATCGTAGTTTGCAATACGAGATTTACCAAGTTTATCGTAGTTTTATTTTCTCTGCGCCATAAAGACAAAACATTAATGGAAAACTTCAGAACTGCTGGAAATATTACATAACCACCAACATATTTTTCATATTTTTCATCGCTTGCCGACACCACTAATGATGCCATTTTGCCATATTATTAGTACCTTTGTAAGTTAAAGCTTGTTTAACTACACAACGACCAAAATGGCAGAAAGAAACATACTTGTTAAAGGCGCACGCGTCAACAATCTGAAAAATATAACCGTAGAAATCCCGCGCAACAAGCTTGTGGTAATCACGGGGCTGTCAGGCTCCGGTAAATCGTCGCTTGCCTTTGACACCCTTTATGCCGAAGGACAACGCCGCTATGTCGAGAGCCTGTCGGCTTATGCAAGGCAGTTTCTCGGAAAAATGGCAAAGCCCGAGGCTGACTTCATAAAGGGACTTCCCCCGGCGATAGCCATCGAACAGAAAGTCAACACACGCAACCCGCGTTCGACCGTGGGCACGTCCACCGAAATTTACGACTACATGCGCCTGCTTTTCGGCAGAATCGGAAAAACCTACTCTCCCGTATCGGGCGAACAGGTAAAAAAACATACCACTGAAGATGTAATCGCCGCCGCGCAATCTTATCCCGAAGGTACACGCATCGCTGTCATAGCCCCGGTGTCACTGCCGGAGAAACGCACATTCAGGCAGCAGCTTGAAATCTATCTCAAGGGAGGCTACTCCCGAGTGGTGAAAGATGGCGGTTTTGTCATGATTGAGGAACTTCTTGCCTCAAGTGCCATCCCCGATGAAGCCGACGGCTACGACCTCCTTGTCGACCGTCTTGCAGTGGAAGCGTCGGGCGACGAGGCAAGCCGGCTTGCCGACTCTGTAGAAACGGCTTTTTTTGAAGGACATGATATGATGAGCCTGCTCGCCTGGAGCGACTCAGGCATGCACCGCCACGACTTCTCAAAGCGGTTTGATGCCGACGGAATCACATTCCGCGAGCCGTCGGAACTGATGTTTAACTTCAACAACCCCTACGGAGCGTGTCCGAAATGTGAAGGATTCGGAAAAGTAATCGGACTCGACCCCGATCTTGTAGTACCCGACAAGTCACTGTCGGTCTATGAGGATGCAGTGGTGTGCTGGCGCGGTGAAAAGATGAGCGAATGGAAGCGTGAGCTTATACACATAGCCCCCCACGCAGGATTTCCGATTCACCGCCCTTACTGTGACCTCACAGAGCAGGAGCTTGACCTGTTATGGCACGGCAACGGCAGGTTTCGCGGCATAGACGGATTTTTCAAGATGGTGGAGGAAAATCAGTACAAAATCCAATATCGCGTCATGCTTGCCCGCTACCGTGGCAAGACTGTATGTCCGGTATGCCACGGCTCACGCCTTAACAAAGATGCCTCTTATGTGAAAATCGGCGGCAAGACCATATCCGACCTTGTAAGGATGCCGGTGAGCGACCTGCGCCAATGGTTCAACGACCTGCGGCTCGGAGAAAGCGACTCCAAGATTGCATCACGACTTCTTGTCGAGATTAACAACCGCATAGGATTTCTCTGTGACGTAGGTCTCGGCTACCTCACACTCGACCGCCTGTCATCTACATTGTCGGGCGGTGAAAGCCAGCGTATTAACCTCGCCACGTCGCTTGGCAGCAGCCTTGTAGGGTCGCTATACATACTTGACGAGCCAAGCATCGGGCTGCACTCACGCGATACCGACCGTCTTATCAGCGTATTGCGCAAGCTCCAGCAACTCGGCAACACCGTTGTGGTAGTAGAACACGATGAGGAAATCATGCGTGCGTCAGACTATATAATCGATGTGGGTCCCGAGGCAGGGCGGCATGGCGGAGAGATTATCTATCAGGGCTATGTGGCAAATCTCCGTAAAGCCACCGATTCATACACAGTGAAATACCTCAACGGCGAAATGTCGATACCACTCCCCAAGCGCCGCCGACAGTGGCGCGACTATATCGAAGTTGCAGGTGCGCGTCAGCACAACCTGAAAAATATCGACGTGAAGTTTCCGCTTGGTGTCATGACGGTAGTGACCGGAGTCAGCGGTTCCGGCAAGTCCACGCTTGTGCGCGACATCCTGTACCGCGCCATGGTAAGGCACCTCGGCAATCCTTGTGATGCCCCGGGACTGCACAAGGGGTTGCGCGGCGACCTGCACCGTATCTCGGCGATTGAATTTGTCGACCAGAACCCTATCGGAAAATCATCGCGAAGCAATGCCGCCACTTATCTGAAAGCATTTGACGAGATACGCAAACTTTTTGCCGAACAGCAGGCGGCAAAACAGATGGGATTTTCACCCGGCTATTTCTCCTTTAACGCTGAAGGTGGTAGATGTGAGGAGTGTAAGGGCGAAGGCACCATCACGATAGAGATGCAGTTTATGGCTGACATCGTGATACCATGTGAGGCATGCCACGGCGAGCGCTACAAGAAAGAAGTGCTCGAAATAAAATATCGCGACCGCAATATCAATGATGTGCTTAACATGACGGTAAACCAGGCTATAGAGTTTTTTGGAGAAAGCAACGAATCGCTTCCTAAAAAGATTGTGAAACGCCTTAAACCGCTACAGGATGTGGGTCTCGGATATATCAAGCTCGGACAGTCGTCGTCAACACTGTCGGGCGGAGAAAACCAGCGCGTAAAACTCGCCTATTTCCTGTCGCTTGAAAAGCCGGAGCCTACGATGTTCATATTTGACGAGCCGACGACCGGACTTCATTTCCATGACATCAACACCCTTATGGATTCATTTAACCGGCTCATAGCATTAGGTCACACCGTGGTAATCATCGAGCATAACATGGACGTGATAAAATGTGCCGACCACATAATCGACATAGGTCCCGAAGGAGGCGCCGGGGGCGGCTGCATCGTAGCCGAAGGCACCCCCGAGCAAGTGGCAGCCGTAAAAGACAGCTACACGGGAAGATACCTCGCTGAGAAGCTATAGCCGTGGATGTTTCCTTGACTTTTTGCCGTGGCGCACATTGAACGAGTCAAAATAGACGCGCAACAGCAGCCGCTGATAGAATATGAAACTATTGTCGGCAAAATTAAAGTCGAGAGAAGCCTGCAGGTCGACAAAGCGGTTTTGCAGAATCTTGGCATAAACATCAGTGCGGTTGTAGAAAGAGGTCTGATAAAACGGCTCTCCTTGATATAGCTCCGCACCAAACTCGCCGTAGGAAGGGAAAAGCTTCCCGCCCATATAAAACGAGTTTTTCAGTCCGAGCCACCGCCATTCGCCCTCCAGCTCAAGCCATCCGCCGGCAGGAGTCTTCCAGCCATCATCGTTAGCCCTGTTTCGCTCCACGGTGAGCAGTGCCCCTGCCTTTATCACAAGCAGGTCAAGAGCGGTCTTACGGCTGAAATCCAGCCCAATATATGGATTGACAAGAAAATTGTCGACTATATGCTGGTCGGCAGGAGCATTTTTCTGTAGCGCGAAATGATTCATCATGGCATTTCCACCGACAAGAAACACTCCTCCACGCGGCTTGCCCTCACCATGCACGACTATATTAAACGCTTCACGGCGTGTGGTGCTTTGCATTCCCCGCCAGTCGAGATAAGCCTCAATCCAGCCGTGACGCATGTTGTACTGCACGAGCGCACCGCGTATGTTACGTTGAAAATATGTCAGCGAGTCACACCATAAAAAGCCGGGAAGCTCGCGGCGCAACTGAGTGCGCGGAAACATACCCATAGAGAAACTCCACCGCTTGCTCTCATGACGGTAATACAGCGTAGGGGTGACCCTGCCGTCATCCCAGTCGTTGGTGAGATGCTGAGTCCACACGATACCACCTGCTATGCGGTCTTTTTTCGTGAGTCTCACCCCTACCTCCGGGGCAAGCACAGTAAAGAAATACGTTTTCGGGTCGGTAATCTTTCGGTCACCCTCCCTGTTGTCAAATACTGAATTGAAGTCAACACTCCATGTCAGAGCCTGAGACCTGACATTACACACACATAGCAATAACGCCGCCAGTAAAGCGACACTTCTGATTGGTTTCATATAAGAGCTTGTTTAATAACAGCTGATTCATACAGTCTCCACTATGCCTGTGGAAGCCTATGAACGACACTTTATTTCTTAAACACCCGGTAAATCTTGCGTATCTGCTTGGTAGCCTGAAATGCAAGAAGGGCATAATCGATTACCGAAAACCCGGTAAACATCTTTTTCATGATGCCACCGCCAAAACCCGACTGCTGACGGTTAATAATCTGATGGACCGAGGTAGCGAGGCGCTCGCGTTCCACCTCCATTTTCACATGATTTACCGCCCGCTGGTAACGCAGGTCGTCAAGCGTGTAGCCCGACCACTTTTTCAAGCCGTCGACCGGAAGTTGTGAAGGTACTTTGCTTTCCATAACTATTCAGCTTTTTTATTTGCAGATTTACTTTGATGAGGAAGCGGGTCAAGGAATAGTCTTGAGAGGAAACGTGCGATAGGATCGATAAACAACGACCTGCGCAGCAACATCGCCACTACAGCAAGCAGAAGATAGACTCCGCCCATAATCAAAAAACACCACATCAGCGGAAGCACCTGGGCAAGCAGCAATACAAGCGCAATCGAGATAAAGAAAAAGGCACACACTCCAAGCAACAACAGCAATACCACCATTGCCCCATGAGAAAGCAACACTGTGGTCTTCTCGATTGAAAGGAGCTTTAGATTTTCAACATACAGCTTACCCCACTCCTTCGCATTGGCAAGAGTGCGGCGCAGCTCTTCGTTTTGTTCACCCATCATTTGCAAAATAGTTAAAACATGATTAATGTCAGTAACGATGTCCGGTCACGCGTAATCAATGTCGATTTACCGCGACCGGACACCGGTATCAGTTTCGGCTTGACTCTTTTATCAGTCGTCAAGTCCCTGGGTAAGTTGCTCTACAAGAGCGTCTACATCACTTTCAGTGCATATAATGCCACGACGGCGCAGCAAGTCAGCTATGCGCTTGCGCAGATCCTCACCCTTTTCGGGAGCGAAAAGAAGAGCCGCACCGGCACCCACAATAGCACCTCCAAGAAATGCAGAAATAATACCTAAACTATTGTTCATAATTTTATCTGGATTACTGGTAATTACTTTTTAAGTTCATCGGCAATCTCATCTACAAGGTCTTCCATCTGGCTCTTTTTCAGAGTGATTCCCTTTTCTTTGAGAAACTTTGTAATCTGCTTGCGGGTATCCTCGCCTTTTTCAGGAGCGAGAAGAAGTCCGATTGCGGCACCTGCTACTGCGCCGCCGATTACTGAGAGAATAATGTGTAACGGTTTCATTTTATATTCTATTTTATCGGTTAATAATTATCTTGCTATAGATATAACACATTTTTCATCTCTTTGTTTACATCGCGAAAGCGTTGAATCCGCCATCGACCACAGCCACCGTACCGGTAACAAATGACGCCGCGTCACTGATGAGATATTGTATGGTGCCGCAAAGTTCCTCAGGCTTGCCAAAACGCTTGAATGGAGTCTGGCGTATCACGTCAGCACCGCGTTCGGTAAGCGACCCGTCGGGATTGGTCAGGAGCGCACGGTTCTGGTTGGTCAGGAAGAAGCCGGGAGCAATAGCATTGACACGTATCGCCGGGGTAAACTTGGTAGCCACCTCGTTAGCCATAAACGCAGTGAAATTGCTGATGCCCGCTTTTGCGGCGGCATAACCGAGCACACGTGTCATGGGGCGGAATGCAGCCATCGACGAGAAGTTGACAATCGCGCCCTTTCCTGCTTCCACCATCGGCTTGAGAAATACCTGTGACGGTATTACGGTGCCGGTGAGATTCAGGTTGAGCACACGCTCAAACTCATCAATCTTTACATCAAAAAATGTTCCCGATGGAGCAATAGTGGCTCCGGGCATGTTGCCTCCGGCTGCATTAAGAAGGGCATCGACCTTGCCATAGGCGGCAAGAATATCGTCACAATTCTTACGCACCACGTCGATATCCATCACATCGGTCACGAGAAACATCGCCTCGCCACCCTTTGACTTTATCTCCTCGACTATCTTGTCGCCCTCTTCACGACGACGGCCCATGAGCACCACCTTGGCTCCCTCAAGGGCAAGATATTCTCCTATGCAGGCACCAAGCACACCGGTACCACCGGTGATTACCACCACTTTATCTTTTACTGAAAATAATTCATTCATGATTTTCTGAATTTAGAGTTTGTTAAAGGCTATCGGCAGGCAATGGCAGCCATTATACCCGATACCATGCCGAGGGCAAGCATCCTGCCATGAAACGAGTAACCGGCATTATAACCCATCTTCTCGTCGCCAAGCATAAGGGGAGCATGGTCGACACGCATAGGCACCCCGGGACGGCGTGTCTCAAACGTGGTGATTACATCAATCAACCGCGGGTCAAGATGGGTCGACTCCTTGAAATCACCTCCGGGAAGCACATTGCATATACGGGCATGCACAAAATGAGTGCGGTCGGCATATTTGCGCGCAAGCTCGGGCACATTGTTATGGGCTCCGGCACTCAGCGAGCCGGCACAGAAAGTAAGCCCGTTATGACTGTCGGGCACTGCGTTGAGAAACCACTCGATATCCTCATCGCAGGTGACGATACGAGGCAACCCGAGTATCTGCAAGGGGGGATCGTCGGGGTGAACACACATGTTAATATCATATTCGCGACACACAGGCATGATAGCTTCGAGGAAATACTTCATGTTGGCACGCAACTTGTCGCGGTCTATGCCTTCGTAAAGCTTCAGAAGCTCGCGGAATGTGTCAACCGGCGTGGTGTCATCTTCCGAGATGTTGCCGTTGACAAATCCCTGTGTCTTGACAATGATATTGTCGACAAGCCTGCGCTCCCCTTCCGGAGTCATACTCTTTTTAAGCTCGGCAAGACGCTCCAATGTGGCAGCATCATAATCATTCTCTGCGCCTTCACGCTTCAAGATGCAGCAGTCAAAGTAAGCAAATTCCGCCTTGTTGAAATAAAGATTTGACGTACCGTCGCCATTGGGATACTCAAGGTCGGTGCGCGCCCAGTCAAGCACGGGCATAAAGTTGTAGCACACAGTCTTTACCCCGGCTTTGCCGAGATTGGCAAGACTCTCCTTGTAGTTTTCAATAAGACAATCTCTGTCAGCACCTCCATACTTGATTGATTCACTGACCGGAAGGCTCTCCACCACCGACCATTTCAATCCATGATCCTCTATAAGATTTTTCATCTTCATAACCTCTTCATAGCTCCACACTTCACCGTTAGCGATGTGATGCAAAGAGGTCACAATGCCCTCGACACCTATCTGCCGGAGCATGTCAAGTGTAATTTTGTCATTGGGTCCAAACCAACGCCAGGTCTTTTCCATTGATAAATCAGGTTAGTAAATTAAATTTGTGATGTCACAAATTTAATGAAAATATATTTCACATTCAACATTATATTCAACATTATATATCTCACTTTATCACAGAATACATGGATAGTTTCGTCAACGACAAATAAATGGGAATTTTGACATTCAAAACTTTTTTCCACATTGAAACATGTATCCACTAACTTTTCACTAATTTTGCAAATACAACCAAATAATAACTCGATGAATTGTTATCTTTCTCGCAATTACCGCAACACTGCATATGCCGGCACAAAGGCGAAAACCGATATCGAACAGATAATGCAGAATCTCGGATTCAAAAACATCGGCAGAAGCCAGACACGTTATAAAGGTGTCGTAACAGCATTTTTCGCGACATTGGCAAGCATGGCAACTGCTCCGTTACACCTCAACAAAGGCGATATACTTGTGCTTCAGTATCCGCTAAAAAAATATTTCAAAGCTGAATGCAGGCTTGCACATATGCGCGGGGCAAAGGTTGTCGTGCTTATACACGACCTCGGCAGTTTCCGCCGTAAAAAGCTTACTATAAAGGAGGAAATTGACAAGCTATCACTTGCCGACTATATCATAGCCCACAGCGAAAGTATGCGTGACTGGCTGACTGAGCACGGATGCAAGATTCCTGTAGGGGTATTAGGAATGTTTGATTTTCTTTCCGCTACCACAGCGCCCAAAATGCATAATGCGCCACAGACTCCTTACAAGGTAATGTATGTAGGCGGTCTCGACTATGGCTACAATGCCGCCTTATATCAGATGGGGCAAAATGCGGCAAACTGGTCGACAGTGCTATATGGCAGCGGATTTGAACCTAAGAAGGTATTGCCGGGATGTAATGTGGATTATCGCGGATACATAAATTCTGACGACCTGATAGCATCGCCAGAAGGCGATTTCGGGCTTGTTTGGTACGGATCGTCCAAAAGCGGTTGTGAAGGCATTATCGGCGACTATATACGCTACATTGCCCCTCACAAGACATCACTTTATCTCCGCTGCGAAGTCCCTGTGATTGTATGGAACGGCTCCGGAATAGCCGACTTCGTAAAGCGTGAAGGCATAGGCTTAGCCATTGACTCGCTCGACAACCTTGACGCGATATTGGGTGCAATGACCGTCGATGAATATATGGAGATGAAGCGGAAAGCTGCTGCAATAGGGCGCAAACTATCGGAAGGAAGCTACACCACCGCCGCCCTCACTACAGCAATAAAGACACTTGGTGGAGAAATCAAATAAATTTCTCCACAATGTCATTCATCGCATAATAACGGTATTCGCCCAGACGACCGCCGAATATCACTCCGTGCTCCTTTTCAGCAAGCTCGCGGTAACGGGCATACATCTCACGGTTACGCTCGTTTAATATCGGATAAGACGGGTCACCGCCATTCAGATATGACCCCAATGGGAATTCATAAGTCACAATAGTGCCGGGAACATCGGTAGGCACAAAATGACGGTGCTCAATCGAACGGGTATAAGGCACCCCCGCATCGGGATAATTTACCACGGCATTGCCCTGGAAATTATCGGTGTTGGCGTGATATACATCCTGGAAGCCTACAGCCTGATAGTCAAGCCGACCGAAACAGTAATCGAAATAGCTGTCAATGGCACCGGTAAATATCACGGTATCGCCAAGTCGACGCAATGCTTCGCGGTCATCAAGGTAATTTACGCCCAGACGTATGTCGGCGCCACGCAGCAAACGGTTGATAAATTCGGTATAGCCCTCGGCAGGAATACCTTGATATAGTTCGTTGTAATAACTGTTGTTATAGGTAAGGCGGATAGGCACGCGGCTCATGGTCGACACCGGCAACTCACTGCACTTGCGCCCCCATTGTTTCTCGGTATAGCCCTTTATGAATTTTTCATATATCTCGCGTCCAACAGCTGAAAGCACAAACTGCTCCAGATTTTCAGGATGCTCGCAGGGTATTGCCGACTCCTTGATTTTTTCACGAGCCTCTTCGGGTGTAGTGACACCCCACAGCTCATTAAATGTGTTCATGTTAAAAGGAAGATTGTAAATTTTCTCCCCAACACGTGCTATCGGAGCATTGACAAAGGGGATAAAATCAGCGATACTGTTGACAAAATCCCATACTTTCTTGCTATTGGTGCGGAAAATATGTGCACCGAATTTATGCACCTCAATTCCATGCACATTTTCAGTGTAACAATAACCGCCAATGTGACTACGGCGGTCAATGACAAGACAGCTCTTGCCCTCACGGATAGCCTTGTGGGCAAACATAGCACCGTACAGCCCCGCTCCAACAATTATATAATCGTAATGTTCAGCCATATCAAATTATAATCAATTAATCTACTTTCGCTTATTTCGCTTCTCAAGCCTTGCCCTGTTAAGTCGCTTTATAGAAAGAAGCATCTTTTTAGGAATCAATGAATTGAGTCCGCGTATAAAACCCGTCTCAAGGCTCTTCATGCCATATCTGACACGAAGCCGGAAGGTAAGCGGGATTCCCCTAACCCTGTCACATTCCTTATGCATCAGCACTCTGTGACGGCTCGACAAGCCTTGCACAGCCTCACATACGGCGACAACGACAGGAATGTAACTTATAAGTGCTCCTCTTTTATAAAGACGATATACAAAATCAAAATCGGCAACGACACGATAAGATGTATCGTAAGGATATTTTTTCATTAATGACGCCAAAATGAACATTGCCTGATGAGAGGTAGGCATCTTATTCGCAATCGTTTCAGGAGATGCTGCGAAACGCGGAATAAGCATATAGTCTTTCTCTCTAATGAAATCCCCGTATAGCAACGCGGCATCCGGCTCAATCTCATGACTGAAAAACCGGCTTATGGTATCATTATCATAAAAGCAGTCGCCCGCGTTCATAAAGTTTATCCATTTTCCTGATGACATCGAAGCACCTTTGTTCATGCCGTCATATATGCCGTTATCACGTTCCGACACAGCTTTTAGGATTATACCTGCATCGGCAGCCCTCTGACTCATCACAGCCATTGCACGGTCATAACTTCCGTCGGTCGAACCACCGTCAATGACAATGTATTCAAGCGGACGATAACTCTGCGCGACCACAGATTCCATGGTCTTGAGAAGACTATCGCCTTCATTATACGACACGGTGACTACAGATATAAGCTCCGGAGTCATATGGCAGGAAATTTTAGGTATTTCTGTTTCTTCAAGCCGCAAGCACATAAAGCGCGGTCAATAGCAAGTTTCATCTTATATCCGAGAGGCATCACCGGGCGTTCACCACTCCACTGCGTCATGTCGAGATAGCGGAAATACAGATTTTTCCATGGATGCTGCGACTTATAATGCCAAGGTTTCTTGGAGCCTGTATAATGTATGATAACAGGATGAAGCAATTCCTTTTCAAGGCGAGCGACACTCTCGGAAGGCATACGCCCTGCACGGCGGCGACGTAAAAATCCGTCCTGTACATTCCAGCGGTGAGCCACAAATTTCTTATCGTCGTGAAGCAACGCATTGAGCAAATCCTGATCATACAGCACAAGTTCATCGACATGCTTCTTAAGATATTCAACCGCCAGTTGCTCGAAGCCGATAGACCTAAGCCGTTCAAGATTAACCAAAAGTACTCCGGCATTAAAATAAGAGAACCGTGAATCGTAATGTAATCTGGCATAGCTTTCAGGGCGTCCGCTCCACATATCTTCCACGCAACCAAGCGACACTTCGGAAATGTCAGTATTCCAAAACTCGGTGATACTTCCGTTAACGACAAGGTCGCAATCAAGATAGATTACCTTTTTCACATCTTCAGGCAAAATAGACCCAAGAAATACACGGTAATACGTGGCAAGCGATATGTAACCTGCCTCATCCACCTTACAACTCTCAAGGAGTGTTTCAGGCGCGACATGAAATGACAACTGTTGTCCGTATTTATCAATTACGACAGAGCGGATGACCGCCATATCGCGTTCTTCAAGACCAGAAGATATTATATGAATCAAAAACCATGAATCGCGGTTGTTTTCAAGCAGTGAAGTAAGCATCACTGCACAATATTTCACATAGTTGCTGTCAATATTACAAGCCACATGTATTACGGGGTCCTGGTTCATACAGATTGATATTTTTCACAAAGATACGACAAAATCATCAACCCTCAAAACTACTGCTTTTTATTGCACGCAGGCAACCTCTCTGCTTTTCGTTAAACAACACATTTTCGCATAATGTCTCCGTCAAACAAATCATATATGTTTAATCAGACAGATGAGGCGAGGAGGTCGGCGACCACAAATGTGCTGCCGCCAATGAAAATGGTGTCATCGGGTGAAGCCGAATCGCGGGCGGCGGCGTATGCCGATGCCACATCCGGGTAAGCCTCGCCGTTTAGTCCCTCTGCAGTAGCCTTTTCAAGGAGCAGTCGCTCGTCAAGTGCGCGGGCTATCGATGCGCGGGTAAAGTAATATCGCGCGTCGGAGGGAAGCATCCTCAATATCGATGTCACATCCTTGTCATTCACGAAGCCTATCACGATATGTTTCTTCCCCGGCGACCCGGCAATCTGACGTGACAGATATTGCCAGCCTCCGGTGTTATGTCCGGTGTCACACACGGTGAAAGGCGCATCGGCAAGCTTCATCCAACGTCCCATAAGTCCGGTGAGCCCACACACTTCTGCAAAGCCTTTCTTTACCGCGGCAGTGGCAATATGCCATCCCATCTTGCGCAATTCATTGACCGCGACAAGTATGGTCGCCGTATTTTTAGGCTGACACTCGCCCGACAACTCTCCGGTCAAGTCTCCGTAGGGTGTGGAGCGGTAGATTATCCCCTCGTCGACCACCAGCACCTCGGCGAAAGGATGCTCATCGTCGGCATAACGTATCGGCGCACCCTCGGCTGCCGCTTTCTGCGAAAACACCTCGCGCACATCGCCCGACGACTCCCCTATCACGACCGGGACACCCGGCTTGATGATACCGGCTTTTTCTGCCGCAATCGCAGGCAGCGTGTCACCGAGGAACTGGGTGTGGTCAAAAGAGATATTGGTGATTACCGACAGGCACGGAGTGATGATATTGGTGCTGTCAAGGCGTCCGCCAAGCCCTACCTCAATAACGGCAACATCGACCTTTTCCTTTGCAAAATACTCAAAAGCCATCACCATGGTCAATTCAAAAAATGACGGGGAAATGCCAAGGTCAAGCGTCCGGTAACGTTCGACAAACTCAGTCACGTCCTCTCGCGGCATCATTTTGCCGTCGACACGTATGCGCTCACGGAAATCAACCAGATGGGGCGACGTGTAAAGTCCTACCTTGTAGCCTGCGCTCTGGAGTATGGCGGCAAGTGTATGGGCGGTTGAGCCTTTTCCGTTTGTGCCACCGACGTGGATGGTCTTATACGACTCATGGGGATTGCCGAATGCAGCGGCAAGAGCAATGGAGGTGTCAAGACCCGGCTTATAGGCGGGTGCGCCTACACGCTGAAACATCGGCAGCCGGGTATAGAGAAATTCGATAGCCTGATTGTAGTCCATGTCAATAGAGGATTAATCCCGCCACTCCGGCAAGACATATTATGAATATGGGATGTATCTTGGTGAAATATACGAGGCAGAATGACGCGACACATATGATGATACTTATCGAGTTGTCAGGAAAGTTTTCCCTGTTCATAAGCAGCAGCGCGGCTGAGGCAATCAAGCCGATTACCACAGGGCGCAGTCCGGCAAAGATGCCTTTAATCGCAACAGAGTCCTTATGACGGTGAATGAAATGACTCGCATAAAGCACCAGCAGGAAAGATGGCAACATCACGGTAAGTGTAGCCACAATCGAGCCAAACACGCTGCCGGTGACCACATATCCGATATAAGTGGCGCTGTTTATGCCGATAGGTCCCGGGGTCATCTGCGAGATGGCGACAATATCGGTAAACATCTGCTCCGAAATCCAGCCCGGCGTAACCACTTCACGCTCGATGAGTGCGAGCATAGCGTAACCTCCGCCGAAGCCAAACAATCCGATTTTCAGATACGCCCATATCAATTTAAGATATACACTCATTTTTCATCCTCCTTTCCTTCATTTTGACCTTTGCGGGTCTCAAGCAACTTTTGCTGACGCGAAAGCCAGATATATCCACAAAGTCCCCCGAGCACAATAAACACGATAGGATTCCAGCCAATGTAAATCAACACGGCAACCAACACAGGTATCCACACAGTCTTCCAGCTAATTTTAGCCGCCTTCGCCGAGGTGATTACCGGCGCGATTATCAGCGCCACCACACAGGGGCGTATACCCATAAATATCCTGGAGACAACAGGATTGTTTTTGATGATGTCAGGGGTTAGAAACATCGCTATGGCAAGTATTATGAGAAAAGAGGGCAAGATAGTGCCGAGAGCAGCCACTACGCTCCCCTTGAACCCCCTTAGCCTGTCGCCTATCGACACCGATATATTTACGGCAAGTATGCCCGGCATTGACTGTGATATGGCAAGCAAATCAAGAAATTCCTCTTTTGAAATCCAGTGATGTTTGTCGACAATCTCCCTCTCAATGATTGATATCATCGCCCAACCTCCACCGAAGGTAAAAGCACCGATTTTCAAAAATGTCGTGAACAGTTGCAGATAAATTTTATCCATAATGTGAAATATACTTTACAGATAATATACACAATGCCTGCGCATCATGTTTATTCAAAGCGCAAAGTTACACTTTTTTTCACAAATAGCTACCAGCCGTGGAACTATTCAGCAATTCAAACCGGAGAGTTACAGGCAAATAGTAGCATGGGCATTTCCCCGCAAAGGGATTTATCCTGTTAACCACGGGTAATGCCGACGGCATACCCGTGGGCCAAGTGCCATCCCATTGTATCAACCCGACAGTGGGTTGCATAACCATTTGCAAATCATGGAATAAATGAGTATTAACACAAAAAAAACGGTCGCACCGTAATGATGATGGTGCGACCGTTTTTTGTGTTGCAACGTTTAGCGTCCTGTCGACTTAATCTTGTCGCGTAGATAATCGTTAAACTCCGAGGCATCAAGCAGCTCCTCGACAGTGAGGTGCATGCGGTAGCGCCAATAGTGACGCGGATTGGCGGGAATATTGATAAGCTCCTCGCGCGGGTCCTCGCGACGCAAGTTTCCGTTAATAGAGAGCCAGTCCTGAAGCGGGAATATGGCAAGCATCGACGGCGACTGCAGGTTGAGGGTGATAATCTTGTCACATATCCACGGCTCGGCATATTGCGGAGCGGCGCCCTGCTCATGAAGCATGTTATTGTAATAATGTTGTGTCACTTCGCGGTTTTCCTCCCACCACTGGCGTATACCGCCCATGTCATGGGTGGAAGTGGTGCACACCGACAGATAAGGATAAGTCCATGTATTGCCAAACTCTGCGGCAGGATCCTTGGGCATACGCTGTATCTCCAGCGACAGCATCTGAAGCTGCGACATGACTGCAGGCACGCAATCGGGTATCATGCCGAGGTCTTCGGCACAGGTGAGCATTGATGTCGAGTCAATGAGAGGAGGAAGCTTCCACATAGCCTTGCCATACCAGAAGTCATTGTGGCGGTGATAGTAGAAGTCATTGTAGAGGCGGTTGAAACACCAGCGCTCATAATCGGTCAGCGAACGATAGATATAAGAGTACTGAGCCGAGATGCGCGGATGGTATTTGCCCTTTTCATAGGGGTCTTCGATGAAGAGCACCTCATCGACAAGCCCCATCAGTGCGTTGCAAAGCTTATCGTTTTTCTCCGACTTGCCTTCAAGAGCGAAATACTCGGCAATCTTGCGCTGAGTGTCAAACTCATCGCGCAATTTATATCTTCCATAGCCTACATTAATCAGGAAGCGATGTTTTGCTTCCTCTGTATATTCCCCGAAAAAGTCGTACAGGAAGTAATCCATGATAAACGGAGTTGTCTGCAGGTCGACATCGAGCCAGAAATCATAATTATTGCGCAACTCATCGGGAGTAAACGGAAGCGCGGGATTAAAGATACCGAGCAATCCGTGGAGAGCGTCCATAGGTATCTGCCATATGCGGAAAAATCCGAGCACGTGGTCGATACGGTAAGCGTCGAAATACTCCGACATCTTGCGGAAACGCGATTTCCACCAAGCAAAACCATCTTTGCTCATCTCTTCCCAGTTGTAGGTGGGAAATCCCCAGTTCTGTCCGAGTACAGAGAAGTCATCGGGGGGCGCACCCGCCTGACAATCCATGTTGAAGAGTCGCGGATCAATCCATGCGTCGGCTGAGTCACGGGAAATACCGATAGGGATATCGCCCTTGAATGCCACGCCATGTTCTCCGGCATAACGGTGAACCTCACGCATCTGCTTGTCAAGGTGATATTGTATGTAATAAACATAGTTGATGTCGTCTTGATGCTCCTTCACAAAGGCGGCTACCTTGTCGGCATTGTAGACGGCATATTCACCCCATTTTCCAAACTCGGGAGTGCCGTTAAGGTCGCGCAACACACAGAATGCGGCATATGGAGTCAGCCAGTAGGCATTAGTGTCGACAAAGCTCTTGAAGTCGGCGGTAGCAATAGTCTTTTCACCTTCCTGACGGTAAATCTCACGGGTAAACTCATTTTTAGCCCGGTTGACGCGCTCATAATCCACCTGCTTGAGAGCGTTAAGCTCCACGGCAAGGTCATCGAAATATTTCTGACGTGCCTCATCTTTCAGGCGACCAAGCTCGCTCAGTCGCAGATACATCGGATGAAGGGCAAATGTCGAGTTGGCGTTATATGGATATGAGTCGGTCCACGTATGGGTCATCGTGGTATCGTTGATAGGCAATATCTGAAGAAACTTCTGTCCGGTCAGTGCAGCCCAGTCAACCATCTTCTTCAAGTCGTAGAAATCACCTACACCGAAGTCATCTTCGGTCCTTACAGAGAATACCGGTATCGCCACGCCGGCGCAGTGCCATGCCGGGCGCGAATTTACAAAGCGCAACCCGTTGACAAGCAGCGCCGAACTCTTGTGGGTAGGGATGATGTTCATGACACGATTGTCACCGCCCTCCCATGCAAGCACCTTGCGGGTAGCCTTGTCAAGAATGACAAATTTATATCGGAACGGCAGATGCACGTCGTTAAGCGGCAACACCACATTCCATACCGGGAAACCGGCATCGCTCATCAAGATAGCCTCCTCGGGATTCCATGCGCCAAGCGACTCATCGTCGCCACATATGGCAAGAACCTCGTCGCTACCCACCATAGGAGCGGATACAGAAATAGAGATTGCGCCGCCGTAAAGCGATTCCGCAGGCATGCGGTCGTCGCGACGGTTTATACAGTCGATAAACACCGATGAATAGTAAGGCTTATCCATTGGCTGATCTTGCCAGCGGTCGTAAATCTCATAACCGCCGACTCCTGTACCGGGCACAAATCGGTGAGGCGCGCCCCACTCATGGCGTTCACCGCCATTTTCGTGACGAACGATATAAGTGTAGTCAAATGCACCGGTGTCACCGGGCAGGTCAACATCAAGCATCCAGGTCGACGGACCCGACTGTTCAAGTTTCACCGCACGTGACCGGTCTCCGTCACCAAGGCGTGGGGTATTGCCGCTGATATAGAGCGATTCGCCCCAATTGGTACGATAATCGATATTGAAGTTCAGTTTCATGTTTTTATCGGTATTTTTGTTTATCGCTATATAATTTTATCACAGTGCTGTAAAGTTACTCAGTTTTTTACAATTACCACGATTTTTCATAAACTTTTTTTAGCTGCTTTCCAACAAATTAAGAGCTTGCTTAATAATAAATGACCGCCATGAAGCTCTAAATGTCGCCAAGACCTTTTGATGTTTTGGCGACATTTAAAGTTTTGTTTCATTGTCATGTCAGGGCGACTGCCTGCATCAGCCACACTTGGATGTGCCGCACGATGTACAGATAAGACAACCCTCCTGATATATCAGTGTCTCGTTACCACAATTGGGACATTTCTGACCGCTTGCCTTCGTACCGTTGGGCAGATACTTTTTCAACGCGCGCTCGACACCCATCTTCCAGGTATTAATCGACTGGCTGTCAAGCTCAAGACTACTTACAAGCTTGAGTACCTGCGGGATAGGCATACCGTAGCGCAACACTCCGGAGATGAGTTTGGCGTAATTCCAATACTCGGGATTGAACTTGTCGGAAAGCCCCTCTATTGTAGTCTTATAGCCACGCTTGTTGATAAACTGGAAGTCGTAGCGCTTGTTGCCATTCTCGTCGACCGCCTTGATGATTTTTCCATGGGTAACGCTCTTGGGGCAGAATATGCCGTCGTCATCATCGGCAAGACCGGTGAATATCTCGTAAGGCTCGCCGTCGACCAGACCCACAAAGGCAATCCATTTTTCCTTATTGTTCTGGAAACGCACCACATCGGCTTCAAGCTCAACGGGGCGTTTTACCACATGGGCATCGTCAATCTTAATCTTCTCGGCAGGTTTCTCTGACTTTTTCTCTACCGACACGAGCACTCCGGAACGCGAACCGTCGCGATATACCGTACAGCCCTTGCAGCCTGAACGCCATGCCTCGACATAGAGACGGTTGACAAGCTCCTCGGTAACATCGGAGGGCAGATTGATTGTCACCGAAATCGAATGGTCGACCCATTTCTGCACCCTGCCCTGCATCTTCACCTTTTCAAGCCAGTCGACATCGGCGGAGGTAGCCTTGTGGTAAGGCGACTTAGCCACAAGCGCGTCAATATCCTCCTGTGTATAGGTCTCTTTACGCTCTATACCGTTGACATCCATCCATGTAAGGAATTTGGGATGATACACGATGAACTCCTCGAAAGCGTCACCCGATTCATCGATATAATCGATATGTACATCGGGGTCGTTGGGGTTTACCTTGCGGCGACGCTTATAGACGGGCATAAACACCGGCTCGATACCGGAGGTAGTGCGCGTCATAAGACTTGTCGTACCGGTGGGGGCTATGGTGAGGCACGCTATATTTCGACGTCCATGTTTCACCATCTCCTCATATAGCGAGGCATCAGCTTCACGTAGACGCGCGATGAAGGGATTATCTTTCTCCCTGTCGGCATCAAACACCTCAAAGGCGCCACGCTCCGACGCCATTACCACCGACGAGCGGTAGGCGGCAAGCGCAAGCTCGCGGTGAACGCGCTCCGAGAAAGCGGTAGCCTCGGGAGTGCCGTAGCGCAATCCAAGCGCCGCAATCATGTCGCCCTCGGCAGTCGTGCCGACACCTGTACGTCGACCCTTCAGGGTCTTGGCGCGTATTTTCTCCCACAAGTGACGCTCGGTCTGCTTCACTTCGGCACATTCGGGGTCGGAGTCAATCTTGGCAAGTATGGTGTCGATTTTCTCCATTTCAAGGTCGATGATGTCGTCCATGATGCGCTGTGCGGCGCCAATATGCTTTTTAAACAGCTCAAAGTCAAAGTCGGCATCTGCTGTAAACGGATTGTTGACGTAGCTGTAAAGATTAACCGCAAGCAGACGGCAACTGTCATAGGGACAGAGCGGAATCTCGCCACACGGATTGGTGGAAATGGTACGGAAACCAAGGTCGGCGTAGCAATCGGGCACCGACTCGCGGGTTACCGTATCCCAGAAAAGCACTCCCGGCTCAGCCGATTTCCATGCGTTATGCACGATTTTTCCCCATATCGCAGCCGCGTCGACCTCCTTTGACACAATAGGCTCCGACGAGCCGTCGACAGGATAAGTCTGCAAGTAAGGCTTGCCCTCTACAGCAGCCCGCATGAACTCATCATCGATACGCACCGACACATTTGCGCCGGTTACCTTTCCTTCAGTCATCTTCGCGTCGATAAACGCCTCACTGTCGGGATGCTTGATGCTTACGGTCATCATCAGTGCGCCGCGTCGTCCATCCTGCGCCACTTCACGGGTAGAATTGGAATACCGCTCCATAAACGGCACAAGCCCCGTAGAGGTGAGCGCCGAGTTCTTTACCGGGGTACCCTTGGGACGTATGTGACTCAGGTCATGCCCCACTCCGCCACGACGCTTCATGAGCTGCACCTGCTCTTCATCAACCTTCATAATGCCGCCATAAGAGTCGGGACCCCCGTCAAGACCGATTACAAAGCAATTGCTGAGCGAGCCAACCTGAAGATGATTGCCAATACCGGTCATAGGGCTGCCCTGAGGCACGATATAGCGGAAATCTTTCATGAGACCAAACACCTCATCCTCACTCATAGGATTAGGATAATTATTCTCAATGCGCGAAATCTCACGCGCAAGACGACGGTGCATGTCGTCGGGGGTCTTTTCAAAGAGATTTCCAAATGAATCTTTCAGTGCATATTTCGTAACCCATACCCTTGCGGCAAGCTCATCACCGTCAAAGTACCGGACAGAGGCTTCATAAGCCTCATCATAAGTGTATGTATTATTTTCCACGGAGTGATATTTTTTGTTTCCTGATACAAAGATACGCTTTTAAAATCGTATATTCGCAAAATAAATGCAATTCTAAAAACAGTTATACGACATGGATATCGACCAATATTTCTCTAACAGGCGCACTGTGCGCCGCTACACCTCTCAAGAAGTGGAACCCGCATTGCTTACGCGTCTGCTCGAAGAAGCCGCCCATGCCCCAAACACCGGCAACATGCAGCTATATTCAGTCATCGTCACCCGCTCGGAAGAGGGTAAACGCGCCCTCGCGCCGCTCCACTTCAACCAGCCGGCGGCTACCGGATGTAACGTATTGCTCACCTTCTGCATCGACATCAACCGTTTCAAGCTGTGGTGTAAGGAAGGAAATGCCGACGCGGGATTTGACAATCTCCAGATGCTGCTTGCCGGCGCTATCGACGCATCGCTCTTCGCACAGCAGTTTAACACTCTTGCCGAACTCCACGGACTTGGATGCTGCTATCTCGGCACTACTGCCTACAATGCGCCCCAAATAGCAAAAGTGCTCGACCTTCCCGACGGGGTAGTACCGCTAATATCTCTTAGCGTCGGTTATCCAGACGGCGACGCCCCTTATTCCGACCGCCTTCCTGTAGGCGCAATCGTCCACGAGGAGAAGTACCGCCAATACACTCCGGAACAGATACGCGACATCTATGCGGGACTGGAAAGCCGCGACGACAGCAAGAAATTTATCGCTGAAAACAACAAGTCGACACTTGCCCAGGTGTTTGCCGAAATACGTTACCCCCGTGCTACCAACGAGACATTCTCCAAGACACTACAGGAATATCTCGACGCGACATTTTACAACCGTTAACCCAAATAGTGGAAATAGACGAGGGCTGTACCGCAATCCGGTACAGCCCTCGCTGTATAAATCTAAGGGGATATTACTCGGCAGGCTCCATGACAAACACACGGTAGTTGTTCTGCTTCATAAGCTCCGACATGAACGCCTTTACATCATCCTCGGTGATAGCGTTGATTGTGTCAACAGCGGTAAGGAATGTATCGACGGGAAGCACCTGATAACCGGTCATTGCTGCAAGCCAGCCCTGATTTTCGGTCATGCTGCGGGTAATTTCCTTAATCATATATTCCTTAACCTTGCCAAGCTCCTCAGCTGAAATATTTTCAGTCATATCCTCAAACTGACCGGCTATAATGGCAAGCACCTTGTCTTTCATCTCCGGCTTCATCGGGAAAGATGACTCAAACACCACGGGATTGTCAGCTATGCGAGAGAGACGGCCGTTAGCGCTGATAGAGTAAACAGCACCCTCTTCCTCGCGGACAGTCTTGATTAAGCGGGCAGAAAGTATCTGACCGGCAATAGACGCGAGTTTCTGATTTTTTGCAGTGTAAGGCATGTCACCGGTCACCACGATAGCTGCATAGGTAGTAGGTGTATCCATCTTCTGTGACACCTGTTCGGTAGAAGAACCGGCTTCAATACCAAGTCCGGCAAGCTTGACAGCCTCAGGCTTAACAGCCTTTGCGGGAAGAGTTGCGATGTACTGTTCTACAAGCGGTTTGAAAACATCGAGGTCGATATTACCCACGAAGTAGAAAGTATATTCGGCGGCATTGGCAAGCTGGGCATTGACAATCTCCAGAATGCGGTCACGGTCGGCATTTTTAATCGTAGCCACGTCAATAGAGTGGGCACGTCCGGTCTTGAAGAGATATTCAAGCAGCTGCTTGGAGAACTGATAAGCAGGCTGCGCCTCCTGATTTTTGCAGATACCCTCATATATATTCTGAGTCGCTGTAAAATCATCGGGACTGATGGTAAACTCAGTGAAAGTAGCGTAAATAAGCTCCATCAAAGCCGGGAGGTCCTTAGGTACGGTCGAGCCGCTCATCTCTCGGTCATATGCCGAGAACGACAGGTCGCCGCTCACCTGCTTTCCTGCAAAATACTTTTCAAGGTCAGAGTTGCTGTAAGTGCCGAGACCATGCTGACTGAGAGCATAAGGCAAATAACGCAGGTTCAGGTCATCGTCAGCTCCATATACTGAAGTTCCTCCATTAGCGAGAGCAGTGAAAAGGATTTCGTTTTCCTTAAAGTCAGTCTTTTTCACAACGACCTTGACTCCATTGGAAAGCATCCACTCCTGAGTGTTGTAAAGCGGATTTTCGGTAACCGACACAATCTTACCCGGTGCGGGAAGAGACTCGATAAGGGGCTCGCTCTTAACCTCGTCGACAAATGCCTCGATATTTTCGGCATTAACGCGATTCATAGCCTCGGCAATCTGAGATTCGGCAGGCACGGTAAAGCCCTCTGCCTCGGGCACCATGGCAAGCACCACAATATTTTCATCGCCGATAAGCTCGGGAAGAGCCATGTTAATCATCTCGACGGGAACTTGATTGGCAAGCATGCTCATCATGGTATATTCGGTCTCGATACCCGGGATAGGTTCATTGTCAAGGAAGTGGTCTACATATTCCGATACGAGTGATGTGGAAGATGTAGTGGCACGATTGTTGTAAGCCTTTTCAAGACGGGATAGATACTCGCTTCTCGCGCGGTCATACTCCGAAGAAGTGAAGCCGCCGCGTTTTGCACGGAGAGCCTCACGATATGCTGCCTCAAAAGCGGGAATCAAGTCACCTCCCTTGGGAAGCGTCACCACATTCAAGGCATCTACTGTCTTTGAAAGCAAATATTCACCATAACCGGCGCTTGCATAGGCAAACTCGGCGTCGGGCTTGCTTGACAACTCCGCGAAACGTGCGTTAAGCATGGCATCGACCATATCGACGGCATACTTTCCGATAAGATAATCGATAGTGCCCTTCAATGAGTCGGGAGTAGCCTCCGACTTAAACATAATCTGCACAATGCAATTGCTCTGCTCCGGGTCGCTGCCCACGGCAATGATAGGCTCCTTATTGTCGGGAACCGGATAATATATGCGCTCGGCAGGATTTTCCGGCATCTTGATGTCGGAAAAGATTTCCTTTATCTTACCCTCGATACGGTCAACGTCGATGTCTCCGACCACGATGATACCCTGAAGGTCGGGGCGATACCATTTCTCGTAGTAGTCGCGAAGAGTCTGATAGGGGAAATTGTCGACAACTTCCATTGTACCGATAGGCAGACGATAAGCATACTTGCTGTCGGGATAGATCGTCGGGAGAAGCTTTTCAAGGATACGCATCTGACCGACATTGCTTCTGCGCCACTCTTCATGAATCACGCCACGCTCCTTGTCAATCTCGGCATCATCCAGAAGCAGACCATCAGCCCAATCATGAAGAATCAGCAGGCAGGAATCCTGTACACTCTCGCGGGCAGTAGGTACATTACATATATTATAGACAGTCTGGTCGGTAGAAGTGTATGCGTTAAGATTCTGTCCGAATTTCACGCCTACAGTCTCCAGCCATGACACAACCTCGTTGCCGGGGAAATTTTTTGTGCCGTTGAAACACATGTGCTCAAGGAAGTGAGCAAGACCACGCTGGTCATCTTCCTCTTGCATCGAACCGACTTTCTGCGCTATATAGTAGTCGGCCTGTCCTTTGGGATACTCATTGTGACGAATGTAATAGGTGAGCCCGTTGTCAAGCTTACCGATTTTTACGTTAGGGTCAACAGGAATAGCGGGCATTGCCTGCGCCATTACACTGACAGGCGCTATTGCCGCAGCAATAAGCAGCAACAGCCTTGAAAAATACTTTTTCATTACTAAAAATGTTAAAACTTATTTATAGCACAAAGATATATAGATTATTCGAAATATCAATAAAAGAGTGTGTTTTTCATAGTATTCTGATAGTTTAAGAGAGGGTCAGACAGTATATATCAACTGCCCTAAAGTGTCTGACCGTCATTAAAACAATGACAGCTGCACAGGCGCAGAAGGAGCAGGCGTGAGCAACACGGAGCGGTCGTGGCTCCACCCTTGGCTTGAATTGCGCAAGCGTAAGGTGACAAGCCCGAGACTACCCGTCACGGCACGCCTTACCTGACGTAAGAGATCGGAAAAAGAAGTTAAGCCGCTAAGCCTTAATGATGCAAGCTGCCTGCCATGCTGAGAAAGCGTGGCGTAAATTATATCAGAGCTGTTGATTGTTCCCATAGTGGTGTTTGCCTTAAAATTACAAGGCAAATGTAGCCCACCACCAGGGCAACATCAGGACACAGCAATGTGAAAATTAGTTAACAGACTAACATTTGAACATCGCCTCTATCTTGGAGAGGTCTTCGCGTAAAGCGGGTTCCATCGAAAGACGCTCCTCGATGTTGCGGCACGCATGAAGCACAGTGGCATGGGTGCGCGACAGACGCGTACCGATAGCGGTAGCCGGCATCTTGGCATCACGGCGCGCAAGGAACATCACGAGCTGACGGGCATCGGAGATTTCACGTTTGCGGCTCTTTGCGAAGAGGGCATCCTGGTCTATGTTGTAATAATCGCTCACGCTCTGCGCAATCATCTCGAAATTGATTGACTTCTTGTGAATCTTCACCGCGTTGCCGAGCACCGTGCGCGCAAGGTCAACCGTAATCTCACAATTGAGGATGGTGGCGTGGGCAATCAGCGACACGATAATGCCTTCAAGCTCACGGATACTGTCGGTGACATTAGACGCGATATAGTCAAGCACCTCGGCAGGTATCTTCAAGCCGTCTTGCGATGCACGGCGGGCAAGCACTTCGCGACGCAGACTGACATCCGGCTTTTCAAGCTCGGCTGTCATACCACACTTAAATCGTGACAGCAGACGCTCATGCATATCCTTCATCATCGATGGCGGACAGTCGCTTGACAGGATAATCTGCCTTTGGTTGTGGTGAAGGTGATTGAAGATATGGAAAAATGCGCCTTGTGTGCCGGGCTTGTGCATGAGGTCCTGGATATCGTCTATGATAAGCACGTCAATAGACTGATAGAAGTTGATAAACTCATTGACACGGCTCGGCTTTGCAGTGGCAGCGGCAGTGTACTGGCTCTCAAACAGTCGCGCCGAGAGATAAAGCACCCTTGCCTTGGGGTCGCGCTCCTTGATGCGGATACCCACAGCCTGTATAAGATGTGTCTTGCCTACTCCCGTAGGTCCAAATATAAACAAGGGGTTGAAGGTCTTACACTCCGGATTGGTAGCGATAGCCTCACCGATAGCGCGCGCAATCTTGTTAGAAGGGCTTGCGCAATAGTTTTCAAATGTATTCTTGGGATTAAGCCCGGAATCGAAGTCCTCCACTACCCCGGTCGCAAAAGGATTGCCCGGACGGGGAGCTACAGCAGGACTCGGATTTACACTCTCAATAGCCACCAAAGAGTTGGGATCGGAACCTATCTGCTGGTATTCATAAAATATTTTCACCCCGGCACCATACACACGACGTAACGCATAGAACAATATCTTTGCGTACTTCTCTTCAAATACCTCCACGAAAAATGATGTAGGCACACGAAGATGCAATTCCTTCCCATCAAAACTTTTGGAAGAGATGGGCTTGAACCAGGTGTCAAACTGCTCGGCAGGAAGATTATCCTTGAATATTTTCAGGCAATCTTCCCACAACTTAAGGTGAGATTCATTCATGAAAATGTAATTTTTGGCTATTTATGGGCTTAACTTTTCAATGCAAATTTCCCCAACTTTTTTCTGAAAAACAATTTATGAAAAATTTGGATTTTACAAATATTCTGCAATATCTCTGTTTTTCAACATATTATAAAACCATTAACTTTAAGTATTAATTTTATAAAAACAAAACAAGCACAAAGCTCATTTTCAGGCAGTTAACCTTATATGACAATCTTAATACAACTTAGGGGCTTCGCGTGAAACCCCTAATTATAGCTAATGTAGCACTGCTCCGACTGTGGAACATCCACCAAAAAAAGTTATCAACTATTTAGAATTAATCTAAATAGCAAAATCATATCATCAGAACACCTTAATCGGCGGAATATAGCGCTTCGGATTTTGCTTCAGGTCAACCATGATCGAGTCAAGACCGCCGGCCACACCATTGAGGTGGTCATAGAGTTCACGGTCGTTAAGAAGAAGCCCTACAGAGTTGTCAGGCTCGTTCATCTTGCGTGTGATTGCATTGACATTTGCCGTAAGCTCGTTGACATTATTCATGGTCTCCTGCAATGGAAGCTTCTTAAGCTCCTCTGACATCACAGCAAGGTCGGCAGTGATTGAGTCAAGATTGTTAGCCACCCCGTCGACGGTCTTCATCGTAGCGGGCATACTTGCGAGAGTGCGGTTGAGATACACCGTGGTAGCCTGCAGATTGGCGGTGATGGCATCAAGTCGTTTAACCGACATCAGCAAAGCCGAGTCGCTGACCAGACTATTGACCGAAGAAAGCAGAGTGTCAATCTTCGGAAACACATCGGCAACGCGTGGCATCAGCTCATCAGACATGCCGTCGAGCATAGAGGGCTGCACCTCACCTATAAGGCGCGAACCAATCTTATGTACCGACTTGGACTGCGAAAACTCAAGAATGATAGAAGGTGTGCCGAGGAGGCTGCCCTCAATAATCGCCTTGCTACCTTCAGGCACCTTCAGCTGACGGTCGATGGCGATTTCTACAAGCACATGACCGGGGTTGTCATACTCATATGTGATATCCCTCACCTGTCCTACCTTGAATCCATTGATTGTAACCGGAGCCGACACTGAAAGTCCATTGACATTAGTATAAGACACGTAATAATAATTAGCTGCCTTAAACAGATTGACTCCTTTCAGGTAATTGATACCAAAAAACAGCACAAGTGCGGCAATCAATACCGAAAGTCCGATAATCAACTCTTTTGAATAGCGTTTCATATTGTTTTATCAGGTTTTATTTTCTTATTTAGTATAATGGATGAATCTATTTAACGCGTTCACCGTTACGGGTGGTAATAATGAAGGCATCGGAAAATTTCTTCCTTACCTTGCGCATCTCGGTTTTCGCCTCATCAAGAGAGGCAAAACTGCCGACAGTATATTTCCACATCGAACCGTCACGATAGCTCTCTACATCTTTCAAGCCTTGAAACTCCTTGGCCCCCGGCTTAAACTTTGTAGGATGGGACATGAACTGCACCTTATAACGGATTTCATCGGCAGAGGCAACGTCCACATCATCGTCATTCATTCCGGCTGAAACGATTACCTCATCAATATCGTCTTCGCGCTCTTCCCGGCTGGAAGATTTCTTCTCTTTCTTATTCTTGCCCTTGTCCTTTATCACTCCCGACTTGCGGTCGTAGGACTGCTTATATGACTTGAAGGCATTGAATATCGCTTTGGCAAACTTATTCTTACCGCTTTCCGATGCAAGAAATGCCTCGGACGTAGGGTTACATATAAATTCAAGCTCTATCAGAACCGCAGGCATTCCAGTCTTTGCCAACACCCAGAATCCAGCCTGCCTTACGCCATTGTCCTGCCTGCCGGCAGTGGCAACCATCTCCGACTGTACCTTGCTGGCAAAATCGATGCTCTGCTCCATATGCTGATTTTGGCTCAGCTCAAATATTATGTATGACTCGGTTGAGTTCGGGTCAAATCCGCAATATGTAGCCGAGAAGTCATCTTCAAGCATCATCACGGAGTTTTCGCGCTTTGCAACAGCGAGGTTCTCCGCACTGCGGTGAAGACCGAGCGTGTAGGTAGCCGCGCCCTTGATAGTCTTTCGGCGCTTGTTTTTCTTGTCAACCGAATTGGTATGTATCGAGATAAAGAGGTCGCCGCGAGCCTTGTTGGCTATCTCGGCGCGTTCCTGCAGCTCCTTGAAGTAATCGCCATCGCGCGTGTACACCACTTTGACGTCATCCATATTTTTCTTTATGAGCGAGCCAAGTTTAAGCGCCACGCCAAGATTAATTGTCTTCTCATTGGTCTTTGCACCTATGGCGCCGAAGTCGTGACCGCCATGCCCTGCGTCAATGACCACAACGAAGTCCTTGGCCGAAAGCAGCAAAGCTGATGAAAAACTTATTATGAGGATTGCGACAATCCGAAAAAAACGATACATATAATATAAGCGAATATCTTTGCAAAATTAAGAATTTGTGATGTATTTTTGACAATTCACACTGCTTTTTTATCCATGCAGCACAGAAAATAGGCAGTTTTGAACAACATGACCGATACTTTCACCATGAAAATGCGTTACTTTTGCATAATCAAAACAATTAACAACGATGAAATATTTATTGTTTGCTGCTTGTGCAGCTATTACCATAGCTTTTACATCATGTCAAGAAAAAAGCCGTAAGCACGCGCCCGACGATGCTCCTGCTGTAAAAATAGTGCGCTTTGACCGCGACATCGCTTCCTACCCTACCCTTGACAGCGCTCAAAGGGCACAGTTCCGCGACCGCTATGCCGGGGTGCTGATGATGACAGTAGGTCCCGACCCCATCACTGACGAAGCCGTGACCACCTACGCCAAAGGCAGAGGGGTAACCATGTTTGTACCCGACATCGAGCAGCGTTTTACCACGCAAGATTCCATCGAGGGAGTATTGACCGACGTGAGCTATTTGCTTTCCCACGAGTTGCCCGAGATGAAATGGAAGGTAATCTATGGAGGCGTGTCGACTTACAACCAGTCGATACTGATGACCGACACCATAATGCTTGTAGGACTTAACCACTACCTTGGCGCCGACTATCCCGCCTACGCCTACTTCGAGCCTTATCAACGCGACACCAAGACAAGCCGCCACCTGCCATACGACATAACAGAAGCCATGATAATAGGAAGATACCCTTATATCACCACCGAGACTTCATCACTGCTCAACCGCATGCTCTACGACGGAGCCATAACATATATAATAATGACAACGGTGCCCGGCGCTGACATAGCCGAGGCAATGGGATACACTCCCGACGAACTGGAGTGGATGACAAAAAATGAAGGAAATGTGTGGCGACGTATAATCGAACAGGGGTATCTCTACTCCACCGACAGCAGCCTTGCTTCACGCATGTGTCGCCCGGCGCCATCATCGCCTGCCATACATCCCGATGCTCCCGGCGCCGCATGCCGGTATATCGGCTACCGCATCGTGGATTCATACATGCATGACCATCCCGATTACCAACCGGCACAGCTGCTTACTCCGGAATTTTACAATTCCACTACATCACTTATAGAATCAGGTTACTCGCCCAAATGACTTAGACCCCGTTCCCCGATATCTGTTCTCAGTTTACAATCATTCCCCCAAGACGGCGGTCGACGCGGGCATCATAATGATATGACCGCGCAAACTGGCGTATCATGGCGATTGTTAGACGGCTCGGCAACATATCATCACCATTTTGGCGACAACCACGTTGTTGCAAAGCATATTTTGAAGGTGTAGATTTTTTATCCATAGGCAAACCCGATTATATATTTCCTACCCGCAGGTATATGTTTAACGCCTGACAGGGACTGTTTAGTATGTAAAACCGCCACATTTATATCAATAATCCGGAAAATAAGCAAACAAACACTAATTTATGCGCTTTAACTACGTTTTAGCGCATTTATTGTGTGAAAATCGCAAAAAAATCATAATTCGTTTGCTTTTACGACAACTATATAATATCTTTGCACAGATAAATTATACATTAACAACCTAATCCTGATTGCCTATAGCTTGACATTACTCTAAACAATAATATCAACACAGTAATGCAAAAATTGACCAATCTCACCGACGAACAATTAGTGAGGGCCTATGTCGACGGAAACAATGCCGCATTTGATACATTGCTCCGCCGTCACCAATCAAAGCTATTTTCTTACATTCTGAGAATTGTAAAGAACAGGGACATAGCCGACGACATTTTCCAAGAGACTTTTGTCAAGATCATAATGACCTTGAAGCAGGGTCGCTATGCTGAATCCGGGAAATTTGGCGCATGGCTTACCCGTATAGCCCACAACCTTATCATAGATCATTTTCGGCAGGAAAAGTCAGAAAACAGCATTTCCACCGACGATGAAGATGTAAATCTGCTCAACCGCCGCGACCTGTGCGACGAAAACATCGAAGACCTCATGGTCAACGACCAGATACGCACCGATGTGCGCCGTATCATCGAGGCTCTGCCCGATGCACAGCGCGAGGTGCTCATGATGCGCTATTACAGCGACATGAGCTTCAAGGAAATCGCCGACGCCACAGGCGTGAGCATCAACACTGCACTCGGACGTATGCGTTATGCCATAATGAACATGCGACGCATCGCTGAAGAAAACAATATTGTGCTCTCGGCATAACGCCCGGGACACAATATTACTTTTCATAACACCGGCTTCAGAAGCGCCGACCTTACAATACCATACGAAAAATACAACTCCTGACTCACAGTCAAGACCTCACCATACATTTTAACGGCTATATTTTTACTTTTCCACGAAATTGTTGTAACTTTGTGGAGAACAATAGTTATGATTTATTCCGAAATCAGCCAATATTATGAACAAAATTCTTGAGAAGGAGCATTTTTCCGAGAAAGTTGTCAAACTCATCGTTGAAGCTCCCGCTATAGCCAAGTCGCGTAAGGCAGGACACTTTGTTATCGTGCGCGCCTGCGAGCATGGCGAACGTATCCCCTTGACAATAGCCGATGCCGACCCTGACCGCGGTACAATAATGCTTGTGGTGCAGGATGTAGGCGTCTCATCCCATAAAATATGTTCTCTTGAGCCCGGTGACTGCCTTACCGACGTAGTAGGTCCTCTCGGGCAAGCAACCCATATAGCCAACGTGGGCACAGTCGTGTGTTGTGGCGGCGGAGTGGGCGTAGCGCCCATGTTGCCTATCATAAAGGCGATGAAGCAGGCAGGTAACCGCGTGATTACAGTGCTCGCCGCCCGCACAAAAGACCTTATCATACTTGAAGACCAGGTAGCGCCCTGGTCGGATGAAGTGATAATAATGACCGACGACGGCAGCTACGGCACAAAAGGTCTTGTGACAGCAGGCGTGGAAAGCGTAATCAAGCGCGAAAAGGTAGACCAGGTGGTGACTATCGGACCGGCGATAATGATGAAATTTGTGGCACAACTCACCAAGGGCTATGACATACCGACAATGTGCTCGCTCAACACGATAATGGTCGACGGCACAGGCATGTGTGGTGCATGCCGTATAACGGTTGACGGCAAGACACGCTTTGTGTGCATAGACGGACCTGAATTTGACGCCCACAAAGTCAACTTTGACGAGATGCTGATGCGTCTACGCTCTTACAACTAACCATTTATCACTCAGCTTAGTAAAATGTCAGACAACACTATATCGACATCAGCTCCGCGCGACGCTCAATGGCGCGAAGAGTTACGCAAAGCGACTCCGGTCAAGGAGCGCACAGCTATACCACGTGTAAAAATGCCGGAACTTGACCCGGCTTACCGCGTGACCTGCAATGAAGAAGTCAATCAGGGACTTGCCGAAGAAGCGGCGGTAATCGAGGCGCGCCGCTGCATGGACTGCCCCGACCCGCAATGTATGACCGGCTGTCCGGTAAGCATCAACATACCCGGCTTTATCAAAAACATCGAACGTGGCGAGTTTCTGCAAGCGGCTGCGGTACTTAAGGAGACAAGCGCCCTTCCCGCAGTTTGCGGCAGGGTATGCCCTCAGGAGAAACAGTGTGAGTCAAAGTGCATCTATCACAAGATGAAGAAAGAACCTGTCGCAATCGGCTATCTCGAACGGTTTGCAGCTGATTACGCCAGGAATTCAGGCGAAGCCCAGGCTCCTGCCGTGGCTCCTGCCAACGGCATAAAAGTAGCGGTTGTAGGTTCCGGACCTGCCGGACTTTCATTTGCCGGCGATATGGCACGGCGCGGCTACGATGTCACTGTATATGAGGCATTGCATGAAATCGGAGGCGTGTTGAAATATGGTATTCCCGAGTTCCGACTACCCAACGAAGTGGTGGATGTCGAAATCAACGCCCTTGCCGCTATGGGCGTGAAATTTGTAAAAGACTGCATCATAGGCAAGACATTGAGCTACGATGACCTCCACGAGATAGGCTATAAAGGCATTTTCGTGGCATCGGGAGCCGGACTGCCACGCTTCATGGGCATACCGGGCGAAAACTTCAACGGCGTGATGTCGAGCAACGAATATCTCACCCGCATCAACCTCATGGGCGCAGGACGGGAGGAATATGACACCCCGGTGCTTAAAGGATGCCGCGTGGCGGTAATCGGAGGAGGCAACACGGCAATGGACTCGGTGCGCACCGCACGACGCATGGGCGCGGAAAGAGCCATAATCGTATATCGACGCAGCGAGGCTGAGATGCCCGCACGCGTTGAGGAAGTGAAGCATGCCAAGGAAGAGGGCGTGGAATTTATGACACTTCACAATCCGGTAGAGTATCTTGCCGACGAGAAAGGCAGAGTGTGTGCCATGAGAGTGCAACGCATGGAACTTGGTGAGCCTGACGCGTCAGGTCGCCGGTCGCCGGTCGCTGTAGAAGGTGCCATCGACGAGATACCCGTCGACCTGGTTATTGTGAGCGTTGGCGTATCGCCCAACCCATTGATACCCAACGCCATCAAAGAGCTTGAAGTATCACGACGCGGCACTATAGTAGTCAGCGATGACACTCTCCGGTCATCAGTCAACGACATCTATGCCGGAGGTGACATCGTGAGAGGCGGAGCGACAGTAATTCTCGCAATGGGCGACGGACGACATGCCGCGGCAGCAATGGACCAAAGTCTCACCTCACTGTAAAACCAAAGCCAACAACGTAACGTAGCTTAATGAAGAAAAGATTCAAGATAGGGCTGCTGCTGCAAATTATCATCGCCATCGCGGCGGGTATAGCGGCAGGATACGTCATGCCCGTCGGGGTTGCCCGCATATTTGCGACATTCAATGTCATATTCAGTCAGTTCCTGCAATTCCTTGTGCCCCTGATTATAGTCGGCTTCGTCACCCCGGCGATAGCCGACATAGGCAACAAGGCAGGAAAAGTACTGGTAGTGACGGCGTTGATAGCTTACGTCGCCACATTCTGCTCCGGCATGCTCTCCTATTTCACCGGTGTACTGACATTCCCGTCACTGATTACACCGCGCTCACTGGAAGCTCCTGTAGGTAGCGGACATGACGTGACACCATTCTTTTCTATCGAAATCCCGCCTATGTTTGGCGTGATGACCGCCCTTGTGCTCGCGTTCATGCTCGGCATAGGGATAGCCTACAGCAAAGGCTCTGTACTTCGCAGGGGAGCGGCGGAGTTCCGTGACATCGTGGCAATGGCTATCCACTCCACTATCATCCCGCTTCTGCCGATTTATATTTTCGGTATATTTCTCAACATGACGATGGCGGGGGAAGTAGGTGGCATTATCGCGGCATTCCTGAAAATCATAGTCATCATATTCGCACTTGCCGCCATATTACTCGTAATACAATATTGTATCGCGGCACTCTTTGTACGCCGCAATCCGTTTAAGCTACTCTACACCATGCTGCCGGCTTACTTCACTGCACTCGGCACCCAGTCGTCGGCGGCAACAATACCCGTAACATTGCGTCAGGCGATAAAGATGGGCGTAAGCGAGGATATCGCGGGATTTGTAATACCGCTCTGCGCCACCATACACATGTCGGGCAGCACCCTTAAGATTGTAGCATGTGCGCTCGCGTTGATGCTAATGCACGGTATGCCCTACGACCTGCCTATGTTTGCAGGATTTATCGCCATGCTCGGCATCACCATAATAGCCGCCCCCGGTGTGCCAGGAGGTGCCATAATGGCATCGCTCGGGCTACTCGCCTCAATACTTGGATTTTCGGAGAAAGACCAGGCTCTTATGATTGCGCTGTATATAGCCATGGATAGCTTCGGGACAGCATGTAACGTGACCGGCGACGGATTTATCGCCCTCATCATAGACAAATATTTTGGTAAACGCAAGCGCGGTGAATCGCTTATTGACGAAGAGATTATCGGAAAGTGACAATCTTATTATAGACGTAATTGGTGAGCGTGTACACCACATTACCAATCAGGGTCGCGATACCGTAACCCGACATGGTGAATGCCGCTATAGGCAATTCAAACTCTTTTAACGGCGTCTTGTAGCTCAACAGCCATACTACCAGAAACTGCAGCCCGTAGCACACAAAGAATCCTACGGCAAACTTCACCGCCTCCTTGTAATACCGCCCCGATGACTTGAACACCCAGTTCTTATTCCAGAGGAATGAGTTTATCACTCCACACACATAGCCGATTGCATTTGACACAAGCGGATTAACTCCGAGCAGCGCCTTGCACACATATATCACACAGAGGGTGACAAGCGTATTGAGCACTCCCACACAGGCATACTTGGCAAACTGTAGCAGTGTACTGCGACTTATCGGCATATTGTTCATAAGCAACATGTTATTCATGAATAGAAATTTTTCAGGATTTATTTTTCTTGACTTCCTCCACCAGCACTGGCAGTGACCAGCCATAGCGCACTGCGAGCAGCCTGATGACAATGACGGTGAACGCACACGCTATTCCCTGAGCCATGACAGAAGTGCCGGCAAGAAGCATCAGCCAATACACGATGCCTCCGGCAAGGCACGCTGTGGCATAAATATCTTTCTGAAATAGCAGCGGCTCATTATTGACAAGAATATCACGTATCACACCGCCTACAGCCCCGGTAACCACTCCCATCACTATTGCCACCCACATAGGATAAGCCACATCAAGGGTCTTCTGTATGCCTATGACCACAAAGAGTCCGAGACCGATTGTGTCAAACACAAACAGTATCTGAGTCTTTACAAGCACTTTACGAAACAAGATTACAAGGCCAAGCGAGATTGCCGTGACGGCAAGATACCACCATGTCTGCATCCAGAACACCGGTATGTCAAGAAGTATGTCACGAAGTGTGCCACCCCCTATCGCAGTGACAAGACCCACGGTGTAAGCGCCAAACCAGTCAAAATGTTTTGCGGCAGCCATGCGTATTCCGCTGATGGCAAAGGCTATCGTGCCTATTACCTCGATTACAAACAGGAATGTGAGTTCTGCATCCATACAATGCGCCCGCTTTTATTTATTTTCTTGACGATAATAGCGACACACGCCCGTCAGTCCACAGTTCAGACAGTCGGGGCGACGCGCCTTACACACATATCTTCCATGCAATATAAGCCAGTGATGAGCCTTAGGGATAAGCTCCTCCGGAATATAGCTGCACAAAGTCTTTTCAGTCTGCAACGGCGACTTGCTTCCGGTGGTCAGCCCTATGCGCTCGCTTACACGAAACACATGGGTATCGACAGCCATTGCCGCCTTATTCCACACGACCGAAAGCATGACATTAGCCGTCTTCCGCCCTACACCGGGAAGGCTCATAAGTTCATCCATGTCCGACGGCACCTCGCCTCCGAAATCATCGACAAGCTTACGCGCCATGCCGAGAAGCGACTTTGCCTTATTATTTGGATAGCTGACCGACTTTATATAGCCGTAAATCTCGTCAAGCGACGCAGCAGCCATAGCATACGGGTCGGGGTAAGCCTCAAACAATGGAGGAGTGACCATATTGACGCGCTTGTCGGTACACTGTGCCGATAAAATCACTGCTACGAGCAACTGAAACGTATTGGCATAGTGCAATTCCGTCTCAGCCACCGGCATAGCGGTCTTAAACCACTCAATAGTAAGCTTATATCGCTCTTTTATCGTCATTTATCAATGAGCCGAGGTAAATTCCTCAAGAAACCGGGTATCATTCTCAGAGAACATGCGCAAATCCTTGACCTGATACTTCAGGTTAGTGATACGCTCGACACCCATTCCAAGAGCAAATCCGGTATATTTCTTTGAGTCTATGCCACATGACTCAAGCACATTGGGGTCGACCATACCACAGCCAAGAATCTCGACCCAACCGGTATGCTTGCAGAACGAGCAGCCCTTTCCTCCGCAAAGATTGCAAGAAATGTCCATCTCAGCCGAAGGCTCGGTAAAGGGGAAGTAGCTCGGACGAAGGCGTATCTTTGTCTCGGGACCAAACATCTCCTGCGCGAAATACAAGAGAGTCTGCTTGAGGTCGGCAAACGATACATTTTCATCTACATACAGCGCCTCTACTTGGTGGAAGAAGCAGTGGGCACGTGCCGAAATAGCCTCGTTACGATATACGCGTCCCGGACAGATTATGCGCACGGGGGGCTGCGTCTTCTCCATGACGCGTGACTGCACCGATGAAGTGTGGGTGCGGAGAAGCACGTCGGGATTACGCTGGATGAAAAATGTGTCCTGCATGTCGCGCGCAGGATGATCGGCGGCAAAGTTCAGTGAAGAAAACACATGCCAGTCATCCTCAATCTCCGGACCTTCGGCTATCGAATAGCCCAGACGCGAGAATATCGATACAATTTCATTGCGCACTACAGATAGCGGGTGACGGGTACCGAGCTTTATCGGCGATGCCGTGCGGCTCATGTCAAGGTCGCTAACCTCGCCCTCCTTGTCGGCAAGAGCCTCGCGGAGAGAATTGATACGGTCAGTGGCGTAATTTTTCAATTCATTAAGAGGCGCACCGAGAGTACGCTTTTCATCGGGAGAAAGCGTGCGGAACTCATTCATCAATTCCGAAACCGCACCTTTCTTGCTAAGATATTTTATACGTAACGCCTCCACGTCAGCGGCGCTTGAAGCGGTGAGCTGGTCTATTTCAGCCTTGAGCGCATTTATTTTTTCTAACATAGCAATGTTCTGTTTCTTTATATCGGCAAAATTACAAAATTTCCGCGAACTTTTCACTACATTTGTCTTCATGAATGATTTTATAGGTAAAGTAAACTGCTGTATAAAGCGTCATGACCTTATCACTCCCTCATCACAAGTGATTGTGGCACTCAGCGGGGGAGCCGACTCTGTGGCGCTCCTCGTGGCGCTCCATGAAATCGGCATGGAATGCATAGCCGCCCACTGCGATTTCCATCTCCGGGGCGAGGAGTCGGAGCGCGACCGCTCCTATGCCGAGTCGGTAGCCTCACGATATGCAACGGCTTATCGTGAGATTCACTTTGATGTTGATGCCTATAAAAAAGCCAACGGCGTGTCGACCGAGATGGCATGCCGTGACCTTCGCTATGAGTGGTTTCGCTCACTCTCGGAAGAATACGGTGGTACACCTGTGGCTATAGCACATCACCACGACGACAATATCGAGACCATGCTCCTCAACCTGCTGCGTGGCACAGGCATAACGGGACTCACCGGAATGAAATACCGCAACGGCATCTTTATACGCCCGATGCTCGACTGCCGCCGCAGTGAAGTGGAAACCTTTCTTGCCGGAAAAGGGATACAATTCATGACCGACAGCACCAATCTCATCAGCGATGTAAAGCGAAACAAGCTGCGTAACATAATCTTGCCGGCACTGCGCAGGGAGTTTCCCGATGCCGACAAGGGGCTGACAACCACGCTACATAACATGCGCGACACGGCATCGCTCTTTGACTCGCTCGTTGCCGACAAGTCGGCGGGATATATTTGCGACGACACTATAAAGTTGTCAAAAATACTCGATGAATCAGCCGAAGCCACTACCCTGCTGTTTGAACTGCTGAAACCTTACGGGTTCAACGCCACACATGTCGGTGACATTATCGCAGCATCAAACTCCGATACAGCGTCGGGGAAACAATTCCGGTCGGCGACCCACCTCATCACCCTCAACCGGGGAGAACTTATCATTGAAAAAACTCCGGCAGAAGCTTGCTGTAACATAGTCATAGACCTCAACGACCCGGCAACTTTACCCGACTGGCTGACAATCAAATATATTGACCGCTCACAATTCAAGCCCGACCGCTCCGGAAACACTCTTTACCTCGACCCGGCTGCTCTTGACGGTTCACCGGTGTTCACGCTGCGCCACCGTCGTGAGGGCGACCGCATCACCCCCTTCGGCATGAAAGGCTCGCGCCTCGTGAGCGACATTTTTACCGACGCCAAACTGCCGCTGAACAAAAAAGATTCCGTATGGCTTCTGACGCGTAATGACACGATACTGTGGGTCGTAGGCATGCGTGCGTCAAGTCATTTTGCCATAAATGCTGCGACAGAGCGTATAATCGCGCTGAGCAGCACGTTATAACAATAAACTTTTAGGAAATTTTGCGCGTTTAAAGTCCTAAAAGTATTATATTTGTTACCTAAATCATTTATTTATGCATAAAAGCCTCATCCAGTATATTCAGGATTCAATCCGCAACAATTGGGAAAATCTTGCATTGACCGACTTCAACGGTGTGTCATATCAGTACCGTGACATAGCACGCAAAGTGGCAAAGCTTCACCTGCTCTATGAACATGCCGGCATAAAGCGTGGCGACAAGATTGCATTGTGTGGCAAAAACTCCTCGCAATGGGCAGTTGCATTTATTGCAACCATGACTTACGGGGCGGTAGCGGTGCCGATACTTCATGAGTTCAAACCCGACAATATACATCACCTTGTATCACACTGCGATGCACGATTGTTTTTCACCGATGACTCGACTTGGGAAAACCTTGACCCGGCGTCGATGTCGAAGCTTGAAGGCGCGGTTAACCTTACCGACTTCTCGCTGCTCATGTCGCGCAACGAGCGCCTGAAAGCCGCGCGCCAACGCCTCAACGAGCTTTTCGGAAAGAAATATCCTGAGCGTTTCACCCCTGAAGATGTAGTATATCACCGTGAAAAAGGAGATGATGTGGCAATAATCAACTACACATCAGGCTCCACCGGATTTTCAAAGGGGGTGATGCTATCTTACAACAGCCTGTGGAGCAACATACGCTTCTGCATCGATGGCGTGACATTCCTCAAGCCGGGCGACTCGTTAGTGTGCATGCTCCCTCTTGCCCACATGTATGGACTCAGCGTCGAGTTTATCCATCCTTTCGTAAAAGGATGCCATATATATTTCCTCACACGTGTGCCATCACCCAAGGTGATACTTGACGCGTTTGCCACCGTGCGCCCGAAGCTTGTGGTGACAGTGCCGCTCATTATCGAGAAAATCGTAAAGACAAAGGTATTCCCGCTCCTCGACAAACCGCTCATGAAGGTGCTTCTACATGTGCCGTTTCTTGACGACAAACTGCTTGAAAAAATCAAGAAGGGACTCACCGACGCATTTGGCGGCAATGTACAGGAAATCATCATCGGAGGAGCAGGTCTTAACAAAGATGTGGAGACATTCCTGCGCCGCATAGGCTTCCCTTACACTGTGGGCTACGGCATGACAGAGTGTGGTCCGCTTGTGGCATATGCACCCTGGGATATACAGCGCGCCGGGTCATGCGGCAAGCTCGTCGACCGCATGGAATGCCGCATCGATTCGCCCGACCCTGAAAATATACCGGGCGAACTCTGGGTGAAAGGCATCAACGTAATGAAAGGCTATTTTAAAAACAAGGAAGCCACCGATGCAGTGACAAAAGACGGATGGATGAATACCGGCGACCTGTGTACGATGGATAAAGACGGCTTCATTTATATAAGAGGCAGAAACAAAAACATGATTCTCGGCCCGTCGGGACAAAACATCTATCCTGAAGAAATCGAGCAGAAACTCAACAACATGCCCTATGTGTCGGAGTCTATCGTAGTCGACAGCAACGGCAAGCTTGTCGCCTTGATATATCCCGATATGGACCAGGCGACAAAAGACGGCATACCGATGGACAACATGGACAGCATCATGAACGACAATATAAAGGTACTCAACAAAGAGCTGCCCGCCTACTCCCAGTTGTCAAAGGTAAAGATTTATTATCAGGAATTTGAGAAGACGCCTAAGCGCTCGATAAAGCGTTATCTATATCAAGGTGCCGTATGATAAGACCGATTGTAGCGCTATTATATATATTCATCACTGTATCTGCCGCCAATCTCAAGGCAGCCACCCCTATATGCGGCGACCTTGAGGTAGACATCGAACGCATGTATGAATTTGTAAAGACCCACAATAAAAGTTTTCCGCGAGAAATCGCCGAAGCATATTATCATATAGGCAAAAAATACGGGGTGAGGGGTGACATAGCCCTTTGCCAGGCGATACTTGAAACAGGATGGTTCCGTTTTTCCGACGACACGGCTGTCACCTCTGACCAATACAATTATTGCGGGCTCGGCGTGACGGCAAACAAGGAGCGCGGTCACGCCTTTGACAGCATCGAGGAAGGTGTCACGGCACAGATTCAGCACTTGTATGCCTATGGAAGTCGCGACGAACTGCCTGAAGGGGAGTCTATAATCGACCCGAGATTTTCGTATGTGAGAAGAGGGTCTGCGTCAACATGGGAAGACCTTAACGGGAAATGGGCGGCAAACAAGCATTATTCCGACAGGATACTTAGCCTGTATTACCGCATGGCGGAGCGCACAATCCAGAAAATCGAGGTCGAGATACCTGATGAATACCTGGATTTAACCGACTGAGATGCCGTAACCGTAACGCCCCGCTAACTTTTTACCGTCCCGGCGCGTTATACAAATACTAACTATCTTATTTATGACACATCAAGACATCATTACCCCCGAAGATGAGCGTTTCATGGAGATGGCATGTGAACTCGCCGAGCATAATGTGATGAACGGGGGTGGACCATTCGGGGCTATCATTGTAAAAGACGGTGAAATCGTAGCGACCGGGGTAAACACGGTGACACGCACCAACGACCCTACAGCCCACGCCGAGATTAACGCTATACGGAGTGCCTGTCATGTGACCGGCAGCTTCAAGCTCAACGACTGTGTGGTGTACACATCGTGTGAGCCATGCCCCATGTGTCTGAGCGCACTGTATTGGGCAGGTGTAAAACGTATATATTTCGGAAACACCAAGGAAGATGCCGACAAAATAAATTTCAGCGACAAGTTTATCTATCGCGAGATAAACAAAAAGCCGGGAGAGCGTGCGATACCATGCATCCACATCGAGGGAAAAAACACCATAAAGGCATTTGAACTCTGGATGGAAAAGAACGACAAAATCGAATATTAAACAAGCTCTTAGCCGTGGAGCTGACGGTAGCCGATGGCAAAATATTCTCGTTCAAACTCTACGGGACGCAATAACACGCCGTCATATTCCACTATATCGATATCCACAGGCACTATTCCGGTCAATTTTGACTCGGAAGTCCTGCCCGCGCTTTTTTCGTAATCTTTCAGCATGCGGTTGAGGGTGTCGGCATCATATGACGTAAGCCCCTCAGCCACGCAATTATAATATGCCGGATAGCGCCCGCTGTATTCAGGCGTCTCATACACATCGGAAAATCTCGCGTCATCAATCACTCCGGCAAGCCATCTTATAGCCGCCTTCATGCGCTCCTCCCTGTCACCGGCATTACTGCCAAGGCTTACTATCACCTTTGTCATCCCTGGGCAATACCTTTCATGGTTAATGCTATGCGCCCACGCTCATAGTCGATATCAATCACTCTCACCCTGACATGCTGGTGAAGCGACACCACCTCAGCAGGATTGGACACAAAGCGGTCACAGAGCTGTGAGATATGGACAAGCCCGTTTTCATGCAGACCGAGGTCGACAAAACAGCCAAATGCAGTGATATTATTGACGATACCGTTAAGCTCCATGCCTATTGACAGGTCTTTTATGTCGCGTACCTTGTCGTCAAACTCCATCACCTCCACCTTGGCACGCGGGTCTCTGCCCGGCTTTTCAAGTTCGAGCACAATATCAGTCAACGTAGGCAAGCCTACACTTTTATCCACATAAGGCGTGAGGTCAAGCTCATTCAACAGCTTCGGATTTTTCACAAGACTGTCAACGCTACACCTGTTGTCAGAGGCTATGCGGGAGATAAGCTCATAACGCTCGGGGTGAACCGCCGTGTTGTCAAGGATATTTTCCCCTCCGGGTATTCTCAAAAATCCGGCACACTGCTGGTAAGCCTTCTCTCCCATACGCGGCACTTCAAGCAGCTCCTCACGACACTTGAAATCGCCATGCTCTGCGCGGTAAGCCACAATATTGGAAGCAAGCGACGGACCGATTCCCGACACATAAGAAAGTAATTCGCGCGATGCCGTGTTGACATTGACACCTACAGAGTTGACACAGCTTTCCACCGTGTAGTTAAGTGCTTCTTTCAGCTTACTCTGGTCAACATCGTGCTGATACTGCCCCACGCCGATTGATTTCGGCTCAATTTTGACCAATTCGGCAAGCGGGTCGATAAGCCTGCGCCCGATGGAAACCGCGCCACGCACAGTGACATCGTAATCAGGAAATTCATCACGCGCTATCTTTGACGCGGAATAGACCGATGCACCGTTTTCACTAACGACAAACACCTGTATCTTTCGCGGATAGCGTATCGACGACAAGAAATTTTCTGTCTCGCGGCTTGCTGTGCCATTACCTACAGCAATTGCATCGATACGGTAAGACTCCACAAGACGGCTCACCTTGAACGCCGACCCGTGAAAATCATTCTGGGGAGGATTGGGATAGATTACCTCGGTATGGAGCAGATTGCCCTGCTCATCAAGACACACCACCTTGCAACCGGTGCGGAAACCGGGGTCAATGGCAAGTACTCGCTTATGACCGAGCGGAGGAGCAAGCAACAATTGCCTTACATTGTCGGTAAACATCGCTATCGCGCCATCGTCGGCCTTTGCCTTTGCCAGCGCAATCACCTCGGTTTCTATCGAGGGACGTATCAACCGGCGATAGCTGTCTTTTACCGTCGCCTTTATGATGGCGGCGATTTCATCGCTTGTGCCCGGCTTCAAAAACAGGCGCGAGAGGCGGTCAATCATCTCATCATCGTCAATCGAGACACTCATTTTCAGAAATCCCTCCGACTCACCGCGCAATATGGCAAGCAGACGATGGGAAGTGACCAAGCGCAACGGACTGCTGAAATCAAAATAATTCTTATAATTATTGCCCTCGGTCTCCTTGCCGGCAACGACCTTAGCCGTCATCACGCCATTACGCTGATAACGCGACCTCACAATCGACCTCGCTTTTTCGCTTTCGCTCATCCACTCGGCGATTATATCCTGCGCGCCGGAGAGCGCTTCCTTTTCATCGGCAACCTCACCTTTTACAAACTTCCTTGCAGCCTTAGACACATCATCAAGATTCTGAGCCATTATCATCCTGGCAAGCGGCTCAAGACCTTTCTCGGCTGCCATCACCGCACGTGTGCGCCTGTGGGGCTTATAAGGAAGATACAAGTCTTCAAGCACAGAAGCATCAAGCGTCTCCTCTATTTTCTTCTGCAACTCAGCAGTAAGCTTTCCCTGCTCCTTTATGGTGGATAGTATAACCTCCTTCCTCTTTTCGAGAGCGGTCAACGCCTCATAACGCAACCGGATATTATGTATAGCCACCTCATCAAGACCGCCGGTCGCTTCTTTGCGATAGCGGCTTATAAAGGGTATCGTAGCTCCGTCATCAAGAAGTTTTACTGTCGCTGAAACCTGTTTCCGGAGGATATTCATCTCCCCGGCGATGATAGAAAAAAGCTCACTGCTCATGTTGGTGAAGAAGATATAATATAAAATATGTTTTAGTTACGCGTTTTTTTCAATGTTATGACAGTGATTTCGGGAGTCGCGCCTATACGCGCCGGTATTGCCACTGTGCCAAGCCCTATATTGACATATAACTTGTGGCGGCATGTACTGTCATTATACTCGCCGCCCCACGTAGGGTAACGCCATACCGCAGGTGACACTCCTCCCACCGCCATCTGCATGGCATGGGTGTGACCCGACAGTGTAAGCCCTATGTTCACTGTATCATTATCAGCAATCTCCTCTACCCAATGTGCCGGGTTATGGCTCATCAGCAACTTGAAAGTGCTGTCGCTCTGCTGCGGATAAGCCTTGTCAAGGTCACCGTAGACGGTAAAAGGAGGGTCACCCCAATTTTCAACACCGACCACGGCTATCGAATCGCCGCCGCGCCTGATAAACTCCGACTCGTTGTTAAGCAAGCGCCAGCCCATATCTTTCTGCAAGCGGCACATCAACTCCATGTTGCCACGCTTGGCGTCATCGCTCTTCCAGGTGCTGTAGTCGCCATAGTCATGATTGCCCAGTACGGAATACACCCCGTCAGCAGCATCGAGACGCGACAACACATTGACAAATGGCAGCAGCTCGTCGGTGCGACGGTTGACAATATCGCCGGTAAACATTATTGCGTCAGCTCCCTGGTTATTGATACAGTCAACCACCTCTGCGACAAATGTCGTGTCAGTGCCGTAGGTGCCGACATGGAAATCGGAGAATTGTGCTATGCGGTAACCGTCAAACTGCTCCGGCAGATTGTCAAATTCAGCATCCACATAATTGACATTAATGGATGTGCGATTGACCAACGCCGCCCACCACATCACGACAAACAGGGACAGAGCTACGATGGCACCGGCAATTGACGCCCAGCCCCACCGTCGGCCATGCCATAGCTTCGGAATATATCCGATAAAACTGATGAGACAGAAAAAATATTTGGGTATGTAGATTGAAAAATAAGCATACAACATCCACATGATGCACACGAGCATGGCATCACTGCCGCTGCGCCTTGGCAGACACACGGTAACCACCAGAAACAGCAGGCATAGCAGCGAACTCCAGGCATAGGCAACGCCCCAGAATCTGCGCCTTGCCACCGATATGATACGCCGCCAGATGTAGTAGTCAACAAATACGTTGACTACCATCAATATAATCATAATCAATAACGGCAATCTCATAGTGTCACATCATTCGGTCTTTACTTGCCATGTTGCGCGTTGCCGCAAGATTCGGAATAAATCTTATTTTTTAACGGATTGGCATACATGGTAAGCATCATTTCGTATAAGAAACCATTATCTTCCTCCGTTAGTTCAGGCACATCCACTTTTTCAAGCTGAGACTTTATGTATTGCTCAAATTCATGCTCTTCCTCAGCGGTATATTTGTCGGCAAACTCTTTTGTGTTGCAGAGCCTGTCGTAAGCTATGTAGTTAATCGGGAAAATCATGTAGCCCGAGTGAATCTGGCAATCCACGGCGTGACATACATCGCGCGCCACCTGACTCTTGTCGGCATCATCGGGGATAGTGTCAAGCATCGGGTTAAGAGGATATCCTACAGAGAAGTGTACCCTTCCCTTTGGCTGCAACAGTCCGGTCTCCATAGCGAAAAGATCATCGCGCTGGGTCTTCTTGAACTCGGGATCGTTGCGACGCAGCAAAAATTCACGCGCCTTCAGATAATCATTGGGATCATATTCATAAGAAATCGACACCGGCAGCAGATTGATCTCCTTAAGATTGTCACGCAAGTCGCCATTGCCGGCAAGTCCGAGCATCTTTATCAGCGATTCCTGAGCCATGTCGCTCGAATCTTTGCTACGACCCTGACGCTCGGCAATCCACACCGACTGCTTCTCTTCGCCAACGGTATAATGAATGTAACCCGACAACTCTTTTGCAGCTTCAAGAGCCTTTACTTTTGGGAGGTCGCGCTTTACGATAAAGCTCTTATTGAGCCTTACAAGGTCGCTTATCCACTCATAAATCAGCAGGTTATTACCGATAGCCACCTGCGTGGTAGGATAGCCTGACCGCAGGAAGCAGAGGTTGAGAAACGAGGTGTCAAGCACTATATCGCGGTGATTGGTGATAAACGTATATGCCTTGTCGCGGTCTATGCGCTCTATACCGTCAATTGTAAGCCCCGAAGTTGTCTTGGATGCAAGCATCTCAAGAAACGGCCACATTATCTTATGCTGGAATGTATCTTTATCTCTTACCTGAAGGAGGTCGTCACACATCTCCTTATAGTCAACATCGGGCAATACCCACTTTACAGCATGTTCAAATCCCGGCTCCTTCACAAGATGTTGCATCTTTTCGTGAAATACACTGTCCGAATAAGGAGCTATGTCTTCAAATGGTCGTGGATCCTGTATCATAACTATATTACTTTTTCTGTTTTTCTAAGATAGTTCTAAATTCAATGGTTAATCTCCAATGCGTTGCAGCTGTTTGTTATTGCTCGGCATTGTTATACTTTCGCCAACGCTCCATGAGAGCTGTCATGTCGGGCGGCACCGGGGCGCTGAAAAACATCTCTTCGCCTGTCGCGGGATGCACGAAGCCGAGTGTGCGGGCATGTAATGCCTGCCGTGGGCAAACCGCAAAACAATTAGCGATAAACTGCTTGTATTTAGCCGTGGTGGTACCGCGCAATACCATGTCGCCACCGTAGCGCGCATCATTAAAGAGCGGATGGCCTATATGCTTCATGTGGACACGTATCTGATGGGTGCGCCCTGTTTCAAGCACACACTTAACTGCTGTCACATAGCCGAGCGGCTCGATAGTGGAATAATGTGTCACGGCATGCTTGCCCTGGTCGCCGTCGGGGAATACAGCCATCTGCAACCTGTCCTTGGGGCTGCGTCCGATATTGCCCTCGATACGTCCGTCGGGAGGTGTCGGGCGTCCCCATACCACTGCCACATACTCTCGCTTTGTGGTCTTGTTAAAAAACTGTTTGCCGAGATGGGTCTTTGCATCGGGAGTTTTAGCCACTACCAGCAGCCCCGAAGTATCTTTGTCGATACGATGCACAAGCCCCATGCGCGGGTCATTGACATCATAGTCGGGATTGTCCTTGAAATGATAGGCAAGGGCGTTGACAAGCGTGCCGTGATAATTGCCGTGACCGGGATGCACTACGAGTCCGGCGGGCTTGTTGACCACAAGCAGATGCTCATCTTCATATACTATGTCAAGGGGGATATCTTCCGGGATTATCTCAAGTTCATAACGCGGGCGGTCCATAACCACAGTGACCACATCAAGCGGCTTCACGCGGTAGTTGGACTTGACAGGCTTGCCGTTGACCAATATACACCCGGCATCGGCAGCCTGCTGCACGCGGTTGCGCGACGACTTTTCAAGCCGTGCCACAAGAAACTTGTCGACACGGAGCAACTGCTGACCCTTGTCGGCGACAAATCGGAAATGCTCATAAAGCCCGTTGCCGTCATCCGCCGACCCGTCGTCATCAATCGCCGCGAGGTCGTCGGGAGCTTCATCATACAGCTCGTCGGGGGTAATAATATCCTCTACCATATCAATCGGTCATGTTAATTAATTGATATCGAGCTCAGCCGCTTCCTCATCGCCGAGTATCGCCTCAGCGACAGCCTCACTGTCGGCATCGCCGGCTATGCCTTCACCCACTTCAAGAGTCACTGTAGCCGACGTCGGGATACGTGCTCCCGGCTTCAAGGCGACACCGTTGAACTTCACCCCGAGCACAAGGTCGCGGTATTCACTTACCACATATTGCTCCCGTATATTTTTTACGCCGATACCCTCAAGAGTCGAGCGCGCCTGCCGCAACGACATGTCGGTCAGGTCGGGCACTGAAATCATCTTGGGCGTAAATGCGTTGATTGTAAGGTACACGGTGCGGTTAGGCTTTACCTTCGTGTTGGCTCTGGGCGACTGCTCCAGTACTGTGCCGGGGCGTGTCTTATCGTCATATATCGAATCAGAAAGCTCCGGAATCAAGCCTGCGGTGAGCAAAGCTGAAGAAGCCTGCTCAAACGAAAGCCCCTTTATGTTGGGAACCACCTCATACTTTCCGTGCTCGGTCCATATGTCAAGCCAGACCAATGTAATCCACACAACCCCGCACCCGGCAAGAAGTATCAGCAGAAAGTTAAACAATATCGGATGTTTCTTTATAAAATTCCCATTATTTTGTTTTGATGATTCTTCCACTATATCAGTTTTTAGTTAATCGAGAGTATCGCAATACGCAATACCTCACCAATCAAGCGCAAAATTAATATAAAAAGGCGAAATAAGGGTTGTAAATGTCCAAAATTGTAGGTCAAATTGAGTTAAAACAGAATACGCATCAAAAAATTGCCCGTTTTTTACCAAATCACGCGATTTATTATTAACTTTGCAGCTTGAATATTCGACTGCATATATGCGTAAATACATTTATATAACAATTTCACTGTTGATGCTCTCCGTAATGTCGTCATGCGGCGAATACAACCGCATACTCAAAAGCAACGACAACGAGGCAAAACTCGCTTACGCGCGCAAAGCGTTTGACGAGAAGAAATACACTCAGGCAGCCACCGTGCTGCAAGACATCGTGGCAACGATGAAAGGCACTAAAAACGCCGAAGAGTCGCTATACCTGCTTGGACTGAGCTTGTATGAGAACAAAGACTACGTAAACTCGTCGGCATATTTCCATACCTATTATACACGTTACCCCAAAGGAAAATTTGCCGAAATGGCACGTTTCTACTCAGGATATGGATGGTATCTTGACTCTCCCGAGGCTCAGCTTGACCAAAGCGGCACAATCAAGGCAATCGAAGAGCTTCAGGCTTTTCTTGACTATTTTCCCAAAAGCGACAAGGTGCCTGTTGCCCAAAACGCCATCTTCGAGCTTCAAGACAAGCTCACTCTAAAAGAGCTCCAGAATGCCCAGCTTTATTACAATCTCGGCAACTACATGGGCAACAATTACGAATCGGCGGTAATCGTGGCGCGCAACGCCATAAAGACATATCCCTACTCTAAATACAAGGAGGAGCTGGAGATGCTTGTGCTGAAGTCACGCTATCAGGAAGCAGCTCAGAGCGTCGAGGAAAAGAAAGCCGACCGATTCCGCGAGGTAGTAGATGAGTATTACTCATTTATCAACAACTACCCCGACACCCACAACCGCAAGGAAGCCGACAATATCATGAAGATTGCCAGCAAATACGTAAACGAATAAATAATTAATATAATGGACTACAAGAAATCCAACGCACCCCTCACAACCACCACCCGCGACCTCACCAAGATGTCGCAGGATACCGGCAACATCTACGAAACCGTGTGCATCATTGCAAAGCGCGCCAATCAGATAGCCGGAGAAATGAAGCACGACCTTGAAAAAAAGCTCCAGGAGTTCGCTTCACTCAACGACAACCTTGAGGAAATTTCAGAAAACCGTGAGCAAATCGAGATTTCACGTTACTACGAAAAGCTCCCCAAGCCCACTCTCATCGCTACCCAGGAGTATATCGAAGGTAAAATCCATTACCGCAATCCTTCAAAAGACAAAAACCTTGACTAAGGTTTTGTCATTTTACAGAAATTTACTAACTTTGTGCGCTCTTTGGAGCAACTGTATATTTATTAACATTTAATTTCATTAAGAATGCACCTAAATTCTGAAGAAAAAGTAAACATCTTTGAGAAATACGGTAAGGGCAAGACTGATACTGGCTCACCTGAAGCTCAGATAGCATTATTCTCGGTTCGTATTGCTCATTTGACTGAACACCTCAAGTCAAATCACAAAGATTATACTACTGCGCGTGCTCTTAAGGCTTTGGTAGGTAAGCGTCGTCGCCTCCTTGATTACCTTATCAAGAAGGATATCACACGCTATCGTGCTATCATCGCTCAGAAGGAGCTTGGTATCCGCAAGTAAGCCCCTGTTTACTTAAAGATTACAAGACGAGGGTGTACCGAAAAATCGGTACACCCTCCTTTTTTTGATGCCCATCACACGGCATAATACTCGGTCAGCAAAAAAATCTAATACCCCATCATCACCCCCAAAAAAAAGACGACACGGCAAAAACCGTGTCGTCACATATTTCTCATATTAGGGTATCAGATACTTATTTCTTGAAGAAGCGATTGTAGAGACCCTGGAAGCCCTGACCGTGGCGAGCCTCGTCCTTAGCCATTTCATGAACAGTGTCATGGATAGCATCGTGACCAAGTTCCTTTGCACGGCGTGCAATACGCATCTTATCCTCATTTGCACCTGCCTCGGCAGCCATACGCTTCTCAAGGTTAGTCTTGGTATCCCATACTACCTCACCAAGAAGTTCGGCAAACTTTGCAGCGTGTTCAGCCTCTTCAAAAGCATAACGCTTGAAAGCTTCTGCAATTTCGGGATAGCCTTCGCGGTCAGCCTGACGTGACATTGCAAGATACATACCTACCTCTCCACATTCACCGTTGAAATGTGCGGTAAGGTCCTTGATCATCTCCTCGTCGCAACCCTTTGCAGAGCCTACCTCATGCTCGGTTACAAAAACAAGGTCAGCAGCCTCGTCGAGTTCCTTGAACTTGCTTGCGGGAGCACCACATACCGGGCACTTCTCGGGAGCTTCATTACCTTCATGAACGTATCCACATACAGTACAAATAAATTTCTTTGCCATTTTGTTTTAATTTTAGATAGTTATACGAATAATATTAATTTCTAATTCAATTTCTTAAGCCTGCTACTCGCGGCATTTATCACACAGTCCGCGATAACACACATCTACATCCTCAATCTCGAAGCCGCCAAGCGACATGCCGTCGGGCAGCACGACAGGAGAGGAGAGCGGCACATCATGCAGACTTCCACACCTGCGGCAGCAGAAATGGGCGTGAGGCACCTTTATAAGGTCGTAGCGGGCATTCCGCGTATCGACATTAAGCATAGTCACCGCACCGGTATCCACAAGCACACGCAATGTATTGTAAACAGTGGCAAGCGACAATGTAGGCATCTCTTTCACGAGCGCGTCGTGAATCACCTCTGCCGAGGGATGTACAGGGTTTTCCATCATGAATCTCGTCACAGCTATGCGCTGAGCGGAAGGGCGAACCCCATGCCGCTGCAAATACTCTGTCACCTGTGATGTCATATTCATAATTTAAAACTCTATAATTTTATAATCATTACAAATTTAGAAATAATATCGATACGCGCAAAATTTTTTGAGGAAAATTTGCAACCCCGGCCAAAAATTAAACCTAATTAATCATCTCACCCTACAAAACAAGCTGCCCTGCAATCCGTAAAAGAATCGCAGGGCAGCTTAGCCTTATGACTTAAAGCGCCGGTAATTATTTGATAATACCGTAAGCCTTAAATACTTTTTCTATCTTTTCGAGCGCGGTCTCAACCTGAGCCTTTGTATGGGTAGACATCAAGCTGAAGCGGATAAGTGTATCATGAGGTGCAACCGCAGGCGAAACAACCGGGTTGACAAAGATACCATCTTCAAGCAGGTCGCGTGTGATAGCGAAAGTCTTATTGTTGTCGCGCACAAACAGCGGGATAATCGGGGTAGAGGTGTTACCTATCTCACAGCCCATCTGACGGAATCCGTCAAGCGCGAAGTTGGTAAGCTCCCAAAGATGGTCCTGAATTTCAGGCTCACTCTCCATGATATCGAGTGCTGCCATCACAGCCGCAGTAGAAGCCGGAGTAATAGACGCCGTGAATATGTAAGAGCGTGAATGGTGACGGAGGAAGTTGGTAATCTCCTTGTCGGTAGCGATAAATCCACCGAGTGAAGCAAATGACTTACTGAATGTACCCATAATAAGATCCACATCATCGGTCACTCCGAAATGGTCACACACACCGCGACCACCCTTACCGAACACACCGATACCGTGAGCCTCATCTACCATGATTGTCGCGTCATACTGCTTCGCAAGACGTACAATCTCCGGAAGATTAGCAACGTCACCCTCCATAGAGAACACACCGTCGGTAACAATAAGCTTCACCTTGTCGGGCTCACACTTCTTAAGCTGAGCCTCCAGCGATGCCATGTCATTGTGCTTATATTTGAGCGCCTGAGAGAACGAAAGGCGGCGACCATCAATAATAGACGCATGGTCCTGTTCATCAAAAAGGATGTAATCCTCTCTACCGGTAAGTGTAGAAACGACACCGAGATTCACCTCGAAACCGGTCGAATATATCATTGCATCCTCCTTGCCCACATAAGCGGCAAGACGAGCTTCAAGCTCCTTGTGGATGTCGAGCGTACCGTTAAGGAAGGGCGAGCCGGCACAGCCGGTACCATATTTCTTAATTGCCTCAATAGCAGCTTCCTTTACCTTAGGATGGTTCACGAGACCGGTATAGCAATTGGAGCCGAACATCAACACTTTCTTACCGTTGATCAACACTTCGGGATCCTGTTCGCTTGAGATTGCGCGGAAATAGGGATAAATGCCTAAAGCTTTGGCTTTTTGCGGTTCCTGGTACTTGTCAAGTTTAGCTTGTAATAGCTTCATAATCGTCTAATAGTATTGCGTTTACCTGCATGTGACCTACTACGGTCCGTCTTGTTTTTGCAGGCTGCAAAGTTAGTAAATATTCGGCAATAAACGCCAAAAAGTCTTAAAATTAACGGCGTTATAAGTTATAAAAAGTCTTAATGAGGCTTACTTGCCTTCTTTGTGGGGCACAGCGTGAGCCGGGGGCAAAAGCTCGCCACTCTCCCCTACTCTCTTGCCATCTTTCATCTTCAGCTTAACCATGTCAAATCCTTGCCCGTAAACACCATTGACATTAGCCTGCGTGATGAAAGCGTCTTTGTCAATCGACTTGACTATACGGAATATAGTAACCGACTCAATCTTGCGACACATGACAAGCAACACCTTAACGGGATGCTTTGAATACCAGCCCATGCCCTCAAGCACAGTACATCCGCGGCGCGCCTCATTATTAATCGCGTCGGCTATCTTTTCCCAGTGAGCCGAGATGATGGTAAACTGCACTGCCTGACGCGTAGTGTTGATAATCTGGTCAGCCATAAAAGAGGCAAGGAAAGTCACGACAAGACCATAAACCACATTATCTATCTGATGGAATATGAAGAAGCTCGACGAGATAATCACGAAGTCGCAATAAATCATCATCCGGCCGATTGACACATTGCTATGTTTCGACACCATAGCCGCCACGATATCAGTGCCGCCGGTGGAGCCGTTATGGGTAAACGCGAGTCCAATGCCGACACCACACATGATACCTCCGATAATGATGTTCATGAATGTCTGCTGCGCGATAAGCGGCTCGGGGAAAAACGGCTGCAACACACCTATAAATAAGTTTATCACCGTTGCCCCAAATATGGTGCGCACCACAAATTGCTTGCCTACAACCTTATAGGCGATAGCAAGCAGCGTAAGGTTGCAACCATAAGAAATCACAGCCACAGGTATGCCGGTAAGAAAGTAGCCTATAGAGCCGACTCCGACAAGACCACCGATAACGACCTTTTCAGGAAGCACGAATGCACAAAAGCCGAATGCATATATCAGCAAACCAAAGACGATAATCACATAGTCTCTGGATGAAAGCCAGATATTGTTTGGTGAAAATTTCATTGTTTTATGAGAAAGCGTTTGATTGTTTAATTTGGTGCAAAATTACGCTAAACGACAAAATACACAAAATAATATTGTCAAAAAGGAGAGGTAAATTTATAAACAACACACCCCGGCAGCACAAATGCAACCGGGGTGCGGGAAAATGATTATCTATTGTAAAGATTAATCTTTGAGCTTAGCCTTGATAAACTCGCGGTTAAGACGTGCGATGTTGCTGAGTGAAATGTTTTTCGGGCACTCGGCAGCACATGCACCTGTGTTGGTACAGTTACCGAATCCAAGCTCGTCCATCTTCTTCACCATGGCGCGGGCACGACGTGCGCGCTCTACCTGACCCTGGGGAAGAAGAGCAAACTGGCTCACCTTAGCCGAAACGAACAACATTGCAGAGCCGTTTTTACATGCAGCCACGCAAGCACCGCAACCGATACAAGTAGCGGCATCCATAGCGAGGTCAGCGTTGACCTTCGAGATGGGCAGACAGTTGGCATCCTGGGCACCGCCGCAGTTAAACGATACGTAGCCGCCAGCCTGCTGGATTTTGTCAAATGCATTACGGTCGACCATGAGGTCCTTGATTACCGGGAATGCAGCCGAACGCCAGGGCTCTACCGTGATAACCTCACCGTCGTGGAAACGACGCATGTAAAGCTGGCAGGTGGTAGCACCTGTAGCGGGACCGTGGGGGTGTCCGTTGATGTAGAGCGAACACATACCGCAGATACCTTCGCGGCAGTCATGGTCAAAAGCGATAGGCTCTTCGTGCTTAGCCACCAATTGCTCGTTGAGTATGTCAAGAGTTTCAAGGAAAGAGGTGTCAGTGTCGGTCTCAACCGTATAAGTCTTGAACTCGCCTTTTTCCTTCGGTCCGGCTTGACGCCACACCTTAAGTTGAACAGTTATATTTGCCATTTGAGTTTACTTTTCTTAATGTTGTGAAAATTACGACTTATAGTTACGGGTCTGGACCTTGATAGCCTCATAGTGAAGCGGTTCCTTGATAAGCTCGGGAGCCTTGTCGTCGCTTCCCTGATAGTCCCAGCACGATACGTAGAAGTAATTCTGGTCGTCGCGCTTAGCCTCGCCTTCCTCAGTCTGATACTCTTCGCGGAAGTGACCGCCGCAGCTTTCATTACGGTTGAGAGCGTCGTAAGCGACAAGCTCGCCCATGGTGATGAAGTCATTAAGACGGAACGCCTTGTCAAGCTCGATGTTCATGCCGTCGGCAGTACCGGGCACATAGAGATTGGTCTGGAATTCCTTGCGGAGAGCCTTGAGCTTCTCAAGAGCAGTGGTAAGACCTTCCTTAGTACGTGCCATACCTACATATTCCCACATGATGTGACCGAGCTCCTTGTGGATAGAGTCAACAGAGCGGTTACCCTGAATCTTCAGGAAGCTTTCCTGAGCCTCGATACACTTCTTCTCAGCCTCGTCAAACTCGGGGGTGTCAGTAGTGAAGTGAGGCACGGTAATCTGGTCGGAAAGATAGTTCTGGATTGTATAAGGAAGCACGAAATAACCGTCGGCAAGACCCTGCATGAGAGCCGAAGCACCAAGACGGTTGGCACCGTGGTCAGAGAAGTTACATTCACCGATTGCGAAAAGACCCTTGAGTGAGGTCTGGAGCTCATAGTCAACCCAGATACCACCCATAGTATAGTGGATAGCGGGGAATATCATCATCGGGTTGTAATAAGTCTCACCGTTGATTTCCTTACCTACCTCACCGGGGTTAACGTCGGTAATCTCCTCATACATGTCGAAAAGGTTGCCGTAGCGCTGACGCACTGTGTCGATACCAAGACGGTTGATAGCGTCACTGAAGTCAAGGAACACGGCAAGACCGGTATTGTTTACGCCAAATCCTTTGTCGCAACGCTCTTTAGCTGCACGTGAAGCAACGTCACGGGGCACGAGGTTACCGAATGCCGGATAGCGGCGCTCAAGATAGTAGTCGCGGTCTTCTTCGGGGATGTCAGAACCCTTGATTTCGCCCGACTGGAGCTTCTTGGCATCTTCAAGCTTCTTGGGCACCCAGATACGGCCGTCGTTACGGAGTGACTCTGACATAAGAGTCAGCTTAGACTGCTGGTCACCGTGAACGGGGATACAGGTCGGGTGAATCTGCACGTAAGCGGGGTTAGCGAAATATGCTCCCTTACGGTAGCAAGCCATAGCGGCGCTACAGTTACAGCCCATAGCGTTGGTCGACAAGAAGTAAGCATTGCCATAACCACCGGTGGCGATAACCACTGCGTGAGCTGCGAAACGCTCAAACTTACCGGTAACAAGATTCTTTGCGATGATACCGCGTGCTCTGCCGTCAATCATCACCACATCGTGCATCTCATAGCGGTTGTAGCTCTTTACCTTACCGAGGTTAATCTGACGGTTAAGTGAAGAGTATGCACCGAGAAGGAGCTGCTGACCGGTCTGACCCTTTGCATAGAATGTACGTGACACCTGCGCGCCACCGAATGAACGGTTGGCAAGCAGACCGCCGTATTCGCGTGCGAAAGGTACGCCCTGAGCGACACACTGGTCGATAATATTGTTAGACACCTCGGCAAGACGGTAAACGTTTGCCTCGCGGGCACGGTAGTCGCCACCCTTTACAGTGTCGTAGAACAGACGGTACACAGAGTCGCCGTCGTTCTGATAATTTTTAGCTGCATTTATACCACCCTGTGCCGCGATTGAGTGAGCGCGACGGGGAGAGTCCTGAATACAGAAGTTAAGCACATTGAAGCCCATCTCGGCAAGAGAAGAGGCAGCTGACGCTCCTGCAAGACCTGTACCGACAACGATGATGTCGAGACGACGCTTGTTGGCGGGGTTCACAAGTTTCTGATGAGCCTTGTAGTTGGTCCATTTCTCAGCGATAGGACCTTCCGGGATCTTGGAATCAGCCGGATTCATCACTTTCACGTTTTCTTTAGTTAAATCCATATCGCAAATTAGTTTTCAGGTTGAACATTAACAGTAGTCGCGGGAGTGCCTTCAAGATAGTCGAGGAGGCTGATTACCGGCTCGAAACGAGCCATCTCTGCGTTGAGCATTTCCTCAGTTGCGCCCATCTGCATAGCCTGCTGAGGTGAAGAGATAAGACCCTGAATCTGAGAAGCGTGCTCACGCACTGTTGATGAGAAGTCATCATATTTGAAGCGGTCAACAGGTATACCTACCATGTCGCCCATCACTTCCTTATACTGCTCGCGAAGGGCAGCGTCTTTCTTGTAGAAGTCGTTGTTGGCATTGACGGTGAACACGACAGCCTGTGCGATGAAGAGAAGCACCACGATAGAAGTCCACCAGCAGGCAAAAGCCTTAAGACGGGGAAGCCAAGTGATGTTGTTCCATCCGGCTGACTGGAACATTGACCAGAAACCGTGATTCATGTGGAACCAAAGCGCGATGAAACCGATGATATAGATAATCGGGGTCCATACACAAGCAAATGCCTCCTGGATGAAAAGAGTACCCATTGACGGAGGAAGCACACCCTCAGCGCCACGGATTTCCTGAAGCTGCATCTTAGCCCAGAACTGAATCAGGTGTACAACCAGGAACGCGAAAATCACGATACCGAGCACGAGCATGTTTTGAGACGACCACTCTACGGTAGCGGGCTTCTTTGACACATTGTAACGGTCGTTACCACGTGCCTTGCGGTTCTGCAAAGTAAGCCACACGGCGTAGATAATGTGCAAAATGAAAAGCGCAGCCAGACCGGCAGAAGCTATTAGCGCATACCAGTTCGCTCCAAGAAATTCGCATATCACGTTATAAGCCGTGGGATACACGATTGCTACTGCGTTCATCAAGCAGTGAAAAGTTACGAATAGGACGAGACATGCGCCTGTAATAGCCATGACCAATTTACGCCCTATAGATGAGCTTGTTAACCACATAGTAGTTTTGAAATTAGAAATTAATATATTAAAGAAATTTTATTGTAGCTATTGTTCACCATGCAAATTTAAGGTTTTTTGCTTACTGCCACAAGCCATTAAGGAAATTTTTCCATAACCGGCATTTAGTTTTTGTCACGTGCCACAACATACAACCCTTCGAGCTGATTTTATCACCGCAGGATTAACCGGCAACATTTCATCGCCTGATATGAGCTATTTTTCATTAACATTCACAAAAAAATATGTTTTACAACACAAAAAATAAAAATTGTCTTGATTTTATTATGCAAATCAAATCAAAATTATTATACTTGTACCCGAAATTATACACACCTCAATGTTAATGCAACTCAACATTTAATTTTCTAAGCATTCAATAGAATCCATCATATAATAGTAGATAGATTTCTCATGAATGGAAGGACGGCAGAGCTTGAGACAAGTAATGCCGTCTGTTTTTTTGACATTAGCCGACAATTCACTAATTTTACACCTTAATTTATATATTACACATTTTTTCCGATGAAATCACTTTTTGCTTGCCTGCTGTTTTTATCGCCTGTATTGCTCTCAATAGAGGGATGCAGCTGCTCGCGCACCGACGCCGCAGAGTCGCCTGATGTAACCACACCTGAAAATACCGACTTTTTCACTCACTTTGACTCTATGCCCGACGGAGGATGTGTCAAAATGAAAATCAACCCTATAGGCGGCACTCTCGGACGTGTGTTCAACGACAGCAACCACGTGCATCTCGCAGAAGCACGCGCCTTAGGCATCGACCCGATTGACGGAGCGGCGAAAGCATGGAAGCTAAAACGCGGCATCAAGCGCATAGAAAGCTGCCGCGAATATTATGTCGACAACCTTACTCACTCCGTCCCCTATCTTGTGCCGGAGGCCTATGATTTGTTGAAGGAGATAGGCGCGCGGTTCAACGACTCTCTCGATGCACGAGGAGGAGGCGACTACCGTCTGAAGGTGACCAGTGTGTTGCGCACCGAGGGTGCGGTCAAGAAATTGCGCCGACGTAATGTAAACGCCACCCAGGAGTCGGCTCACCGGTATGGCACCACATTTGACATCAGCTATACAAAATTTATATGTGATTCGGTCACGGTAGCACGCTCGCAGGAAGATCTCAAAAATCTGCTCGGCGAGGTGCTAAAGCAGATACGCGACGAAAAAAAATGCTATGTAAAATATGAGCGCAAGCAAGGTTGTTTTCATATCACGGCAAGAAAGTCTAAAGAGCAAAAGTCATGAGTAAAGAGAAGAAGAGCGGCATATGGCGTAAAGTGGCGAAGTGGACGGCAGGAGTCATCGGGGGCATCATCGCCCTTATAATTATCGTGATCACCCTTGCTGTGTGGATACTCACGCCTGGCAAACTCACCCCTATAATCACAGATGTTGCCAATGAGAATCTCAATGCAGAAGTATCGCTGTCGCGTGCCGAGCTTACATTCTGGAAGACATTTCCCACATTATATATAGACCTCGATTCGCTGACGGTGAAAAGCGAAGCCTTTGCTTCGCTTGACGAGACCCGGCGCAGCCGCCTGCCAGAGTATGCCGACACCCTCGCCCACATCGGGCATTTCCGCGGAGGAGTCAACGTGCTTGCCATTCTTGGCGGCAAGATAAGCCTCCACGATGTGGAGCTGTCCGGGTCGTCGCTCAATGCCGTTGCCTACGACAGCACGACGGTCAACTATGACATCGTACCACCGGGCGACACCAAAGAAGAGACTTCTTCACCTGTCGAACTGCCCGACATCACCATCAACCGCTTTGTCATAACCGACTCCCTGCCGATAAGGTATTTTTCAGCAGCCGATTCAATTGACGTGGTTATCAACATAAGCCGTTCCGACATCCTGTCATCAGAGCAACCGGCTTACCGGCTTCAAGTCAACAGCTCGGTTGCCGCCTTGCTCCCCCCCGACATAAATATCGATTCGCTGTCGCTGGCAGTCGACGGCAAGATAGAGTGGCAACATGGTTCGCCCGAAAAATTCCTGTTTAATGACTTTACCGTAGCACTCGCTCCCGTAAGAGCTGTAATAAACGCGGCAATCACCCTTGGCACCCCGATTACAGTCGATGAACTACGTGTAAATATCGACCAATTGCCGGTGATGGAGACCATAGCCATGATACCTCAACAGTGGCGTCCGGAAATCCCGGGGTTAACCACCGGCATGACCGCCGACATCGCAATGTGCATCACTCGCCCCTATCCGCTTGACAGCAAGTCACTTCCGTGGATTGATGCCACACTCGATGTGCCGCAATGCCGTGCAGTGTACGATGGATATGAATTTGACCATATAAGTCTTGCGGCGTCGGCAAAAGTCAACGGAGATAATCCCGACGCATCTACCGCTACTCTCAGCAGCCTGACAGTCAACGGAGAAGGCGTAGCGGTTAACATCAACGGCAGCATTGCCTCTCCTGTCTCCAATCCCGCGATAAAAGGTCACGTAAAGGCAAATGTCAACCTTGCCAGCCTGCCGAAATCACTTCTCGCAATGTTTCCCGGCTCGGTCAAAGGCAGGATACAGCTCGACACCGACGCACAACTGCGTGTAAGCGACCTCACCCCAAAGCAATTCCACCGCATAAACCTTAACGGCGACCTCGACCTTGAAGAAATCAATCTCTCGTCGCCCGACATGGGCATCGACCTGTATACCCGCAATACATGTGTCAAGCTTGGAACCAACAACCGATTTGTCACCGACAATCATCGCGTCGACTCGCTCCTTACCGCCTCCATCAATGTCGACACCCTCTCAATGAATATCGAGGGTATCGATGTGGCTCTACGCGACATGAAAGGTGGCATCGGCTGCTCAAACACGGCATCATCAGCCGACACGACGGCTATCAACCCCATAGGCGCCACCCTGCGCATAGCCCGTCTGCGATATTCCGACCCCGACTCTACCCGCGTCATCGCACGCGACCTCACAGCCCACGCGTCGCTACGTCGTTTCGAGGAGCAGGCGCGCCTGCCTCTGCTAAATGTGGGTGCGGGCATAGGTTCAATCTTTTATGCCGACTCCATGAACCGGGTGATTTTGCGCAAAGGTAATGTCAACATAGCCGCCCACATGCGCCCCGTCAGGCCGATGAGCCAGCGCATGAAACACCGCTACGACTCTATCGCCGCACTCAATCCCGGAGCATCGCCCGACTCGATACTGACCATCATGCGCGCCGGTATGTCGCGTCGTGGCAAAATCGACATGTCGCAATACGACCTTGTGGATTTTGGAGTAGACAACACCACCAGGCGACTGCTCAGAAAGTGGAATGTGGAGGGCACAATCACAGCCGAACGCGGCGGCATGTTCACACCCTACTTTCCCATACGTAACCGCATCAGTCATGTCGATGTGAAATTTTCTACCGACAGTGTGATATTTAACGATGTGAAATATCAGGCGGGCAACTCCGACTTTGTCGTAAACGGCGGCATACGCAACATGCGCCGCGCCCTTACCACAGGCAGTCCGCTCAAAGTGATGCTTAGCGTAAAAAGTGACACCCTTAATGTCAACCAGCTTGTGCAGGCATCATACAACGGAGCTGCATTTGCCGAACGTATAAAGGATGGCTCGGTGACACTCGCCTCAATCGATACTGAAAAAGAAATCGACAACCTCGCCGATTCACTCAACACCGACGGCATGACCGCCGCCCTGCTTGTGCCTGTCAACATCGATGCCGAAATAAAGATGAACGCCGACAATATCATATATTCCGACATGTATATGGCCGACTTCAACGGTGAGCTGCTTGTCAAAGACGGAGCAATCAACCTGCGCGACCTGTCGGCTAAATCAGGCATAGGCGATGCCCGGTTCACGGCTCTATATACGGCTCCGACAAAAAAAGACATCCGTTTTGGTTTTGGGCTTGAACTCTCCGACATACATATAAAAGAGTTCATAGGCATGATGCCGGCTGTTGACTCCCTGATGCCGTTGCTACAGTCATTTGAGGGACGGATTAATGCCGATGTGGCGGCAACAGCCAAAATAGACTCGACCATGAACATCGAGCTTCCCTCGCTAAATGCGGCGGTAAGACTCGAAGGCTCCGACCTTGTGCTTCTCGATGCCGAGACATTCCGCACCCTTTCAAAGTGGCTTCTTTTCAAAGACAAGAAGACCAATGTGATACCCCACATGGCAGTAGAGATGCTCGTCGAAGACTCACGTGTCGAGCTGTTCCCGTTTGTATTTGACTTTGACAGGTATCGTCTTGCGGTGATGGGGTCCAACGACCTCGCGATGAATTTCAAGTATCATGTGTCGGTATTGAAGTCGCCGATACCTTTTAAATTTGGCATAAACCTTTCCGGCAATGCCGACAAGATGAAAGTGCGTCTCGGAAAATCAAAATACAAGCCTGACAAAGCCGGCGAGACCATAGCTATCGTCGATACGACCCGCATCAACCTGCTCAAGGAAATCGACAATGTATTCCGCCGCGGGGCACGCAACGCGCGGTTAGGAGCCATACGCCCCGAAAAGAAGCCGGAGGCAGTCAGCTTTGACGAGACCGGCGACACTATATCCCGTGAAGATTCAATAATGTTTATCAACCAGGGACTCCTTCCCGCCCCTCCCAAACCGGAGACTGAGGATGAGCCCCGGGCAACAAGCGACAAAAAGAAAAAGAAATGACCGAGCAAGAAGCCATAATAAACTACATGACGCGCAACGAGCTTATGAGTTTCGCGCCTACCGCCGCCCTTATCGACATGGACGGCACCCTTTATGACTCAATGGGACACCATGCCGACGCGTGGCACCGCATGATGTCGGAAATAGGCATAGACTGTGACCGTGACGAATTTTTCATGTATGAGGGACGCACAGGCGTGGACACCATCAACCTGCTCTTCCGTCGCGCCTACGGGCATGACGCGTCGCCCGAAGAAGCAAAGGAGCTGTACCGGCGTAAGACAGTGCTGTTCAGCGAAATGCCTCCGGTGGCACCGATGAAGGGCGCCGGTCGTATGGTAAAGTCGCTGCTTGACCGCCATATCGCTACTGTGCTCGTGACCGGTTCGGGGCAAAACACGCTCATCAGCCGCCTTGACACCGACTTTCCCGGCGCGTTTCCCTCCGGCATGAGAGTGACAGGTCATGACGTGACCAAAGGCAAGCCTCACCCCGAACCATTCCTCAAAGGGATGTCGCTCGCGGGCGTACACCCTGAAAATGCCATAGCCATCGACAATGCCCCCATAGGAGTGATGGCAGCCGCCGCGTCGGGCGCATTCACTATCGGAGTCAAAACCGGACCTATCCCCGAGCAGGCGCTATGGGATGCCGGTGCCGACATCGTATATCCGTCAATGGACGCGCTCGCCGACAATATCGACAAATTCATCAATCCGTTTAATATGTCAATCTGACCCAAAACTTAACGACATGAAACACCAGGACCTACTGTTTACCAACGATGTAGCCTCAGCACTCGACAAGTTAATCAACGATGCCGGCTCACCGCTTACATTCATACTCGTGGATGACAATACACGTCGCCACGTGTTGCCACTGCTCCTTGAAAACTCCACCACGCTTGCCGGCGCAAAAATAATATCAGTAAAGCCGGGCGACGTCAATAAAAACCTTGACTCGCTCTCCTGTATATGGACTCAGCTTCAGGAAGGGGGAGCCAACCGCAAGTCGATGCTTGTCAATCTCGGCGGCGGCATGATTACCGACATGGGAGGATTTGCCGCATCCACCTTCAAGCGAGGAATCCGCTTCATTAATGTGCCAACCACACTGCTTTCCGCCGTCGATGCCGCAGTCGGGGGCAAGACCGGCATAAACTTCAACGGGCTTAAAAATGAAATCGGCGTATTCAATGAAGCCGATGCGGTGATTATATCGACATGCTTCTTCTCCACTCTTCCGGTTGCAGAGGTAAGGTCGGGATATGCCGAAATGCTTAAACACGGACTTATCGACAACAACGACAACTATAACCGTCTGCTCGGCTACCGCGTCGAGGATGCCGATGCCACCCATCTGCTGTCGCTCCTGCAAGAGTCGGTAATGGTGAAACGCCGCATCGTGGAAGAAGACCCGCATGAACACGGCATACGCCGCGCGCTCAACCTCGGTCACACCGTGGGACACGCCTTTGAAAGCCTCGCCATGCGCCGTGGCAACCCTATCCCCCACGGATTTGCCGTTGCATGGGGTTGTGTAGCAGAACTTGTGCTGAGCCACATGAAGACCGGGTTCCCCTCCCCCGAATTGCAGCGTTTCGCCCAATATGTATATGAAAGCTACGGCACATTTCCCATCACATGTGAAGACTACCCCGAACTAATCGAACTGATGCACCATGACAAGAAAAACATGAGCAGTGACATCAACTTCACCCAGCTCGGAAATATCGGCGAGATACTGATTGACCGCACAGCGAGCGAAGACGAAATAAAGACCGCTCTCGACATATTCCGCGACCTCACCCACCAGTAGCCCTCCCCCGGCACGCCAGCTGAAACAGATTATTTACATCTCAGTCTGAAGCCGGAGGTGATGGCACAACGGGAGCGGTGGTCGTGTTTTCATCGCGGTTGATTACGTATTGTTCATAGTAGGAGAGGAGGAGCGTGGTGAGCGGGAGGGCGATTATCATGCCAATGAGTCCGAGCAGTGTGCCCCATACGGAGAGTGACAGAAGGATAATCGCCGGATTAAGTCCGAGCGCCTTACCCATAATCTTGGGTGTAAGCACGTAGTCGCATATACACTGGCTTACGACATATACAAGCAGGCATTTTCCCAGTTCCGGGAAGAAACCTACCGTACCGCCAAGCGAATTGATAAAACACACGATTGCCACCGGTATAAGCGTGACATACTGAAAATAAGGTATAAGATACAGGATGCCGACAAGTATACCGAGCACAATCGCCAGCGGGATGCCGACAATCGAGAAGCCGATGCAGTAAAACACCGCCGCGCACAGGGCTATAAGCGCCTGTCCGCGAAAATACTTGTTCATACTGTTTTTGATATCGTCGCCAACCTTATAGGCAATCGGACGGAAACGAGGTGGCACGAGCAGCCTGAATCCTCTCATAAGCTGCCGGTAGTCAATCAAGATAAAAATCACATAGATAAATGTCAACAGCCACTCCAGTCCGTGAAGCACCATGCTCACCGACTGCGACAAAAACGATGTGCCCTTGTCAAGTATCGTCATCATATGCTGCCCGTCGATATACTTGGTTATCTCATCAAGGTTGACATGCTTGACGATGTAATCATGGAGCACCCTGGGGATAAGCGGTGAGATTACATCCTTGTCGGAATACTTGTCGATAAGCTCCGACATCTGGTGTATCTCGTCAACGACCGAGGGAATAAAGAAATAGCAAAGCACCGCCACGATAAACGCAACCTCAAAAAGAGTTATGAACACCGGAATCACGCGGCTTTTCAATCGAAGCAACTTCTGCGTAAACTCTACCATAGGCTCAAGTATATAGGCGATAAGACACGCAAGGCAGAATGGCAGGAGTACATCTTTAAGAATGTTGACCAGCCACACAAACCCGCAGATAAACGCAATCGTGATGAGGATACGCACCACCCGGTCAAAAGTATAAGGTCGTCGAGATACCTGCATAGTTACTATAAGTGATGAATTGACATCATTATATATTATAATAACATTACGCATTAAAAAGTTTTGAGCCGCACACCAAATCACAGGCATACGGCTCAACATCAAGTGTGGAATAGAAAATATATATGAATATAGTGCAATATCATTTACAGCATCATTCATCAGAACCTCGGGGGACGACCGCCGGGTCCGCCGGGTCCGCGTCCGCCGTTGCGGGCGGCAGGCTGGTTGCCCGAGCCAAATGTATTGAAGCGATAAGAGAAGCTTATCATGAAGTAGCGGGTAAGCGAGTTATAGCTTGTATCGTCGATGGTAGTGGCAGAGACTGTGCGCATGATGCTCTTGCGCTGCTGCAACAGGTCATAGCCCTTGATGGATACTGTAGCCTCCTTACCTTTAAGGAACTGGTAAGCGATTGACGCGTTCCACATCCATTGGTTCTGGTCATATCCCGCCGAATAACCGTTAGTGCCGGTAAAGCTGAGGTCGGAGTTGATGACAAGACCAAAGGGAGCATACCATCCACAGTTAAACATACCGCCATAAGTCTGTACATTGCGGTTGGCTGTCGACTGCAGTGAGTTGGTGGTCTGCTGCAGGTTGAAGTAGGGGCGCAGCTCAAATTCCCAGTTTTCAGGACGGAAAGCGAGCGACACCGAGGGTCCCAGGTTGAGCGAACCGCTACGGCTGCGTTCACCGTTGTTAAATCCTATAGCCTGAGAGTAACGGGCAAAAAGATTACCGTTAAACTGCCAGTTTTTATTGCGGAACGGGAATGAAACCATACCGAACATCTGGGCATTCCAGTTGCCGTTGACATTCTCGTAAGTGGTTATCTGACCGCCTGTCTCTTTGTTAAAGGTAGTGTTTGACACAATGCTGTTCTGTGTCATGCCCACATTAGCCATCACCATGATTGAACGCTGCGCCTCAAGATTGAAGTCGCTGAAACGCACCCTTACATTATGGTTGAACGAGGGTTTCAACTCAGGATTACCGACTACGATACGCAGAGGATTGCTCATGTCGGCGACAGGCTGCAACTGCGATATCGAAGGCTCGCTGGCATTGCCACGGTAATCGACATTCATGTTGCGTGTCTTGCTGAATTTATATCGGAATCGCAGATAAGGAGCGATATTAAACACCCATCGTGTATCGATATTGCGGTCACTGTTGATAAGGTCCTCGCTCTTTGACATCGAGGGGACAAACGCCACTCCAGCATTGAGCGTATAGTCTTTTCTCACCTGACGGAAACCTACCTGGAAACGCTGGGTGAAGAAGTCGTTGCGGAAACGGTTGCTAAGCTCGTCGTTAAATATGCTCACCATGTAGTCGACTATCGGGTCGTAACCACCATCAGGATATGTCACAGGATGGTCATAGACAAGCTTGTCGGCATTGTTCCAGCGGTAGTTCATGCGGTAGCTTATCTCGATAAACCTGCCGTTTTTCACATTACCCAACGGTTCGGTCCATGTGAGTCGCACACCGGCGCGGTTACTCCATGTATGATTGTCGGTATACTGGTCGTAAGTGTCGATACTGTCGTTGCCAAGTACATTTTTAAGGAGGTAAAAGCGGTTGTAAGAGTAGCTGAAGTCATCTTCCCTTACATTGCTCATCCTGTATTCAAGGGCGACTGAGAATGAACGGCCCGGATGATACTTGAAATTGTGGTTAAACCACAGTTCTCCGCCAAATTCATAAGAGTTGCCGTCGGAACTGCCTGTATTGATACTCCTTGTCACAAGCGAGCGCGCCAGGTCGCCGGCGTAAGTGCGTGAAGAGTCGGCACTTACCGATTTATTGTAATTCAATGAGAAACGTGGGCGGAATTCAAGAGTGGAAAGAGTGTCTTTTTTCCACTTTATACGGAAATCACCTCTTACATTGTGCCCTTTGTCGCGGCTGCCCGAGCGGCTGCTTAGATAAGAAGTGGAGTCAGTAAACAGATACTGGCGCTCCTGTGAGGTGCGTGTATCCTGGTCAGTGTGGCTATAGAGGAGGTCACCGCCTACACGGAATGACTCGTCGCTCTTGCCCACGTTGAAGTTGACACCAAACGACTGCGAGGTATTTATACCGTTGTTTCCTCCGAAACGACGGAAACGGCTTCCGTTGCTATCGGTAAAACCAAGCTGGTTGATATTGTTGAAGTTGCCAAGGAAGGTAATCTGGTTATCGTTCCAGAAACGGTTTACGTTAAAGTCGGCGGCATAGCGCTCGTCGGTGCCATATCCAGCGTTAACGACTCCAAACCAACCGTTTTTCATGCCCTTCTTTACGGTAAGATTAATTACAGTCTCCTCTTCACCGTCGTCGACACCGGTAAGACGCGCAAGGTCGCTCTTACGGTCAACGACCTGAAGCTTGTCGATCATATTGGCGGGAAGATTTTTTGACGCAACCTTCGGGTCGTCGGAGAAAAACTCCTTGCCATCGACAAGAATCTTGGTCACCTCCTTGCCTCCTGCCTTGATTTTACCGTCGGAATCCACCTCGACTCCGGGAAGCTTTTTCAAAAGGTCCTCCATCACGGCATTTGGCTGGGTCTTGTAAGAGCCGGCATTATATTCAAGAGTATCTTCCTTTGCCACAATCTCGGTCTTTACACCGGTGATGACAGTCTCTTTCAACATCACCGACGACTCTGTCATTTTTACGGGCGCCATATTCACGTTGCTTTCGCCTACCTTTGTATTGACGGTGGCGTTATCATATCCTATATAGCTCGTCTGGATGATATAGGAGCCCGACTTTATGTCACGTAGCGTAAATTTACCTTTGTTGTCGGTAGTAGTTCCTTTAATAAATGCACTGTCTTTTGCAGCAAGCAGCCTGACAGTAGCCTCGATAAGAGGTTCGCCATTGTCATCGGTCACCGTTCCGCGTATATTTGCGGCAAATACGGAGACATAACCGAGCATCATGAGTGATAACGTAGTCAGGTACTTCTTGAGATTCAAACCCATTGGTGTAGTAAGATTATTATTTTAAGTGGTTAGTTATATTTAATTCACAATCACTTTGACTTACTAACTAAATAAAGGTTTAATTTACACTCATCTTTTTTTGAAAAAAACATTATCTCAACTCACCTCCACGCCTCACCGGCCTGAGCCGACTGTCAGTTAAAGTCAGTAAAAGCAAGCGGCATAAGTGACTTGACAGACGGCACGATATATATGCAGTCACGACCGGCAAGTATCACCTTTACATCACGACCGGCAAGCTGCTCATATTCGGCAAGCACCTGACGGCAAGCACCACATGGCGATATTGGCTCCGCTATTTCTTCGCCCGATGTCTCGCGGGCGGCGATGGCTATAGCCCGGAACCGTGCCTCAGGATAATTGGCATGGGCATAAAACGCGGCGGTGCGTTCGGCACATATGCCTGAGGGATATGCCACATTTTCCTGATTTGACCCTGTCACTATTACATCATTGTCAAGGAGTATAGCCGCGCCTACACTGAACCGGCTATAAGGGGCATAAGAGTTATGTGTCATTTCCCTTGCCGCATCGACAAGTTTGCGGTCACTTTCAGAAAGTTCATCGTAAGCGACCGATATAATCGGGGTTATTATCTTTAATTCTTTCATGACATCAAGAGTTTGTTTAATAATATTGATATCCACAAATATAGCGATATTAACCGATATGCAGCAATCGTGAGTCATTAAAAATATCCCTCAGATGGACTGCTGCATTTCTTTGACATAAGATTTTTTAATATATTTTATCAAATCGCCACCAAAATATTTGCAAATATAAAAACTTTTACATAAAATTGCATTTAGCATCTTACAGTTACTAATTTTAGTTTTAGAATTAATAATCTTAGTCATGAAACACAGTGGAATAGTTTTAGCATTTGCTATCATGCTCAATTGGTGTGTGCCGCTCGCAGCATCCGGCACACAGGCATACGAAGTCTCCATGGACAACGCCCTGACAGCAACATTTATTATTAAACAAGCTCTTAATTTATAAAATAACATAATTTATTTTTATTATGAATATCGCTAAGTGGACTGTAAGTTTTGCCGGGCTAATTTTTCCTGCTTTTGCAAGCGGGGGGATTACCGGATTTGAAGCAGTAGTGACGGAATATGGACAGCTTGAAAATGTGATTGGCGACAAATTATTTGAAATTGACTCCCTGTCGGTAAAAGGTCCGGTAAATGAGAGTGATTTTGCCATCATGCTACGGGGTATTGTTGAAGGCAGGATTTCAATATTGAATATGGAAAACGCAATCGCTGAAGATGAGTATCTTCCGCCTGAAGCATTTAAGTCGGCTACCGGTTTAAGAAAAGTGATTCTGCCCTCCAACCTGAGAGAGATTTCATGGGAGTCATTTCAAAATAGTGTCAATCTGGAACAAGTCACGATTACATCACGCCTGAGAGGGATCATGCCAAAAGCTTTTGAGGGATGTAAATCTCTAAAATCCATCAATCTCAACGACGGGCTATGGCATATTAGCGAGTACGCATTTCGCGATTGCTCATTTGATTCAATCCTAATACCACCGTCAGTGGAAAGAATAGGAGATGCTTCGTTTGCCGGAAACAATCTAAAAAAGATGTATGCAATGCCGAAGGTCGCCCCTACAGTGGTAAACTACTCTCTCAACTGCGGCGACTGTGTATGGGACCTGTTTTATGAATCCACCCCAAAAGACATCCCCGTCTATATCCCCAAAGGCTCT
>CAJTSK010000007.1 GCA_910578835.1 uncultured Muribaculum sp.
GAAAGGAAACGAAAGTAGGTCAGAAAACTTTCGTTTTCCGACCTACTCGATTATTATAATAAATGTAGAGGCAATCAAAACATCTTGAGGGCGATGTCAGTGAGCCATATCCATAACGGACAGAACCCTATGAAGAGAATCACGCTCAATGTTAGTGACGATGTGCCTGTGGCTACATATGTGTTATACTCGTCGGCGATGATGATTCCGGAAAATGCCGGGGGCAATGCAGCTGATACAACAAGCATTTTGAGGTTAAAGGCATCCATGCCTACAAGTAATCCCAATATTAGGATGACAAGCGGCATTATCACCATCTTCATGATTGAACCGAGCACGACCTGCCAGTTGAATGTAAATTTAATGGCTGAAAGGGTGATGCCGGCGGAAAATACTGCCATTGAGGCATTTGCCTTGGCGATAAGATTGAATGACGGGCTTAGCCAGTCGGGCCACTGAAGTCCACACATCACTAAGACCACGGCGAGGATAGGAGCCCACGCCACTGGCTGCTTAAGTGCGTGCAATACAGGCTTCCATGCGCTATCTTTCTTTGTGGAGCCAGGTTGCTGCTTTTCAAGCGATGTGTTCATAAGCGACAGCCCGACAGGGATGCCGACAGCATTTGCCACAATACCGACAATTGCTACTACGAGAGCCACTGCCGGAGTGGTGCCGAAGATAGGTTCCAGCACTGCAAAGCCAAGGAAGCCGATTGTGGGCGAACCGCTGATAAGTGCTGACACGGCTGCGTCGGCGCCGGTATTTTTCTTGAAGCAATATTTGAATATGAAATATACCAGCATGAAACACCCCATGATGCCGATAAGCGACACGAGGGTAAGCTTCAGGTCTTTTGCCAGGTCTTCCCTGCTCGCTTGTACGATAGACACAAACAAGGCTGCCGGTAATGCGTAGTCAAGCACCACTTTGTTGAACTTCTTGGCATCGTCAGCGGAAAAAATCCCTCTTTTCCCCGAGATGAACCCGGCTGACATTACTACCACTATAGGTACGATGGCGTATAATATCACATGTAACATGACAGAAATTGGACTTTGGTAATGGCTGTTAAATCAATTTCTTTAAGAGATGCCATACTCATGAGTTTTTTTAAGTTAGTTGTTTATGATTAAACAAGCTCTAATGTCGCCAGTCTTTTATTTTAATGTATTTTAACTTTGTGGGGATTGATTATTATGTTTAATTTGCAATTAAATTAAAAACCAATCTGATTTAAACGTGAAAAAGTTAATTTTTAATACCGTCGCGTTGTTGTCAGCTGCAATATTGTCAATGCCTGTGGTTTCATGCGGCGGTGATGATGATGATGAGCGCGATGTACCCGAAGTTGCAGGAAACAGATTAAGCTCCATAACGGCAGCCCTTTGAAAAGCTTTAAATTCAAAACCTTATTTAAAAGTAAACTAAAAATATGATGAAACGATTTTTGCTGCTGATACTTTCAGCGGCTGTATATTCAGGAATTGTTGCCCAGACCCCGTCGGATAGTACAGAAATCCTAAAGCAAGAGCTTGAAGAGGCAAATGAAATGCTTGCTGAAAAGGATTTGGAAATTGCGCGTCTGGAACGTGAGAGCAAATGGGCAGGTATATGGGGTAAAGGTAAGTACACTATGATTTCCTATGCTCCATCGGCGAGTGTGAAGGCTGAAGGCATAAAGGAAAAGTCAAGTTTTTCATTTGCCATATCAAAGGGCAACAGCTATTTCTTTCCTAAAAAGCCGATTGCCGGATTGCTTAAAGTCGGTTTTGATATGCGATGGACCGATATACAGGTTACCAAGTACAAAAAAGGTGAATATATAACAACCGATAACTGGAACACCGGAAATGATGATGTTGATGACATGCTGTCAGATTTAAAGAATCTGGGTGTATGGGATTTGCATATCGGTGCTTTTGGTGTAGGTCCTGTTGTATCTGTCGCTCCATTTTCGATGATGGATAACGGGGCGAGATTCTTGCGTGCGACACTATATTTCCATTATCAGCCTACATTTGGTCTGCACTTGGTAAGTCAGGACGGCGACTTAAAAACATCGATGGCTTATTGCAATATGTTTGATTTCGGTGGTAAAATTCAATATCGAGCAATTGCGTTGGGCGTTGAAAACCGTTGGGGTTCAGGCAAGTATTCAGAAATCATAAGCTTTGAAGATGACGATGAAGATTCGCATGGTAAGATTAAGCGTAAATTCTCCTCTTTCAGGGTTTATGTCGCCTTTTCATTCTAAAATTTGACAATACAGAAAAAAACAGGGTGCAGTTCACATATTTGAGTTGCACCCTTGTTTTTTGGGCATCCTTATGCCGTCGAACTTCCATTTTTTTTCTTGCAGCCACGCTGATTATCAGACTGATATCCATGTGTCGGTGGCTGTCTGAAAGAGAAATTACAATAATCTGAAGATTTTGCCCGGAATGGGCAAGATAATGGTAACCGCGGGCAGCGCCGAAGGTGCGTCCGTGGCAAGCATATCCCTCCACGGCGCTTGCATAATAATCTTAAAGGCATGGAAGTATGCAACCCACATTGGGGTTGAGATGATTATGGGAGACCTACGCTGCAACGGGTGCCCATTCTTGCCTACCCGTCGTTAACGAGATGTAATCCCTTCAGGGATATTGGACCATTTCGACACAGCTATAGTATAAGGCGCTTGATTTTCCCGCTGTCAGTACGTTGAAATTCCGGTACGGCAATGATTTCTTTTGGTGTGCTGTATTTGTCAAGCGTGCTTCTGATACGCTGCATGAGCGCTTCTTTGTCAACGGTCGTTGACTCAATATAAAGTACAGCTTCCTCTCCCCATTTTTCACTCGGTCTGCCGGTTATATAAAATGGGACATTTACGATACCGCTTATCCGTCGTTCTATCAGCTCGGGGTGTAGTTTGATTCCTCCGGAATTAATCACATTGTCATGCCTGCCTATCCATCGGAAGTGATGACTGTCTATCAGTTCCACAATATCGTTGGTGGCTAATTGCCTGAATGAAAATTCCGGAGCGTTGATGACAAGACATCCGCGGGGGTCGGTTGCCGCGCTTATGCCGGGAAGCATGGTGTAGACCTCGCTGCCCAAAGTGATGTCGCGCAACGCCACGTGGCTACAGGTTTCCGTCATGCCGTAAGATGCCCAGGCTTTCACGCCCGATTGCCTGACTCTTGTCTCGGCATCGGCTGAAAGCGGCGAGCCGCCTATGAGGAGGTTTCTGACATTTGGGAGAAATTGTGACGACAGCAGTCCGTCGAGCTGTGCCGGCACTATGGGCACAAGACCGAGCATCCCGTAATCAGTTTTTACCGGCGATGATGAGGGTGGCTCTATAAGTAGCCGCGCACCGCTGACAATGGCTCTCACTATCATCATTTTGCCTGCGATATATGAGGGGGATAGTGGCAAGAGCATGACCGACGACGAGTCTATGCCGAAAAACCTGCATGTTGCCATTGCCGATTTTTTCATGTCATCTTTCAGGAGGTGAATCTCCTTGGGGTCGCCTGTAGAGCCGGAGGTATGGGCTGTGACATATGGTGTCGCCGACAGCCATTCGTCAATAAATCTTGCGGCAGCTCCGTCCGGGTCGTCAATCAATTGTGCCAGTCGAGCTGCGGTAATGTCCATCGCTTGTCGGGGTTATAGCATAATTCGTCGCCTGTCAGCATAAGTGGCGACTGTATATTGTTGACATAGAGTTGACCTGTGCCGAGCCCTTGTGGCATCGTCACGCCTTTGGTGGATACCCATTGCGCAATCGCGTTAAGCCCTATGTCGGACTCAAGGGCTGAGGTAGCCCACCATCCGGCGCCATGCATTGTGGCGAGGTCGACCCATTCATCTGCCGCCTTGAATCCGCCACAGAGGGATGGCTTGAGGATGATATACTGCGGACATATCGTGGCGAGTAGCCGCTCTTTCTCCTCTGTGCTTCGGCAGCCGATAAGCTCTTCGTCAAGGGCAATAGGGATGGGGCTTTCACGGCATATGCGTTTCATCTCTTCCCACTGTCCCTGCCTGATAGGTTGCTCTATGGAATGGATTGAGTATTCCGACAGCTTTTCAAGGCGTGACATGGCGTTGGAGGGAGTGAAGGCTCCGTTGGCGTCAAGACGAAGCTGGAGCGACTCGGGCGAAAAGCGCTCCCTGATATATCTTAGCAGGCGCAGCTCTTCGTCAAAATCAATGCCGCCGATTTTTAATTTGACACAGCGGAATCCATCATGCAGTTTTTCGTCGATGCGCGAAAGCATTTCCTCTGCCGTGCCCATCCATATCAGTCCGTTGATGGTGATTTTTCCGAGTCCTTCGCTCCATGAGGAGGGGAAGGGGCGGAAGTTGCCGCCACTTGTAAGGTCGGCGATTGCGGTCTCGACTCCGAAGCGTAGTGAGGTGAGGGGTGGGAGCGACAGTTCATCTAAAGATGCCGTGCCGCTTATGTGGCGGCACGTATCTTTCAGTATCTCCTCGTAGTCGGGTCGGTCATCGTCGCCCAGTCCGCGGAAAAGCGCACATTCACCTATGCCGCATCTCTCGTGAGCGTCATCCCATATGCGTATATAATATGTATGGCGGCTGGTGAGGGTGTCGCGTGATGTGACTGCCTTATTTTTGAAGAGCAGGGTATAGGTGGCGTATTCGGCTTTCATTTGTCAGCCCGGGAACTTGGGGAATTGTGTAAAGTCGGGGTCGCGCTTTTCGAGGAACGCGTTCTTGCCTTCCTGCGCTTCAGCCATGAGATAATACATGAGGGTGGCGTCACCGGCAAATTCCATCATTCCGCGCTGTCCGTCAAGCTCGGCGTTCATGGCTCTCTTAATCATTCTTATCGCCATAGGGCTTCGCTTGAGTATTGTCTCACACCATTCAACGGTCTCGTCTTCGAGGCGTTCGAGGGGCACAACCTTGTTTACCATACCCATCTCCTCGGCTTCTTTTGCCGTGTACTGGCGGCAGAGAAACCATATTTCACGCGCTTTCTTCTGTCCTACGCAGCGAGCGAGGTAAGATGAGCCGAAGCCCGCGTCGAAGCTTCCTACTTTTGGTCCTGTCTGCCCGAATCGTGCATTCTCTGACGCAATTGTAAGGTCACACACTACCTGGAGTACATTGCCGCCGCCGATTGCGTAGCCGTTGACCATGGCGATGACCGGTTTGGGGATCGAGCGTATAGCCTTGTGCAGGTCGAGCACATTAAGACGTGGCACGCCGTTTTCATCGATGTATCCGCCGATGCCTTTCACTTTCTGGTCGCCGCCTGAGCAGAACGCTTTGTCGCCGGTGCCGGTGAGTACCACCACGCCTATGTCGGGACGTTCGCGGCATATTGCCATTGCATCAAGCATCTCAAAGTTGGTCTGTGGGCGAAATGCATTGTAAACCTGAGGACGATTGATGGTTATTTTAGCTATTCCTCCATACTGTTGAAACAGTATGTCTTCATATTCTTTTATAGTTTTCCAGTCTCTCATAACACATATTTTTATGCAAATATAGCTACAATAAGCCTCATTTTGTCGTGAACTAAAGGCTTTTTGGCTAAAAAATACCTTTATTGGCAGTTTGTAACAAAATACGTGGTGTAATGTAATAAATATGTAATTTTTCTTTAGCGGTGCAAATGCCTGTAAATCAGAAATGTGAAAATTAACGATAGTTAAATATATGGTTTTAATTAAAATAATTCAAAAATTATATTGTGGGTTTAAAATATATTACTACATTTGTGGTGTAATCGATTTGTAACATGTTTGTGAATCGATTGAAATAAATAAAAAGCAACTATTTACATTAAAATTATCTATTATGGGTTCTTCAAATTTTCAAACCAAACTTTTAGGATTGCAAAGCAATCTATTAAACTTCGCGTATCTACTCACCTCTAATCGCGATGACGCCTATGATTTGCTTCAAGACACTACCTTGAAAGCTCTCGACAATGAGGACAAGTATGTCGACAATGTTAACTTCAAGGGCTGGGTGTTTACAATCATGCGCAATATCTTTATCAATAACTACCGTAAGGTGGTACGCTCGGCAACTGTCATCGACCAGACCGAAGACCTTTATCATCTCAATTTGCCTCAGGATTCAGGATTTGAGACTCCCGAAGGTTCGGTTGCCGCTAAAGAAATCACTGCCGCTATCAACTCATTTAGCGATGACTACCGCATCCCCTTCTCGATGCATGTAGCGGGCTATAAGTATAATGAGATTGCTGAGAAGATGAATCTTCCTCTGGGCACTGTAAAGAGCCGTATCTTCTTTGCCCGTCAGCGTCTGCAGCAGACACTCAAGGATTATCGTTAACCGGCGGAATCCAACCGATTAGCCCGAATAGATTTATAATTTGCGGGGATGCGTCATCAGGCGCATCCCCGCTATTTTGTTTAGACCGTAATGGTGTCTTGGCTGGAATTGTCAGAGGTAGCTTGTCATCTGATGTTGCCGATATAAAGCGGCGGAGCCATGTCACACGACATAACTCCGCCTGTAAATATTTATGAGAACCAATTTATGCGTTCTTGACCTTCTCAACGACAGCCTTGAAAGCTGCGGGGTTGTTGAGAGCGAGGTCGGCAAGCACCTTGCGGTTGATCTCTATACCTGACTTGTGGATAAGGCCCATAAGTTTAGAGTAAGAGAGGTTTTCCTCACGTGCGGCAGCGTTGATACGCTGAATCCACAATGCGCGGAAGTTGTGCTTCTTATCTTTGCGGTCGCGGTAAGCATAGGTAAGACCCTTTTCCCAAGTGTTTTTGGCAACGGTCCACACGTTTTTACGTGCACCATAGTAACCACGGGTGAGTTTTAAGATTTTCTTTCTGCGTGCTCTTGAAGCAACATGATTTACTGATCTTGGCATTTTAGTAATGATTTTTGAATGTCAGCGGCTGTTGTTTTTGCTCTTTATTGCTGTGCATTCGGTTAATAAAAAGATTATAAAATCACGAATTAAAAAACAGTGAAACCTTTACGTTACAGTGCAAGCAAATCTCTTACTTCGCGTTCGTCAACCTTGGCTACTGTGCCGAAGTGGGTGAGGTTTCTCTTTTGCTTCTTGGTCTTCTTTGTCAAGATGTGACTTTTAAAGGCATGTTTTCTTTTGATTTTTCCTGATCCGGTAAGGGCGAACCTCTTTTTGGCACCGGAATTAGTCTTTACCTTTGGCATTGTTTTAATTTTTAATTAATTCGAGTTATATAATTACCTGACCGGCAAGCCGGTCGATGTTATTTCTTTTTGGGTGAGAGCATGATGGTCATTCTCTTTCCTTCAAGCACCGGCATCTGTTCGAGCTTTCCGAGCTCTTCCAGGTCGTTGGCAAAACGAAGCAGAAGCACTTCGCCTTGTTCCTTGAAGAGGATGGAACGACCACGGAAAAATACGTATGCTTTCACCTTGGCGCCTTCCTTGAGGAAGCCCTGTGCATGTTTGAGCTTGAAGTTGTAGTCATGGTCATCAGTCTGGGGTCCGAAACGAATCTCCTTGACCACTACCTTGGTCGACTTCGCCTTTTGTTCCTTCAGGCGCTTTTTCTGCTGATACAGGAATTTCTGATAGTCAAGTATTCTGCACACAGGAGGCGCTGCATTGGGAGAAATCTCAATCAAGTCAAGTTCCTGCTCTTCGGCAAGTTTGAGCGCGTCATGGATTGAGTAAATGCCTGGCTCCACGTTTTCTCCCACGAGTCTTACCTCGCGGGCACGTATACGCTCATTGATTGCGTAAGGATCCTTTTCTTTCTGCGGTCCTCTCCGCATATTGCCGCGTTGCGGCCCCTGATTACCGGGTCTGTTGTCCATTCAGTAGTGTTATTGATTTACCAATTTGTTGACTTCTTCAGTCAAATATTCTGCAAAGGTAGCAATTTTCATCGTACCTTTATCACCTTCGCCTTGTTTTCTTACAGAAACATCACCATTTTCTGCTTCTTTTTCACCTACAATGAGAAGGTAGGGGATGCGTTTAAGCTCGTTGTCGCGGATTTTCTTTCCTATTTTTTCGTTTCGGTCATCCACGATTGTGCGTACATCGGCGATATTGAGTTCGCGGGCTACCTTGTGGGCATAGTCGTTGAATTTTTCGCTGATGGGGAGCACGACTGCCTGATCGGGCACGAGCCAAAGCGGGAAGCGTCCGGCGGTATGTTCAAGCAACACAGCCACAAAGCGCTCAAGAGAGCCGAAGGGTGCGCGGTGAATCATTACCGGGCGATGCTTCTGGTTGTCGGCACCGGTGTATTCAAGCTGGAAACGCTCCGGAAGGTTATAGTCTACCTGGATTGTTCCGAGCTGCCAGCGGCGGCCGATGGCATCTTTCACCATGAAGTCGAGCTTCGGTCCGTAGAATGCGGCTTCGCCAAGCTCGGTGCGGGCGTTCAAGCCCTTTTCTGCACAAGCTTCGATGATTGCCTGCTCGGCAAGATGCCAGTTCTCGTCAGAACCGATATATTTTTCCTTATGGTTGGGGTCACGGAGTGAAATCTGTGCCTCGTAGTTGTCAAACTTCAGCGTCTTGAAGATATAGAGGATGATGTCCATTACCTTGAGGAACTCATCTTTTATCTGATCGGGCGCACAGAAGATATGGGCGTCATCCTGAGTAAATCCGCGTACGCGAGTCAGTCCGTGGAGCTCGCCGCTCTGTTCGTAGCGATACACTGTACCAAACTCGGCGAGGCGCATCGGCAGGTCGCGGTAAGAGCGGGGATAAGCCTTGAATATCTCACAGTGGTGAGGGCAGTTCATCGGTTTGAGCAGATACTCTTCTCCCTCTTCGGGGGTGTGTATCGGCTGGAATGAATCCTTGCCATATTTTGCGTAGTGACCTGAGGTCACATAGAGATTTTTGTTACCGATATGGGGAGTGATTACCTGAAGGTAGCCATACTGCTTCTGAATCTTGCGGAGGAATTGCTCAAGACGGTCGCGGAGTGCGGCACCCTTTGGAAGCCACAACGGCAGACCTGCACCAACGTTGGATGAGAAGGCAAACAGCTCCATCTCTTTTCCGAGCTTGCGGTGGTCGCGCTTCTTTGCTTCTTCGAGTAATACGAGGTATTCGTCGAGCATCTTCTTCTTGGGGAAAGTGATACCGTAGACGCGCACAAGCTGGTTGCGTGTCTCGTCACCGCGCCAGTATGCGCCTGCGAGCGACATGATTTTCACTGCCTTGATGGGGGCGGTGTTGGGGATGTGCGGTCCGCGGCAGAGGTCGGTAAACTGTCCCTGGGTATAAGTGGTGATGTGACCATCCTCAAGCTCGCTGATCAGCTCACATTTGTATTCTTCGTTTCTGTCACCGAACAATTTGAGTGCGTCGGCTTTCGAGATGTCAGCTCTTACGATAGGTTCCTTTTTCTGCGCGAGCTCAAGCATCTTTTTCTCGATGGCGGGGAAATCGGCGGCGGTGATTGTGTGACCGTTGGTATCGATGTCGTAGTAAAAACCGTTTTCGATAGCCGGACCGATACCGAACTTCACCCCGGGATAAAGCTCCTGGAGCGCTTCTGCAAGAAGGTGGGCGGAACTGTGCCAGAATGCGTGTTTGCCTTCCGGGTCATCCCATTTGAAAAGTTTGATTTCGGCATCTGCATTTATGGGGCGGCTAATGTCCCAATCCTCACCATTGACAGTGGCGGCAAGTACATCTTGCGCCAGACGGGTGCTTATGCTTTCGGCAATAGCCAAGGGAGTTACGCCCTCTTCATATTGCCGTGTGCTTTTGTCGGGAAATGTAATCGTAATCATTTTTTATCGTTTTAGTTTTTTGCTGACAGGACGCAATTTGCCCTATCATGCAAAAGCGACTGCAAATTTACGCAAATATTTCAAAACCACAAATAAAAAGAGTAGAAGGCTAAATGTAAATTTGTGTTAAATCACTTGCTGCGGCTGAGTGACGAGTAGGTGGTGATTCGGCGCAGGAAGTAGGAGAAAAGGATGTTGGGGCGCGACGGAAGCAGATTGACCGCAGGATGGGTCTTGTAGGCATGAGCCATTTTACGGAAATCGCGGTGGGCGCGGAGCACAGCCGACGCGTTTTTGAAATCAAGCGATGCGACAAACTTGCCCCATGCCGCCGTGTCGTATAGGCGGCGTATGAAGAGCCTGCGACGGCGGCAGCTGTCGGGGAGATTTTTGTGGAGCAGCAGCAGGTTGTTGCGGAAGTTAAGGTAAGTCTTGCGCGGGTTGGAGGCTGGCAATGTGCCTCCTCCGAGATGGTGGACCACGCTTTGCGGCACTACCTCGATTTTGTAGCCGGCAAGTTTTATGCGCCAGCAAAGGTCGATCTCTTCCATGTGGGCAAAGAAGTCGGCGTCAAGCCCTCCGGCTTGTTGGTAAAGTTCTGTCCTTACCATTAGCGCGGCACCCGAAGCCCAGAATATCTCGGCTACATCGTCATATTGCCCTTTGTCGGTCTCTATTGTGTCAAATATCCTGCCTCGGCAATAGGGGTAGCCGTTGCAGTCAAGAAAGCCACCTGAAGCTCCTGCATATTCAAAGCAGTCAGGTTGCTCCACCGCACGTATCTTGGGCTGTACCGCCCCTGTCGCGGGGTGGGTCTCCATGTATTCGTAGAGCGTGTTGAGCCAGCCGCTTGTGGTGGCTACGTCACTATTGAGCAACACCGTATAACGGTAGCGCGTCATGGCTATCGCGCGGTTGTAGCCCTCGGCAAACCCATAGTTTTGTTCGAGTCTCACCGTTTTCACTTCCGGAAAATCGCGGGCAAGCAGTTGAAGGGAGCAGTCGGTGCTTCCGTTGTCAGCTACTATTATGTCGGCGATACCGGGGTCGGTGGTCTTTACGACTTCAGGCAGAAAGCGCGACAGCATTTTCTCGCCGTTCCAGTTCAGTATTATTACAGCTACAGGCTTATCCATTGCATCGGGTGTCGGCAGGGGTGTTGTCAGAATAATCCACTTTGTTTTTCCAGCGGCGATGGCTCCATAGCCATATCGACGGCTGTCGCAAGATAGTGGTCTCCAGCATGCGGGTGTAAGTGTCGGTAATCGCAAACTGAGGCAGTTCCGCGGCATTATCGGTGATAAGGCGCGCTGTGATGCGATAATGTCCACGGCTGAGTTTTTCCATGTCCCAGTATATCGCCACGAGGTCAAGCTTGCGCACTATCGTCTCTGTGCCGGTGATGATTGCAGTGGGGTGGTTGAGAAACTTTAGCACGTGTACAGTGTCGTTGTGGCTTGGCTTCTGGTCGCTCATAAAGCCGGTGATTGACAGCTTGCCGTCGCGACGCAGGCGCAAAAGGTCGCGGAACACAAGGCGCTTGTCGTAAGACACCGAGCCGAAGCGGCTGCGGAGCTTCAGGAAATAGGCATCAAACCACGGGTTGGTGAGCGGTCGGTACACCTGGGCAAACACGGTCTCCGCCCCCGGCTTGTGGCGGGTCCAGAGGGTGATGGAGGGTGCCCACTCCCAGTTGCCGCAATGGGAGAAATACATGGCAAGCGACCTTCCTTCATCAAAATAGCGGTCGATTATATCCGTGCCGACAAATTCCATGCGGCGGCGCATTTCCTCGTCGCTTACATGGGCGAGCTTGATGGTCTCCATGAAGTAATCGGTGAAATGGCGATAAAATTGGCGTGCTACCTTTTTCTGCTCCTTTTCGCTCATGTCAGGAAATGATGTGGCGATATTTTCCTTTACCACATCGCGGCGGTAGCGCGCTATATGATAGACCACCACAAAAAGCAGGTCGCTGATTATGTACAATGCGCGGAATGGGAGGCGCGCCATGCCGTTAAGTATCCATCCGAGCGGAGTATAATACCAGGCGTATTTCATATCTCTACTTCTCCTTTTACAAATTCTCCCGACGGGTCGGCTTCGCCCAGTCTTACATTGACGATTGTGCCGGCAAGCGAGCGGTCGGCATCTACCTCTACCTTTATATAATTGTCGGTAAATCCGCTCATGGGCTTTTTGCCGTGGGGGTGTTCAAGCAATACCGGTCTTGTCGTGCCGGTAAACCTTGAGGTGAATGCCGCGAGCTTCTGTTCCGACAGACCTATCATCACATTGGTCCTGCGGTGTTTCTCCTGCTGGCTTACCACATGCTCTATGCCGAGCGCGCGTGTGTTGGGGCGCTCAGAGTAGGGGAACACATGAAGTCGCGATATATCGAGCGATTCCACGAAACTGCGTGAGGCTTCAAACAGCTCTTCTGTCTCTCCGCGCGCTCCGGCGATGAGGTCGACTCCTATAAATGCGTGGGGCATCGCCGAGCGTATACGGTTTACGCGGTCGCTGAACAGGGAGGTGTCGTAATGGCGGCGCATCAGTCGCAGTACCTCGTCGCTTCCCGCCTGCAGCGGAACATGGAAATGGGGCATGAAACGCTTTGAGCCGGCTACCCATTCGATTATCTCCGGGGTGAGCAGGTTGGGCTCTATTGACGATATGCGGTAGCGCTCTATTCCGTCTACCTCGTCGAGAGCTTTGATAAGGTCGTGGAATGTGTCGGTGCGTCCTTTGCCGAAATCACCTATGTTGACACCAGTCAACACGATCTCTTTGCCCCCTTCGGCTGCTACCGCCGCCGCTTGTCCCACAAGCATGTCGATACTTCCCGAACGGCTCCTTCCGCGTGCCATCGGTATGGTGCAGTAGCTACACCAGTAGTCGCAGCCATCCTGCACCTTGAGGAAATAGCGTGTGCGGTCGCCGCGTGAACATGACGGGTCAAATGTGGCTATGTCGCGTGTCGGGGTTATGAATGTGGCTTTTTCTCTCTTTTCACGCCATTGTGCGAGATACTCGACCAGCGCGAGCTTGCGGTCGGTGCCCGCTACGATTGCCACGCCCGGTATCGACGCGATTTCTTCGCTTTTGAGCTGGGCATAGCAGCCGGTCACCACTATTGCCGCCTCCGGATAGGTGCGGTTGAAGCGGTGTATCGCCTGGCGGCATTTCTTGTCGGCGATTTCGGTGACGCTGCATGTGTTGATGACAACAAAGTCGGGCGACTCTCCCGCCTGGACACGGCGTATGCCGTTGTCGGCAAATAGGCGTGCGACAGTGGAGGTCTCCGCAAAGTTGAGTTTGCAGCCGAATGTGTGAAACAGCGCGGTGCCGTTGCCAAATGTTGTATTGTCAATCATACTGCAAAATTACTACAATCTAATTATTAATTATAATAGGAGGGGATAAATTCTCGGTTATTAAGAATAAATGTGTACATTTGTACCCCTTGTTTCAAACTATTTTTCCTCACGATTGTAATATACACTATATTATGGATATACCCGGACACCTTAACGATATATATGCCGCAGGATTTCGCGATAACTGGTCGCTTCCCGCTATTACCGATTACTCTACCGGTAAGACATTTACCTACAAGTCACTCTCTTATGAGATAGCGAGGATTCATATGACCTATGAACTGAGCGGTCTGAAGCAGGGCGACAGGGTGGCACTTATCGGCAAGAACTCTCCGGGATGGATACTCGTGTTTATCGCCACCATTACCTATGGCGCCACGATTGTGCCCATATTGCAGGATTTCAATCCCGCCGACGCGCAGCATATCATCAACCATTCGGAGAGCGTGATGCTATTTGTCGATGACAACATCTGGGAGTCATTTGAACTTGAAAAGATGTCGCGGTTGCGCGGGGTGATTTCGCTCAACAGCGGCAAGGTGCTTGCCGAGGACCCTCGCAACGGGGGTGTGCTCTCCAATGTGTCAAAAAATATCAACCGCCGTTTCCGCCGCAAATACAAAGGGGAGTTTGTGTCCGAATATGTGCGCTATGTCACTCCGTCCGACGATGCGGTGGCGGTGCTTAACTACACTTCCGGCACCACAGGCTTCTCAAAGGGCGTGATGCTTACTTACCGCAACCTTTGGGGCAATGTGAGTTTCGGCATCAAGTCGCGTCTCCATTACCAGGGTTCGCGCTGCCTGTCGTTTCTGCCGCTTGCCCATGCTTATGGTTGTGCGTTTGACATGCTTGTGCCGCTTGCCGTGGGCACTCATGTCACGGTGTTTGGCAAAATCCCGTCACCCAATCTATTGCTGAAAGCCCTGTCAGAGGTCAAGCCCAATCTTGTTATCTGCGTCCCGCTTATCCTTGAAAAGATTTACCGCAAGCAGATATTGCCGATGCTCACCCGCAAGGGCGTGAGATGGGCGTTGCAGGTGCCCGGTGTCGATAAGGCGTTTTATGCCATCATACGCCGCAAACTTGTAGAGGCGTTTGGCGGTGAGTTTGAGGAAGTGATTGTCGGCGGTGCTCCGCTCAATCATGAGGTGGAGGCGTTTCTTCACCGTATCAAGTTTCCGTTTACGGTAGGTTACGGCATGACGGAGTGTGGACCGCTTATCAGCTACACCCCGTGGCGTCAGTTTGTAGTCGGCTCTTCAGGCCGGACTTTGCCCCATATCATGGAGAGCAAAATCTTGAGCGATGACCCGGTCAACACGCCGGGAGAGATATGTGTGCGTGGCGTGAATGTCATGAAAGGCTACTATAAGAATGAGGTTGCCACCGAGGCGGTGCTTGACCCCGATGGTTGGCTGCACACAGGTGATATGGGCACACGTTCCGATGACGGCACCATATTTATCAAAGGACGTTACAAGACGATGATATTGTCGTCAAACGGTCAGAATATATATCCCGAGGAAATCGAGGCGAAGCTTAACAATATGCCTTATGTATCGGAAAGTCTTGTTGTCGAGCGAAACAACCGTCTTGTCGCGCTTGTATATCCCGATTACGAGGCGATGGATAAGTTTGGCATGACCAACGAGCAGCTACCCGAAGAGATGGAGCGCATACTCGCCGACCTTAACAAACTCGTGGCGCCATATGAGCGCGTAGACCGCATCCAGCTTATTGCCAACGAATTTGAAAAGACACCGAAACGCTCCATCAAGCGCTATCTCTACAACGCGTAGCTGCCATTTATTATTAAACAAGCTCTTAGAATACATATCCGAATCCGAAATTTAGATAAATCGGATAAAGATCAAACGATACTGTCTTGAATGAGGAGTTGAATATGTCGTTAAGTCCCCAAGTGAGGTTCGCGTTGATTACAAGATGTCTCATGGCAAGCCATGAACCACCAGCCTGCAAGCCCCATTGGAAAAGTCGTATGTCGTCAGAGAAATCGTATGTCGCATAAGCGTCTTCTTCAAATGTGACTTTATTTCCTGTCGGTCCGCCTTCTCTAAGATAACCGTTATGAACTTCTCCATTGAAGTCATTGTTTAAAGCCAGGGCGATGTAGGGTCCAAAATTTATCTTCCATCGCTTGTTAATCTTAAAATTGGCGGTTACAGGAAACGCGATTTGTTTGGAACTGTATGCTGTACGGACTTTTCCTGTCCAGTTGCCGCTTATCGTATTTCCATCCATGGCAATCTCCATTCCGTAATTCTTAACGGAGGCACGGGTTTTCATGCTTTTTTCTTCAAGGCGCACCCCTATGGCGACACCCCAACGCTGTGATTGCGTAAACCATTTTGTTATCGTCGTGCCTATCTGGAGGTTGAGGCTTGGATTATAACTGTCGATATGCCGTATTTCCGCAGGCATGGGAATCGGTGCCGAACCGCCGATATTGATTGCTGCGTAAACTTCGTATTGAAGTCCCGGCTTGGATGACCATTGGATGCTTCTGGGTTTGTCGTTCTGTGCCTTTAGTGTTATTGCTGTCAGCATGACAAACAATAATATACTGTATTTCTTTATTTTCATCGGTCGGTTAATTATTGGATTTCACTATCATCGCAAATAAGGCTCATCTCATCAATAAAAAGTTTGCTGCCAAGCGCTCCGGAAAAATAATCTCCGTCGACGCTCGATGAACATACTATTGTAATGCTGTAGCCACCCTCTCTAAGTTTTTTCGCGTCAATATCTTTACCGGGGCGTTGGATAAACGGAATGGAGAATTTAGTCCATTCATCAACAGACTCTTCATTTATCAGACGCGCGACAGCTATGATATTTGGATTGTCTTCTGCAACAAAATTAGTGCCGTCAAGCATTTCCATGCCGGGCGTGACTTCAAAGAATACAGCCTGTATACTGCAACCGTCTTTCTTGTCAGGAACTTCGATAAGGTTACCGCCGTCGGCACGATAATATACCGGCCCGGGGGTATATTTGTAATATCCTTCAAGCATTTTGGGATTGTTGAAAAACGGCATTCCAAATTGGGTCGCTTCACGAGGACGTGACAAGGCGTTGGTTATGTCAAATTTTCCAATGAAAAGGCTGCCGGCAGCCATCGGTTTTTTGCCGAGTTTGCCAAATGCTCCTGTACTGCGTGTTTCCATGACAGCACATTTGCCGGTTACTCCGTCGTTACCTTGATAGGTAGGAAATGTTTCGGGTGTTTTGCCAAGTCCCGTGAGCGCAAATCCGGCATTACCGCTTGCCCAGGAAAATGCCTCTCCGCCATTTGCCCCGATTTCATAAAATACATCATAGGAATAGCTGTTTTTGCTGACAAGTCTGACATTCTCAAAATCGTAATTAAGGTTTGCGGTGCCGGTAGCCTGGACTACGACGGTGTATGATTTATGCTGTTCCTTGTCTTCTGAAGTCACCACGTAGCGTTGAGGTGTCGAAAAGTCGAGCGCAGTACCGCTCGGAGGATTAATTTCCGCTCCCGGAGTGAGTTTGAAGCAAGGTGACAGATTGCGTATGTTTGTCCCTGCTTTTACAATAAATGTAACTTTGTCATTGGTGATGACCGGTTCGCGGGTCATCTCTACGCCGGGCAGGAAAGCTTCGGTTATGTCACACTCTGCATTCAGTGGCTCTTTGCTGATACATGAATTTAAATAGAGGGCAATTATTAAAAGTGTCGCCCATTTTAATGATGCCATTGCTTTTTGTTTTGATTTCGCGAGGCAAAGTTACCTATTTAATTTGGTATTGCAGATGGTTTGACGGATATTATGCCGTTTTGTTGAGGTAGATTTTTTTTATTTTATTCATAAGAAAAAAATTACATAACTTTGCACTTTGTTTTAAGGTCGCCAGTCGCGTAAAATGGCGGTTTGCACCGATTTTAGTTTATTAAATATAGTAAAGTAATGAAAAAGAATCTTTTATCACTTCTTTCAATGGCTTGTGCGGTATGCTTGTTTACCGCATGTGAAAATGAAGAGGATGCTCCTTTTGTCGTACCCTCGCAGCCGGTAACGTATAAATCCGGAGCAGGGTTGGTATTTACTTCCGGTGGTAATGTCGTTGATAATGCTCAGGTTACATATATTCCTGATGGAGCCGACAATTATCAGGGTGAAATCACTGTGGCTTTGATTGACAACAGTCGTGCTGAGAGTACTCAGGTTCTTCCCGGTTCGACTTCGGTGACTATATCGGTGACTCTTGAGGAGGATTTGGAAAAGGCAGTATTTTCCGGCAACAGTGAGACTGAGTACTGTACATTTGATTATGATGGTAGCATTGAAAAGTCGGCTTTTTACTTGAATTTTACCAATATTGTCAAGAAGAATGTAGACATCCCTGGATATAAGGCTACATTTACCGATGCTTCAGGATTAAAGCTGACCTATAACGGCAATATACTTTTTGGCAAACAGATAGTAGTGGAGACGGAGCCGGGTCTTGAATCGGCAAAGTTGTTGCTGTCGGGTGAGACACTGGATATTTCCGAACTTATGGGGATGATACCGATGTCATCAAGCAGGACTGATATGCCTGAGGTTGATGCGCTTATGAATATACCTACTTGTGGTGTGATTCCCGGATCTGTAGTTAATGAGTTGACTGTCCAACTTAATTCCGATAAGGAATTCAATGGTACCGGTGAAACAGAGTTTGTTTCCTTCAGCTATGACGGAAAGCTCACTGACGGCGGTCTTGAATTCAATATTTCCGACGCTAAGTTGAAAGATGAGTCATTGGCAGGCTCTAAGTGGGAGATTTACAATGAACCCAATTCTTGGTATGACCCGGAGGACCCGACTGCCGGTCCGGCTGTAAACTACAACGGTATCCGTGTATTGTGGGAATCGGAAAAGAAAGCAGAATTGTTCCCGGGTTGGGAAATGGAAGCCGGTCAGATTGTTACGATGGCTTTGGCTTTCGTGACTCTGGAAGGTCCTGACGGCAACCCTGCCACAATCAACAATTTGCTTGGTATGGCACTCAAGGAGATTACATTCCTTGCCGATGGAAATGTTTCCGCGACTTATCTTGATATTGAATCGGGTGAGTATAAAGATGCTCCTGCCAATCTCGCACAATATGTAGTGACAAAGTCAGGGGAATTGCGTTTGTTCCTGAATCCTTCGGCAGTCATTGCCAATGTGATAAACCAGGGTGGCAAGTCAAGAAGTATCGATGTAATGCCGATAATCATGAATGTAGCACAAAATGTTGTGCCTTATCTTGTAAACGGTTTCCCGGTTGTTTATGGCGCTGACACAACAGGTGATTATGACGATATGGAATATTTTGCCCTTGGCACTGATTTCCTCAAGCCTGTGTTAATGGCGGTAGCCCCGATTTTCTCTGATGAGGAGTTTATTCAGACTGTAATGGAAATTATGAGTTCTGATCCTACATTCGGATCTATGGCGTCGACGATGGAACCGGTATTGCGCGACCTTCCGGAAATTATAGAAAAGACCACTGTGGTTGAAATTGGACTCAATGTGTCCCGTCTGCAGTAAGAGCTTGTTTAATAATAAATGTTACTGTCAGGGCGGTCATTCGTCGAGCAGATTTTTGTTTGTGATGAGGGAGTTATGGGATTCCATAACGACCGAAGAGCAGGCGGAAAGATGCCGGCGAATGACCGACGGGAGGTAATTTGTTTCATATCGTTGACATATTTTTACATTTGTTTCAAAGGTCATCAAGAGGTTGAGTGATTATAAAGTTACCTTTAGTCTCGTATATCTTGGTCGCTTTTCAGCCTGTTCCTCAGTCGTGTACATAAAGTACACTCCTTCGTCACATGTTGAAAATCGTCTCAAGCTATACGACCCTGACAGCAACATTTATTATTAAACAAGCTCTAAATAGCGCGTATAAATTATTATGGAAGGATGTATCGGATTTTTTCGATACATCCTTCTTTATTTATAGGAAAATCACGAAGTGATATATGATTTATTATGAAAATATGACAATTAATTTGCAAAAATTGACTAAAACTTTCTTAATTCAATAATTCTGTATAATTTTGTATATCCCAAACAAGGGTCTGCCTGTTCGCGATGCTGCTGACAGGAGTTCTTTGTTTGGTGATGTTTGCTATAGATATCTAACTAATCATTAATGATAATGGAAATGAGATTCAAAAGTTACGCTATGCTACTGTCGGCAACAATGTTGCTGGCGTCATGTGCAGGCGAGGATCCATGGAGAGAAGAGGGAGGAGGAAAAGGTACGATTGTGCTTAACCTCACTGCTTCCGGCAGTCTGGACAATCTCACCTCTCAGGGTCGAGCCGACTTGACGGCTGACATACCCAATTTCCCGACTGTTGATCAATTCAGTATACGCCTCACTCCTGTAGGGGGTGTGCCCGTTGAATACAAGACCATAGCCGAGTTTGAAGAAAACATGGAGGCTGGCGTAAAAGCCGGTGCCTACACAATCGAGGCGTATTACGGCGACCCTCTTGACCAGGGCGACAAACCCTATGTGTACGGAGTGCAGAATATAAGGGTGAATGAGCAGACTGTGTCTACGGTCGACCTCACGGCAAAGCTTGCCAACTCGCTTGTCGAAGTGACCTATACAGAGGCGTTCAAGAGCTATTTCACCAACTATTCCACTACGCTGAAAAGTGATAAAAACTCTGAGTCGGTGACCATAACCGGCGTTGACGGCGCATCAAAGTATGTGACCCCGGGCTTTATCAATGTTACCATGGCAGCAACTTATCTGAATGGCAAGGATGCTCATCTCAATCCCAAGAATTTCAGCGCGGAAGCTGCCTATCTTTACCGCGTGAAATATGATGTCAATGCGGGACAGGTTGGAAATCCCACCCTCTCGATTACTTTTGACGACAATATCGATGAAGTGGAGACTGTGGAGGTGGACCTCAGCAACGACTTTTTCTCTGCGGCTCCTCCCGAAGTGACAGCTGAAGGCTTCACTCCCGGTGAGCCTGTTTCGGCAAGATTTGCTTCTTACGACGGCGAAAAGCTGCGGTTCAACATCGTGGCTGAAGGAAAGATTGCGGAGGCGATACTTTCAATAACCTCTACCGGCACCGACCTGCCTTACGCCCCGTCGTTTGGCTCTTCGGTAAATCTTGTCAATGCCGACCAGACCCTGCAGTCTCAGCTTAATGCCGAGGGCGTTACTGCGCTGGGCGTGTTTAACAATCCCGACAAGATTGCGATGGTCGACGTGACCGGCTTGATTAACCGTCTGCCCGAGGGTACCCATGAAATCTCGCTCATAGTCAAGGATGCCAAGACCCGAGTAAGCGAGCCTGTGACCCTTACATTTGTCACAATCCCTGTGGGTCTGCGTGTCACAAGCACTTCAGAAAAGCCTTACGACAAGGAAGAAGCAGAAATCAACCTGTATTATGATGGCGGCGACTTATCAAAGATATCATTCATGACCCGTGACGAGAGGGGTATGGAAGTGGCTTGTCTCGCCGGCTCTCCGGTCAACAAGGGAGACAACAATTATACTTATACGCTACGTCTGCCGGTTGACCGCCGTGCCATCCAGCCCGTCTCCGTATGTTATGGCGGTAAGGCTAAGGAGACGGTTGAGGTCAAAGTGGCGTGGCCCGAAGTTGCCTTTACTTACGATGCGTTTGCTACATGGGCGCGTGTGAAAGTCGACGGTTTTTCTGCCGACTTCCTTGACTTCGCTATGGAAAACGGCTGGCTGGAGATAAAGACCGACAAGTTGATTTACCCGACCTATGATGCCGCCAATAAGTGGCTGGTATATGAGGGCTTGAACCCCGCGACCGAATACTCTATTTTAGTGCGCGACGGTGTATATTCAATGCCATTCACCACTGAAAGCGCGACCAATGTACCCAACGGCGACTTCTCCCAAGTCCATGAGACAATAAATATGACTGGAGTTAAGGTCGGAGGCTCTTGGAGAGCTACAGCATTCAGTGACCATCAAAACACATCGTCTATAGTGCGTTCTGAGGCTGATGGATGGGCGTCAATCAATAAGCTCACATGTTATGAAAATGCTACTAACAATACCTGGTTCCGTGTTCCCTCTACATATATTGAGAATGGGAGATGTATAGTGCGCAGTGTCGCATTTGACCATGATGGAGTTGAGCCTTCTCGCACAGGTGGCGCGGCAAGTACAAAATATTACTGTACAAATGTGCCTGCATTCGTTGATGAGAACCGGATTGCCGGTGAACTATTCCTTGGGCAGTATGGCTACAATCAAAATGGAGAATCGCGTGTTGATGGAGTTTCTCATGGTGCGCGTCCGTTGTCAATTTCATTTGATTACTCTTATACTGCCATAGAGGGCGAAAAAGCTAAAGTTTCAATAGAAGTACTTGATGCTTCCGGGGTAACTATAGCGTCAGCGACATCAGAACTAGAGAATGAACCAGACATGGTTTTAAAAACAGTAACATTGCCTGAATATTCGTTTGGTACAAAGGCTGCGAAATTAAAAGTAAACTTTTGGTCTTCAACATTAGAACATCCGGCTGTAGTTGTTCCTACGGGAGATGCTCTTAATGATGGTGGAGGTCTGAAAGATAATGTCTTTGCTGCCAATGCATATAAGGCACTTGCTACCGGGTCGGTGTTGACTATTGATAATGTACAACTTCACTATGATAAGTAATATGACGATGAAACGACTTATATATATATTAATGTGTTCTGCGTTTGTTTTCATGTCGCAGTCATGTAGTAAGGAAGCGCCATTTTCCGGTGAAGAAGAGACGATGGGGCAGGTGCTCACGTCTGACCTTTTCCTTGAATTTATCAATGAGGACCTTCAGTCACGTGCCGGGACTGATGTCAATCTCGCTGATTTTACGGTAGCGTTCCGTAAAAACACCGAGCAGGTGCCTTACGTAACCTATAAGTACAGCGCAATGCCCGAGGTGGTGTCGCTTCCCGCCGGTCTGTATCGTGTAGAGGCGTATTACGGTGAAGAGGTAAATGCCGAGTGGGAATCGCCCTATTATTTCGGTGAACTATCAGAGCCGCTTACCATAACCGCCAAGAAGATAACCTCTGTAGAAAAGCCTATCAAGTGTAAGCTTGCCAATGTAAAGGTGTCGGTGGAGTTCAACGACGAGTTGAAGCAGCTTATGTCGACCGATTCCAAGGTGGATGTCACTGTGGGTGCCAACGCAGTATTGTCGTTTACAAAAAATGAAGAGCGCAACGGCTTTTTCAAGGCGGCAAATACGATGGTTGCCGATTTCCTCGGTAATATCAACGGTCAGGAGGCGAAATCCAATAAGCGTTACAACGATGTCAAGCCCGGTACCCACTACCATATCATGTTTGTCTATAAGGCGGCTGGAATAGTTGGCGACGGCACAATCAATCCGGATGGAGGCATAAAGGTGAGTGCCCAGGTGACTGTGACAGATGTCAACGAGGGCACTAATATCGAGGTTGACGGCAATGACGAGTATATCGAGGATGACCGCAACAAGGGTGGTGAGGATGACGAGCCCCAGATTCCTGATGTGCCCGACAATCCCGATCAGCCTGCCGATGGTCCTTCAATTGACGGTGGCGTGATTTCATTGTCGGATGGTGACGCGACAGCGCCAGAAACATTGATTCCTGTCACAGTGAAGGAAGGCATGGAATGTGTGATAAAAATCACAAGTGCTACCGGCTTCACCCAATTTACCGCCGACATAGTATCGCCTAATCTCTCTGCTGACGAGCTTGCAAGTGTAGGCTTGTCAGATCACCTTGACCTGTGTAACCCGGGTGAATTTGCCGGTGCATTGCAAGGTCTTGGGCTGCTTCAAGGCGACAGCTACACAGGCGTCACGAGCGCGGATTTTTCACTTACCGGATTCCTTCCGATGCTTGCCATATTCGGTCCCGGTCAGCACTCTTTCGTCCTGACTGTAGGCGATGAATCGGGTACTACGGTTAAAACGCTGACTCTAAAATTTGAATAGCGATGAAAACTAACATAAACATTATATCACTGATAGTCTTTGGCGCGTCGCTTGCCGGTGTGCTGGGCTCATGCACTGCGGAAGCTCCGTTTGCCGGAGAGGGGCAGGGCGCTGTAAAGATGCATGTGGTGCTCAACGACAACCTGTCGCGTGCCACTGTCGATGAAGTCGAGCAGCTTGCCGAAAACTGCAAGATATATATCACCACCGGAGAGGGTTACGGCAATGTACTCCATAAATGGACCGGTGTCGGCAATCTTCCCGCGAGCGTGGCACTCCGTTACGGTGTGTATCGTGCCGAGGCATATGCCGGAGACTCTGTACCCGCGGGCTGGGATAAGAAGTATTATAAGGGACTTGTGCCCTTCGAGGTCAATTCATCGCAACCCAATCCTGAGGTTCAGATTGTATGTAAGATAGCCAATGTTGCCGTGTCGGTTGATAAAAACAGTATCGATGATAATGTCGTTGCCGATGATTACTCGGTGACATTCGGTATCGGCGACACTAACAAGACTCTCGTGTTTGGAAAGAGCGAGGTCGACAACGAGTCGAAGGGTTACTTCATGATGCCGGTCAACCAGACAGGACTCCGCTACGAAATCGTGGCAAATGACAAGGAAGGCAACTCCCACACTTATAGCGGCACGATTGACAACGTAAAATCTGCTCATGAATACCGCCTTTCATTTAAGTATGGTGCCGACACGAGCACTGATGGCGGCGCGTTTATCGCTATCGAGATTGAGGATGTCGAGATTATCAACGATGAAATCGTGATAGAGGGTCCTCCATCAATTGCCGGAACTCAAAAGCAGGTTGTCAATCTTGAAGGCAACTTCGGCGATGAGGTGGTATCGGTGGCTTCTTATGGCGCTCTTAGCAGCCTTAAGCTCGCGCTCCCCTCAGGGACGCTCTCGCGAGCTGCCGAGGTTGACAGCGTCGATGTGATACATATGACCACATCGGTTAGAGACAACCTCGCCATGCGCGGTATCGATTTTGACGAGATTGTAGAGGAATCGACCGATATACATCTATATCATATCAATTTCCGCAGCACCTGGCTTAATGCTCTTCCCAAGTCGGAAGAGCCTATAATAGTGCCTGTAATCGCGGTTGACCGTCGTAACAACGTAGTCCGTCAGGAATTCAGCATAGCCAACACCGAGAGCGCAATCGTGATAAGCGACCCGGTGGTGCTTGAAGATATTTCTGTAAGCGATTGTCTTGCGCTGACCGGTACGAAAGCTGTAGTGACCTTGCGTGTTATTACTCCTGATGCCGGTACGCCTGTGGTGCGCTATTGTGTAGCCGGCACCGGTGACTGGTCGACTGTAAACGGTGACTTGTCGGGCGACATTATGACTTTCCGCCTTTCCGGACTTTCTACCGCTACACGCTATGAATATCAGGCTACTGTAGGCGATTTTGTTTCAGAGTCTAAATATTTCACAACCGAAGAGGCATTTGTAATACCTAATGCCGGCTTTGAGGACTGGAGCACTTATTCAGCGAAAACCATGCTTGGAACCAAGTCGGTCACCATACCCTGGTCGGCAGGCGACAAAAGCGCCTCATTCTGGGGCTCCGGTAATGAGGGTGCGGCTACGGCAAACATGACCCTTACCGACAAGTCGACCGATATGCTTCATGGCGGGGCTTATTCGGCACGGTTGGAATCAAAAGCAGCCATGGGTGTATTGGCTGCTGGTAATATCTTTGTCGGCGAATATGTAAAGACCGACGGTACTAACGGCGTGCTCTCTGTAGGTCGTCCCTATAACGGCAGCCATCCTGAAATGCTTAAGGTCAGGGCTAATTATCGTCCCGGAAGCGGCGTTAAGGTTAAAAGTGGCAATGAAGAGTTTGTGCCTGCAGGTTTTGGCGGCGGTAATGACCACGGTCAGATATATGTGGCACTCACCACAGCTCCCATAGAAATCCGTACCAATCCGAACAATCGCAAGCTTTTCAGTAAAGATGATTCCGAGGTGCTTGCTTACGGCGAGGTGACATGGACCGCGGCTTTCGGCCCCGACGGCTCACTTCAGGAGGTTGAGATTCCTCTCGAATATAACAACCGTGCCAGCAGCACCCGACCCACTCATCTTGTAATCGTGGTGTCGGCATCGAAATATGGCGACTATTTCTCCGGAGCGGAGGGCAGCGTAATGTATCTTGATGATTTCGAACTTGTATATTGATATCGTTCTTATTCTCTGAATGTACCGTATATTAGCGACCTTATCACTTTTGTTGGCAGTCATGCCGTCGATGGCACAAGTCTTCGACGACATGGCTCCCGACGGAGATGATGTGGCTTTGGAAGAATTTAGTCGCGATGAAGAGTCGGTTGTATTTGTCCCTAAAGGACAGTGGATTACCGGTGTGTCGGTCTCATATCAGCAGAGCACTCAAGACAAATATCAGTTTCTTATAATCGAGAATCTGACAGGCGACACTTATACATTCAAGGTATCGCCGATGTTGATGTTTGCGGTCAGGAATGACCTTGCTCTCGGTGGACGATTTGCCTATACGCGCTCGCTTACCAAGCTTGAAAATGCCGATATTGTACTTGACCCGGAGACCGGCTATACATTTGACCACCTCTACAGGCTGAGTCATAATTACTACGGTACTATAATGATGCGAAATTATTTTTCGCTCGGTCGCTCAAAGCGTTTCGGCTTTTTCAATGAGGTGCAGCTGCAGCTCGGTGGCGGACAGACCAAGCTTACCACAGGTACCGGGTCGACCCTTTCCGGATTTTATGAGCGCAATTTCTCGGCAGAAATCGGTCTTTCTCCCGGTATGTGCATCTTCCTCAACGATTATTCGGCGATTGAGGTCAATGTAGGTGTTCTCGGTTTCAAGATGACCGATACACATACTTACACCGACCAGATTTATGAATCGTCGCGCACGTCGAAGTTTGCCAATTTCAGGATTAACCTGTTCTCGATTTCTTTTGGTGTCACATTCTATCTATAGACCTATGGTAAAGAGATTGCTTTATTTGATGATATTGGTGACGATAGGATGTGTGGCTGCACCCGGTGCCCGTGCCGATCTTCCTGTCGACTCCCTTGCGAGGATGATAGGGGGACGCTTTGTGTGGGTTCCTGATTCGATGTCGTCTAAGGTTCATGCTGTCCTTAAGGGAGAGCCGGGGCTTGACGAGAAGGTGCTTCACAATGGCGATACTATACAGATGGTGCTTAAAAGCAAGAATTTCGGTCGTTTTGACCGCGGATTGTCCAACTATCTCTTTATCCCTAAAGGGTCGTGGGCGGCTGGTCTCACCGTATCTTACAGCGAGTTTTCGACTAAAGACCTTGAGGTGCTTGACCTGCTCGACGACATAGACCTCGGGGGATATATGTTTTCGATAAATCCGTATCTTGCCTATTTCTTGCGCCATAACATGTCTCTTGGTCTTAAACTCGGGTACTCTGCCTCAAAAGGCTCGATTGACTCGTTTAAGATTGACATAGACGAGGATATGAACTTCGACCTGCACGACATTGTGTATAAAAGCAAAAGCTATTCGGCGGCAATTGCGCTCCGTCAATATTACGGCATAGGGCGCCAGGGCAGATTCGGGGTGTTTAACGAGGTTGACCTCCTGATAGGGTCGGGTAGCAGTGACTTTACGCGACCGTATGACGGACAGCCTAAAACGACCCACACCGACATGTCAAAACTGGAGCTTAATTTTATGCCCGGCGTCAATGTGTTCATCATGAAAAATGTTTCGTTTAATCTTTCATTCGGAGTATTCGGTTTCCATATGAAGAGTGAGAAGCAATCGGTCGACGGCGAACCGCTCGGCGAGAGATTCACATCCGGTGCCAATTTCCGGTTTAACATCTTTAATCTGAATTTTGGAATAGAGGCTCATTTCTGATGCCTGCTCTTGAACAATGAATAAACGACTGCTAAATAAGACTCTTTTGACTGTAATCTGCGGAATGATGGTAGCCGCGGTGACAGGCTGTATCAAAAATGACCTGCCATTTCCCCGTATCCAGCAGAATATAACTGCCATTCAGGCGGTGGGCGAGGAGAAGGCTGCAGCTATTGACTCGGCTAACCTTACCGTCACTCTCTATCTTAACGAGATGGTAGATATACGCGCGGTGAATTTCAGCGTGTTTGAAATAACTCCTGAGGCTACCGCATCGCCCAATCTTGCCGTCGGGGTCCATGACCTTACGCGCCCGATTGTGGTGAATGTGAGCCGCTATCAGGATTACCAGTGGGTGGTGAGTGCCGAGCAGACGATTGAGCGATGGTTTCGTGTAGAAGGGCAGATAGGGGAGAGTGTCATTGACGATATAGGCAGGCGAGTGATGCTGAGGGTGCCTGAAAGTGCCGACCTTGCTCATCTGCGCCTGCTGTCGGTCAAGCTCGGTCCTGTAGGCATCTCAACCATGATTCCTGACTTGCAGCCAGGAGAGATTGACCTTTCAGAGCCGCTTGACGTGTCGGTCACTTGCTGGGGACGTACAGAGGAGTGGACCATATATGCCGAAAAGAGCGAACTTACCGTGATGACCACACGCGCCGATGCGTGGTCGCAGGTAATATGGGCTTATGGTGACGGTCCTGCCGACGGGGTAAACACATTCCGCTACCGTCGCGCCGACAGCGAGGAGTGGATTACGGTAAATGAAGCCGACGTGACTCACTCCGGTGGCTCGTTTTACGCCGCGATACCCCATCTTGAGCCGCTTACCGAGTATGTGGTGGTTGCCGTGAGTGGAGAGGATGTCGGCAATGAACTGCATGTGACCACTGAAGCTACGCGTATTTTGCCCGACGGGTCGTTTGACCAGTGGTGGCTTAATGGCAAGGTGTGGTGTCCGTGGGATGAAAATGGCGAGCGTTTCTGGGATACCGGTAACACCGGGGCTGCGACACTTGGCGAGAGCAATGTGCAGCCTTCTGACCATACTCCCGACGGACGCGGACAGGCGGCGATGCTTGAAACCCGCTTTGTAGGACTTTTCGGTATAGGTAAACTTGCTGCCGGCTCTATTTTCACCGGCTCGTTCAGAAAGGTTGACGGCACTAACGGTATTCTCGATTTCGGTCGCCCGTGGAGTGCGCGCCCTACCAAGCTGAAGGGCTATTATCAATACACGACCGCTCCTATCGACTACACGTCGACCGAATATGCCGACCTCGCGGGGCGTCCCGACTCATGTCATATCTATATCGCGCTTACCGACTGGACCGCGCCATTTGAGATACGGACCAATCCACGTAACCGTCAGCTCTTTAACGCATCGTCACCGTCGGTGATTGCCTATGGCGAACTTATACGTGGCAGCAATACCAACGGCTACGAGGAGTTTGAGATTATGCTCAATTACCGGGCTACCGACAAAGTGCCGACATATCTGCAGATTACGTGTGCCGCCTCCAAGTATGGTGACTATTTTACAGGTGGTACCGGGGCGATACTCTATGTCGACCAGTTGTCGCTCGATTACGACTATTAGTGACGCTCATCAAAAAAAGTTTTGGCGGAGTGTGTGAAAATAGCTAACTTTGCAGCGCAAAAAAAATAATAAACGTGCATTGAGTTATGATAAACCGAATTTTGATAAGAATGAAGGTGGTGCAGATGCTATATTCCTATCTGCTTACCCGTAGCGATTTCAATATTCTTCCCGCTCCCGAATCGCAGTCACGCGACAAGCGGTATGCTTATTCTCTTTATTGTGACTTACTGTTGCTCCTTGTGGATCTGTCTGGATTCAAAATCACTAACTTTGAGGGTTGCCCGCGTATCGAACGCATTGAAAAGCGGGATAAAAATGACAATACCCGCATAGCGCAGGCTCTTGCGTCAAACTATGAGATGTCAGATATCGCGCTTGCCCACAGGTCATTCTACGATGCGCTTGCGCCGATGCGTCTGCGCCTGAAGACTGAGGTGCGTGAGTCGTCGATTTACAAAGAGTATTCCCGCAAAAAGACCCAGCCTGAGATTCAGGATGAAGTGGCGATGTGGAAGGCTATATTCTCCACCGTGTTGCTTCGCGACCAGCAGCTTGCCGAGCTGATAAAGGGTAATCCCGATTTCACCCATGTAGGTTATGAGCAGGCACTCGCCATGTTTGACTCCACTCTGAGCGATTACTCTTCGGTGAGAAGTTCGCTTGTCGATGCCCGCCGTGGTCTTGAATTGTCACTCGACAAAGCTTATGAGCTTTACCACAGCCTGTTCCAGCTCATGATTGACCTTACCCACTTGCGTGAGCTCCAGATTGACGAGGCTAAACATAAGTATCTTCCCACTCATGACGACCTTAACCCGAAAATGCGCTTTGTCGAAAATCAGTTTATCAAGTCGTTGGAAGAAAACGAAGATATGCAGGAGTATCTCAAAGAGACCCCCATATCTTGGGTGGATGACGACGTGACACTCCGCCGCTTGCTCGACAAGATACTTGAAAGCGACATCTACAAGAAGTATATGGACCAGACGGTGACTGATTATGCTTCTGACTGCGAGCTGTGGTATCAGCTCTTCAAGAATGTGATTGTGGAGAGCGACGACCTCGCCGAGTCTCTTGAGTCGCAGTCGGTCTACTGGAACGACGACCTGAATATCATGGGCTCGTTTGTGCTGAAGACCATCCGCTCATTTGCGTCGTCGGAGGGCAAGCCTGTCAAGCTCCTTCCCAAATACAAGGATCTGGAAGATGAGCGATTTGGTCCCGACTTGTTTGAAAAGGCTATCGCCAATCGTCAGGACTACCGGGAGATGGTCGACGAGTGTCTCGTGGAGAGCCGTTGGGATCCCGAGCGACTTGCGTTTATGGATATCGTGATACTCACCACTGCCATTGCCGAGTTGCTTAATTTCGACTCCATCCCTACGCTTGTAACCGTCAACGAGTATACCGAGATTGCAAATTATTACTCGACCCCGAAGAGCGGTCAGTTTATCACCGGCATGCTTTATGCCATCATCAATAATCTAAAAAAGAGTGGTAAGCTTGTGAAAGAGTAAAATCTTTGTTATATTTGCAATATATTTAAATAACCGAAATAACTTAGAAAATTATGGTAAACAACTTTATAGCCCTTCAACAGGGCGGTAACGCGGGCGTGATAAATATCGTGATGATAGTACTTCTTATCGCTATCTTCTACTTTTTCATGATACGTCCGCAGCAGAAAAAACAAAAGGAAATCAAGCAGTTCCGCGAGGGTCTTAGCGTAGGTGACCGCGTAATCACAGCCGGCGGTATTTATGGCAAAATACGTGGTGTGAAAGATACTACTTTCGTGCTTGAAATCGCCGACGGTGTGCGCATCACAATCGACAAGGGTTCAGTGTATCCTTCAGCTGCACAGGCTCAGGAAGCAGTAAAGGAGTCGGACAACTCAGCGAAATAACTTATCCGGTAAATCCCGGTCATAAACTTATAGAATGCCCGTACATTCCGGTCTATCCGGTGATGAACGGGCTTTTGTCAATCTGACACAAGGCACCTGATATGAAGATTACGACACAAATAAAATCTTTTTTTTGCCGGTTGCACCGTCTTGTCACCTCAGCAAGAGGCAAAGAGGTGTTGTTGTTCTTGTTGTTTCTTCTCATTTCTTACATATTCTGGCTTCTGCTTACGCTCAACAATGAGATGCAGGAAGACCTCGATGTGCCTGTGGCGATTACCGATGTGCCCGACAGCGTTACGCTGATTACCGAGTTGCCGCCTGCCGTGAAGGTAAGTGTACGCGACAAGGGGTCAGTGTTGATGCGCTACAAATGGGGTAGCTCGAAGGTGATGAAAATCAACTGGAAGGATTATACCGAGACTGACAATAAACTGCTATTAAACAAGGCTGACCTCGCGGCAAGGTTGAGAGACTATTTCGGCGGCGGAAGTCAGATTGTGACCATAATCCCCGACTCTATACGCATTAATTACACTACAAGTCCGGGCAGGAGGGTAGTGGTGCGTGTCAATGCCGACATACACCCTGCAATAGGGTATATCGTTAACGGACCTATACGCTCTAATGTAGATTCGGTGTGGCTATACTCGGTTAACGACCTGCCTCACTCGCTGACATCTGTGGAGACTGTGCCTGTGGTGCGTGGCGGACTCAATGACACTACCTATATCGAGGCGCGAATCGACCCGATACCGGGGGTGCGCATAATCCCCGATCATGTAAGACTTGTGATACCCGTAGAGCCGCTTATCTCGCGCAAACAGAAAGCGCCGATTGTGGTGAAAAATCTCCCTGAGTCAATTAACATGATTACTTTCCCGTCGAGTGTGGAGGTGAGCTATCTGGTGCCTATGAGCTCTTACAACAGTGAGCCGTATGAAGTCAACGCTTATGTCGATTACAATGACTTGTCGCGCTGTACTGGCGGAAAGCTGCCTGTAACGCTGTCGTTGCTGCCCGACATGTATCACAACACGGAAATGTCGCCTGACAGCGTTGAATATATCGTAGAACAAAAACACTGATTTTCTTTATGACCTCACTTATTGCGATAGCCGGCGGTATCGGCAGCGGCAAGTCGGTGGTGTCGCGCATACTTCGCGCGATGGGCTGCAAAGTATATGACTGTGACAGCGAGGCGAGGCGTCTCATGGACAATGACGAGGTGATAAAATGTCGTCTCGCTGAGATGATTGCCCCGGAAGTGATACTTCATGACAGGTCGATTGACCGTCGCCGTCTTGCTGAAATCGTGTTTGCCGACAGGCGCAAGCTCGAAACGCTCAATAGTATAGTGCATTCAGCCGTGCGCAACGACATATTGCGCTGGAAGGCTTGTAATGCGGCAGCCCGTACTCTCTGGGTGGAAAGCGCGATAATCTATGAAAGCGGCATTGATGCAATGGTCGATGAAGTATGGGAAGTGACCGCGCCGGTCGACTTACGTGTAGAGCGGGTAATGGCGCGCAACTCTATGAGCCGCGCGCAGGTAATGGAGCGTATTGAGGCGCAGGCGGCGACAATATACGTGCCTCACCATTGCGTCAAGACCATCACTAATGATGAAGTAACGCCCTTACTGCCTCAGATAGAGCAACTTACGTCTGCTCTTAAAATTCCGAGGTAAAATGGAACCGGATTTTCGGAAAGTCGCCTTGTGCCATCTGTAACACATAGTTTGAGTCGGCGAGAAATACGTCGCGTCCATCGCGGTCAACCGCCATAAACTGGTGTTTGCGCTTCTTGAATGCCGCAAGTGCTTCGGGGTCGTCACTTTCAATCCAGCATGCTTTGTAAAGCGACAACGGTTCCCAGCGTACAGTCGCGCCATATTCGTGGAGCAACCGGTATTGTATCACCTCAAATTGCAGCTGTCCGACCGTGCCGATGATTTTTCTGCCGTTGAACTGATTGGTGAAGAGCTGTGCCACGCCTTCGTCCATTAGTTGCTGGATGCCCTTTTCAAGCTGTTTTGCCTTCATCGGGTCGGTGTTTTCTATATATTTGAACATTTCCGGCGAGAAGCTTGGCAAGCCTTTGTAATGCAGGTTTTCTCCTTCGGTCAGGGTGTCGCCGATTTTGAAGTTGCCGGTGTCGGGTATACCCACGATGTCTCCCGGATACGCTTCATCCACGATATTCTTTTTCTGAGCCATGAACGCTGTGGGAGCGGCGAAACGCATCATTTTGCCGGAGCGCATATGCTTGTAGTTGGCGTTGCGCTCAAACTTGCCCGAGCATACTTTCACAAATGCGATACATGAACGGTGGTTGGGATCCATGTTGGCATGAATCTTGAACACAAAACCTGAAAATTGTGATTCGTCGGGTGATACTGTGCGTTCTTCGGCCGATACAGGACGTGGTGACGGGGCTATCTTTACAAAGCAGTCGAGCAGCTCTTTCACGCCAAAGGTATTGAGCGCTGACCCGAAGAATACCGGGGCTACTTTTCCGGCTAGATAGTCGTCGGTGTTAAGCTCTGGATATACGCCTTCGATTAGTTCGAGGTCCTCGCGGAGCTTTGCCGCGTCTTTTTCGCCTACAGCCTCATCGATGCGGGGGTCGTTGACAGAGTCAATCTCCACGCGTTCGGTTACCTGGGTCTTGCTTGGGGTGAAGAGGTCGAGCGAGTGCTCATAGATATTGTAAACTCCCTTGAACTTTGCTCCAATGTTGATAGGCCAAGACAGGGGGCGCACCGCGATTTTCAGTTCAGCTTCAAGCTCGTCGAGTATTTCAAACGGGTCGCGACCCTCGCGGTCAAGCTTGTTGACGAATATAATCACAGGAGTGTTGCGCATGCGACACACTTCCATCAGCTTTCTTGTCTGCTGCTCCACCCCCTTTGCTACGTCGACCACTATGATTACACTGTCGACAGCCGTCAGGGTACGGTAGGTGTCCTCGGCGAAGTCCTGGTGACCGGGAGTGTCAAGGATATTGATTTTGTAGTCGCCGTAGTTGAATCCCATTACGGATGTGGCAACCGATATACCGCGTTGTTTCTCGATTTCCATCCAGTCAGAAGTAGCGGTCTTCTTTATCTTGTTTGATTTTACAGCACCGGCGACATGTATCGCGCCTCCGAAAAGGAGGAGTTTTTCGGTAAGGGTGGTTTTGCCGGCATCAGGGTGTGAGATGATGGCAAATGTGCGCCTGCGGCTTATTTCGTCGTTAAGTGTTGCCACGTCAGTAATCTGTTATAAGTTATTTATTATCTGAATTTTTAAGAATCTCGATGCATTTTTCAAGGCTGTCCATCCAATAGGGGATATCTACATTGTAGGTCGCCTTTATTTTGGAGGTGTTGAGCACGCTGTAAAAGGGTCTCACTGCCGCTGTTGGGTAATCCTCGGCGGGAATAGGTTGCACGTTGCACCTCTTTACGCCTCCTATTCGATGGATGGCTTTGGTGAAGTCATACCATGATGCCACTCCCGAGTTGGTATAGTGGTATATGCCGGGAACCCACTGATGGGATACCAGGATTTTGTAAATCGCCGTGGCGAGGTCGGCGGCATAGGTCGGTGTGCCTATCTGGTCGGCTACCACTTTCAGCTCGTCGCGTTCGCGGCCGAGACGCAACATGGTTTTTACAAAATTATTGCCGTAGGGAGAGTAAAGCCACGCCGTGCGCACGATGATGCTGTCGGGCACCAGTGCTATGAGCGCTGTCTCGCCTTGACGCTTGGTTGTGCCGTATTGCGACACAGGATTTACCTTGTCGCTTTCAAGGTAAGGGCAAAACGCCTTGCCGTCAAATACATAGTCGGTCGATACGTGAAGCACTTTCGCCCCGATAGCGCTTGCCGCATTGGCGATGTTGCACACAGCATCGACATTTACTTTTGAACATAATGCCTTGTCCTCTTCAGCCCTGTCAACGGCTGTGTAAGCGGCGCAGTTTACAATATGGGAAAATTCATTGTCTATGACGAATCGCTTCACAGCTTCGGCATCGGTAAGGTCGAGCTGTTCAATATCTGTGTAGATTGTCTTACCCGGCAGCTTATCTTCAAGAATGTTGTACATCTCTTTTCCAAGCTGACCGTTACAACCGGTAACTAATATTTTCATTCTGCAAACCAGTTTGATTTTGGCGACTGCAAAGTTACGAATTTTATACCGCACCGCAAAATCACATCCAAGGCGAGGTAATAAAAAAAGGATGTGATTTAATCACATCCTCAAGTGGTAGCGGATAGGGGAATCGAACCCCTATTTCCAGTGTGAGAAACTGGCGTCCTAACCGTTAGACGAATCCGCCAGGGTTCTGTTGTTTCAACGGTGCAAAGGTAGATATTATTTTTTAATCTGCAAAACTTTTGGCGAAAAACTTTTGCCCTGTCAAGAAATACAGATGTATAAGTTGCACGGGGCTAACAATTTGTCGGGGCAATTTGTTTATTATATAATCTTTTACTTTAAATCAAGCCATATTAGAGTGTGGCGGAGGATACGTTATGGAACAATATATTTTGTCGCTTGACCAGGGAACCAGCAGTTCCCGCGCGATAGTATTCAATCAGTCCGGATCGATATGTTCGGTTGCCCAAAGGGAGTTTGAACAGATTTTTCCCCAGTCGGGGTGGGTTGAGCATGACCCGCATCAGATATGGGCGTCGCAGGCGTCGGTCATTGCCGAGGCAATTTCAAAGATTGATATCAACGGCAAGAATATCGCCGCTATAGGAATAACCAACCAGCGCGAGACCACAATAGTGTGGGATGTCGACACCGACCTGCCTGTGTACAATGCCATCGTGTGGCAGGACCGCCGTACTGCCGACTATTGTGACCAGCTCAGGGATGAAGGGCTTGTCGAGATGATACGCAAAAAGACAGGTCTTATCCTGGATGCCTATTTCAGCGCCACGAAGGTGAAATGGATTCTTGATAATGTTCCCGGGGCAAGGGCGCGTGCCGAGGCGGGAAAGCTGAGGTTTGGCACAGTCGACAGCTGGCTTATATGGCGACTTACCCGAGGTGAGGTGCATGTGACCGATGTCACTAATGCTTCCAGGACCATGCTGTTTAATATTCACAGTCTGCAATGGGATAAGGAGCTTCTTGATTTGTTTGGTATTCCGGAGTCGATGATGCCGGCCGTGAAATCGTCAAGTGAAGTATATGGCTACACTACCACGACACTGTTTGCCCACAAGGTGCCCATTTCCGGTATCGCCGGCGACCAGCAGGCGGCGCTGTTTGGACAGATGTGTGTGGAGCCGGGTGCTGTCAAAAACACTTACGGCACCGGTTGCTTCCTGCTGATGAACAGCGGCAATGTACCGATAGAGTCGCAAAACAAGCTGTTGACTACCATTGCATGGAAAATCGGTGATGAGGTTACCTATGCGCTTGAAGGATCAATCTTTGTTGGCGGCTCTGTGGTGCAATGGCTGCGCGACGGGTTGAAGTGTATAAGCAGTTCTTCCGATGTGGAGGCACTCGCAGCTTCTGTGCCCGATACCGACGGGGTATATTTTGTGCCTGCGCTGACAGGTCTTGGTGCGCCTTACTGGGACCAGTATGCACGCGGTGCCATCTCCGGCATAAGCCGAGGCACTACCACTGCACATATCGCGCGCGCGGCACTTGAGGGTATAGCCTATCAGACCTACGATATTGTAAAGGCGATGCAGCGCGACTCTAATCTGCCGATAACCAATCTGAAGGTGGATGGCGGGGCGTCGCGCAACGACTTGCTTATGCAGTTTCAGAGCGACATCCTCGACACTCAGGTATTGCGTCCCAGGATTACCGAGACCACTGCACTCGGCGCGGCATATCTTGCCGGTCTTGCCATCGGTTATTGGAAAAGCATCGACGAGATACGCGCCCAGTGGCAGGTAGAGAGGATATTTAACCCGAGCGGCGACACCGAAAAGGTCGAAAGGGAGATTTCAGGCTGGCATGCCGCTGTCAACCGTGTGCTTTCGGCTTACCCCGATAAATTGTAAAAATCATGCAACCTCCTACGCTATTAGTACAATGTATATTTGAGTTTCTGGGCACATTGGTGATGATACTGCTCGGTTGCGGTGTATGTGCATGTGTAAGCCTGCGCAAGTCAAAAGGGGAGGGTGGCGGCTGGATTGTGGTTACTCTTGCGTGGGGTCTCGCCGTGATGTGTGGCGTTTTTATCGCCGGTCCATTTTCAGGTGCCCACCTCAATCCTGCCGTGACCCTGGGGCTTGCCGCCGCCAGTAAATTTCCCTGGTCATGGACGGTACCCTTTGTAATCTCCCAGATGCTTGGGGCGATAACCGGCGCTGTGCTCGTCTATGTGTTTTATAAAGACCATTTCGATGCGACCGACGACCCGGCGGTGAAGCTCGGGGTGTTTGCCACTGCTCCGGCTATACGCAATCATCAGCGTAATCTTATCAGCGAGATTGTAGGCACGATAGTTTTGGTGCTTGTAATTCTCTTCATCGGCGATGATAGCAATTCGTCGCAGGTAGGACTCGGTACCATCGGTGCCCTTCCGGTGTCACTGCTTGTTGTGGTGATAGGCATGTCGCTCGGAGGCACTACAGGATATGCCATAAATCCGGCGCGTGACCTCGGTCCGCGTATCGCCCACCGTATATTGCCGATAAAGGGCAAAGGTCAGAGCGACTGGAGCTATAGCTGGGTGCCTGTATTCGGCCCGCTTATAGGAGGCATGCTCGCCGCTATGATTTATGTGGGCATAAAGGCTCTTATGTGATGTACTGATATAGATTATAAGAAAGACGCGCCGTAAATTTTTTTTGCGGCGCGTCTTTGTCGATAAAGCGAAAGTTGAGAATTATGTCTTATTCGTCGGAATTGCTCTCGGAGTATGCCTTGAGAAGTTTTTCCTGTACATCACCGGGCACAAGCTCGTAAGCCGAGAACTTCATCGTGAACGATGAGCGTCCGCCTGTGATTGAGCTTAATGCTGTAGAGTAAGATGACATCTCTTTTAGCGGTACTCGTGCCTGAATTTTTTCAAATCCGTTTTCACTTGACATGCCCATGATGATGGCGCGGCGTCCCTGAAGGTCGCTCATTACATCGCCCATTACATCGGCAGGCACCATTACATCTACATCGTATACCGGTTCGAGAATCTTCGGGTTGGCGTTGCGGAACGCTTCGCTGAACGCGTTTCTACCTGCAAGGCGGAACGAGATTTCATTTGAGTCAACCGGGTGCATCTTGCCGTCGTAGATACATACTCTTACGTCGCGGGCATAGGAGCCGGTAAGCGGTCCTTGCTCCATGCGGTCCATGAGACCCTTGACGATAGCCGGGATGAAGCGGGCGTCAATCGCACCACCCACGATACAGTTGTGGACCACGAGCTTGCCGCCCCATTCGAGAGGTATCTCCTGAGTGTCGCGTACATTCATCTTGAATTCCTGGTTGCCAAACTTATATGTATCGGGTGCGGGCATACCCTCTGTATATGGCTCAATGATAAGGTGTACCTCGCCAAACTGACCGGCACCTCCCGACTGCTTTTTATGGCGGTAGTCGGCGCGAGCCGCCTTGGTGATGGTCTCTCTGTAGGGTATTCTCGGCTCGTCAAACACAATGGGTAGTTTGTCGTTGTTTTCCACGCGCCATTTGAGTGTGCGTAGGTGGAATTCTCCCTGTCCGGAAAGTATGGTCTGCTTAAGCTCTTTTGACTGCTCTATAACCCAAGTGGGGTCTTCTTCGTGCATGCGGGTAAGAATCTCGCTGAGCTTTTCGGCATCGCTTTCGGTCACCGGGCGTATGGCGCGCTGATACTTGGGCGCGGGATATTTGATGAAGTCAAACTTGTATTCACAGCCTTTTTCGTCAAGAGTGTTGCCTGTGCGGGCATCTTTAAGCTTGACGGTGGCACCGATGTCGCCGGCACAAAGCTTGTCGACTGGAGTCTTGATTTGACCGCACACGCAGAATATCTGGGCAATGCGCTCCTTTGACTCGCGGTCGACATTGGTAAGGTCGACGCCGGGTGTCAGGGTTCCGCTCATTACCTTGAAGTAGCTTACTTCGCCGATATGCGGCTCTACGGTAGTCTTGAACATGAACAGTGACAACGGTCCGTTGCTGTCAGGCTTCACCTCTTCGCCTTCGGTGTCGACCGGCGCCGGCATGTCTTCCACGAAGGGGACTACATTGCCGAGGAACTCCATCATGCGGCGCACACCCATGTCTTTGAGCGCGCTGACACAGAATACCGGGAATATCGAGCGGTCGACAAGTCCCTTGCGTATACCTTCACGCATCTCGTCTTCGGTGAGATGTCCCTGGTCAAAGAATTTCTCCATCAGGGTCTCGTCATTTTCGGCTGCTGCCTCTACGAGTTTCTGGTGGAGCTCCTGAGCGCGTTCCATCTCTTCGGCGGGAATCTCCTCTATCACGGGCACGCCGCCGTCGGGTCCCCAGGAGTATTTCTTCATGAGCAGCACGTCAATCATGGCGTTGAAGCCTGCGCCCACACTCAGCGGATACTGGATAGGGGTGACTTTCGAACCGAATATCTCGGTCATCTGCTCGATTACATTGTCATAGTCGGCTTTTTCGCCATCAAGCTGGTTGAGGGCAAAAATCACCGGTTTTTTAAGAGATGCTGTGGTACGGAAAATGTTTTGTGTGCCTACCTCGACTCCATACTGGGCGTCAATGAGTATCACTCCGGTATCGGTCACGTTCAAGGCGGTGATGGCATTGCCCACGAAGTCGTCGCTACCCGGACAGTCAATCACATTGAGCTTCTTGTTAAGGAACTCTGCATAAAAAATGGTAGAGAACACCGAGTAACCATACTCTTTCTCCACCGGGAAATAGTCGCTTACAGTGCTGCCGGCCTCGACATTACCGCGACGTTTTATAACTCCACACTCGTAAAGCATCGCTTCGGCGAGTGTGGTTTTTCCCGAGCCTTTGCTTCCAAGCAAGGCTATGTTTTTGATTTCGTTAGTTTGATAAACCTTCATGTTATTAGAGAGTTTTTGATGTTAAAAAAAGTGCGATTCGTTAGTCAATCACTAACGAATCGCAAATTATTAAATATTTCCGAAAAAACCTACAAAAGCGGATATGTTACAAAACATATTCTTACGGTGAACTTTTCCCCGTAGCGTCCTGTCACCTGATTTCTATCTGTGAAGAGCCGGTGATAATCCTGCCGTCGTCGGTTATGCCCTCTATAAATATAGTATAGGATGTGTTGGGATTGTCGGAAGTGAAAAATTCAAAGTCGGCTTTCCCGTCATCGCCAAATCTCACGCAGGGATTCCAGTAGACTGTGCTTCTCAGGTCGGTGCCGTCAGGACGGTCGGTCACCTCATATTTGGGCGAGTAAAATTCCGCCGCTTTCTGATAGCCGAGCGGCTTCGCAATCGCGATATGCGGGTTATGCTCATTTATTGCATTTAATCCGTTGCCATCCCTTGTGCGTATCATCAATGCTCCGTTGCTTGCTCCCGGACCAAGTGCTACAGCTTCTCCGGAATTAAGAAACGAGATGCTTGCGATTGAAGAGTAGGGACATATCAATTCGATTTCATCCAGCATCCTTGAGGTCGCATTTGTTGTTACGGGAAAATCCCAGCTGTTTGCGGCTGAAGAGTTCATTCCGGGGATAGTCCCGCTTTTTGTATGTCTTTTTAATTTGGGAGCCGGTGCATTCGGAATTATGCTTCCTGTAGCCGAGTTTTCTTGTGACATAATCTGAAATCCGTCAATAAATACACCAACGACACCGCCTCGATGAGTTATGTTGCCGTTGTTGTCTATGCGTATGCCGTGAATGTTTCGGAGCGCGTCTTCAAGCGTGGATATGATTACATTTTCCGGGTCATCTGGGTCGAATCGGCTTCTTGCCACGGCTTCATACCATACGCTATAGCGTTTAAGCTTGTTTTCTGTAACAATGACCTCCGAGAGAAGTATGCTCTTCAGTATCGGATTCATTTCAGCGCGCATGCGGTTGTCCATCAAGTGCTCCGCTCCTTCAGGTTGTGGTTCTGACGCCAGATAAGGAATATCGGGGAACGACGGCTGGTCAAGCACGATATTGTCTTCAAATCCACCTTTGGCGTTTACCGCCTGAACATAATATACGGCACTGTCGGGATATTCGAAATTAAGGAACTCAAATCGACCGTCCTTGTCAGTTGTCGTAAGATTGCCATAGCCTGTCGTTGGCGAAATCATGGCGAGTGAAATGCCTTTCAGTGGCTTTCCGCGCCATCGGCTTTTTACTGTTCCTGATATAGCCATGCTTTTTTCTATCGGGAATTCCGGTGTCAGCTTGTGTCCTTTCAATACGGCAGGTACATCGTAACGCCGCCAGCCTTGTGTTAGCATGAGATTGTCGAGCGCTTTTGCGCGAAACGCGCTGTCAGCTGTTGAAAAATAAAATCCGGGATTTTCTATATATCCTTTCAAGTCAGATGACAGCAGCAACTGTGTCTTTATCGAGTGCATGGAGTCGATAATGGCTGAATGGCGGTCGGTGACACTGACCGCAAAATTACCTTTTTTTAATTTGAGGGTGTCAATCTGCGCTTTAGCCCATACAATCTTGCGGTTTCCGTAGCTTTCCCTATCAGTAGATACTGTCGCGCGGGCTACTCTTTCATTGTCGATAAATACGAGTCTCTCGCTCCATAGGTTCATGTCTTTATCAAGAAGGAGTATCTGCATTATCCCCGAGAGAGCACCCGATGGGGCAAACTTGAAAGAGTAATTGTCTTTAATCGGTTCTGACCATAACACTATGCCGCGCTGCTGAATCACAACTTGTCCGTCTTGAGGTACTTCTCCAACGAGGTCTATAAATAATGTGTCATTATTCATCCGCTCGACATGAATGGAGGCTGCTGTCTCGTTAGGCAGGGGAAGTATAAACCGTCTGCCGTCATTGTTGACGGCAGTGTAGACCTGTCCCTCCTCGGGCGTAAATGATGTCATGCCCATGCCTGCATGAAATGTATGGAAGTCGGCTACCTTATTGTCAAGGGTATCCACGATAATACCGGAAGCCTCTTTACCGTAGCCGTCTTTTCCAATCGCCTTGAATGCCACATTGCATTCGTTGCCCGGAATCAGATATCCCCCTTCAGGATGAAACGTAATGTCATAGTTTTCACCTTTGTTATCGTCAAGCTTTATAAATTGATTATATCCGTCGTAAGATATCTTTACATAACCCTTCGTCAAATCTTTGGGATCAATTTTGAAAGAGATTGTACCTGGCTTAGCCTGTGGCGTAAAAATTTTGCCTCCATCGGTGAGGAGGGTTAATTTTTCATATTTGACAGGTTGTTGTGATGCGCGGTCAATAAGATTAAGCGCAAGCTTTCGTGTATCGCAATTCCAGTCAATTTTAATTTCATTTTTCAGTGCCATCAGATTGTTGATGTGAAGCGATTTTTTCGGGAAATAATCGTTGCGCTGGCTTCGCATGAAATTCGTATATGCCGACAACTGGTATTCTCCGTCAGCAATGTCAAGGTCAAGCGGCAGATAGCCCGAATATATACCATCTTTTTCGCGTACCATCACCCTTTGGGCGACATCGCCGAAAGGGTCACACAGCTCCACATACAGATATCGGCTCACATTTACCGGTTGATGGGATGCAGCGTCGAGTACAAACCCACGAAACCATATTGTGTCGCCCCCTATATAATTTGCCTTGTCGGTCATCACGTAGGCTTTCTCCTGTGGAAATTCATAGCAATACTCCTCGGTCATCTTTATCACCTTCTTCGGCGACATACCAAAAACAATTGCCGGAAATAGTAAAAGCGGTAGATATAACCTGGTATTTTTCATGATTGAAATTAAAATGTGTATAATAATCGTAAAAATACGATATTATTATATCAAAACCTAATTGGATTAACCTTTTTTGTGATGGTTTAACTTACCTGGGCTGCAAAAAAGCAACTAATCTTGCCCATTCCGGGCAAGATTAGTTGCGAGTGGTCTGTTTTCAGATGTCAGGCTTCGGCGAGCCAGCGGCGCACACGCGGGGCGAGGAAACTTATCGCTATCACGGTGCTGACCGAGCCGAGACAGAGCATATTTATCAGGTCGCCTCCTGTAATCACGCCTGTTTCTTTTATACCGTTAACAAAGTGCCACCATCCTGCCGTGACAGCTGCCAGCGCGATTATATAGGAAATATATTCAATCCAGTAATATGCGGGGGTGTCTTTTGCCGGGAGGCGGTTCATGACTTTGCGCACAAACCACGGGTTGCGCGGGGCTTCAGGGAGGCGGTCATGGAAGAGCGCCTTAAGCTGCTTGTCGGAGAGGTGGTGTTGAGTTTTATTGTTGTTCATTTCAGTTGCTTTTTTTGATGATGTTAAAACATTGTCGCCATCTTTGCCTTTGCGCGTGAGAGGTGAGATTTCACTGTGCCTTGGGGCATCTGCATTATGGCTGAGATTTCCTTTATAGGGCGGTCGTCAAGATAGAAAAGGAGCACTGCCGTGCGCTCGGCTTCGGAAAGCGCCTTGAGGCATCGCTGCACATCCATCGACGCATCGCGGGCGTCGTAGGGCGACACCGTGTCAGCCACATTTTCATATCCGCGCTCGTCGGCGGCACTTTCGTGACGCCGTCGCATGTACATGTAAAACTCATTATACGCGATGCGGTAGAGCCAGGTGCGGAAGCGGGCGATGCCCTGATAGGAGCGCAGCGAAAGGTACACCTTTATAAATGTCTCCTGGGCGAGGTCGTCGGTCAGTGAGGCGTCGCCCAGCGTGAGGTTGAGCAGAAATCGCCGCAGTCCGTCGTTGTACTCTTCCACCAGTTGCTCGAATGCGTGCCGGTCATCGCCGGCGACACATCGGGCAATCAGGCGTAATTCTTCCCATTTATTCAGCATTATCGCAAGAGTCGCAGAAAGTGGTTGTATCGTTGTTTTTATTGTTATTGTCACAGTTTTTATCATTGCGCGTGGCGATGATGTAAGTGGCAAGTTTGCCAAGCCCTATAATGAACGGGATTAATGTGAGCATGGCGATTCCGATTTTATGATTAATCATAAAGAATGCGAAAAATCCGGCACTCCATGCGAGGTAGTTAACTGCCGGCTGAAGACGCGGCTTTCGGTCGGGAATGTTATAGAAGCGGTCGGGGAGAGTATGTCCCGAAGCTATGGACTCCATTATCACGCGGTTACGGTCGCGCTTGCTTTTGTAAATAAAATGACACACGATGAATACAAGAAAAATAGGGGCACTGAACATGAGGAATGTCGCTATTATCGCCACGATACTTATCCACCACTCATCAGGGATGTCGCTGTCATTGTCGTTGCTTGCCGAGATGCTGATATAAAGATTGCCTTTGTCGTCGGAGCTGATGCCGGAAGTGCTTACCGATATGTTGTCTTGTGAGGAGTCGTCGCTTACCGATGTGATTACAATATTGTTGAATGTTGAGTCGTCGAGCGATTTAAGACTTTCAGAGATGCATTCCGATATTTCACGTGCCATCTTGATATTTTCATCGTTTGAGCTTTCGCAAGATACGAGGGAGATTGACAAAGCGGTCAGAAGTGTTAGAATAAAAATTTTCATATTATTAAACTATTAAATTTTAGCATTGTTTGTCAATTAGATGCAACGTATAGCAAAAAGGTTGCACAATGGGTAATATATTTTTACAAAAATAGTAACTTTGCATCGAATATTATCGGTAAAATAAATTTTTAGAGTATTTACTATTTATGAGATTATTAACGGGATTACAGCTTTTCTTTACATTCGCATTGCTTGCGTGTGTACAGGAGGTGTATGCAATTGACGGGCTTTACTATAAGGTTGAGGCGCAAGGAAGTGTGAGTACCGGCGAAAACACGCCGTTCTGGCTTGTCAACAACCGCGAGGGGCTTGCATCGATTGAAAAAAACAATGGCTACATACGTGCCGGACTGTTTCGCGAGATTGAACCGGAGAAGCGCTTTTCATGGGGTGCAGGTGTAGATCTTGTAGGGGCTTACAATTTCTCCTCTTCATTTGTCATCCAGCAGCTTTATGCCGAACTGAAATATCGTTGCCTCGGGCTTACTGTGGGTAGCAAGGAACACCTTAACTATGAGTTTAACAACCGTCAGCTCGGAAGCGGCAACCTGCTTTACTCGGGAAATGCGCGACCTGTGCCGCAGATACGTGCCGGCATCCCGGAATACACTGTCGTGCCATTTACCGGCAAATGGCTCTCGATAAAGGGTTATATCGCCTATGGTATGTTTACCGACGACAAATGGCAGAAATCATTTTCCAATCCTGCCTCCAAGCGCACAGAGCATGTGTTGTATCATTCCAAGGCGTTGTTCTTGAAAGTGGGCAATCCCGAGAAGTTTCCGGCATGGTTTGAAGGTGGACTGGAGATGGCGGCGCAATTTGGCGGCAAGTCAATCACCGGCGACAGGGTCATAGACATGCCTAACGGCATGAAGGATATAATAAAGGTGTTTTTCCCGTCGGCAGGCGGCAGCGATACTCCTGTCGCGGAGCAGACCAATGTGTATGGCAACCATGTAGGTAGCTGGGATGCCAAGATAGGGTGGAACATCACGCCCGAATGGGGGGTGGGAGTGTATTACAACCACTTTTTCGAGGATCACTCACAGATGACATTTGACTATGAATGGCGCGACGGATTGTGGGGAGTCGAAGTGAATTTCCCGCAGAATCCCGCCGTGTCGCAGCTTGTATATGAATTTCTCTATACCAAAGACCAGAGCGGACCGGTCTACTGGGACCATGACTCGAAGATACCCGAGCAGGTGAGTGGAAGGGACAATTATTATAACCATGGCATATACACGGGATGGCAGCATTGGGGAATGGGTATCGGTAATCCGCTCCTCCTCTCGCCGATATATAACCGTGACGGTGAGATTGCGTTTAAATCAAGCCGCGTTGTCGCCCACCATGTGGGCTTCATGGGGCAGCCCCTCCCGGAGCTTGGTTACCGGGTGCTTCTCACCTATTTGCGAAACTGGGGTAATTATGACACTCCGTTTCCTGAAGTGAAAAATAATTATAACGGACTGCTTGAAGTGACCTATAATCCGCGGTGGTTTACCGGCGGGGCGGGCATTCTCTCTATCGGAGGCGATGCCGGGGGACTGCTCGGCAAGAGTTTTGGAGTAATGTTAACTATTAGAAAGACAGGATGGCTATGAAACTGACTGACAAGATACTTTTACTGCTTATGGCTTCGTTGCTTGCCGTTGCCGCATCGTCATGTCGCAAACGCTATATCAATGGCGACCTCGACGGTATGTGGCAGGTGATGAGTATAGAATATAATGACGGCACTGTTGTGTCGCCCGAGGCTACCTATTACTGCCTCGTGCTCCACACCTTCAACTTGCAGCGTCCGGGTGTGAGGATTGCAGGCAATATGGTCTATGAAGGTGACATGCTCAAGCTGGAGGCTCCATACGCGACTGCCGAATCACTCAAGCCTTGGGGCATGGACAACACGGTCACGACGTTTAAAATACTCCATCTCTCAGGCAGCAAGATGACCTTGGAATCAGATTACGCCCATATTGAGTTAAGAAAATTCTGACATAATGTGCAATTAGGTGATTTATTGCTTTTTTTAGACCCTAATTTGCGTTAACTTTGCATGACCAATTGGAATCGTTGCATGACGATGTAATTATAAAAAGATTGTAACTGGAAATGAAAGTATTAAAATTTGGCGGCACGTCGGTGGGTACGGTCGAGAGTCTCCGCAATGTGAAGGCTATCGTCGAGAGCCAGACTGAGCCGGTCATAGTTGTGGTGTCGGCACTCGGCGGCATCACCGACCAGCTTATCAACACGGCAAGACTTGCCTCGCAAGGCGATATCGCTTATCTTGAAAGCTATGCCCGCATCGTCGACCGTCATCATAAAGTTATTGACGGTATAGTGCCCGAACAGAGCAGGCTTGACGTACAGTCGATTGTCAATCCGCTGCTTGAAGAGTTGGGCAATATATATCGCGGTGTCAATCTTATAAAGGATTTGAGCGACCGCACACTTGACATTATAGTAAGTTATGGCGAACGACTGTCATCGGTGATTATTTCACGTATCATTGATGGCGCTATTCATCTTGACAGCCGTAATTTCATAAAGACCGAAAAGCAGTGGAACAAGCATGTGCTCGACAATGAGACGACACAGCGCCGTGTCCACGAGGTGTTTGACGACCTGAAGTTCAAGGTGGCGCTTGTGCCGGGTTTCATTGCAAGCGACCGTGACGGTAATGTCACCAATCTCGGACGTGGCGGCTCCGACTATACCGCAGCCATCCTTGCCGCGGCTCTTGATGCCGCCGTGCTTGAGATATGGACCGATGTCGACGGCTTCATGACTGCCGACCCGCGTGTAATCAATGGTGCGCTTGTCATTGACCATCTATCGTTTACCGAGGCGATGGAGCTTTGCAACTTCGGAGCAAAGGTGATATATCCCCCTACGATTTATCCCGTATTTCATAAAAACATACCTATCTGGATTAAAAACACGTTTAATCCGGAAGCTCCCGGCACTTGTATCAGCGAGCAGCATCCGTCGCCCGAAGGCAAGGCTATCAAAGGTATATCGTCGATTAACGACACCTGCCTTATCACTGTCCAGGGTCTCGGTATGGTGGGCGTGATAGGTATCAATTCACGTATATTCAATACTCTTGCCAAAAATGGTATTTCGGTATTCCTTGTAAGCCAGGCGGCGAGTGAAAACAACACCTCTTTCGCTGTGCGAAATGCCGACGCCGACCATGCGATAGAAGTGCTTCGGGAGCAGTTTGCCCCCGAGCTTCAGGCAGGTTCGCTGAGTGACATCATCGCCGAGCCTAACCTTGCCACGGTTGCAATCGTGGGCGAGAACATGAAGCATACCACCGGTATTGCCGGCAAGCTGTTCAATACACTTGGTCGCAACGGTATCAGTGTCATCGCGTGTGCGCAGGGCGCTTCCGAGACCAACATATCATTTGTAATCGAGCATAACAATCTGCGCAAGGCGCTGAATGTTATCCATGACAGTTTTTTCCTGTCTGACACACAGGTCTTAAACCTGTTTGTTGTCGGAATAGGAAACGTGGGTGGCAATCTTTTGTCGCAGATTCATGCCCAGCAAGCCAATCTCCTTGAAAACAAGGCGCTGCGTCTCCGCCTTGTCGGTATAGCCAATTCGCGTAAATGCGTATTTGACCGCGAAGGCATAGATACCGAGAATTATAATGAGCGTCTGGAGGCGTCGGATATCGCCGCTACTCCGGAAAATATACGGAATGGCGTAATAGGGATGAACATATTCAATTCCGTGTTTGTCGACTGTACGTCAAGCCCCGACATCGCGGCGCTCTATGCCGACCTTCTTGACCACAATATCAATGTGGTGGCGGCTAACAAGATTGCCGCGTCGGGAAAATATGAGGATTATGCACGCCTGAAGCACATAACCCGCAAGAAAGATGTGAAGTTCCTGTTTGAGACCAATGTCGGAGCAGGACTTCCCATCATAAACACTATCAACAACCTGATAAATTCAGGCGACCGCATCCTCAGGATTGAGGCGGTGGTGAGCGGTACTCTCAATTACATTTTCAATGTACTGAGCAGTGACGTGCCTATGAGCCGCGCTATAAAGATGGCTCAGGAGGCGGGGTACAGCGAGCCTGACCCGCGTACCGACCTTAGCGGAAAAGATGTGATACGTAAGCTTGTGATTCTTGCGCGTGAGGCAGGTTATAAGGTTGAGCAGGACGATGTAAAGGCGTCACTGTTTATCCCTGACAAGTATTTCCAGGGCTCTATTGACGACTTTTTCCGTGACATTACTGAAGTTGACGGAGATTTCGAGCGTCAGAGAGCCGAGGCGGAAAAGGCAGGCGAGCATTTCCGTTTTGTTGCGTGTCTTGACAACGGAGCTACAAGTGTCGGATTGCAGAAAGTCGATTCAGTCCATCCTTTCTACCATCTTGAAGGTAGTAACAACGTGATATTGCTCACCACTGAACGCTATAATGAATATCCTATGGTAATCAAGGGATATGGTGCGGGCGCAGAGGTGACTGCTGCCGGAGTGTTCTCCGACATCATCGGCATAGCCAATATCCGTTGATTGCACGTGTCTATAAAGAAAAGAAGTTGAATATCTATGAAGTATGTAATAGTATTAGGCGACGGAATGGCCGATGAGCCGGTCGACGAGCTTGGCGGGCTGACTCCCCTTGAAGCTGCCGCTACTCCGGTAATGGACCGGCTGGCACGTGAAGGGAGGACCGGACGCTTCAGCACTGTGCCGTCAGGATTTCACCCCGGTAGCGAGGTGGCAAATATGACCGTGCTCGGTTATGATGTCACGAAGGCGTTTGAGGGCAGGGGAGTGCTTGAGGCTGCCAGTATGGGGGTTGATGTGCCCGACGGCGTGATGGCTATGAGGTGTAATCTTATCACCGTTGCCGATGGAAAGATTAAGAATCATTCGGGCGGGCATATCTCCTCCGAAGAGGCTGCCGAGCTTATAGCTGCACTTCAGAAAGAGCTTGGAAATGATATGGTGACATTCTATCCCGGAGTGTCTTACCGTCATCTGCTCATGATAAGGGGGGGTGACAAGCATATCTCATGTACGCCTCCCCATGATGTGCCCGGTACGCCTGTCGCCGATGTAATGATAAAGGCAGAACTGCCCGAAGCGGAGTCTACAGCTGCGCTTGTTAACGACCTCATATTGCGGTCACAGAAAATACTGGAGTCTCATCCGGTCAACTTAAAGCGTGTCGCCGAGGGCAAAGACCCGGCAAACAGCATATGGCCGTGGTCGCCCGGTTACCGCCCGTCGATGAAACCTCTCTCAGAGCGTTTCCCGATAAAGGACGGAGTCGTGATTTCGGCTGTTGACCTGATATTCGGTATCGGGGTTTATGCAGGATTGCGCCCGATTACCGTAGAAGGTGCAACGGGACTCTATGACACCAATTACGAGGGCAAGGCGCAGGCAGCTATCGATGCACTGCAAGCCGGAGCCGATTTTGTGTTTCTTCATGTCGAGGCAAGCGATGAAGCGGGTCACGAGGGAGATGTGGCGTTGAAAAAACGCACAATCGAGTATCTTGACAGCCGCATACTCGACCCTATAGTCCGATACTCCGACTCTCTCGACGAGCCGTTGACTATAGCCGTGTTGCCTGACCATCCGACACCGTGCCGGTTGCGTACACATACGTCAGATACGGTACCATTCCTTATATATAAGCCCGGAGCCGCTCCCGATGAGGTCACCGTATTTTCTGAAAAGAGCACTCTGAAAGGAGGATATGGCACCGTTGCCGGCGATGAATTTATGAATCTGTTAATGAAATGATACAATGAGATATTATAGCACTAACCGTCAATCAGAATCTACTACGCTTGGAGATGCAGTAGTGCGTGGACTTGCTCCCGACCGTGGACTGTACATGCCTGAACGTATAGCCACCATCCCCAAGGCATTTTTCAATCATATAGGTGAAATGTCGCTTACCGACATCGCCTATGTGGTAGCAAATACACTTTTTGGTGAAGACATCGAGTCGGAGACTCTAAAGACTATAGTAAACGATACGCTTAATTTCGACATACCCCTGGTAAAGGTCGATGACTGCCGCTATTCATTGGAGCTGTTTCATGGCCCTACTCTCGCGTTTAAGGATGTGGGTGCGCGCTTCATGGCAAGGCTTCTCGGTCATTTCAATGCGACCGACGGCAATGGCGACGTTAATGTGCTTGTGGCGACTTCCGGCGATACCGGCAGTGCGGTTGCAAATGGCTTTCTCAATGTTCCCGGCGTAAAGGTATATGTGCTTTATCCCAAAGATAAGGTCAGCAAGATTCAGGAAGCGCAGTTTACCACCCTTGGCGCCAATATCACGGCGATTGAGGTCAACGGTACGTTTGACGACTGTCAGGCATTGGTAAAGTCGGCTTTCATGGATAGTGAGCTTAACAGGAAGATGAAGCTTACTTCAGCCAACTCTATCAATGTGGCGCGTTTCATCCCCCAGATGTTCTACTATTTCCATGCTTATGCGCAGCTGATGCGTATGGGCGAGAAGCTTGACAATGTAGTCGTTGCCGTGCCGAGCGGTAATTTCGGTAACATATGTGCAGGACTTATCGGCAAGCGTATGGGATTGCCGGTAAAGCGATTCATCGCCGCCAACAACCGCAACAATGTGTTTTATGAATATCTCGTAACCGGGGAGTATCATCCGCGCAAGTCGGTAGCTACCATTGCCAATGCGATGGATGTGGGCGACCCCTCTAATTTCGCCCGTATCCTTGACCTGTATGGCAACTCTCATGACGCTATATGTGCCGAGATAAGCGGTTGTACTTATGATGACAACCAGATTAAGGCGACACTGAAAGATACATATGAGCGAACAGGCTATCTGCTTGACCCTCATGGTGCGGTGGCTTACCGTGCGTTGAGCGAATATATGAAACCGGGTGAAGTCGGGGTATTCCTCGAAACGGCACATCCGGCTAAGTTCAAGGATACAGTGGAAGCCATCATAGGAGAGGAAGTTGAGGTGCCAGCCCGTCTTGCCGCCTTTATGAAAGGAAAGAAAGAGACAGTGAAGATGAATGCGCAGTTCCCGGCTTTCAAGAAGTACCTCATGTCGCTTTGACGCTTTTGGCACAGCTTTTGCTATTACAGGGATGTAGATAATAGATTTTTTCCAATGGCTAATTCAGATAACGATAATCCGCGAATAATATCTTTAGGACAAATAGAAATAGACCCGGGCAAGTTTGACGCGCGCCCCGATACCGAGGCGCTCCCGTTGCTACCTACGCGTAATCTTGTGCTTTTCCCTACCGTGGCGACTCCCTTGTCGCTTGTCAGGGAACAATCGTTGCGTGTAGCGCGTGAGGCATTTGAAAAAAGCGTTCCGCTTGGTGTGGTGTGCCAGCTTGACCCTGACAATGAAAATCCGGGACTTGACGGGCTGCAACCGTTTGGTGTGGTGGCTGATGTGCTTAAGATTTTTGACCTTCCCGACGGTCAGCACACGGCTCTCATCCGCGCCCGCGACAAATTTCAGATTGTCGGCGAGTCAGAGTCGGTATCTCCCGGCAATACACTTATTGCCCGGGTGGAGCTTATAAAGGAGCAGAAACCGCGTAGTAATGACAAGACTTTCGGGGCTATCGCGACTGCCGTGAAGGATATGACCCTGAAGATGCTCGAAAGTATTGACGGGGCGCAGGATTTTGCCCATAATGTGCAGAATTATCCCGAGCCTGTGGGGCTGATTAATCTTATCTGTAGCCAGGCTCCCATTTCTTCTGAAAAGAAAGCGGCCCTGCTTGCTGAAAATTCAGTCAAGGAACGTGCCCGCATGCTCCTGCTTGAGCTGACCGAGTTTGAGCGTATGCAGCAGGTGACTCAAAAAATACAGTCGATTGCCCGCGAAAACTTTGAGCAGAATCAGCGACAGGCATTTCTGCATCAGCAGATGGAGGCTATACGCCAGGAACTCTATGGCGACACCGATGACGACCGTGAGTCGCTGCGTAAGCGCTCTGAGGAGGTCGCGTTCAGCGAAGCTGCAAGAAAGGTGTTTGACAAGGAGCTTGACAAGCTTGGCAGGCTCAATCCGCAGAGTCCTGATTATGCCGTGCAATTCAGTTATCTGGAGACTTTGCTCGATCTTCCCTGGCTGAAATATTCCGAACTCAACACTGATCTTGAACTTGCCCGTGAAACGCTTGACGTAGACCATTACGGATTGACAAAGGTAAAGGAGCGCATATTGGAGCAGATAGCGGTGTTGATGAATAATCCTTCGGGCAAGGCGCCTATACTTTGTCTTGTAGGTCCCCCCGGAGTAGGAAAGACTTCGCTCGGACGCTCGATTGCCGCCGCGCTCGGACGCTCCTATCAGCGAGTGTCGCTCGGCGGTCTTCATGACGAGGCTGAGATACGCGGTCATCGCCGCACATATATAGGTGCGATGCCGGGGCGTATAATTGACGCGATAAAGCGTGCCGGTGATTCCAATCCGGTGTTGCTTCTTGATGAGGTAGACAAGATAGGCAGTGATTTCAAGGGCGACCCGTCGGCGGCTTTGCTGGAGGTGCTTGACCCTGAACAAAACTGTCGCTTCCATGACAATTACATTGACGTGGATTATGACCTGTCAAAGGTGCTCTTCATCGCTACGGCAAACACTCTCTCCACTTTGTCACAACCGCTGCTCGACCGCATGGAGATAATCAACCTTGCCGGATACCTTCTGGAGGAAAAGGTTGAGATTGCGATGCGTCATATCCTGCCTACCTTGCGCGAGGAAAATAATCTGAAGCCCAAGGAAGTCAATGTGACCCCCGAGGCTGTGGCAGAGATTGTAGAGAAATATACTTCGGAGAGCGGTGTGCGCCAGCTTGAGAAGGAGCTGTCTACGATTGTCAGGAAGGTGATTCTCGCAAAAATGCTTGGCAAGAAGGTGCCTGCAAAAATCGGTCCGAAGCATCTGAAGGAGTTTCTCGGAGTGGAAAAGTTCAGCAAGGACCGTTATGAGGGCAATGAATTTGCCGGCGTGGTCACCGGTCTTGCCTGGACTGCCGTAGGTGGTGAGATACTGTTTATCGAGTCATCTTTGTCAAAGATAAAGGGCGACAAGCTTACCCTGACCGGAAATCTCGGTAATGTGATGAAAGAGTCGGCTACGATTGCTTTCCAGTATGTGAAAAGCCATGCCGCCGAGTTGGGTATAGCCGAGGAGGCGTTCGAGAAATACCAGCTGCACCTTCATGTGCCTGAAGGAGCCATTCCCAAGGATGGTCCCTCTGCCGGTATCACTATGGCTACTGCTATCGCGTCGGCGTTTACCCAACGCAAGATACGCAATCGTCTTGCCATGACAGGAGAGATAACTTTGCGCGGCAAGGTGCTGCCTGTAGGCGGAATCAAGGAAAAGATTCTTGCGGCGAAGCGTGCCGGCATTACCGACATCATCCTGTCGTCAGACAATAAGAAGGATATAGCCGAGATTGATTCGGTATATGTGTCGGGGCTTACATTCCATTATGTCAACACTGTGCTTGAAGTGATGGATATCGCCCTGCTTTCTGAAAAGGTAGCCAATCCGATTGCTATCTGATTATAAAGTAGAAATAAATCAGAGGCAGCGCCGTAATCAATGATTATAGGCGCTGCCTCTGACTTATTACGTGGACAAGCTGATTATTCTGCGGGCTTTTCTTCGGCCGGTTCAGCTGCTTCCTCTTTTTCAGCAAAGTCGGTAATGCCTGCTGCAACAAGCAGGTTGTACCAGTTGAATACCTTTTTGATGTCGTTGGTGTACACGCGGTCTTCGTCAAAGTCGGGAAGAATTTCCTTGAAATATTTACGAAGCTCGTGGTCATCTTTAAATGACTTTATGTCGACCTGCTTGGAATCGTTTTTCTCCTTGATAGTTTCAAATACCGATGCAAGGGGCACATCTTCTTCTACAGTATAGATTGCGATGTCACCGAGAGAGATTACCTTGTCATGAGCGTATGCCGGTGTGCGCTTGCCTGTTGCAAGAGCCTCGACGATAAGCATGTTTTTTCCCTGGCTTACAAGCTTGAAAAGTCCGGGCTTGCCGGAAATTGCCAAAATTGTCTTTAACATTGTCGTTATTTATGTTTGAATTTATATTTCGCAATTACAAAATTACAATTTTTTGGAGATATATTACTAACTTTGCTCTCCCAAAATAGATTATGATGCTGAAGTTTCTTACTTGCCTTATACAATTGATTATTTCGCCTGCGAGGGGATGGGAAGATATCGCCGCTGAAGGAGATGAGCCGCGTAAGATTTGTTCCGACGGTTTTTATCCTTTGTTGGGAGTGACTGCATGTTCGGTATTTATTCGCCGTTTTTACGATGTCGAGCTTGGTGTCGCAAAGATGATTCAGGATGCGATTATTACCTTTGTGGAGTATTTTGTGACATATTTCCTTGCGTCGTTTTTATTTTCGATATTTCTCGGAAAGGTGATTGACGGCGAATTGAATGAAAAGAAGTATCACACATTTGCAATATACAATATCTCTTTGCTGGCACTTATCGCGATTGTCTCCAACTGTTTGCCTATGGAGCTGTCAATCGTGCAGTTTCTCCCGGTGTTTACTATCGTAGTGATGTGGATGGGCAAGCGTTATCTTGCCGTGAGAGAGGATAAGAGCTTTACATTCATTTTTATTGCAGCTGTGGCGATACTTGTCATGCCGTATCTGCTGGGTTATTTGTTTAATATGGTGATACCAAATGTCGACTGATGATGAATAGCAAAGATATTAATATAAAAAATCGCAGAGCCACCTTTGACTACGCGATATCCGACACTTTTACCGCAGGAATCGTGCTTACCGGGACTGAAATAAAGTCAATCCGTCAGGGTAAGGCGAGTCTTGTCGACACATTCTGCTATGTCAATAATGGCGAGGTGTGGATAAAAAACATGTACATAGCCGAGTATTTTTACGGCACTTACAATAATCATGCCGAGCGCCGTGACCGAAAGCTGCTGCTTAACAAGAAGGAGATAGCAAAGCTTGAGAAAAATGGCAAGGAGTCGGGTTTTACCATTGTGCCCATGAGGCTATTTATCAATGACCGTGGACTTGCCAAGCTTGTCATCGGGATAGGTCGCGGTAAGAAAGAGTACGACAAGCGCCAGTCGATAAAGGAGCGTGAAGACAAGCGCAATATGGCGCGCATGTTTGAAAAGTAACGTCAGCTTTTCTCTATAGGGGAGAGTATGAGCATCACCTTTCTTCCGTCGTTGAGCGTAGTGGCTATCAGCCTGTGGCGGTCACCGTCTTTTACCTTGAGCTTTTTGCGCAGCCAGTCGGCTGTATAATCGAAGTTGCGTACGGCGACATTGATTTTCGGATAATCGCGCACGAGTCTTTTCAGTTCACCTGATGAGAAGTCGGCGACACGGTCTATGTGCCATGTCTCGCCGGGAAAATCCTTCACCGGGGCGGTGGAGCAGTATAGATGGGTGTTGGGGTGTAGCTTGGCGATATCAAAGTGCTGTGACAATAGTTTGTAGGGCGCCGCTTTCATGAGCGTGGCGCCCGGCTCATATAGATACCATCCGTCGCGCGGAGAATCATATCGTGCCACAGCCTGCGCCTCTTCCTCAGGGGTGAACGAAAACCTGTCGCGAGGAGTCCATACATGTATCGCCGGCTCTTGTGGCTGCATGTTAAACGTGATGTCGGCTACCAGCTCCTTGCACTCTGTTGCCGAGCCTACCACATACAGGTCGGTCGTAGCAGGTAATTCACGCAATACTTGGGTTATATCAAGCATCGGCGAAGCTTTTACGATAAGCCGCCGTGATTTTGCCGATATTGCCGGGAGCAGTGCCGTGACATCAGGCGAACAGTCGGCGAGGCGATATACGCGTTCGCCTGTCGGGCTGCGACGTGCCGGGTCGATAAACATGATGTCACATGTCGTATTGTCGCCTGCGAGGAAGTTTTTGCAGTCATCATTCACTACCGATATATTTTTAATCCCAAGAGCATTAGCGTTGTGATTTACTGCTTCTGCCACTATGCTGTCACGGTCGACTGCCGTGACCGATGCCGCTTTGCGCGCGATGTGAAAAGCATCTATGCCAAGCCCGCAAGTAAGGTCGGCTACGGTTGCCCCGTCATTTACAAGAGAAGCATGGAACGAGGCGAGGGTGTCGCTTGTACACTGCTCTTCCGATAGACGTGTGGGAAATATGAAATCCTTGCATTGCAGCGTCTGCGCCAGTTTTTTCTTCGCTTTTCGCCTGCATTCTATCTGGATAAGCGCCATGTCGAGCCATGGCATCTTGCCGGCATATTTCAGCCTGAGCTTCACCGGGTCGTCGTCGATATGGGCTGTCACCCAGTCGAGCATTTCTTTTAATTCCGTGTCAGTCATCTCTTGGTTGATAAAAGAAGAGGATGCGTCAAGTGGCTCGACGCATCCTCGATATTGGCTTTACTTGATATTATTCACCTTTTACGGCAGCTACTCCGGGGAGTATCTTGCCTTCGATAGCTTCAAGAAGGGCACCGCCACCGGTAGATACATAAGATACCTGGTCGGCAAGACCGAACTTGTTGACACATGCTACAGAGTCACCGCCACCTACGAGAGAGAACGCACCGTTGTCGGTGGCTTCTACGATAGCATCGGCGATTGCGCGTGAACCGGCAGTGAAGTTGTCAAATTCAAATACACCGGCAGGACCGTTCCAGAGGATAGTCTTTGAGGGACGGATAGCTTCAGCAAATGCCTTGCGGGTATTAGGACCTGCATCAAGACCTTCCCAACCGTCGGGTATGTCATTGCAAGGGCAGATTTTGGTGTTTGCATCGTTGCTGAAAGCGTCGGCAGCAACGCAGTCAGTGCCGAGGATAAGGTTTACACCCTTTTCCTTAGCTTTCTTTATGATGTCGAGAGCGAGGTCAAGCTTGTCATCTTCCACGATAGAGTTACCGATCTTGCCACCCTGAGCCTTTGCAAAGGTGTAGGTCATACCACCGCAGAGAATGAGGTTGTCAACCTTATCCATGAGGTTCTCGATGATACCGATTTTGGTAGACACCTTAGAGCCGCCCATGATAGCGGTGAAGGGGCGCTTGATATCCTTAAGGATGTTGTCGACAGCCTGTACTTCCTTCTCCATAAGATAGCCGAGCATCTTGTTGTCGGGAGTAAAGTAGTCGGCGATGACAGCAGTGGAAGCGTGTTTGCGGTGAGCTGTACCGAATGCGTCGTTTACATAAACGTCGGCATAGCTTGCAAGCTTCTTGGCGAAGTCTTTCTGGCGATTCTTCATCTCTTTCTTGGCTGCGCCATAAGCAGGGTCTTCCTTGTCGATGCCTACAGGCTTGCCTTCTTCTTCGGGATAGAAACGGAGGTTTTCGAGAAGGAGTACTTCACCGGGCTTAAGGTTGGCGGCTGCTTCTTCAGCGTTTGCACAGTCGGGGGCAAAAATCACGTCATGTCCGAGAGCCTTTGCCACGTCATCTTTAATCTGAGCGAGAGAGAACTTAGGATTAACCTTGCCTTTGGGCTTGCCCATGTGTGACATGATGATCAGGCTTCCGCCATCTTCAAGGATTTTTTTGAGGGTGGGGAGGGCACCGCGGATACGGGTGTCATCAGTAATCTTGCCATTCTCATCCAGAGGTACATTGAAGTCTACTCTGACTATTGCCTTCTTACCGGCAAAATTGTAATTGTCAATTTTTTGCATTTTGGTTAATATATTAAGAGTCAATAATGTCTAAATCACTCTATATTTGTAAGACGCAAATTTACAATAAATTTGTGAATATACCGCGTTTATTGGTGTGAATAATTAGGTGGTGATACGCTAAAATTACTTAACCGGGCAAGTGGTTGCCGCGCTTTTTTTGATGGGATAATTTTACCGCTTATCCATCGTATTGTACATGATAATCTTGAAATGCTGCATATCTCCCTCGACGGGAGAGCGCAACGGTTTTATTTAGTCGATTTTTACTCGTAAATTTGTGCTGTAGTACAATGAGATAATGAGACATCAATCTATACTATGGTATTGGCAGTCATTTGTAAAAAAGTGGCTGCCATTGCACACAATATCAATCACACGAATATTAATTTAAACTGACAATGGCATGGGACGTATTCGTCCATGCCATTGTATGGTATTGTATGTTCCTGCCGGCAATATTTATTTAAAGGTTGCAGCAGCGGTCGAGGAGCTTGCGCCGGAACATCCTGCCTACCTTCACTTCTTCAATTTTGTCAAATGGGGGATAAAACCTGCATATCCCGTCTTTTACTTCCATCAGGTAATTGATATTGATGATATGACGCTTGCTCACCTGTACAAAACAGTCGTTGATACTCAATATTGCATCTTTCGACACAGTGCGTTTCAGCGGCATAGGCTTGTAGGAAGAGGTGGCGATTGATAGCCAGCAGCGGTGTTCGGGCGAATACTTGAATGTGCATATGTCCTGAATGGGCACGATGCGGAAATCTTCCGTGTTGGTATAGAAAATCAGTTTGTCACTCGGTGTCTTTGCTCTCCTTGTCGGGAAGCGTTCAAGTCCGAGCGCCATGTATTCCTCAAAGCGGCTCATGACTATGGCAAGCTCGTTGTCGTCAATGGGTTTCAGAAGGCAGTCGCAGGCATGATTTCGGAATGCCGGCAGGATGTAGTCGTTGTGTGCGGTGTAGATGACTACGTAAGAAGGAATCTCAGGCATCTCGTTAAGGGTGTCGAGCAACTTTATGCCGGTAGTGTCGGGTAGCATGATGTCAAGAAAGAGCAGTTCGGGCTTATGGTGTATTATGGTCTCAAGCCCTTCGATACCGTTGGATGCGGTTGCCGCGATTGTGATTCCAGGGTATTTGGCGAGCTTCTGTCTCAGGGATTCCACTGCCACGGGGTCGTCGTCAATGATAATAGCATTCATGTCGATAAGTTGATAGGGAATAGTTGATTTTAACGGTCAAGATGGTGCTTGTCCCTTAATGTCACGGGGATTGTAAGTGTCGCCTTGCATCCTTTTACTTTACCGTCGTTGTCTGATATGTTAGATATTGTAAACGAAATTTTCTGTCGGTTTTCGCGGTTTAGCACTGCGATTGTGTTTCGTATCACTTTTAGTCCTGTGCCGCTGTCGGGTATATTGCAGCGTATGTCAAATCCTTTGCCGTTGTCGGTCACTGTTACGGTGTAGTAATCGTCGTTTACTGTCACCGCTATGTCAATGCTGTTTCCCTCGCAGTCATCATGAAATCCATGTTTGATGGAATTTTCGACAAGAATCTGTATGAACGTCGATGGTATTAGAAGAGAGTCGAGAGTGGTTCGGTCAGGGAGCTGTTCGTTGACAGAGAGTGTGCGGCTGTAACGTATCACATCAAGATATGAGTTTACAAAACTGATTTCTTCGCTCAGGCTCACATATAGATGTCCCGACATTTTCAGATTTTCGCGGATGAGTTTCACAAGCGACACGAGTTCCCCGTTTTCAGTGCTGTCGGCTTTTGCCACAGTATGGTTCAGTATGTTGAATATGAAGTGGGGGGATATGAGATTTCTTACGCTTGACAGCTTTATGTTCATCAGCTGCATGTCGGCCTGCAGGCGTCGCTTCCTCAGAAGGGTGATGATGTACAGCGACATTATTACTATCAATACGATAGTGACTATGCTGGCATAAATCGCCCAGCGCGCCTGCTTTATTACGACATCTTTTTCCTTCATGGCTATGGCATGGTGCAGGGCGAGGGTGTCTTGTGAATAGCGCATCATGATATCAGATGTGCGCATGTGGGTTATGTTGTGTTGCAGTGATTCGTTATGCTCGTCTTGAGCCTTGAGGGCGTAAAATGCGTTTTTGTAATCGCCGCGCTTCCGGTGATACTCGGTGAGGTAGCGGTGGCGTATATTGACGATGTTGAAGTCGATTGGAGATGTGATATGCTCGCCGCCTATCACTTTCCTTGCCGATTCGGTGTCATCGGCAAGCAGGGCGAGTCCGATGCGTATTGTGTTGGCATAATAGATGCCGGTGTCGTTGCCGGTGGCCCGGAAATAAGCGTCGGCTTTTTCAAGGTTTTCAATCGCTTTTTCCGTTTCATGCAGGTTGAGATATACATCGGCGAGATTTATGCGGCATACCATCATGTCCATGCCGTTGTCCATGCCGTTAGCCTCAAGCATCTCTTTCAGATGCACAAACATCTTCTCGGCGGCCACATAATCCTGGGTATAGTATAGGAAGTTGCCGTAGTTGTTGAGAAAATATATCTGCATGTTGGGTGCAAGCTCATCCATGTGGTCATGCACTTTTTCAAAATTAGCCTTGGCGCTTTCATGGTCACCGATATTCTGGCATATACGGGCGAGTCCAATAAGGAGGGTGAGCTTGTTGCTTTCGGGGAGTTGCAGCGAGTCGGTGAGAAACAGGGCGCGGCGATACCATTGTGCAGCCATAGGCATGTCGCTCATGTCGATATAGATGTCGCCTATGTTGGCACACACATCGGGTAGCTTTGTCTTGTTTTCGCTCTCATGGAGGGCATCGTAGGCTTTGCCGTAGAAGTCGAGGGTGACGTGAGGGTTGAATTGATATTTATGGTAGCTGAAGCCCATGAGGTTGTAAAACATCGCCTTCACATTGTTGATGTGAGGTGTCGGCTCCCGGCGGTCAAGATATGAAGCCATGCGTTTCCATTCCATGCTGTCGGGCGATACATTGCCTGTGGTTGCCTGGAGGCGCAGCTTTTTTAGATATATTTCATAATACAGGTCGCTGTCGCTTGCTTGGGAGAGTTGGCGGTCGATTAATTGCTCCGCTTCGGGAGAACCTGCAAGTATCGAGTCGTCGATTTCTTTGAGCACAGGCGAGATGTCGTAATCACCGATTTTTTCCCGTGAATTACATGCAGAAAATATTGCGACACTGACAAGCATCCACGAGAGGGATGCCGTGAATATTCTCAAGTTGGAAGTAACTCGAGCTGAAACATCGTGTCTCAAAAAAATCATAGATTATGTGTGGTTTTTAATGAAAATTTGTAATACAAAGTTAATGAAAATTCAGTAACTGCCGATGCGTTATGTGCTGTATTTTGGTACGGTTAAACACGTATTTTTACCGCTTGTTAATGATTTCATGCTAAAAGACAAAACAAGGATAAAGACATGACACGGGTCACGTCCTTATCCCTGTATACTTAAGTCAATCTATCGTTTTTTTACATTACTCCGGCAGCGCTCAGCAGCGATGACATTTCGTCGCGGAGCTTGGCGGCTTCTTTTCCTGCCACTTCGGCGAAGTCTTCTCCCGATGAGGCGAAGATGATGCCGCGCGAAGAGTTGACAAGGAGTCCGCAATCTTTTATCATGCCGTAACGTGCCACTTCGGCAAGACTTCCGCCCTGCGCGCCTACACCCGGCACAAGAAGGAAGCTTTCAGGCGCCACTTTGCGGATGTCCTTGAACATCTCGCCCTGGGTAGCCCCTACCACATACATCATTTCTTCCGGACCCGCCCACTTTGATGAGGTCTCGATTACATGCTCAAAGAGGCGTGTGCCCTCCTTGTCCTCGATAAACTGGAAGTCGTGAGATCCCTTGTTGGAAGTAAGCGCGAGGAGTATCACCCATTTTCCATCGTAGCCGAGAAACGGAGTCACCGAGTCTTCGCCCATATAGGGTGCCACGGTCACCGAGTCCACGTCAAGGTGCTCGAAGAAGCTGCGGGCATATAGTTTTGAGGTATTGCCTATGTCGCCGCGTTTTGCGTCGGCGATTATAAACTGGTCGGGATGATTCTCTTTAATATATCTGATAGTCTTCTCAAGGGTAATCCAGCCTTGCGCGCCGGTAGCCTCGTAGAAGGCAAGATTTGGTTTATAGGCAACGCAGTAGGGGGCTGTGGCATCGATTATCGCTTTGTTAAATTCATATACGGGGTCGTCATATGACAGCAGGTGATGCGGCAGCTTGTTGATGTCACTGTCAAGTCCTACGCAGAGAAATGACCCTTTCTTGCGGATGTTTTCTACTAATTGGTCGCGTTTCATAATTGTGATGTTATTGAGTCCGTGGTAAATACATATCCATGTATGGTGGCATTATAAGATGTCTGCTTGTTTTGTTTTTTGCCGGTATGCTTCCGTGTGGTGATGCTAAGATCCGTAAGCGTTACTACGTCATTGCTTCCGTTGACTTTGAGCCTGACTGGCTCAAAGTTCTTGTCGGCTGTCTTGTTGACCAGGCTGTCGATATTAAGCCATGCGCGGGCGTTTGCCGTGCCGACAAACACTCTTCCGGCTTGGTCAGGTATCTTGTTGTCGACAGAACATACAAATTGCTTTACTCCTGTCGCTCCCTTCACGACGGGTGCGAAATCATCGTCGTTGAGGGCAAATATGTGGAGTTCCGTGTCGGCATCGGTTTCTTCACTTTTTCCGGGCATATTGATGCTGTTTTGCCCCATTGACCCTGAATCAAATATAAATCCTTTTATAAAGAGTATATAGGAGCTAAAGTTTATGCTGTCTTGCACACAGTGATTGTAGATGTCGGCGTTGATGTAGGTAAGCACCCCTGTCATGTTCGGTTTGCCGTCAAAATGTATCTGTACGGGAGTGTAATAATCTTCACCGTTGTGAAACACAAGGCTGTCGATGGCAAACGGTGCTCTCAGGCCGTCGCCGGCGATAACAGAGACTCTGCCTGCGGAATCGGGCACCATGTTGTCAATCCGGCAGATGAAGGGGCGTATCCATTGTGCTCCTTGTGGCACCGGCGCAAAGTCTCCTTCGGGGAGCTGAAACATGTAACTGTCACCGGCGCTATGCTCTCTGTCGTGTACGCGAAATTCTTTTCCCGATTTGAGATTGCTGACTATCTGGCATGTCTGCGCTTCGTAGGTCGCCGCATTCTTCATGTCTATATCCCGTTGCTTCATATACTTGAAGAATGCGGGAATCCCGATGACTATTGCTATGGCAAGAATTATGCCTATGCCGATTATGATGAGGACAATCTTGTGAAGATTACCGTCACCGCCGTCGTTATTGTTCTTTTGCCGATGAGGCACGGGGGGAGGCGTCATAGTTCCGACTCTTTGAGCTTTTCTGCGTTTTCGGCTACAATAAGGTGGTCGATGCAGTCCTGGATATCGCCGTCCATGAATGCCGACAGGTTATAAATGGTGTAATTGATGCGATGGTCGGTGATACGTCCCTGCGGGTAGTTGTAGGTGCGTATCTTGGCGGAGCGGTCGCCTGTCGACACCATTGTCTTGCGTCGCGATGCTATGTCGTCGATATACTTCTGATGTTCCTTGTCGTAGATGAATGTGCGTAGACGGCTCAGCGCGCGTTCCTTGTTCTTGGGCTGGTCGCGGGTTTCGGTACACTCGATAAGTATCTCTTCTGTCTCTCCGCTATTGGGATTTCGCCACATGTAGCGGAGGCGCACGCCTGATTCCACCTTGTTTACATTCTGTCCGCCGGCACCGCCGCTTCGGAATGTATCCCACTTGATTTCACCTTCATTGATTTCAACGTCAAACTCTTCAGCCTCAGGCAATACCGCTACCGTCGCTGCGGAAGTGTGTACACGTCCCTGCGTCTCGGTGGCGGGCACGCGCTGCACACGATGCACGCCGCTCTCATATTTCAAGATGCCGTAGACTCCTTCTCCCGTCACGGAAAATACAATTTCTTTGAATCCGCCTGCTGTACCTTCGTTAAAACTTGTCACAGCGACATTCCAGCCTTTTGATTCACAATACTTGACATACATCTTGTAGAGGTCTCCGGCAAAAATAGCCGCTTCGTCGCCTCCGGTTCCGCCGCGTATCTCGACGATGGCGTTCTTGCCATCCTCCGGGTCGGCAGGGATAAGCAGCAGCTTGATCTCTTCTTCCATTTGCGGCATTCTGTCGGTGGCTTCATCAAGTTCTTCTTTTGCCATGGCGCGAAGTTCCTCGTCATTTTCCGACTCAAGCACCTCGCGGGCTTCCTTGATGTTGTCAACGAGCTTGCGGTACTCTCGTGTGGCTTTCGTGAGCTTTTCCAGGTCTTTGTATTCTTTGGTGAGACGCACATATCGCTTCATGTCGGCAATCACAGAGGGGTCGGTAATGAGGGTGCTTACCTCCTCAAAACGAGCCTCAATGCCGTCAAGGCGTGATAAGAGATTGTTTTCTGCCATTATATTTCGTATTTTCCGCGAAGTTACGAAATATTCTGCGGAAATTCAATCATCATTGGCGATATTGCGGAAGGGGAGGCACAGGATAGTCGCTGAACAGCTTGTCGACTGCCTTGTCAATCTCGGCTAAATCAAGGTAATTGCCTTCTAAGTCGAAGATTGATGACACTGATGATGTGTAAAGCGGCGCTCTCTCTTTGAGATTCACGACATCGATGGTAAGCACACCCTGTTGATAAATCGCCTTGATTACACCTGATTCAAGATAATGGTCGTCAAGGTAGTGGTCTTGTGGGATGATATAACAGGGATAGGTGCAAGATAGATATGGCCCGTCCACGATTTCATGACCGGCGGGTGACAATGGCGTGTCGTCATGTACCGTGACTGCAAAATTTATAAGCAGGGGGGAGTTTGCCGACTCCTTGTATCCGCGTTCGAGCATCTGGGAGCGTATCGATGCCACGATACATTCAAATGTGGCATGATCCATTCGAGGCGGCAATGAACCCATTTTCAAGTCAACGATATGGAATGTCTTATGCCTTGCGATTGCAGCATTGTCGTAGACATGACTGTTGACGATGGAGTAGGAACTACATGATGCCAACAGTAAACTCAACGCTGTCAATATATATAGATGTATTTTCATAGTTACGCGATTTTTATATTATTCATAACATTCCTGCCGGTAGTTTGGTTTTGGATTCTGGGCGCTTTAATCGGCGTAAATAGCTATGATTCCAGTGGGTTATATGCTGAAATGGCATAGGAGCAGTAACACATGGGGTTGCCGTAGACGATAGTTTTTATAGTGGCGTGTATAATGGCGGTTTTTGTAGAGAATCACAAAAATTGTGAAAAGATTTGTGGGTATAGGATTTGAATTGTAAATTTGGCAGTGCTTAAATTTTGCAGACCTTAACTAAAACTTACAATTCGAGTACTCGACATTGAAATTATGAAAGATATAACAGATCTGTTTCAGGAACTGATTCGTCATAACAGGAGTGTTGACATAGCTGAGGCAGAGTTTAAAAAACTTATCCATGAAGATGCGGAACTACATGAACAGTACCGTGACTGGTGTGATGCTGTCGGCAGTTCCGAAAAAATGGGATTTCTTGACTATTGTGATGAATATCTTGAATCGCAAGATTCAATTTATGATACATTAAATGACTATGACGAATAACCCCGACAAGCGTCTTAGGCTTCCTGCGGAGTGGGAGAGACAAGACGGTGTATTGCTTGCGTGGCCTCATGAGGATACCGACTGGGCGTATATGCTCGATGAGGTTACGGAATGTTTTACCTGTATCGCGAAGGCTATAGCCGATGAGGAAAAACTGATTGTGGCGGCTCCTGATGTGGAGATTCCGCGCTCATGTCTCTCGGCTGCAGGAGCCAATATGGCGAATGTGATTTTGGTGACTGTCCCTACCAACGACACCTGGGCGCGTGATTTCGGCCCGATTTCGCTTACGGGAACTGAGGGCGTGACATTTTGCGACTTCAAGTTTAACGCATGGGGATTGAAATTTGCCGCCGATAAGGATAATCTTATCACACGCCGACTCTATGAGGGTGGCGCTTTGCGCGGTGACTATCGCAACTGCCTCGGATTTGTATTGGAAGGAGGCTCGGTTGAGAGCGACGGAAAAGGCACTCTTCTAACCACGAGCGAATGTCTGCTGTCGCCTAACCGCAACGGAGAAATGTCGAAGCATGAAATCGAACAGTATCTAATGGACCGCTTTAACCTTGACAAGGTGCTGTGGCTTGACCACGGCTATCTTGCCGGCGATGATACCGACAGCCACATCGATACGCTCGCGCGCCTTGCTCCCGATGATACTATCGTATATGTAGGCTGTGACGACCCTGACGATGAACATTACGAAAGTCTTCAGGCGATGAAACGCCAGCTTGGCGAAATGGTCACTAAGGAGGGAAACGGGTTTAATCTTATCGAACTTCCGCTTCCCGATGCTGTTTATGATGAGACCGGTCAGAGACTGCCGGCTACCTATGCCAATTTTTTGATACTAAACAGCTCGGTGTTGATGCCGTCATATGGACAGCCTAAGAAGGATATGCTTGCGTCGCAGATATTAAAAATCGCATTTCCCGACCGCGAAATCAAGATGATTGATTGCCGTGCGTTGATTAAGCAACATGGGTCGCTGCACTGCGTGACAATGCAGCTTCCCGAAGATACTTTGCCGATATGAATAAAAATATAAAAGTAGGAATTATACAACAGGCTAACAATGCCTCACCCGATGACAACCGTAGCCGTATAGCCGGAAAGATACGCGACCTTGCTGCAAAAGGCGCCCGGCTGATTGTGAACCAGGAGTTGCACGACACGCTATATTTCTGCCAGACCGAGTCGACTGATTTGTGTGACAACGCTGTGGCTATACCTTCTCCGGTGACTGAGTTTTATGCATCGCTTGCGCGCGAGACCTCGACAGTGATTGTTGTGTCGCTTTATGAACGTCGTGCGCCGGGGCTTTACCACAACACGGCTGTAGTGTTTGAAAAAGATGGCTCGATTGCCGGAAAGTATCGCAAGATGCATATACCCGACGACCCTGCTTACTATGAGAAGTTTTACTTCACTCCCGGTGACCTTGGCTTTGAGCCGATTGACACATCGGTAGGCCGGCTTGGCGTGTTGGTGTGCTGGGACCAATGGTATCCCGAAGCGGCTCGCCTGATGGCGTTGCGCGGAGCTGAACTGCTCATATATCCTACGGCGATAGGCTGGGAGAGCAGCGATACCCCCGACGAGCAGGCTCGTCAGCTTGATGCGTGGGTGACTGTGCAGCGTGGACACGCCGTTGCAAACGGGCTTCCCGTGGTGGCTGTTAACCGTGTAGGACATGAGCCTGACCCCTCGGGCATGACCAACGGCATAAGTTTCTGGGGCAACAGTTTTGTCGCCGGACCTCAGGGAGAGTTCCTTTTCAGGGCACCGTCTGACTCCGAGGTTGAAGAAATCATCGATGTGGACCTTGCTCGCTCTGAAAATGTGAGACGCTGGTGGCCTTTCCTTCGTGACCGCCGCATAGACGCTTACGGTGGGATTACATCGAGGTTTCTCGATTAAAAAGTTCTAAATTATTTCGATACATTTCGATAATATTTCGATAATATGGGTCGCATTATTTTGAGTTAATGCGACTTTTTTATATCTTTGAAAAAAACATTGATTTTGCTATGTCACTCTGGATTGTTTGGCTTATTGCTACAGCGGTGTTGCTGGTGATAGAATTAATTACCGGTCTGGTCGCGACATTTTGTGTTGCGGTAGGTTGTCTTTTCGCTTTTGCGGTTGCTTTTGCCGGTTTCGGGGTTGAGACTCAGTTGAGCGCGTTGGTCATCGGCGTGATTCTCGCGTTTGTATTCCTTGTGCCGTTTTTCAACCGCCTGCGTAAAGGTAAAAAAAACGGGCGTCCCGACTACAACAGTAATATGGAGGCTCTTATCGGCAGAGAGGGGTTTATAAACCGTGCGATTCCGGCAGATGGTGCTTTGGGACGCATGCGCATCGATGGCGACGACTGGCAGGTGCGCAGCAGCAGCGGTGCGGCAATCCCCCACGGCACAAAGGTAAGGGTGACGGGCTATAACAGCATAATACTGACAGTCAAGCCTGTATAATACATAAGAATAACTAACATAAGTATATAATAAGACATGGGAACTTACATTTTCTTGGGTTTACTCGTATTGGTAGTGGTAATTGTAGTGTCGGCAGGCGTAAAAATTGTGCCTCAGTCAGAAACCCGCGTTGTCGAGCGTCTCGGACGTTTCCACAGTGTGCTTTCTCCCGGACTCAATATCATATGGCCGTTTATTGACAAGCCTAAGACCGTATATACACGCAGGGTAGAATCGTCAATAAATGGTCAGACTATGGTGAGAATAACCTCTTCCACTGCAATTGACTTGCGCGAACAGGTGTATGATTTTCCCTCTCAGCAAGTGATTACCAAAGATAATGTCACCACTGAGATTAACGCGCTGCTCTATTTCCAGATAGTTGATGCTAAGAAAGCCGTGTATGAGATTGACAATCTTCCCAATGCGCTTGAAAAGCTTACGCAGACATCGCTGCGTAACGTAATCGGTGAGCTTGAGCTTGACCAGACTCTTTCTTCACGCGACACAATTAACTCGCGTCTGCAGATTATACTTGATGAGGTTACCAACAAGTGGGGTGTGAAAGTGAATCGCGTCGAGCTTCAGGATATCACGCCTCCCAAGAGCGTGCGTGAGGCGATGGAGAAGCAGATGCAGGCTGAGCGTAACCGCCGTGCCGAGATTCTTAATGCTGAAGGTCAGAAGACTTCTGTCATACTCCTTTCCGAGGGAGAAAAGATGTCGCAGATTAACCGTGCCACGGCTGTGAAGGAAGCTGAGATACTGCGTGCCGAGGGTGAGGCACGCGCCAAGGTGCTTACCGCCCAGGCAGAGGCAGAGGCGATTATGCGTGTGGCTGAGGCTATCAAGGCATCGCAGACCGACCCCGCGACTTATATGCTTGCGATGAAATATATCGAGACACTTGGCGAGATGACTTCGGGTCAAGACAACAAGACTGTTTACATCCCTTATGAAGCCTCGGGAGTGTTGAGTTCCATCGGCTCCATAAAGGAGATGTTCAGCAAGCATGCCTAATTGTCATTGAGGGTAAGGTCACGATAATTTTTCATGATGTCGAGATAGAGCTTTATGCCTATCGCCAGACCGATTACCACTCCTGCTATCATGCTGTAAACCATATATTCATCTGTGCCCATCGCGAAGAAGAAGCTTGTTATCAGCGGTATGCACATGGCTATCAGTATGCCCATGAATATATGATGACGTTTGCGGTAGTATATGGCTTTCTTTGCCACTGTGGCTACGCCCATGGTGTTATAGTCTATGCTCTTTATCCCATTTGCCAGATATGAGTCCATGATTGCCGCAGTGAGAAAATATATGGCGGCGCACACCCTTGTCGGAAAGGGTAGCAACTCCTTATATAAAATGATGATTACAAAAGACATCGACATGCCTATGCAGGAGAAGATGCGATATTGCTTTACAAGGCGTTGCTGAGCCGAGTTTATGCGTCCTGACTCTATGCGTTTAATCAGGGAAGAATTCCGTTCCTCAAGGCTGTCCATGCGACGGTTGAGGTTATTGAGCTGTTGTTTCATTTCTTCTAAATCCATTTTAGTGGTTGCAGTTAAAAAGTTTATTGGTTGGAGTATCTGATCAGTTTCTCTTTTATTCTGTGAAGTCTTGACGCCACTGTGTTGCGTGGCATTCCTAATATCTCGGCGATGGTGTCGTAGGGGTACTCGTCAAGCCAGAGAAGAATGAGAGCCTTTTCCACGCGGTCAAGACGGTTTATGAGCGCGTGCATCTCTTTTATCTGGTTGCCGCGGTCCATGTCGTCCGATGCCTGTTCGGGCAGTGCGTCAAGTGGGGTAGACTTGTATTTCCTGTTCTTGCGGAAATACGACACACAGCTGTTGAGCGTGACACGATATACCCAAGTGGTCACTTCCGACTCACCGCGAAACGACCCGATGCCCCGCCATAGGTTGATGAATGCCTCCTGTCGTAGGTCGTCGAAGTCTTCAACCGAATCGGCATACATGTAACACACTTTGTTTATAAGCGAGCCGTATCGGTCTATCAGCAGCTTGTAGCGCAGGTTTATATCGTTTTCTTCAGTCATTTTCTGTATCTTTTCTGACCCGTTAGACGCATCTTCGGCGTGATAGTTCCCGCAAAGATAAAATTTTTTCGGGCATCTGCGTGACCGTGCGTCACAATCAACCGTGCAACTAATTATTAAATAATGTAATTACTCTTTGAACAAGTAGCTAAAAATAGTAACTTTGTAACCCGAAATTCAATCTTAATATATATTGATATGTCAAAGAAAGCTTTATTAATGATTCTCGACGGATGGGGAATAGGTAATCACGGCAAAGGCGATGTGATTTTCTCCACTCCTACTCCTTATTGGGACTATCTTTTAACCACATATCCTCATTCCGAGCTTCAGGCAAGCGGTGAAAACGTAGGTTTGCCCGACGGTCAGATGGGTAACTCCGAGGTAGGTCACCTTAATATCGGTGCCGGTCGTGTGGTATATCAGGATTTGGTAAAAATCAACAAGGCTTGTAAGGACGGCTCTATTCTCAAGAATCCCGAAATCGTGAATGCTTTCAGCTATGCCCGCGACAATGGCAAGGCTATTCATTTCATGGGACTTACTTCTAACGGAGGCGTACACTCTTCACTCGACCATCTTTACGCTCTCTGCGATATCGCAAAGGAGTATGGTCTTGAAAAAGTGTTTATCCATTGTTTCATGGATGGACGTGACACTGACCCCCGCAGCGGTAAAGGCTTTATTCAGGAGCTTGGAGACCATTGCGCTAAGTCAGCCGGCAAGATTGCCTCTATTGTAGGTCGCTATTATGCGATGGACCGTGACAAGCGTTGGGAACGCGTGAAGGTGGCATATGACCTCCTTGTCAACGGCGAGGGAAAGAAAGCCACCGATATGGTAAAGGCTATGCAGGAGTCATATGACGAGGATGTGACCGACGAGTTCATCAAGCCTATAGTCAATGCCGATGTCGACGGCACCATTAAGGATGGCGATGCAGTGATTTTCTTCAACTACCGCAACGACCGCGCGAAAGAGCTTACAATGGTGCTTACCCAGCATGACATGCCGGAAGCCGGAATGCACACTATCCCCGGAATCCAGTATTACTGCATGACTCCTTACGATGCATCGTTTACAGGCGTGCATATCCTCTTCGACAAGGAAAATGTAGGCAATACCCTCGGTGAGTATCTTTCTTCACTTGACAAGAAGCAGCTTCATATCGCTGAGACTGAAAAATATGCTCACGTGACATTCTTCTTTAATGGTGGTCGTGAGGCTCCGTTTGAAGGTGAGGAGCGCATACTTGTTGCATCTCCCAAGGTTGCCACTTACGACCTCAAGCCTGAAATGAGTGCTTACGAAGTTAAGGATAAGCTTGTTGAGGCTATAAAGAGCGAGGAGTATGACTTCATCGTGGTTAACTATGCCAATGGCGACATGGTGGGTCACACCGGTATCTACGAGGCTATCGAGAAGGCTGTAAAGGCTGTCGACGATTGTGTTAAAGACACAGTTGAGGCTGCGAAGGCTTCCGGCTATGAGGTAATTATCATCGCTGACCACGGTAACGCCGACAATGCTATCAACTCTGACGGTACTCCCAATACCGCTCACTCGCTCAACCCCGTTCCCTGTGTATATGTCACTGAACGCAACGACGCGAAAGTGGAGGATGGCAAACTTGCCGATGTCGCTCCTACAATCTTGAAAATCATGGGTATTCCACAACCGGCAGAGATGACCGGACACGCTCTCATCAACTGATACTGATTGTATTAAACCCGTATACAGGTCGCGTCATAATAGTTTATGGCGCGACTTTTTTTGTTGCTGATGGAGCGGAAATGGAGATTATTTAGACCAGAAAGCGGGCGTGAATATGATGAGCACGGTAAATATCTCAAGACGACCTGTGAGCATAAGAAATGACAGGATCCACTTGCCGGCATCGGGGAGCATGGCAAAGCCGCCGTTATCTTGCGAGTCTATGCCGAGACCTATATTGGACACGCAGGAAAATGAATTGAAAAATGCATCGATAATAGGAATGCCGAAAGCTGTCAGCACAATACCTCCCACCGATATAATCATCACGTAGATACACAGAAAAGCGATTACTTTTTCCACCACATCGGGGGAGATTACATTACCATTGATGCGCACAGAGCGTATGGCATTGGGGTGTACGGAGCGGTAAAGCTCGTTGTTGGTGTTTTTAAGCAGGAAAAGGAGGCGGTCAATCTTTGCGCCACCGCTCGTGGAGCCGGCACACGCGCCGAAAAACATCAGTATGAATGTAATAGAAATCACAAACGGTCCCCAATTCTCGAAATTGCTTGCGGTCAAGCCCGTGGAAGATATGGTAGTGATAATCTGAAACAGAGGGTCGATGGTCACATCCACTGCCGACCGGGCTTCTCCCATGGCGAAGATGGCGATTACAAAAAGTATGTAAGATACAAATATAATCTTTACATAAGTCATGAAGGTGTCATTACGGTAAAGGCTCTTGAAGTCACCGTTCCACGCACGGAATATGAGTGCGAAATTGACTCCGCCGAGAAACATGAACACCGTCACGACAATCTTTATGTAGTTGGAGTCCCAATACGCTATACTGTTGTTGCGGGTGGAGAATCCTCCTGTCGACATCGTTGAGAGCGCATGACACACACTGTCAAAGAAGTTCATCGGTCCGATCCATAATAGCGCGCCTACAATCAGGGTCAATACGAAATATATCATCCAGAGGCTTTTGGCTGTCTGGCTGATGCGCGGACGCAGCTTTTCGTGGGTTATACCGGTGACCTCGGCGTTAAACATCTGCATGCCGCCGGAATGGTTAAGCATCGGCAATACTGCGAGTGTGAAAAGTATAATTCCCATACCGCCAAGCCATTGGGTGAGACAACGCCACATGTTTATGCCGTGAGAGAGTATGTCGACCGACGGATATACGGTAGCCCCTGTCGTGGAAAAACCCGACATGGTCTCGAAAAATGCGTCAGACACGTCGAGAGGAGTCTCGCAGAACATAAAGGGAAGCATCCCGAATAGGGAGAACACTATCCACACAAGTGCTGTCAGCAGGAATCCTTCGCGCTTAGCCATCGAAGTGTAGCGCGGTCTTATACAGCAGGTCATCAGCAGCCCGGCAGCTAAAGTGATGCCGAATGTCCACAGAAAAGCCATGTAATCGGGCTCACTGTATATCAGGCATGTCGCAAGCGGGATGAGCATGAACATCGCCTCGATTATCAGAAGCCAGCCCAGCACACGCAGGAGCATCGGAATATTAACACGCTGGGTGTCGGCAAAAATTCCCATGTACTTAATTGAATAGTTTCTCGACTTTATGAATTAATCCCGACAGACAGAACACCACAACATGGTCGCCTGCCTGAATGTGGGTGTTACCGTTTACAAGCATCCCTTTGCCGTCGCGTATCATGGCGGCTATGGTCATTCCATGGGGCAGGCGGAGATTTTTTACCGCGTCGCGGGTAATCTTGCTGCCCGGTTTTGCCTCGATTTCAGCTACTTCTGCATCGGTAAGGGCAAGACATTTTGACGACGCGACGTCCATGTCGAGCAGAAGCTGGAATATCTTGCTCGATGCAAGCAGTTTTTTATTGATTACTGTACCGATGTTCAACCCCTCGGCTTCTGAGATAAACTGGAGGTCTTCTACCTCGGCGATTGTCTTGTGTACACCAAACTCTTTTGCAGTAAGACATGCAAGGATATTGGTCTCCGAACTGTTGCTTAGAGCCACAAATGCATCTGTGTCATCGATGCCCTCTTCCCGAAGTACCTCGATGTCACGGGCGTCGCCATGAACGATGTTGCAATCAGGGCATTTTTCGGGGAGCATCCGGCATGTATCTATATTGGTGTCAATGATTTTGATGCGGAATTCCTCACCTGCAAGCGCGGCAAGGCGTATTGCTATGCGGCTGCCTCCCATTATGAGCAGCTTGCGTATCTTTTTTGATGTCTTGCCACAGATGTCGAGCAATTCGTCAACATGGTCACGCGTAGTGGCAAAATATAGGATATCGTTGTCTTTTATCACGTCGTCACCTCGCGGGATGATAGTGTCGTGATGACGCTTTATCGCGGCTACGTGGAAGTTGTGTTCCATCATCGCAAACTCTTTTAGCTGCATGCCTATAATGCGGGCATTGCTGCGGAGCTTGACACCGGCGATTATCAGCTCGCCGTCGTGCAGCTCAAACCAGTGACGAGCCCATGAGCGGCGCAGTGCCGTGATGATTTCCTGGGCGGCAAGCAGTTCGGGGTAGATGAGCGCGTTTACGCCGAGACGGGTGAAGTAGTCGCGGTTGTCCTGCGACATGAACTCGTAATTGTCGATACGTGCCACTGTGCGCTGCGCACCGATGCTCTTGGCCATGGAGCAGGCGAGCACATTTTGTGTCTCATCGGGCGTGACTGCGATAAACAGGTCACATTTGCCCACTCCGGCAGCATGCTGAGAGTTAAACGAAATGGGGTTGCCACGCAATGTCATCAAGTTGTAATTGGCATCGAGCGAGGCGAGTTTTGCCTGGTCGACGTCAATTACCATGATATCCTGCTCTTCACGCGATAGCAGTTTGGCGAGGTGTGTGCCTACTTCACCGGCACCGGCAATCACAATCTTCATGTCAGCGTCGTTTTATTGTGGGCTGATACGATGGCTCGGTATATCGCATCTTCATCCATTTCACATAGTTTCATGAGTTCAGGCACTTTGCCGTGGGGGACAAACGAGTCAGGGACACCGATGCGTGTTACGTGGCGGTCGTAACCGTTGTCGTTAAGCCATTCTACTACGGCCGATCCGAGACCTCCCTCCTTGATACCATCTTCCACCGTGATTATAGGGCATCCTTTTTCTGCGACTTCCTTAAGTATCGCGGTGTCGATTGGCTTCAGGAATATCATGTCGTAATGAGCTGCATTTATACCTTCCTGCGCGGCGCGCGAAATCGCAGTCGCGGCTTTTGATGCCATAGGTCCGATGGTCAGCACGGCTACATCATTACCGTCGGAAAGCTTTTCGCCTTTGCCTACAGGTAGCTGGCGCATTTCTTTACGCCAGTCGGGATTTCCACCTTTTCCTCGCGGGTAACGGATGGCAAAAGGTCCGTGATTGCCCGATTGCGAGGTGTACATTAGATTTCGTAGTGAAATCTCGTCGCGTGGCGATGAAACGATAAGATTAGGTATCGACCTCAGATAGCTCAGGTCAAATACTCCATGATGAGTAACGCCGTCTTCGCCTACGATACCGGCGCGGTCAAGACAGAGAGTCACCGGAAGGCGTAAAATAGCCACATCATGAATTATATGGTCGTAAGCGCGCTGCAAGAAAGAAGAGTATATGGCACAGAACGGGCGCATGCCATCTTTTGCGAGTCCGCCGGCAAATGTAACGGCGTGCCCTTCCGAGATGCCGACATCAAACACTCTCTCCGGCATAGCAGCCTGCATGATGCTCATTGATGTGCCCGACGGCATAGCCGCCGTGATGCCGACTATCCGGTCATTGCGGCGTGCAAGCTCAAGGAGTGTTTCGCCGAATACATCCTGATATTTTGCGGGAACGCCTTCTGTGGTCTCTTTCACGCGTTCTCCTGTTTCGGGGTCAAATTTGCCGGGAGCATGCCATGATGCCGGGTCATTTTCGGCAGGTGCATATCCCTTGCCCTTGGTGGTGCGGATATGCAGCAGTCGCGGACCTTCCATGTCCTTGATGTCGTTGAGCACTCTTACAAGCCGCTCCACGTCATGCCCGTCAATCGGACCGAAGTAGCGTATGTTAAGACCCTCGAATATGTTTTGCTGCCGGCTTATCAGCGACTTGAGGCTGTTGTTAAACCGTAGTATGAAGTCTTTGCGCTTGTCGCTCACGAGGTGCATCTTCTTGAGAATGCGGAACACCTTGTATCGAAACGCGTTATATGCCTTGGTTGTGGTGAGGTGGGCAAGGTAGGAGTTTAGCGCGCCTACATTGCGGTCAATCGACATATCGTTGTCGTTGAGGATGATGAGGAGATTGTTTTTGGTGATTGACGCGTTGTTGAGTCCCTCAAACGCGAGTCCGCCGCTTATCGACGCATCGCCGATTACGGCAACGATATTGCGCTTGGGCGACTCATGTTTCAACTGCGAGGCAACAGCCATGCCCAAGGCTGCCGAGATGGAGTTGGATGCGTGGCCAGCCGTGAAGGTGTCATATTCGCTTTCGTCAGGATTGGGGAAGCCGCTGAGACCGTTAAACTTGCGGTTGGTCTCAAACCTGTCACGCCGTCCTGTAAGCAGCTTGTGGCCATAAGCCTGATGCCCCACATCCCATACTATGCGGTCGTAGGGGGTGTTAAAGACATAGTGAAGTGCGACTGTCAGCTCGACAGCGCCCATGCTTGATGCGAAATGTCCGGGATTGGTTGACAGCGAGTTTATGAGAAACTCACGTATATTGGAACATACTTCCGGAAGCCTCTCCATGGGGAGTTTTCTCAGGTCGGAAGGTGTATCAATCTTGTTTAAGAGAGCAGATGGGGCAAGATATTTATTTTTTCCGTTTTCCATTGCCGTCATTGATATATTTTTTGTACAGCGGTATGAACACCACTCCTCCCGAAACGACAATTATAAATAAAGTCCATGCCGTAAAGCCCCTGCCTGCTATCATTAAGTAGCAGAGTATCAGCCATAGAGCCGTAAGGCAAACGAGTCGGAAGATAGTGTACCCTGTCATAAACCGTATTTATATATGCAAAGATACGAAGATTATTCATAATAGCAAAGGGGTTAGGGTTGAGAGATGCCGCTGTGGTAAAACAAAAAAGGCTGTCTGCTGACAGCCTTTTCCGTGATATAAGGGGTAGGGGAGGTGTTAGCCTCCGAAGTTGTCGTACATGAGATTTTCCGAAGGTACTCCAAGATCCCAAAGCATCTTTTCCACTGCCTTGCTCATAGGGCCGGGACCACACATGTAGTATTCGATATCTTCCGGAGCCGGATGATTTTTGAGATATGTCTCGTAGATTACCTGATGCACAAATCCCGGGGTGTATTTTACTCCCGCAGCGTCGGCGGCAGGGTCGGGACGGTCAAGTGCGAGGTGGAACTTGAAGTTGGGGAAATCTTTTTCAAGCTGCAAGAAGTCTTCGAGATAGAACACTTCGTTGAGGGCGCGGGCGCCGTAGAAGTAGTTCATCACGCGGTCAGTGCAGTTGAGGGTGCGCGTCATGTGCATAATCTGTGCACGCAAGGGTGCCATACCGGCGCCACCGCCTACCCACATCATCTCAGCCTTTGAGTCGAAGATGGGGTGGAAGTCTCCGTAGGGACCGCTCATCATCACCTTGTCACCCGGCTTGAGGGTGAATATGTAGGAAGAGGCTATACCGGGCATCACATCCTGGAAGCCTACTTCGGGTTTCGGCTTGAAGGGCGGGGTAGCGATACGTACTGTCAGCATTATGCGGTCTCCTTCAGCGGGATAGTTTGCCATTGAGTAGGCGCGCACAGTCGCTTCGGTGTTCTTACATTTCAAACCGAACAATCCGAATTTTTCCCACGCAGGCAGATATTCTTCGCCGATAAGCGACTTGTCGATATCTTTGTCATAGTCCATCTCATATGCCGGAATCTTAATCTGTGCATATGAGCCGGGGATGAAGTTCATATGTTCGCCCGGAGGGAGAGCCACAATAAATTCCTTGATGAATGTGGCGACATTTTTGTTGGAGATGACTTCACATTCCCATTCTTTTACATCGAGCACCGATGCCGGTACGCCGATTGACATGTCTTCTTTTACCTTGACCTGGCAGCCGAGACGCCAATGGTCTTTCATCTGTTTGCGGGTAAAGTGGACAGTCTCTGTGGGGAGAATGTCGCCGCCGCCCTCAAATACCTGTACCTTGCACTGTCCGCAGCTTCCTTTTCCGCCACATGCCGATGACAGGAATATATTCTGGTCGGAGAGGGTGGATAGAAGAGTCTTTCCCGACGTTGCAAACACATCCTTGTCATTGTTGATTTTTATGTCGACCTGACCGGTGTGAACCAGAAACTTCTTGGCAATTAGAAGCACAATTACAAGAAGCAGCGTGATAGCGAGAAATATGATTACTCCCGTACATATGGTAAGGGTGCTTGTGTCGGCAAGAGTTATCATTGCTATTTTGTCCATTGTCGTAGTTTAGAGTTTAATGCCGAGGAAGCTCATGAAGGCGATTCCCATAAGGCCGGTTATTATGAAAGTGATACCTACGCCACGGAGGGGCTTTGGGATGTTGCTGTATTCCTGCAGACGCTCGCGTATGGCGGCGATTGCCACAATGGCGAGGAGCCAGCCGATACCCCAGCCGGCACCGGCACAGCATGCTGTCCACACATCAGGGAAGTCTCTCTGCTGCATAAACAGTGAGCCGCCAAGAATGGCACAGTTCACGGCGATGAGCGGCAGGAAGATACCGAGAGAGGAGTAGAGCGCGGGGCTGAATTTTTCCACAGCCATTTCCACAAGCTGAGTGAGCGATGCGATGACGGCGATAAACATGATGAGCGAAAGGAAGCTGAGGTCGACATCGGCATATTCCGGTCCGAGCCAGCTAAGAGCGCCTTCACGCAACACGTAGGTCTCAAGCAAGTAGTTGATGGGCAGCGAAATCATAAGCATGAAAGTCACGGCGGCACCAAGTCCGAGCGCTGTCTTTACATTTTTTGATACAGCAAGAAATGAACACATGCCCAGGAAGTAGGCAAAAATCATGTTGTCGACAAATATCGACCGTATAAAAATATTGAAATTTTCCATTATGATTTATTCTTTACCGGGGTGTGACATTATTCTTGTAAATCCTTGTTGTAAGTGCGGTGTACCCAGATGATACATGCAGTGACAATCAATGCCATGGGAGGAAGTATCATGAGTCCGTTGTTGGCATATCCGTGTTCATACCAGCTTTCAGGCACTACCCTGAAGCCCCAGAGGGTGCCGCTTCCGAAGAGTTCCCTGAAAAATGCCACTATGACAAGGATAATCGTGTAACCGATACCGTTGCCTACGCCGTCAAGGAATGAAGGCCAGGGTTTGTTGCCCATCGCAAACGCTTCAAGGCGTCCCATAAGGATACAGTTGGTCACAATCAGACCGATAAACACCGACAGCTGCTTGCTGACATCATACTGATATGCCATGAGCAACTGATTGACAATCACCACCAATCCGGCAACTACTACAAGCTGCACGATGATGCGGATGTTAGTGGGGATGGTATTGCGTAAAAGTGATATTATCACATTGGAAAAAGCAAGCACTGCAATCACCGATATGCCCATCACGAACGCAGGTTCGAGTTTGGCGGTCACGGCGAGACAAGAGCAGATACCGAGTATCTGCACAATTACCGGATTGTCTTTTGACAGCGGGTTAAGCAGTGTGCTCAGGTTTTTATTGTTTGACGCCATAATTAGTTCTGTTTTGATGATAGGGTTTCAAGAAATGCCTTGTATCCGGTTATGCAGTTGTCAATCATCGAGGCTACACCTTTGGAGGTGATTGTGCCTCCGGATATGGCATCCACGGTGTCTTCGCCATGAAGTGACGGCTGTCCCGCTTTCACGACATTTACCGGAAGGAACTGGTTGTCTTTGAACAGGTGAAGACCGTTGAACTGGTCGCTGAATGACGGTTTCTCGATTTCAGCACCAAGACCCGGGGTCTCTCCCTGATGGGCAAAATAAGCTCCGTAAATGGTGGAGCCGTCACTGTCGACAGCTATGTAACCCCATATCGGACCCCAGAGTCCCGCGCCATAGACGGGGAGTATGTATTTCACATCGCCCGGAGCGAGGGTACATTCATAGACAGGCATCTTGCGTGCATCGGTGGCAAGCTTGCTTTCACCGGCGATGTTTACGTTAAAGGCGTTGCCATCAATGCGTTCACCCTTGTCGTTGATTATAAACATGTCGGTGATATACTTGTTGAAGTCGGTGATGATATCGGCTTTGTCAGGAGCGACATGCACCGAGGCAAGTATCTGCTTCATTTTGTCGGCATCGGCATTTGCGGTCTGTAGCGGCTTGAGCGACAGCGCTGTAAACGCGAGTCCGGCTCCTACCACAATCACCAGCACTATGATATATATGATGGTGTAAGTATTGCTCTGCTTATTCATAATCTTATCACACTTTAGCTTTTAAGCGACGCATGCGTCGACGTATGTTGGACTGTACCACGGTGTAGTCGATAAGCGGCGCAAACGAGTTCATGAGAAGCACTGCGAGCATCGCGCCTTCGGGATAACCGTTGTTGTAGGTGCGGATAATCACAGCGATTACGCCGATAAGGAATCCGTAGATATATTTACCTGTGTTGGTGCGCGAAGCGGTCACCGGGTCGGTCGCCATATATACAGCTGCAAACGCAAATCCGCCGAGGGTCACCTGTTCAAGCGGGGTGAGCAGCGATGCGGGATATGCAGCCGTGGGGAAGGCGTGGGCTATAGCGCCCATCAGCAATCCGCCGGCAAAGACGCTTAGCATGATGCGCCAGCTTGCTATGCCGGTGAGCAGTAGTATCGCCGCGCCGATGAGTATGCACAGGGTGGAGGTCTCGCCTACCGAGCCGGGGATGAGACCGAGGAACATGTCCCAATAGGTCAGCGGCTCGCCAACGACATTGGTCAGCGAAAGGGTGTCGCCCATGTTGGTGGCAATCTGTCCGAGGGGAGTCGCACCTGAAAAACCGTCAACTACCTGACCCTCGCCAAGACCGCAGACGCTGTCGGTGGCGACAAATACCTTGTCACCGCTCATGTGGGAGGGGTAGGCGAAGAAGAGGAATGCCCTGGTCACGAGTGCTACGTTAAAGATGTTGTAGCCTGTTCCGCCAAATACTTCTTTTACAAAGATTACCGAGAACGCAGTGGCTACGGCAAGCATCCACAGGGGGATGTCTATGGGGCAAATCAGCGGGATAAGGATTCCCGATACGAGGAATCCTTCCTGGATTTCCTCTTTGCGCCACTGAGCCACGACAAATTCGATGCCAAGACCTACTACATATGACACAATCAGTCGCGGTAGCAGGGCGAGGAAGCCATAGCCAAGCAGCTGCCAGAACGGGAACGATGTCGCGCCTATGGCAAGCCAGTGCTGGTAGCCGGTATTATACATGCCGAAGAGCAGACACGGGATAAGGGCGAGCACGACGATTATCATTACTCGTTTGGAGTCGAGGCTGTCGTGGATATTGACTCCTGAACGCGAAGTCGTGGTCGGAGTAAAAAGGAAGGTCTCGAAGCCGTCAAATACTGACTGAAATGCGTGAAACTTTCCGCCCGGCTCGAAGTCGGGTTTTATCCGGTCAAGATATTTTCTAAGAGATTTCACAATCGATTATTTTTTTAGATAAGTTATCAGCTAAGTTCTTTACGCAGATAGTCAAGCCCTTCCTGCACGATTTTCTGCAATTCGAGCTTCGAGGGGTCGACATATTCACACAACGCGAAGTCTTCAGGAGCCACTTCGTATATGCCGAGCTGCTCCATGCGGTCGATGTCGCGGGCAAGTATTGCCTTGACAAGAAATTCAGGGAGGATGTCCATTGGCATTACTTTTTCATAGACACCCGACATAATCATGGCGCGACGGCCGCCGAGGATTCGGGCATCGGGGCAGAACTTACGCTTGAAGAAGTGACCCGGGAATGAGCGGCTGACACTCATCTTCTGTGGCGATAGTGACGCCCAGCCCATGAACTCTGCGAAATCATCGCCCTCGGCGATGACAGTCACCTGGTTGTAGGGGAAACGGAGGTAATCCTCTTCGCTTACTGGAATACCGGTGAGCACATTGCCCGATATGACGCGGTGATGGATGTCGTCGTTGTTGACAGCACCCTTAAGCACACTCTTCATGTCGGCTCCTACGGTAGTGGTGATGTAATGGGGCTCGGTGACCTCGCAGCCGGTAAGGGCGGTGGTGACACTCATGTCGAGCTTGCCTGTTGTAACAAGCTTACCCATGCGTAGCAGGGTGAGCGCATCCATGGTCCACACTATGTCGCCTTTGTTGACCGGCTTGACATTGCATATCTGCACACCCACATTTCCTGCCGGGTGAGGCCCGTTGACAATCACCGTTTCCACTCCTTTGAGAGCCTCAAGGCAGCTGCCTTCACGTACACCTATATATATAGTGCCGTCGGTAAGCTTGCTGAGAAGCGTGATTGCCGCCTCCAGCTCCTTGGCCTTTCCTGCGAGCATCATCTCATAATCGGGGGCGAGGGGCGCCGAGTCAAAGCCGGTTATGAAAATGTCGCGGGGCGCGGCGCCCGGGGCGGGCACGATGTTGTAGGGACGCTGGCGCATCCAAGCCCATAGCCCGGAGTCAAGCAGCAGGCGGGCGGCGCGGGTGCGGTCGTCAATGTCCTTTACTTCAAAGTCAAGGGAAGCGGCTGGCGAGCTACCGGGGGTAATCACAATCCGTTCGAGCTTACGGCGTTCGCCTCTGACGACGGCTGTTACCTTACCTGCTACAGGCGAGCTGACCTTGATGTCGGGATACGCCTTGTCATGAAACAGAGTAGAACCAACAACAACTTCATCACCTTCCTTGACATCAACCTTTGGTGTTATACCCGGAAAATCATCGGGAATAATAGCACATGTGGCGGGAGTGACATCGATGGTCGCCGACGTGGCGGCTGTACCTCTGATACTGATGTCAAGTCCCTTTTTTATGTTTACAATCTTTGTCATGTAGAAATAAAAAATGACGTGTCTTTATAATATTGTGCAAAGTTACCATTATTTTTTTATTGTGGCTTAACTTTATTTGTGAAAATTTTAACGTGGAGCGGAGCGATGGCGGAAATTGCTTGAAAATTGGAGGGCGTTCTCTTATGACAATTAACAGATATTGGCTAACCGACGCATAAATTATGCTATGAAACATAATAAATATTTAACGCTCGCCTGTCGGAGGATAAATTAATAAAAATCACTCGGCAAAATTTGGTTTGTAAAAAATATAATAATAAATTTGCATATCCTTTCTTGGCATATGCCGTGGAACGGAGAGCATTTTAAATGGAATTAATGCCATAAAATTGTAATGACACAATCATAAACATTAACCATAAATCAATATTCACATTAATAACAATTAATTTATTCTATTCAAAATTATGGAAAATCAAAAGCCTAATGTTGGAGCCGCTCCAGCTAAGCAACAGAAGAACGAAGGTTCTAACGTACGCGGTATCAAGAACGCATTCTTGGTTATCGTAGCTTGCTTTATCGTAGCAGTTTTATTATTTGTGCTCTGGTTCGGTCACGACATGCACTTTGACGAAGCAGGTCACCCGCAGGATCTTTGGGGAACAATCTACAAAGGTGGTTTCATCGTGCCTATCCTCCAGACTCTCTTCCTTACTGTAATCGTGCTTTCAGTTGAGCGTTGGATTGCTCTTTCAAGCGCAAAAGGTAAAGGCAGCATCTCTAAGTTTGTTGCCGGTGTAAAAGCTTGCCTTAAGAAAAATGACATCGCCGGTGCTCAGGCTCTTTGCAAGAAGCAGAAGGGTAGTGTTGCCGCTGTAGTTTCAGCTGCTCTCGTTCGCTACGAGGAGATGGATAAGAACACCGTTCTTTCTAAGGAGCAGAAAATCGCTACTCTTCAGAAGGAAGTTGAAGAGGCTACCGCTCTTGAGATGCCCGCTCTTCAGCAGAACCTCCCCATCGTTGCAACCCTCACCACTCTCGGTACACTTGTCGGACTTCTCGGTACTGTGATGGGTATGATCAAATCATTCCAGGCTCTTGCAGCATCTGGTGCTCCTGACTCAACCGAGCTTTCTACCGGTATCTCTGAGGCACTTATCAACACTGCATTCGGTATCGCAACTGGTGCATTCGCCGTTATTTCATATAACTTCTACACCAACAAGATCGACAATCTTACCTACGCTATCGATGAGATTGGTTTCTCAATCGTGCAGACATTTGCCGCTACTCACTAATCCATTGTCTTTCAGTAATTAGAACGATTTAATAATCTATTAAAGAAAAACAATGGGAAAAGTAAAAATTAAAAGAAAGAGTACCCTCATCGACATGACCGCGATGAGTGACGTGACTGTTCTTTTGCTTACTTTCTTCATGTTGACTTCTACCTTCTTACAGAAGGAGCCGGTTACGGTGCTCACCCCGTCTTCAGTTTCTGAAATCAAGGTGCCCGTTACCAACACCACTACTGTATTGATTTCACCGGAAGGAAAGGTTTTCCTTTCAGTGTCAGGTGACGCCGACTCTACCTATTCAAGCGAAAAGGTGAGGGCTGAACTAATCCAGACAGCTGTGGCTGAATATAACAAGACCCATAGTAAACAAGTACAGCTCACTAAGGAACAGGTCAACAAGTTCTCTAAGATGAACATGTTCGGTATCAGAATCGCAGACCTTCCCGCCTTCCTTGATCTCTCGCAGACCAAGCAGGATGAAGTGCTCTCTGATATGGAGAATCCGTCGACCGGTATTCCTATCGACGACAACAAGGACCTTACCAAGCCCAACGAGTTCCAGATTTGGATGCGCGCTATCTACAACTCTTCCAACCCCAATCTTGAGTCATCAATCAAGAGCGGTGAAGGTATAGCTGTAAAGGCTGACAAGGACACTCCTTACACCACTGTTCATAACGTGCTTGATAACCTGCAGACTCTCAAGATGAACAAGTTCAGCTTGTTGACTGCGCTTAAAACTGAAAACGATTAATCATTATGGCACAGATAGAACAATCCGACGGCGGCAAAAAGAAAAAAGGCGCCCAGAAAAAGATGTCAATCCACGTGGACTTTACTCCGATGGTGGATATGAACATGCTTCTTATCACGTTCTTCATGCTTTGTACCACGATGATTAAGTCGCAGACTTTGCAGATTTCTCTCCCTTCTAACGAGAAAGTGGAGCAGGAACAGCAAAACAAAGCAAAGGAGTCGCAGGCTGTTACACTCATCCTCGACACCGAACGTGATCAAGACGGAAATGTAAAGTTTGATCCCGAGACAGGTAAGCCCGCTCACTTCGTATATTATTACTTCGGTAAGCCCGATGTAGCCGATGAGGACAAAGATGGTCTCATCGACAACTCCAACCTCAAGGTTGAAAAGTTTATCGGTAATCAGAACGGTGAGACTCAGGGTATCCGCAAGATTCTTCACGACAAGAACAAGACAGTGCTTGGTAAAATCGCTGTCCTGAAGGAAGACTGGAAAAACAAGAAAATCTCTGACGAGGAATATCAGGCACGCGCCAAAGAGATTCGTAACGACTCTCTTATCGCTGACCGCCCCGTTGTGATTATCAAAGCCGGTCCGAACGCTTCTTGGGAGAGCCTGATCTCAGCACTTGACGAAATGCAGATCAACCAGATTTCCCGCTACCAGATAGACAATATCAATGCTGTTGACTCTGCCTTGATTTTTGACTATCTTGCAAAGAATCCCCGTAAATAATGATGAGTGTCTATATGTTTAACTTTTAAAAACGAAGAAAAATGGCAAAAGATGTAGACCTTTCATCAAAAGAATGGTGTGATATAGTCTTTGATGGCAAGAACAAGGAGTTTGGTGCATACGAATTGCGCAAGGCTTCTGTCGCTCGCCACAATAAGTCGATGATCGTCGTAGTTATCATTCTTGCGTTGGCATTCTTGTTACCTCTTATCGTTAACACTGTGCTTCCCAAGGCAGACGAAAAGCCCGAGGACCTTACCGAGCAGGCTATGGTCAATCTTGGTGACGCTACTGAAGACGAAGAGCAGGAAGAAGAGGAGGTTCAGGAGCGCTATGAAGAGGAGCAGCCCGAGGTTCTCCCCGAAGAAGTGCTTAACACCGTTAAGGTGACTGAGCTTGCCATCGTGGATGACAAGGACGTAAGTTCAGAAGACGAAATCAAGACTCAGGACGAACTTAAGGAAACTACTACAGCTTTCGGTCAGAGCGACTTTGACAAAGGTACTGACGACCGTAACGTAGTACGTGAACATAAGGAAGAAATCGTCGTTGAGGAAAAGAAGCCGGAAGTTAAGGAAGAAATCTTCCGTGCTGTAGAGCAGATGCCTCAATTCCCCGGTGGTGAAGCTGAATTGATGAAGTACCTTTCCAAGAATATTAAATATCCTCCTGTCGCTATGGAGAATAATATTCAGGGTCGTGTGACTGTACAGTTCGTCGTTACCAAGACCGGTAAGATTGGCGAAGTTAAGGTAGTCCGCGGTAAGGACCCCGACTTGGATAAGGAAGCAGTGCGAGTTGTTAAGACACTCCCTGACTTTATCCCCGGTAAGATGAATGGACAGGCTGTTGCCGTATGGTACACCCTTCCTGTTACCTTCAAGCTACAGGGCGTATAATTTCTGCAATCCCTATAATATAGTGGCGGATCCGTCGGGTTCGCCACTTTTTGTTTTATCTTGTTAAAAATCATCTAAATTTTATGAAATAGTGTGTTGTCGCTCGAAGTTTAGGCAGAATTTCATTAACTTAGCGACAACTAATTAAATATTTCTGATATGTCTGACACTGATATAAATTATGATGAAGCGGAGGCTGTAAAGTTTATCCGTGAATATATGCCTGAAGATATTGGCACCCGTTATTCTGATGATGAGATACTTAATATCCTGGATATGATATGGGATTTTTATGAGGATAACGGCTTCCTTGATATCTCGGCGGTTGACGGTCCTGACGATGCTGCGCCCGACCTTGACAAGATTATCGCCTATGTCAATAAGATGCTTGCAAAAGACAAGCTCGCGGTAGTTGACAAGGCTGATGTACATTACATAGTAGAAGGTGAACTTGCCTATGAGAAATCGATAGGCATGGAAGATTTTTGATTCATGAGGTATTTTCGACGCTTGACTGTAGGGCTTTCCATTGTCGTCGCATCATTGATGTGGCAAGGGGAGGTGCATGCGATAAATCCTTTTGCCGCGTTAAAGGAGAAGCTGGCGCCGTCTAACAAATCAAAAACAAAGCACGGTGACAAAAAGACGGAGATGAGGGAGGCAGATGAAGAGCTTTCGCTCGATGACAATCTGCTTGTGCCGGAGGTCCCGCTTAAGCAACACGAGCTTGTCGTGGATTACATGACCGAGCTTGCACGAGACTTATCTTCCCGTAAGCGTGAGACTATCGAGAAGTGGCGTGATGGCGAAGTGATTGTGGCGACTATCGGTACCGACCAGCTGTTTGCCCCTAATGACACTGTTTTACGCCCTACAGCTAAAGAATTTCTTGCGCCTTACGCCAATCTGCTCCGGCAGATGGGGCTTTACAAGATGGTGATAGTGAGTCATACCGATGATACCGGCTCGACCGAATATACCGATGCCTTGAGTGAGGCCCGTATAAATGCTGTCTACGACTGGCTTTCCAACGGTCAGATGTCAACAATCGACCTGATTCCTTACGCGCTTGGTGCCACCGACCCGCTTGTGGAGAATAATTCGCAGGCAAATCGTGCACGTAACCGTCGCATAGAGATTTATATCATCCCTGACCGTCTTGTAATTGAGATGGCAAAATCCAATAAACTTGTATATAGAAAACAGTAATTATTTCTAAACGGAATGAAGTATTCATCTATTTCAGCCATGCTTGCCTGCATGGCTATTGTTTCATGTAAGGCTACGTCCCATGACAGCGACTACTCGGTTGACGCGACATTTGAAGAGGGAAACAATGGAATGACCGCCTACATAGTTAATTATGACAATGGTGAAAAGATTGACAGTGTGCTCGTCGCCGATAATCATGCACGATTCAGCGGGGTTGCCGACAGTGTGGTCTTGTCGCGTCTGCTGCTTGGCAATCAGAGGGTTGCAACTTTTGTGCTTGAACCGGGCAATATAACCGTTGACAGCGGTAAGGTGTCGGAAAATACTCCTATGAACCTACTTCTTGCCAAGTTTATAAATGAAGCTGATTCGCTTGATATGCTTTACAATAATGCAGCAAGCGATTCTGCAAGAAACGCAGTAAATGAGGCTTACGGGCAGTTGCTTGAACACTATGCCGCCACTTATCATGAAACCCCTGTAGGGTACATGGCATTCCTTCAGGCTGCTTATGAGTATGATGCCGATGCTCTTGCCGCAAAGCTTAAGCAGTATCCGTCATATGCGCGTTATACTCGCGTAGATAATCTTGTGAAGGCTAAGCAACGTGAGAAGGCTACTGCCCCGGGCTGCCGTTATGCTGATTTTACAATCAACGGTGACTCCTCGGTGAGCCTGAGCGACTATGTGCGCCCCGGATATTATACGCTTGTCGATTTTTGGGCGAGCTGGTGTGGTCCGTGTCGCCGTGAGATGCCTGTAATCAAGGAGCTATATGAAAAGTACAATTCCCGTGGGCTAAATGTGGTAGGTGTAGCAGTGTGGGATAAGCGCGAAGATTCCGAAAAGGCTGTCAAGCAGCTTGATTTGCCTTGGTCGCAGATACTTGATGCCCAGACAGTGCCTACCGATCTCTATGGTATCTCAGGCATTCCGCATATCATGCTGATTGACCCGGAGGGGACAATCGTGGCTCGCGGCATGCAGGGCGATTCGCTTCGTAAGGTGGTCGCAAATGCAATGGCTACTTACGTTTTCCCCACAACCACCGGTGAACAGGTTGCCACAATACAAGACTGAGAAATCCGCCGGTAAGGGCTCCTATGCAGTCAGCGATGAAATCAATAATATCTTCGCCTCGACCAAGAGCCATCCATCCTTGAACCACTTCTATAATGCCACCAAATACTCCTGTGGCAAATACAAAGATTATTATCAGTAAAGCGGGGGCTGTAAGCTCCCGCTTGCCATATTTGCGCAGGTAGTCAAGACCGAGACATCCCGTGACGGCAAGCATCATCAGGGCATGAACCACTTTATCGGCGCCCTCAAACCATTCGATGTCGTTGTCGGGCAACGGTTTCGGCACCAGTGTAAGATACAGCACCAGGGCTGTGACGACAGCCGTAAGTGTGAACGGTGGTAATCTTTTTATTAACTGTTTTGTTTTCATATTTAAATAACCAATGCAAAATTAATCATAAAATTTTTAAAAACGCTGTTGGCTGAGTGGCAAAATGTAAGTTTTTGTGTATTTTTGCAGCCGACAAAAAAGAAAGTATGGCATCAAAAGTTCAATTTGGCAGTAAAATAGGATTGATAGCGGCAACAGTGGGGTCGGCTGTAGGTCTGGGCAATGTGTGGCGTTTCCCGGCTGAGACGCAGGCTAATGGGGGAGCCGCATTCCTTTTGATATATATAGCATGTGTGTTTCTCCTTGGTATCCCTGTGATGCTTGCCGAGTTTTCGCTTGGCAGGGGAAAGCGTAGTGACGCGTCAGGAGTGTTCCGTCTGCTTGCTCCCGGCAAGAAATGGTGGATAATCGGAGCCGTGGCAATCATAGCCTCCTATCTGATTCTGTCATTTTATATGGTTGTCGCCGGATGGACTCTCGAATATATGTGGCAGTCAATCACCGGCGACCTTTTTGCGCCTGTCGCGGGAAATAGCGGACATTCCGCGCTTGAAGTGATGGACTATCAGTTTCATGCCAAGATGCAGGAGTATATAGTGCAGGATGTCAAGCCGTTGGTGATGACTTATGTAATGCTCGCCATAAATCTCGGAATCTTGCTTATGGGCGTTCAGAAAGGTATCGAAAAGATGTCCAACATACTTATGCCGGTGCTTTTCGTGCTGCTTCTTGTGTTTGCCGGAGTCGCCATGACCTTCCCTAAAGCCGACGAGGGTCTGCTCTTTTTCCTTCGTCCCGACTTCTCCAAGATAACACCTGCCGTGGCGGTCAATGCGCTCGGTCAGGCATTTTTCTCGCTGTCGCTCGGTATGGGTATCCTTATCACATATTCAAGCTATTTCCCGAAGGAGACCAAGCTTACACGCACAGCAGTCACAGTGTCATTGCTTGACCTGCTTGTGGCGTTGATGATGGGATTTATTATTTTCCCGGCGGTGAAGTCGTTTGGACTTGACGGTCACGGGCTTCAGGGAGCGACATTGGTGTTTGTCACTCTTCCCGAGGTATTTGTGCAGATGCCGGCAACTCAATTGTGGTCGATACTCTTCTTCCTGTTGCTGCTTGTGGCGGCGCTGACATCCACAATTTCGCTTGCCGAAGTGTCAATAGCCTTCATGCAGGACCGGTTTAACATGAAGCGTACGCGGGCATGTTTTGCGGTGATACTCCCTCTCTTCCTGCTCAGCTCGTTCTGCTCGCTTTCGCAGGGAAGCATGTCGTGGCTTACGATAGGAGGGCGCACATTGTTTGATGCGCTTGACAATTTCGCCACCAATATCCTTCTTCCTTTAGTAGCGATATTCACCTGCATATATCTCGGATGGTTTGCCCCCAAAGGTTATTTTTACAAGGAACTTACTAATGACGGTAGTGTGTCGGTAAAACTCTATCGTCCGGTGCTTTTTATTGTTCGTTTTTTGGCTCCTGTTTTGATTGCCGTCATTCTGTGTGCCAAGTTATTTAGCTGATAAGTCATGCAGGAAAAAAGTCGTGCGCAGTTTGCCACCCGTCTGGGCGTTATCGCCACTACGGTAGGCTCGGCGGTAGGATTGGGAAATATCTGGCGTTTCCCTTATGAGGCAGGAGTCCATGGCGGTGGAGCGTTTCTGCTTATATACATAGGATTTATATTTATAATCGGTGTGCCGGTAATCTGCGCCGAGTTTATCATGGGGCGTAGCTCGCGTAGCAATATCTTCGGGGCGTTCCGTATGTTGCACGGCGTGAAGCAGTGGGCGTGGATAGGATATATGGGCATTCTCGCCTCGATACTTATATTGTCATTTTATTCGGTTGTCGCCGGATGGACTATAGAGTATTTCATCCAGTCTGTGACCGGGGCTCTTGATGCGGTTGAATCTGGAACCCGTCATGAGGTGTTTGACACATTCTCTACCGGATATATGCCTGTCGTGTGGACATTGCTCTTTCTGCTTTGCAATGCCGTGATTTTGCTGCGGGGTGTACAGAAAGGTATAGAGAAGGTGTCCAATGTATTGATGCCGGTCCTTTTTGTAATTTTGGTCATATTTTGTATCAACTCGCTCCTTATGCCGGGAGCAAAGGAGGGACTTGAATTTCTTTTCCGCCCCGATTTTTCAAAGGTTGACTCTTCTGTGCTTATCGGTGCGCTCGGTCAGGCGTTTTTCTCCTTGTCGCTTGGTCTTGGCACAATGCTTACCTATTCAAGCTATTTTTCTGATAAGACGCCGCTTGTGAAAAGTGCGTCTATAACGGCTGTGCTTGACACCTGCGTGGCAATACTTGCCGGAGTGATTATCTTTCCCGCTGTGTTTACCTACAATACCGAGCCTGCCGCGGGTCCGAAACTCGTGTTTGAGGTGTTGCCCGAGATTTTTCATCAGTTGCCATTCGGAGATGTGTGGTCGGCTCTGTTTTTCTTCCTGCTCTTTCTTGCATCGCTTACATCTACCATATCTATGAGCGAAATAGCCATCGCCTTCTTTATGGAGCAACTTGGCTTTAGCCGTCGTAAAGCGGTGTTGACCAATGCAGGCATAGCCATGTTTCTCGGCACATTGTGTGCCTTGTCGTTCAGCTCGCTTAACGGACTGAAGATATTCGGGTTGACGATTTTTGACCTGTTTGATTATGTGTCAAGCAATATCCTGCTTCCTCTTGGCGGTATGTTTATCTCCATTTTTGTAGGATGGTTCCTCGACCGCAAAGTGGTAAAGACCCAGCTACGTGGCACCGGCACCTTGTCGCCACGACTCCTTGCCGTTATCGTATTCCTGCTCCGTTACGTCGCACCTGCCGGCATTGCTGTCGTTTTTCTCGCCGGACTTGGCGTGATTTAATCTGTTTTTTCGTATTTTTGTAAAAAATACAACCAAAGGATAGCCGATAAAGCGTCATCATACTTATGTCCAAAGATATAGGCAGGAATCATATTCCGTTTTTTCTCGTCGCGTTGCTCTTTTTGCTATGGGGTGTCGCAAACAACATGAACGACACACTGCTTGCCGCATTTCGTCGTATAATGTCGATGAGCGACTTGCAGACCTCGCTTGTACAGTTTGCTTTTTATGGAGCTTACTTCTGTTTCGCTCTTCCTGCGGCAATGTTTATAAGACGTTTTTCCTGCAAGTCGGGTATCTTGCTCGGGCTGGCTCTCTATGCTGCGGGCACAATGCTGTTTTATCCGGCGGGAAATGCCGCTTCCTATGGCTTTTTCTTAATTGCCATTTATGTGATGGCGAGCGGATGTGCGATTCTTGAGACCACGGCCAATCCATATATAATTTCGATGGGGTCGCCGGAAACAGCTACGCGTCGCCTTAATATCGCTCAGACATTCAACCCTATAGGGGCTGTGTGTGGCATACTTTTGAGCCGTCATTTCATATTGTCGGAACTTCATGATGCTGATGCCGCCGAACGCTGCCGCATGACCGCCGGGCAGCTTGCCGAAATGCAGGCTCATGAACTGAGCGCCGTGTCAGGCACTTATATGCTAATAGGCTTCATATTACTTTCTCTTCTGGTCATAATCGCGTTTGTCAAGATGCCGGGAGTGAGAGATGATGCATCACCCCATACCGGCATACTCGCTACCTTCCGCAAGTTATGGCATGACCGTCGCTGGCGTTACGGAGTCGTTGCCCAATTCTTTTATGTCGGGGTCCAGACCGGAGTATGGTCATTTACCATACGCCTTGCCATGGCGGAGCTGGGTGTTCTTGAGCGCGATGCCTCGATGGTGTTTTTGTGGGCTATCCTTGCATTTACGCTTTTCCGCTTCCTTTTTACATGGCTCATGGGCTATGTCCGTCCCGTCATTCTGCTTGCAGGGGCTTCGGTCGCCGCAATATTCTTTACGGCAGCTGTCATTTTCTGCCACGGGTGGACTGCCGTAATCTCCCTTGTCGCTATCTCGGCATGTATGTCGCTTATGTTTCCGACTATATATGGCATAGCTCTCGGCGGAGTGAGGGGAGAGGAGGCTAAGATAGCCGCTTCTGGACTGATTATGTCCATACTCGGTGGCGCGCTTATTACTCCGGTGCAGGCGGCGGTGTCGGATTGCGCCGGTATCTCGGTATCGTTTGTGGTGCCGTTGATATGTTTTATTGTCATATTGATTTATTCAACAGGTATAATTCGTAAAGATTATGCAAAAAAGTAGAAAGAAAGTCTTCGTATCGGGCTGTTATGACATGCTTCATTCCGGACATGTGGCGTTTTTCCGTCAGGCTTCTGCCTACGGCGACCTTTATGTAGGCATCGGGTCAGACACCACGATTGAGGCTCTCAAACACCGCAAGACGGTATATTCCGAGCGTGAACGACTTTATATGGTCAAGGCTATACGCTATGTGACCGATGCATATGTAAACCCCGGTTCGGGGATGATGGATTTCATCGAGACCGTTGACAAGGTAAAGCCTGATATATTTGTAGTCAATTCCGATGGCGGAAGCGACGTGAAGCGCGATTTCTGCCGTGAACGCGGCATAGAGTATATAGTTCTTGAGCGCGAGCCTGACGCTGGACTTGCCGCCCGGTCTACCACATCATTGCGAAAAGGAGTCATTTCACATCTGCCTTACCGAATCGACATTGCCGGTACATGGATTGACCAGCCGTATGTGTCGCAGTATGGCGATGGGTGGGCGATAACCGCTTCCATAGAGCCTACTGTGGAATTTATGGAACGTGGCGGAATGTCGACCTCCACCCGTAATGCTGCAAAAAAGATATGGCCTTACGAGCTACCCCATTATAATGAGGAGATGCTTGCGCGTCTGCTCTTCTGTTTCGAGAATGATCCGGAGAATGAAGGGCATATTTCTGGTGCGCAGGATGCCATAGGCATATGTATGTCGGGGGTGACACGCCATTATTACAACGGTCACTACTGGCCCTCGGTGATTGAGTCATGCCATGACGAGAAAGTGTTGTCATGGCTGGAGGCTCATATATGTATTGTCCCGATGTTTCCCCGCAGGAAAGATTGTTCGGTAGTGGAGGGAAAGGATATCACTGAGGAAAAAGTAAAGGCATTGACATCGGCTGCGGCACGTTGTTGGGATGCGATGCTTGCATGCAATCTTGAGCAGTTTGCAGCTGCGTTCAGGGATTCATTTAATGCTCAGGTGGCGATGTTTCCGGCAATGATGCAGCCCGGGGTGCAGGAGCATATCGACAAGTGGAGCCATAAAGCTCTTGCCTGGAAGATGCTTGGTGCCGGCGGAGGCGGTCATCTTGCCCTTGTTGTGGACAAAATCCCTGAAGAAGGCGTGATTCCCATAAAAATAAGACGCAAGGATACATTTTGATGAAGTAGTAAAATGATGGAAAAACAATCAAAAATTTACGTCGCCGGTCATCGCGGTATGGTAGGTTCGGCAATTGTACGTGAACTTAAGCGTCAGGGCTACACCAACATAATCACCCGCACCCACAGCGAGCTTGACTTGATAAACCAGCAGGCGGTCAATGACTTTTTTGCCGCCGAGAAGCCTGAATATGTGTTTCTTGCAGCGGCTAAAGTGGGCGGAATCATAGCTAATTCGTCGGCACTCGCCGATTTCATGTATGACAACATGATGCTTGAGATGAACGTGATTAACGCTGCGTGGCGCAACGGGTGTAAAAAACTGGAGTTTCTTGGCTCCTCCTGTATCTATCCGCGCATGGCACCGCAGCCTATGCCTGAAAGCTGCCTGCTTACTTCAGAGCTGGAGAAGACCAATGAGGCATATGCCCTCGCCAAGATATCGGGCCTGAAATATTGCGAGTTTCTCAATCGCCAGTATGGCACCGACTATATCTCAGTGATGCCCACAAATCTTTACGGTCCTAACGACAATTACCATCCCGAGCACTCCCACGTGCTTCCGGCACTGATACGCCGCTTCCATGAGGCGAAGGAGTCAGGTGCGCCATCAGTGACATGCTGGGGCGACGGCAGCCCGCTTCGCGAGTTCCTGTATGTCGACGACCTCGCCAACCTGTGCGTGTTCCTGATGAATAACTACTCCGGCAACGAGACTGTCAATGCCGGCACCGGTAAGGAACTTACCATAAGGCAGCTTACCGAACTTGTAGCCTCAATAGTCGGCTATGAAGGAGAGATACTCTGGGACACGACGCGCCCCAACGGTACGCCACGCAAGCTGCTCGATGTATCTAAAGCCACAAAACTCGGCTGGACCTACAGGACAGAGCTTCCCGACGGTATACGCCTTGCCTACGCCGACTTCCTTTCCAACCCTATGCGCGCCGAACGATAAAACGATTTACCTGAAAATAAAATGAAGCAGACATTAAAAAACAATCTCCTGACCGTGGAGATAGATTCTCACGGAGCAGAATTGCAGAGTATCAAAAATAACATCACCGGCTATCAGTATCTTTATCAAGGCGACAGCCCGTTCTGGGGACGTCGTTCGCCAGTCTTGTTTCCCATAGTAGGGTCGGTATGGAACAGCACTATCACGATAGACGGGAAAAATTTTGAAATGGGACAGCATGGATTTGCCCGTGACAGCGAATTTACAATCGTGGAAGATTGTCCTGATGATGAAGCTTGGTTCTGTCTTGAGGCAAATGACAATACCCTTGGGCGCTACCCGCGCCGCTTTCGTCTTGAAATCGGTTATCAGCTTGTCGACGAGCGGTTGAAAGTGATGTGGCGTGTCTCTAATCTGGATGATTGCGAAATGGCGTTCCAGATAGGAGCCCACCCGGCATTCAACTATCCCGATTTCCGTCCGTTTGACCCGGTGCATGCCTATCTCCTTTTTGACAGGAGACCTGGCACATCACAGCTTATAGAGGAGAAAGGGTGTATCGGCAAGGAAGAAATGCCGGTGACTCTTGATGACAACGGTATGCTGCCTGTCACGGCAAGCACTTTTGATATTAACACTATTATTCTTGCCGATAGCAAGGTGCGCCGTATCTCCATGCTTGATAAAAACCGCACCCCTTATCTGTCGCTGCTTTTCAACGCTCCTGTCGTAGGCATATGGTCGCCGTCGCCTGAAGCACCGTTTCTCTGCATCGAGCCGTGGTATGGGAGGGCTGACCGCGTAGGTTACAGCGGTGACTTTTCCGGCAGGGAGCATGTCAACCGTCTCGCGCCCGGAGAGGTGTTTGAGGCTTCCTATATGATAATATTGGAAAATATATGATGATAATTCGTGGATGTAACATGTGTAAAGCATAATGTTACATCCCGGCAGTGATGCGTTACGTCCGATAAGTCGATATGTTACGCTACCCGGGGGCTATGCGGTGTGGATTTGGTAAATTTGCATATACCAAAAAAGACACAGTAATATGAAACAACTTATTTTTGCAACTCTGGCAGCGGCGTCGCTTAGCGTGGCTATGGCTCAGAATCCGGTAATCTCAACCTGGTTCACGCCTGATCCTGCACCTTATGTGCACAACGATACAGTATATCTCTTTGTCGACCATGACGAAGATGATGCGCAGTATTTCAAGATGAAAGACTGGCAGCTTTATACATCAACCGACATGGTGAACTGGACTTATCGAGGTACCCCGATATCAACCGCTACTTTTCAGTGGGCTACCCAGGGTGACAAGGCTTGGGCATCGCAGGCAATAGAGCGTAACGGCAAATGGTATTGGTATATTTGTGCTCAGGAGGCGGCGAGTGGACTTGATGCCATCGGTGTCGCTGTCGCCGATTCTCCTACGGGACCTTATCGCGATGTACTTGGCAAGCCCCTTGTGCCGGGAGGATGGGGGTATATCGACCCGTCAGTGTTTATCGATGACGACGGTCAGGCTTATCTTTTCTGGGGCAACAACGGGTTATGGTATGCCCGTCTTAATGACGACATGATTTCGCTTGGCAGTGACGTGATTGAGGTGACGTCACTGAATAACGAGGATGCTTTCGGCCCTCTTGTCATGAAGCGAGACTACAGGCTTAACAAGCAGATGCTCAAGACCAACTATGAAGAGGGTCCGTGGGTGTTTAAGCGTAATGGAATATATTATCTGGTGTATGCCGCCGGCGGGGTGCCTGAACATATGGCTTATTCTACATCTGACAATATAAACGGCCCCTGGAAATACCGTGGCAGAATTATGGATGAATCGCCCAAAAGTTTTACGATTCATGGCGGTTCGATTCACTTCGGAGGGCGTGACTTCATGTTTTATCATGACGGACTTCTTCCCAATGGCGACGGATTCCGCCGCTCTACAAGTGTAGAGGAATTCAAGTTTAACGATGATGGCTCAATACCTTTCATTCCATTTACCCGCACGGGAGTGGTGACGCCTGTGACAAATCTAAATCCTTATAAGAGAGTGGAGGCGGAGACCATGGCGGCAGGTTTCGGACTGAAGACCGACCGCAAAGCCGGCGATGACCACTATCTTACATCCATCAACAATGGTGATTGGCTAAGGGTGCGTGCAGTCGATTTCGGCGACAAGAAAGCGAGTCGTTTCATCGCTAATGTAGCCACTGATAAGGAAGGCGGGGCGATTCAGTTGCGCCTTGATGCGCTTTCGGGTCCTGTGCTTGCTACGATTGAAATAGAGCCTACGGGCAGCATGGAGAAATGGCAGGTGCAATCGGCTGATATAAAGGTGCCGGCCGACAAAAATCTGTCGGGCGTACATGATATCTATCTCCTGTTTCAGGGCGGTGAAGGCGAATTGTTTAACTTCGACTACTGGACAGTAGAGTGATTACGCCACTGCGCAAATGGCTTCCGGCGTGAAAGATAGTCCGGATCACTGCCATGGCGGTAGGCCTCTTGTTCAAATGATATTTCGTGGTAGCTTCTGTGGAGGCTGCCACGATTTTTAATAACCCTGATACACCATTCGGCTACATAGAGCAGATAGAAGGGCAGATATAGCAACTCGCGCATTTGCCTGGTATGGATTTTTTCATGATTTATGACTTCTCGCGTCAGGGTCATGGTAGGTTTGGCAAAAAGTACACCAAACAGATTTATGGCGCCATATCTGCCAAATGGGATTATGTTGTTGCGTATTACTTTCATCGTTGTTATGCCGTGGAGGGTTGTTATTTCAAAGATAACAAATTTTCCATATATTTGTGAAGGAAATGACCCTTGCGAGATGAAAGAAATTAAGATAAAAAGGTGGAAGTCACCATGTGGAGAACTGGTGATAGGGAGTTTTGACGGACGGTTGTGCATGTGTGACTGGGGGCGTGAAAGTGTCATTAGACGCTTGACGCGCTATCTTGACGCGCCGGTAGTGGAGGGCGACACTTGTGTGATTGAAGAGACGATATGCCGGCTTGAAGAATATTTTACGGGAAAACGTCAAGATTTTGATTTGCCTCTGCTGCTTGCCGGCACTGATTTTCAGCGGGATGTGTGGAATGCGATAACTTCCATTCCATATGGTGACACTATTTCATATCACGCTCTTGCCTGTATGTCAGGCAATACGGCAGCTGTGCGCGCCGTGGCAAATGCCGTCGGTGCTAATGCACTATCGGTCATAATCCCGTGTCACCGTGTAGTTGGTACCAATGGGAGTATGACCGGATATGCGGGTGGGATAGATGCCAAAATCAAGCTGCTTGGCATCGAACGTGATTACAGGCTGTCGTTTTGATTTTTCTCTTTCCACTCTTCATAAAGAGGTTCAAGTTCGGCAGGATACGAATTGTACCAACTGTAGCCGTTGCGGCGTTCCCTGCCTATCTCTTCAAGGCTTTTTCGTGGTATTCCGTCCCTGTCACATACATATGGTTCACACTTTTCGAGGTCGTAAAATCTTGCCCAGAGCGGTCCTGCTTCGGGGTCTTCGACAAGTACCGTGTTGTAGTCGTCGGTGCCATGAGTGCCACGGCGCTCAAGCCGTAGTCCGGTGAGCTTGTTGGCGGCAAACCATTCCATAGCTCCGTTAACTGATGCTTTTATCCGTTCGTCGGGGGAGGGGAGATTCATGAGCAATTTTACTATTGCCGCGCTTTCCTGCGAGCAGAATGATGGAAGCTCATATGTGCGTGCCCCGGCCGGCAGATAAGTCTCACGGTCATGTTGCTGACACCACACGGTAGGCTTACCGTCGACAACAATCTGAGTCAGGAGTATGCACTCGATGCCTTTGGCAAAAGAGGTTTTCAGCTTTTCAGCTGTCGTCGCTTCGACAAGGCTGCCGTTATAGGGATATTCGCCGCTTAATATGTCGTTAAACAGGTTGAGGGTGTTGGTTATGGCGTAATCGTTGAATGTTATATGCACCTGATATCCTGTTGGCCCCGGCCAGAATTGCGGCCAGCCTCCATTCTCATATTGACCGCTCAGCAGATAATCTAATCCCTTGGAAAATGATTCTTTATATCGGCTGTCGTCAGTAGCCTGATAGAGCCGGGCAAGATAAGACATCTGCATTACGGTGGCGTTGTTGTCGATTGTAGAGTCATCGCGGCGCTGTTTTTCGATTATAAGGCTGTCGATTTCCTCCTGCAGGAGCGGGCGCACCATATCAATATTTTTTGCCCATCCGCCTGTGACTCTCTGGTAAAGCAGCAGCTGGTCACCTATCCGGCGTGCCTCTTCGGTTGTGAAAAATTCTTTGTCTGTCTCTCTCAATATCTTGTTTTTAGGGGCGGCAGTCGCCGGCGAAGCTGTAAAAAGCAGCCATCCCGCCATTAATATACAGGAAATTGGTTTCATGATTTCAGTTTAAGATTATTTTTCACAAAAGTAATAAAATAATTTTATAAGATAGAGACTCTGATATGGCTAAAAAGGATTATATTTGCATTAAATTAGCGAAACAGATGCGATTAAATAAGTCGAGCAGATATTGTAAATCTGATTTTGCCGCATTGGTTTTGCTGATGAAAAGTTTTATATATGGAAAGGAGTGAGAAGGTATACGGGCTGTTTAATGACAGTTTTCCTCCGGTTCTTGATGGAGTAACACTGACTGTGCAAAATTATGTGCGGTGGCTTACTGCATCCGGATACCGGACATGTGTCGTCACTCCGTGGAATCCCGTAACTCCGTCCCACGAAGGATATGACCTCTACCGATATTTCTCTCTTTCGATAGCGTCGCGTAAACCGTATCGTTACGGATATCCGAAACTTGACCCGTTTATATGGCATAAGATGCGAACGGTGCCGTTTGCCTTGGTGCATTCCCATTGCCCGTTTTCTTCAGGACGGCTTGCGGTATATGCCGCCCGAAAGCAGCATGTGCCGCTGATAGCTACTTTTCATTCAAAGTATCGCACCGACCTCGAACACTCTTTGCCGCCTTGGATGGTAAAGCGCATAATGCGTCGTGTAATGGCTTTTTTTGATGCCGCCGACGAGGTATGGATTCCTCAGGCTAAGGTTGAGGAAACTGTGAGGGAATATGGTTATAAAGGGCGACTGACTGTGGTTGAAAACGGCATTGACCTTGAAATGTCCGACTTTGATTCGATAAAGGCTTTCAAGCAGGAAGAGCGCCGGAAACTTGGCATTGCCACTGATACGATGGTGCTGCTTTTTGTCGGTCAGCATATCAGGGAGAAGGGCGTGTTGCATATAATCAACGCGATTGACAAGCTTCGCGACCTGCCGGTGAAGATGGAGTTTATAGGCACCGGATATGCCGTGGACGAGATGTCAGCTCTTGTAAGGCAGCTGCATCTTGATGACAAGGTGACTCTTCACGGAGTAATAAGTGACCGGGAGATGCTGAAGTCATATTATGGTGCTGCTGACATATTTCTATTCCCTTCGCGTTATGATAATGCACCGCTTGTGGTGCGTGAAGCGGCAATGATGGGCACGCCTGCGATGCTTATTGCCGGGTCGACAGCCGCTGAGGTGATAGTCGACGGATTCAACGGTTTTCTTGTCGATGAGTCGCCTGAGAGTTACGCTGAAAAGATACGGTCGCTTTATCATGACCGCGCGTCGTTGATGCGTGCTGCCGAAGGCGCGTCGTCTACTCTTACACGCTCATGGCGTGAAGTCATGGAGGAGGTCACCGGAAGATATAAGGAGATAATTGAGCGTTATGGACACCGTTGAGACATCTGGCAACAAGCCGCGCCGCTCGATATGGTGGCGCGTTGCTATCCCGGTGGTAATCGGGTTGTGTGTCGTCGCGTGGCTGTTTCATAAGGAGTTTAATCCTGATGTGTGGAGTCAGGTACATTTTGACCGCCATGTAATATTGTGTATTGCCCTTGCGTGGCTTTTCATGGGCGGGCGCGACTTCGGTCTTACCTGGCGGTTCAGGGCGCTTACCGACAAGGACCTCACCTGGTGGCAGGCGATTAAGGTCAATTTTATGTGTGAGTTTACCTCGGCGATTACCCCGTCGGCAGTGGGCGGGTCGTCGCTCGGCATGATTTTTCTACATCATGAGGGCATAAATCTTGGACGTGCGACCACGCTCATGATGACCACACTCTTTCTTGACGAATTGTTTTTTGTCGTGTCTTGTCCGATTATTGTTGCCATTATCCCATATGATGAATTATTCGGATTTGACGCCTCGTCATCGTTCATGACGGGGTTGCGATGGGTGTTCTGGGGAGTCTATGCGGTATTGTTTGTATGGACAGTCATACTTTTCCTCGGCATAATCGTTAAGCCTGAGGCTATACGTCGCGCCCTTATATTCATATTCCGATTTAAGCCATTACGCCGTTGGCAGGAAGCTGTTAAGGCTCTTGGCGACAATATGGTGGCGACTTCGGAAGCGTTGCGAACTCGCTCGATACGATGGTGGCTGGAAGCATTTTGCGCGACTGCGCTTACATGGTCGTCGCGTTATCTTGTGGTTAACGCTCTTTTTCTCGGGTTTGTGCCCGGAGCCGACCAGCTTGTGGTGTTTGGGCGTCAGTTTGTCGTGTGGGTTGTGCTGATGGTAAGCCCGACTCCGGGCGGCAGCGGTGTGAGCGAGTGGCTGTTTACCGAATATTATGGCGATATGCTCCATAATGGCAGTATCGCGTTGATTATCGCCCTTTTCTGGCGCATAATAACTTATTATGTTTATCTCATAGTAGGGGTGTTTCTGGCTCCGTCGATGTTCAGCGCCCCTAAACAGAATGATAGTAACAAAAAAACGGCATAAAATGAAATTTATAGGAATTATACCGGCGCGGTATGCGTCGTCGCGATTTCCCGGCAAGCCTCTTGCCGATATCTGCGGCATGACTATGATTGAGCGTGTTTATCGCCAGGCTTCAAAAGAGCTTGATGAAGTGTGGGTCGCTACCGACGACGACCGCATAGCTGATGCAGTAAAGGCTTTTGGCGGAAAGGTGGTGATGACATCTGCGGCTCATCGCAGTGGTACGGACCGTTGCTTTGAAGCATACAAGAATGTGGGTTCTGATGCTGACGTGATAATAAATATCCAGGGCGACGAGCCTTTTATCGACCCCCGTCAGATTGCAGAGCTAAAGCATTGTTTTGATGAGGAGTCGACAAGACTTGCCACGCTTGTGCGCCCCTTTGACCCGTCGCGCGGTTATGACGAGCTTGCTGACCCGAATACACCTAAAGTGGTGTTTGATAATGATATGAATGCGTTATATTTCAGCCGTTCTGTAATACCGTTTGCCCGTAATAAGACCGACGGCGACCCCTTTGCCGGGGTGCAATATTATACTCATGTGGGTATGTACGCCTACCGTGCCGCTACTCTTGCTGAAATCACCTCGCTTCCGCAGGGGCGGCTTGAGCTTGCCGAGTCGCTTGAGCAATTGCGCTGGCTTGAAAACGGCTACAAGATAAAAGTAGGCACGACTGAGTGTCCTACCATCGGCATCGACACTCCCGCCGACCTTGAGCGTGCGATAGAGCTTTGTAATTCGTTAAATGATTCTTCATGTCAGAAGTGATTGTTGACCGCACGACGGCTCCTGAAATCCGGGAGTTTGGCGACCTTGTGATGCCGGAGGTGAAAAAGAGCGTGCTCCCCAATGGCATACCGCTCTATGAGCTTGACCATGGAAGTCAGGAGGTATGCTGCCTTACATGTGTGTGGCGCGGAGGCATCGCCGAGACCGCCCGCAAGGCTCTCCCTGCACTTGTGCTTTCGATGATGAGGGAGGGCACCGGCGTTCACTCCGGCGAGGAGATTGCGGATATTATCGAATACAATGGCGCAAAACTATTTGTATCGGCTGACTCCCACTTCTCGATGCTGAAATTGTATACCCTTAACTCCCGTGCCGCCGAGGTGCTTCCGTTGTTGCCGGAGATGATACTCGACCCGGTATTTCCGGAGAAAAATTTTGAAGTGTTACGTGAAAAGGCGGCAAAAAATGAGGAGATAAGACTCGCCAAGGTTGAGACACAGGCATCGATAGCCATCAACCGCATGGTGATGGGCGAGAATCATCCGCTTGCCGCTGCAGAGACACCGGAGCAGATTCGCGCTTACAGTAGAGACGACCTTGTAGAGTGGCATAAAAAGGTGTTTCCGCCAGTCGTCAGTGAGACGGGCGAGAGTCAGCTGACCCTCTTCCTTGCCGGGCATATCACGCCCGGGATAGAGCGTCTCATTCAGGACCTGTTCGGGCATATGCCGGTAAAGAAATCTGAGCCGCTGCCGTTTAATATTGTCCCCTTTGATTGTGCAGGAGCAGGAGAAGAGCGTGTAGTGGTCGATGGTGCCTTGCAAAGTGCTGTAAGGATGTTTATTCCGGCGATTGACCGTAGGCATCCTGATTATATAGTGTTGAGACTTCTTGTCATGGCGCTGGGAGGATATTTCGGCAGCCGTCTGATGAGTAATATCCGCGAAGACAAAGGGTACACCTACGGCATCAATTCCTATCTTCTCGGCTATCCCGAGGGGGGTGTCGTGGGGATAACCAGTTCTACCGACAATTCGACTGTCGATGCGTTGATAGAAGAGACGATAGGTGAAATCCGGCGTCTTTCTACCGGCGACTTTTTACCGGGTGAAATGACACGTCTAAAGCAACATGCCATGTCGGTGCTTGCCTCATCGCTTGATTCTCCTTTTGATATTATGGACTATTATATCAACGCGCTTGTGGCGTTTATCCCTCCACGCTATTTTGAAGAGCAGGTGGCGGCTGTCAGGTCGCTCACTCCACAGCGGCTTGCCGACGTGGCACGTATGCATCTTTCTCTTGACCGGCTCAATATAGCTGTAGCGGGAGCCTAAATATTGCGGATGAAAATTAAAAGTGGTAACTTTGCATCAGAATATGGATTTTAAACTGATAGCAACAGATAAGGCGAGCAATGCGCGCGCGGGACTCATTACCACCGCACATGGTGAGATTGAGACCCCGATATTTATGCCCGTAGGTACTGCCGGCACGGTAAAGGCTGTGCATCAGCGGGAGCTTGCCGATGATATACATGCCCAGATAATCCTGGGTAATACCTACCACCTGTATCTCCGCCCCGGCACCGATATAATTCATAAGGCAGGCGGACTCCACAAGTTCAATGGCTGGCAAAAGCCTATATTGACCGATAGCGGCGGTTTTCAGGTATTTTCTCTTTCGGCTAATCGCAAGTTGAAAGAGGAGGGGGCATGGTTTCGCAGTCATATTGACGGCTCTAAACACCTGTTCACACCTGAAAATGTAGTGGATATACAGCGTATCATAGGCTCTGACATCATGATGGCGCTCGATGAGTGTCCTCCCGGAACATCTGACTACGACTATGCCAAGAAGTCGCTTGGCTTGACGTTGCGTTGGCTTAAACGTGGCTGGGAGCACTACAAATCGACAGAGGGGCTATATGGCTATAGTCAGGCTTATTTCCCGATAGTCCAGGGTTGTACCTATCCTGATTTACGTCGTGAATCGGCAAAATTTGTGGCTGACCTCGGCGCCGACGGTAATGCCATCGGAGGTCTTGCCGTAGGTGAACCTGCAGAGGTGATGTACGACATGATTGAGGTGGTCAACGAAATACTTCCTGCCGACCGTCCACGCTATCTTATGGGTGTAGGCACGCCGGCAAATATCCTTGAGGCGATTGACCGTGGAGTTGACATGATGGACTGTGTGATGCCCACTCGTAACGGACGTAATGGAATGCTTTTCACCGCCCACGGCATAATGAATATGCGCAATAAGAAGTGGGCTGATGATTTCTCACCGCTTCAGGAAGATGGCCCGAGCTATGTCGACCGTTTCTATACGAAGGCATATGTGCGACATCTGTTTGTTGCCGATGAGATACTTGCCATGCAAATTGCCTCGATACATAATCTTGCATTTTATCTATGGCTCGTCGGGGAAGCTCGCCGTCATATTATTGCCGGTGATTTCAAACCGTGGAAAAATGAAATGGTTGAGCGCGTAACGCGACGCCTCTAATTGCTCTGATTGATGTTCAAGATACTTGACCGTTACATAATAAAGAAGTTTCTCGGAACTTACCTGTTTGCCATCGCCCTTATCCTGGCGATTACAATCATGTTTGACGTCAATGAAAAGCTTGACTCATTTCTGAAAGCCCCTTTAAAGGCTACAATATTTGACTATTTCTTGAACTTTTTGCCATATTTTGCCAATCAGTTCAGCCCGTTATTTACGTTTATTGCGTGTATATTCTTCACGTCAAAACTCGCTGACCAGTCGGAGATAATCGCCATGCTGTCGTCGGGGGTGAGCTTCCGCAGGCTTTTGCGCCCATATATGGTGTCGGCGGCTGTCATTGCTGCGTCGACATGGATATTGAGTGCATATATCATCCCTCCTGCCAACGTTAAGCGTATCGAATATACCAATACCTATGTAAAGAATAAGCGAGTCGACTATGGCAACAATATCCAGATGATGGTAGCTCCCGGTGAAATCGCCTATATGAGCCGATATGACAACACGACAAAGACCGGATACCGCTTCTCGCTTGACAAGTTTGAAGGCAAGAAGCTTGTGTCGCGTCTGACGGCTTCGACCATACGTTGGGACTCTATGTACCATTGGCAGGTACGCGACTATATGATCCGCGATATCCAGGGCATGAAGGAGTCGATTACAAAAGGTACGCGTCTGGACACTATTATCCCCTTTGAGCCGCGAGACTTCCTTATCTCCAAAAATGACCAGGAGACTATGACCTCGGCTGAATTGCGGGAGTATATTGACCGTCAGAAAGCACGTGGAGTCGCTAATATCAAGGCGTTTGAGATTGAGAATGAGCGTCGCTACGCCATGTGTGCGGCGGCATTCATCCTTACTATCATAGGTATGTCGCTTTCGTCAAAGAAGGTGAAAGGCGGTATGGGCGTGAACATAGGCGTGGGGCTTGTGCTGAGTTTCGGCTATATCCTCTTTATGACCGTGACATCAACATTTGCCGTCTCAGGCTATACGTCGCCGTTCGTAGCGATGTGGATTCCCAATTTCCTCTATATCATAATCGCGATAGTGCTTTATCGCAGGGCATCGACGGGGTAGGGTTAGGGCGCGTTTCTTAATCTTCCATCTTCACTCCTTTGAATTGTCCGAGAATATTGAATTTCAGTTCTACGCCGTCAGATAGCCCTACTTCGTGACCGCCTGATTTTTTCAGTATCTTCACGATTTTCAAACCGTCGAAATTCTTTTTGACATAGTTCCGTATTACCCGTGGGATGAGTCCTCCGGGCACTTCTCGTGTCTTGCAGTTGACTGAAGTCCACTTTCCTGAATTGTTAAATTCAATAGTGGTGCCGTTTACGAGTCTTACATCGTAGTCGGTCTTTTTGAGCAGATGACGGTCAATCTTAATCATGCCTATCTTGGCTTTCGGGAAATATTCATCCAGCATTTGCCGGGCTTCTTCAGGCAATTGTTCGCGCTTGATGGTGTAGGAGTCGCCAAGTGAAAATGCAAACGCCCCACTTGAAGCAACGAGTATCAACATCAATGTAATCAGTAATTTTTTCATGACAAATAAGTTTAAGATAATAACACCTGTCTCCGGTAAAAAGATTCCGTTGGTTTATCATGGTGCAATCCTGATGTGCATTGCGCTAAATGTGGCTCAGTAGAAAATCAGTGGGGATAAGCATAAAGGTTTGCAATACGGAAAAGGA
>CAJTSK010000008.1 GCA_910578835.1 uncultured Muribaculum sp.
CATCTTCCGTCTATGCAACATCTACGCTTAAACACAGCTTTTTTACCATGCGCCGTATTCAGTTTTTGATTCATTTTCAGTGCTAAAATGATGCACGCTTGAATGCTTGTTGAATACAGAGTGAGAGCCGCAGCGGATTAAATCCACTGCGGCTCTCTTATAAAGATTTGTTATGACTATTCTGATTAGTCCTGATTAAGGTTGACGCGCTTGAAGTCAACGGCAACAAGACCCTTCTGAACCTTGTCAAGATACTGAGCTACAGTAAGCTCGCCATCCTGAACGAAAGCCTGCTCCATAAGACATGAGTCTTTGAAGAACTTGTTGAGACGACCCTGTGCGATATTCTTAATCATCTGCTCGGGAAGGTTAGCAGCCTTAGCTTCAGCGGTCTCCTTAGCGATTACGCGAGCCTTTTCAGCCTCTTCCTCGGTAAGCCATCCCTTAGCAATGTTAGACTCGATGTGAGCCTCGCTGTCAACAAGATTAGGATTGATGCCGGCTTTCTTAAGAGCTGCCTCAACAGCCTTCTTAACCTGCTCTTCCTTAGTCTTCTCAACGGCTACATTGTATTCGGTGTCCTTAACAGACTGGGGAACGCTGTCAGCGTCAACTGCAACAGGATTCATTGAAGCTACCTGCATGGCAACCTCGCGACCTACCTTTTCATCAACGCCCTCAAGGTTGAAGCCTACGATAGCGGCAAGCTTCTTGTTGAAGTGGTTGTAAGCTGCAGTAGAAGCTGCAGAGATTACTTCGTAAGCGCTGATTTCAGTCTTTTCGCCGGTCTTACCGCTCTCTTCAACAACGAGTGCCTCGATTGTCTGTCCGTCGAGAGTAAGAGCCTTAAGCTCGTCAAGAGTCTTAACCTCAGCTGCTACAGCTGCATCAAGAATCTTCTGGGTAAGGGCAACGAAACCTGCGTTCTGAGCCACGAAGTCAGTCTCACAGTTAAGAGCCACGATAGCTGCAAACTTGCCGGTGCTCTTAGAAAGCACACAGCCCTCAGCTGCCTGACGGTCCTCGCGCTTAGCTGCTACCGCCTGACCTTTCTTGCGGAGAATCTCAACAGCGGCTTCGATGTCGCCGTCGGTCTCTGCGAGAGCCTTCTTGCAGTCCATCAAGCCGGCGCTGGTAAGAGCGCGGAGCTTGGTGATGTCTGCCATTGTTACTGCCATATATAATACAGTTTAATTCGGTTAATAAATAATTGTTTTTAACGGATTAAGCCTCGGGAGCTTCTGCAGTTTCCTCAGCTGCCACCTCAGTCTCTACAACTGCGGGAGCCTCTTCGCTACGACGGTTTACACGACGGCGACCACCCTTTGCAGGAGCAGCGTCTTCGTCACCTTCTGCTGCGGGAGCGTCAGCCTTTTCAGCCTTGCGCTCTTCCAATCCTTCAGCCATAGCCTTTACAACGGTGTCGAGGATAAGCTCGATAGACTTTGAAGCGTCATCGTTGGCGGGAATAACGAAGTCTACGTTGGTAGGATCAGAGTTGGTGTCAACCATAGCGAACACGGGGATACCGAGACGGTTGGCCTCAGCAACTGCGATACGCTCTTTCAATACGTCAACAACGAAAAGAGCAGAGGGAAGACGGTTAAGGTCGGCAATTGAACCGAGGGTCTTCTCAAGCTTTGCACGCTGACGTGAAATCTGAAGCTTCTCGCGCTTTGACAAGTTGTCAAAAGTACCATCCTTTGTCATCTTGTCGATAGTAGCCATCTTCTTCACAGCCTTGCGGATAGTGGGGAAGTTGGTGAGCATACCGCCCGGCCAGCGCTCGATAACATAGGGCATGTTAACAGAAGCAGCCTTGTCGGCGATAACTTGTTTGGCCTGTTTCTTAGTGGCAACGAAGAGTACCTTCTTGCCTGACTTAGCGATGCTCTTAAGAGCTGCAGCGGCTTCTTCAACCTTAGCGGCAGTCTTATAGAGGTCTATGATGTGGATACCATTGCGCTCCATGAAAATGTAAGGAGCCATAGCAGGATTCCATTTTCTTTTTAGGTGACCGAAATGGCAACCTGCTTCCAAAAGTTGGTCAAATGTAGGTGTTGACATTGTTTGATAAAATTGTTTACGTTCTTTTTGAAATTACAATCCCGAGGTAGGGAACGTGTCCATCTCCGGAATTTAGATACTAAACACAATATATCGGTCAGGCACTCACGGGGAGCCACCTGAATGATATTAACGCTTTGAGAACTGGAAACGCTTGCGAGCCTTGGGCTGACCGGGCTTCTTACGTTCAACGACACGCGGGTCGCGGGTAACGAAGCCTTCTACGCGGAGAGCGTGCTTGTCCTCGGGGTTGATTTTTACAAGAGCGCGGGCGATTGCAAGACGAAGAGCCTCAGCCTGTCCCTTGTAGCCACCACCGTCGAGGTTGACGTTGATGTCATACTTACCTACTGCGTCAAGAGTGGTAAGCGGCTGCTTTACGATATACTGCAGGATGGAAGAGGGGAAATAAACTTCCAAGGGGCGCTTGTTGATAGTGATTGCGCCGTTTCCTTCACTTACGATTACGCGAGCGATGGCGGCCTTACGACGGCCTATTGCATTTACCTTTTCCATACTTCTTATTTAATAGTGTTGATGTCGATTACTTTAGGATTCTGAGCTTCATGGGGATGCTCGGGACCATTGTAAACGTGCATGTTGCCAATGATCTTGCGACCGAGACGGTTTTTAGGAAGCATACCCTTCATAACCTTGATAAACAAGGGGTTATAACCGGGCTTAAGATGCTTGTTGAATGACTTCTGCTGAAGAAGCTCGGGGGTTGACACGCGCTGTCCGCCAGGATAACCGGTGTAAGAAAGATATTCGCGGTCAGTCCACTTGTTGCCGGTGAGACGCACCTTGTCGGCATTGATGATAATAACATTGTCGCCGCACTCTACGAAAGGTGAGTAGTCGGGCTTGTTCTTGCCTCTAAGAATCAAGGCAACTGCTGAGCAAAGACGACCAAGCACCTGATCGGTAGCATCGATAACTACCCACTCACGCTGGCACTGCTGCTCATTAGGGAAAACTGTTTTGTAGCTTAAAGTATCCACGTTAAATGTTTAATTAATAGTTTAATAATTGACTGACGTGCAAGAGCTTCGTTCGGCCAAAAACGTCACCCGACGCCCGTCATTGCATTAATTTGGACATAATCGGTGCGCAAAGGTACGACTTTTTTTGTTGACTGCCAAATAATTTTATGATAGTTTTTTCGATGTAGCTTTTTATGCGTCTGTAAGTTGCAAGGCTTTTACCTGCGGCACACTACTCCCCGACACCGGCATCAGACATAAAACCGTCAATAACCTTGACAAGACTTTTGGTGGTGCCAAATTCAATTGAACTTATTGCCTCCTTATTTATCACGACAGTCTTGTCTCCGGCGCGGTCATAAAGAAATACAGCCGAATAAGTCTCACCGACGTAAGCCATGTCATCACTCGTCACGACGCGACCGTCAATCAACTTAACGGTATATTCTCTTTCGTTGTCAGAGTCTTTAAATTCAATTGCATTATTAGCCCCGATACAAAAAGAGGCTATTACTATTGCAAGTATTACAATCCCGATGTCGCGGGGCACAGCTCTGCGCACTATAGATGATTTCACATTTGGAAGAGTCAGCCGGTATTCATTTATACAGCCGATAAAAACGCCCAAAAGCAATAAAGCAATGCCCAATTTTATCTTAGGCTCTATTGATAGTGTACAATACACAAAAGTACACCCGAAAACGATACATACCAACAAGAATGCCACTGAATGGAGCTTGTGGAGATGTGACCGGTAATGGGATTCACCCAATTTGTCATTAAATGCTTTCAATGATTTTTTACACCCGGCAATCCGTCTTTTATTCTTCCACGAAACGTTATTTAATACTCCGGCACCGCAACAATCAATCAAATACTGAAAGCTCATACTTGTTAATACCAGCGTAAAAGCACCGACAATAGGGACAAGCGCCGAGACAAACACTTCATTCAATGAAATGTAATTGACGATATTTATGCCGAATTCGTAATAAAAAGCTACGTAATAGGCAAACCCCCACATATAAATCACAAATGCGATTAACGGAAGGATTTGGACTACGTAGCTTTTAAACCAGTCGCCTGTAAACATTTATCGTGCGGTGGCGGTGAGTAGCACGGCATTGCCACGCGCAGTGATTGACGCGGCGCTCTCGGCAGGCACAAGGATAGTCTCGCCTCGGTGCATAGGAGTTGCCACGCCGCAGGCGTCGATTTCACACTGACCGTCGAGACACATTATCACGACAAATGAATCAAGCTCTACCGTGACAGGATTTTCGCCCTCGACAATTACACGGCGCACATCAAAATGTCCACATTCCACAAGGTCGGTCTCGCCCTTAGCCGCCTTGTCGTAGCTACCCTTATATTCAGGATACACGGTATAGTCGATGGCATCTTTGGCAAGCTCTGTATGCAGCTCGCGGGGATTGCCATTGGCATCACGGCGGTCAAAATCATATACACGATAGGTGATGTCGCTGGTCTCCTGAATCTCGGCAAGCAGATTACCCCCACCGATAGCGTGGATACGCCCCGCAGGAAGGAAAAATATATCGCCGGGGGCTGACTCATGGGACGCCACCACATCCATTATCTTTTTCTCCTCCACCAGACGGGTGTAATCATCGGGTGTTATCTCTCGTGACAAGCCGGCATATATCCTGGCTCCGGGCTCGGTGTCGACTATATACCACATCTCGGTCTTGCCAAGGCTGTCATGGCGACGACGTGCAAGCTCATCATCGGGGTGTACCTGCACTGAGAGATCTTTCTTGGCATCAATCAGCTTTATGAGAAGCGGGAAGGTAGCGCCATACTTTTCCATCACGCGACGCCCCATGAGCGCCTCACCGTATTTTGCCACGAGTTGCGGCAGCTTCAGTCCCTTGTCAGGTCCTTCACTCACCACCGACTCATGACCCGGCACGCCGGATATTTCCCAGCTTTCGCCAATGTTATCGCAATCTGATTCAACGCCCTTAAAAGGTGCAATCTTGTCACCGCCCCAAAGCACAGGCTTAAGATAGGGCACAAATTTAAACGGAGCTATCATAAGTAACTTGTTAAAATCTTTTTTACCTTAAAACAAAAACGGGATTATCCCACGGGGGAAATTCTTCATTCCGACAACACGCGTATGACCTCGGTACACATGCGGCTGTTATGGTAAGGACACTTCCAGAATCCTGCCTTGTCGTCATCGCGGTTTATCTCACCGGCGGCACGGCGGCTCCAGTGCCACTCACCCCCTTTATGGTCAACGATGTTGTCGCGGATATATTGCCATGAGTTGATAGCCTTGTCAAGCGCACCTGTCACGCCGTGAAACTTGTGGAGATACACCAGGCCTATCACATCTTCAGCCTGCACCCACCAGTGGCGGTCATCGTCGAGACGACCGTCGCCATGACGCTCATAGACCATTGAGGCATCGTCGCAGCGTCCTTCAAGCGCAGCCTCGGCGATACGCCGTGTATGCACAAGTGTCTTTTCAAGCAGTGCGGGGTCGCCGAGTTCCTGCGCCGTTTCAAGCAGCAGCCAGGAAGCCTCTATGTCGTGACCATACGATTCGTTGTGGTCATGACGGCGCCACTCCTCGTCAAAGAACAGCCCGAGGTGACCTGTAGCCATATCTTCCATCACGTCGAGGAAGAGCGACATAAGATGCACGATAGCCTCGCGCAGACTCTCATCCTTCCACACACGATAAAGATTGGTATAAGGCTCTATGATATGAAGATGGGTGTTCATGGTCTTCGCCAAGTTTTCATCCTTGTCACTCAGGCGCATGTCGTCGATTTTCCCCCACTCTCTCGTGCAAGCCTCAAGATAGCCGCCGTTGACACGGTCGCGGCTGTGGGTCTCGATGTCGTTAAACAGGCTGATAGCACTGTCAAGCGCTTCCTTGTCGCCGGTAGCGCGCACATACTCGCTAAGACCGTAGATTACAAAACCGATGGCATAAAACTGCTTCTTGGTGTCAAGCGGAGTGCCGTCGGCATTCAGCGACCAGTAGACGCCTCCATATTCATGGTCGACGAAGCGGGTCAATATGTAATCTTTGGCACGGGTAGCCATCTCAAGATACTCCGGTTTTCCGGTAGTGCGGTAAGCCGAGGCAAAACTCCAGAGAAGCCTGCCGTTAAGGATAGCCCCTTTTGGGGCATCCTCGTCAAGACGGTCAAAACCATCGCGGCGGCCATAAAAGCCACCGCGCGGATCAACCATCTTATCTATCCAGTAGGGAAGTATGTTCCCTGTCAGATTTTCAAGTAATTCAGAGCAGAATTCTTTTTCTGTCATCTCAGATAATATGGATTAAACGGGTTCAACATTTGAATCGCCCGGCTCATCAACCGGTTTCATGCGCTGCTTCTTAAGCTCAGCCACAATCTCATCCATGCGCTTGGTATTAAGCGGATAGAGCCACACGATAATCATCGATATCAATGCCACTCCGGCAGGAATAAATGTCATGAGCATCCAGAGGCAGTTGATGGCGCTGTCGGGCTGTACGATGTCAAGCGACTGCACACCCTCGGGACGCTCCTTGTAGCCGAAACCGTGAAGGAGCCACATCACTGCCGCGCCACCGATGGCACCGCCAAACTTCTGTGCCATCGAAGCCGATGAGAAAATAAGGCCGGTCGAAGCCGAACGGTATTTAAGTTCCGAGTAATCGCTCACATCGGCATACATCGACCATACGAGCGGCGACATGATACCGGTCAATACCGAAATCACAATCTGGAGGAGCAACATCATCACCAGTCCGGCATTGCTGTCGGGAGAGCAGAGGAAGAATATCACGCTCATCACGATAAGCGACAGGTCGACAAGTATAAATGTGGCTTTCTTGCCAAGCTTTTTGGTTATGCCCACGGCAAGCGCGACACCGACCATATTTGCCACTTCGCCCACTCCGAGGAACAAGCCTGAATAGAAGAGCATCGACATGGCAAAAATCACGATATGCTGCTCGCCGCCGATAATGTCGGCAAAGAAGAACGCCACTGTCGCGCCACGCACCGTATTAAACAGGTTGAAGCAGAGCGACGCGCCGTTGAGCAGCCACCAGGGCTTGTTGGTGACAAGCGCCTTGAGGTCTTTTCCAAGCGATGCCGTACACTCAGTGGTGAGCTGTTCGCGCGTAAGCTTGAAGCAGAGCAGGAAGAGTATGAAACAGCCTGTGGCTATCACAATCATGGCAAACTGCCAGCTCGACTGAAGCGACATGCCGAAGGTGTCGCGGAAGAGATTGCACAAGGGATCCCATGCAAATAGCGAGATAAACGAACCGCCGTAGGCAAAAAACATGCGGAACGACGAGAACACAGTCTTCTCCTGCGAGTCGTCGGTCATGACACCGAGCATCGCGCCATAAGGCACGTTGATACCCGTGTAGACCGTCATCATCATGATATAGGTGACGTAAGCCCACACGAGTTTCGCGCCATAGCCCCAGTCGGGAGTCGTAAAAAGAAGGATACCGCATATCGAAAAGGGAGCAGCCACCCACAACAGATACGGGCGATACTTGCCCCACCTTGTTTTTGTGCGGTCGGCGACAGCACCCATCATCGGGTCGCTCACGGCATCCCAGATACGGGTCACCAGGAGCAGGAGACCGGTGTCGATAAGCGAAAGTCCGAACACATTGGCATAGAAGAAGGGCAGATAGTAACTGAACACTTTCCAGAACATCGACGACGCCATGTCGCCGAAGCCATATCCTATCTTTTCACTGAGCGAAGCCATAGTTGATTGATGATATTAGAATGTTTTTTTAAGATTACTTTTTATTGATAATGGCAAGATTGCTGTCGATAAGCTTGTTGAGCGTCTTTACCGACTCGCCGGTAGAGAGCCCGTCTTGCGGGGTGTTCATGCAGTAGTCGACAAGACGGTCGATGGTAGATGTGGCGACATGCATGCGGGTATCGCTCGACGCGTAGTAGATAAACACCTTGCCATCCTCGTCGGCAATCCAGCCGTTGGTAAACAACACATTCATCACATCGCCGATATACTCCTCTCCTACCGGAGCCATCAGATAGCCGCCGGGAGTGTAAATCGGACGCCAAGGCTCGTCGAGCGCGGTCATGTACATGTAGAGCACATAACGGAGACCCGATGCGCAACCGCGCACACCGTGGGCAAGATGAAGCCATCCCTTGGGTGTCTTGATGGGGTGAGGGCCTTCGCCATTCTTAACCTCCTTGATTGTGTGGTAATGACGGCAATCCACTATAAGTTCCTCCTTTACCTCGGCATTGGTAATGTCATCGATAAGAGCCCAGCCTATGCCACCGCCGCTTCCGGCATCGATAAAGCCATCCTGCGGACGGGTATAAAGGGCATACTTGCCGTTGACAAACTCAGGGTGGAGCACCACGTTACGCTGCTGGCTCTTGCTCTTGAGGTCGGGCAGACGCTCCCAGTTAACCAGGTCCTTGGTGCGGGCGATACCGCAAGTGGCTGTAGCCGCCGAGAGATTTCCGGGCTGAGAATCGTCATGACGCTCCACGCAGAAAAGTCCGTAAATCCAGCCATCTTCGTGGCGGGTAAGGCGCATGTCGTAGATATTCACGCCGGGCACTTCATCTTCGGGCATGGTAATCGGATGATCCCAGAAACGGAAATTGTCTACACCGTTGGGGCTTTCCGCAACTGCGAAAAATGACTTGCGGTCGCTACCCTCGACACGTACGACAAGCACATACTTGTCGCCCCACTTGATTGCTCCAGAGTTAAGGGTGGCATTCACACCTATACGCTCCTCGAAGTAGGGGTTGGTAGCCTCGTTGAAGTCATAGCGCCAGAAAGGAGGTGCCATCTCGGCGGTCACAACAGGATTTTTGTAGCGTTCAAACACGCCGTTGCCTTCAATCGGTTCGTTCTTACGGGTCACAAGTTCCTCATATCGGCTGAGGACAAGATTTTTACGATGTTCAAAGATGTTATTCATCAGGTTAATTTTATATTCTTTACGGTAAATAATTCAAAAATCCAAGTTAGTTGTATGTCAGTCGACAAAGATTGCTCCCGACTCGTCGTGAAATTTCTTGAAATCGCTTTCCGACGCATGTCCGGGATAAGGCACATAAAAATGATTGGGCTTTTCGCTCTCGATGGCATTGCGCCATACACATACATAGGCGATAGGCAGTCCCTTGATGGCGGGCTCAAACACACGGGTGTACCAGTCGGTTACCGACAGTCCCTCAAGACCGGTCTCGGTAAAGGCGGCAATCTTTCCGCGGTTCTGCGCCTCCTCTACCACAAACAGCATCTGAGCCTTGATGCGTGTCACATAATCATTGACACCGGCCTCGCCGTCGAAGTGATAGATATCAGTACCGAGTATGTCGACATATTCGTCACCGGGATAGGTCGAGAAATACTCTTCACGTGTAAGGTCTTTGTCGGGTGAATAAGCCCACACCACATTGTTGATGCCGCGGGCGTCAAAGCCGGCGCGCGTCATCTTCCATAGGGATATATACTCCTCGGGGGTAGCGTGGTCCTTGCCCCACCAGAACCATGAGCCTGAATTTTCATGCCATGGACGGAATATCACGGGGATAGGATTGCCCACACTGTCTTTCAGCGACGCGACAAACGCCGCCGCACGGTCAATCCACACCTTCATGGTATCGCTCACAGCCTCGCCATCGGCAAGATTGCGGAGCGGAGCCGTAGACACGTCCCATGAGCCGCCACCCGACATCGGGTTGAGAGCATGCCAGCTGATGGCGTTGATGCCGCCGCGGGCATGCTGCTTTGCAATCTCTGACGCGATAAAGCTGAACGGCACCCCGTCAAGATTTTTTGCCGAGTCCACTTCTATCATACCGAGATCCCAGCTCATAAGTCCGGGATACTGACCGGTGACAGCTTTCACGTCGGAACCACCGTCGACATATTTCCATGTGTGACCATAGGCTGTGTCGTCATGATGTCCGAAATAGTAGTGTCCGCTTTTTGCCACGGAGTCAAGGCGTGTTATAAGCGACTGGGCGGGCGTGACGGCAGCCACTTCCGCGTTTTCACTATTCGCGTTGCTCTTGCTGCCGCCACAAGAGGTGACCATGACCGCAGCTGCAGCAAGAGTAAATAATCCGTATTTCATTATTTCCTGTTATTTAATGTATTAGCAATCTTATCCGAGTGTCACCTCCACTGTGTTGACACTTCCAGCAGGCTGGTGAGGCACAAGGTTGCCGTCGACAGACTTGCCATTTACAAGCACGCTCTTCACGCCACGGCACACACCGTCGGGATTGCTGATCTTGATGACATACTCTGCATCGCGGAATTTACGCTTGATTTCGTAATGCTTCCAGTCCTTGGGCACACAGGGGTCGATGACAAGACCGTCGTAGTCGGGCTTGATACCGAGGATAAACTGGGTTATTGCATACCAGTTCCAGGCAGCCGTACCTGTAAGCCATGAGTTTTTAGCCTCGCCCGGCTTGTAGGCATCCTTGCCAGCAGTCATCTGGCAATACACGTAAGGCTCCACCTTATGCAGGTCGCTCTTCTCCTCAAGGTAAGCGGGGCATATCTTGCGGTAATACTCCCACGCCTCGTCGCCACGGCCGAGCACAGTCTCGCCTATGATGACCCAGGGATTGTTGTGGGCAAATATACCTGCATTTTCCTTGTAGCCGGCAGGATAAGTGGATATCTCGCCATACTCCATCACATACTCGGTGAAAGCGGGATTGTTAAGCACGATACCATGCTCGCAGTCAAGATATTTCTTTACCGAGTCAAGTGATTTCTCTACAAGTCCCGATTCAAGACCGATACCTGCCATCGTACACCATCCCTGGCTTTCGATAAATATCTTTCCTTCCTTGTTTTCGTGGCTTCCCACCTTGTTGCCATAATAGTCGTAGGCGCGGAGAAACCATTCGCCATCCCAGCCATGCTCTTTCACAGCCTCTACCATAGCGTCGACATGCTTCTGCGCGCGGTCAGCCTCGGCATCAAGCCCGAGCTTGCGGCAGAGCTTCACATACTCCTCGCCATAGATTACAAACTGACCTGCTATCATGAGCGATTCAGCCTTTGAGCCCTCAGTCTTGTTTTCGGTGGTCTGGAACGATTCGTTGGGATCCATCGAGAAGCAGTTGAGATTGAGACAGTCGTTCCAGTCGGCACGACCGATAAGCGGCAATCCGTGAGGTCCGAGGTTATCGACCACATGGTCAAACGACACCTTCAGGTGTTCCATCAGGCTCACCTCCGAGCCTTTCACATTATCAAACGGCACCGGCTCGTCAAGTATCGACATGTCGCCTGTCTCCTTGATATAAGCGATTGTACCGAAGATAAGCCACATCGGGTCGTCGTTAAATCCGCCGCCGATATCATTGTTGCCGCGCTTGGTAAGCGGCTGGTACTGGTGATAGCATCCGCCGTCGGGAAATTGCGTTGACGCGATGTCGATAATACGCTCGCGGGCGCGCTCCGGAATCTGATGCACGAAGCCCACAAGGTCCTGGTTGGAGTCGCGGAAACCCATGCCTCGACCTATACCGCTTTCAAAGAATGAGGCGGAACGCGAGAAGCAGAAGGTAATCATACACTGATACTGGTTCCAGATATTGACCATGCGGTCAAGACGCTCGTCGCCACTGTCGAGAGTGAAACGCTCAAGCAGATTGTCCCAGTAAGAGCGAAGCTCGTCAAAGGCGCGGTCCACCTTTTCGGCGGTGTCGAAGCGAGCAATCATGTCGCGCGCCTTCTCCTTGTTGATGACACCCTTTGACTCCCACTTCTTGTCCTGCTCGTTTTCAACATATCCGAGCATGAACACGAGGTCGCGGCTTTCTCCGGGCTGAAGGGTTATCTCCATGTAGTGAGACGCGATAGGCGACCATCCGTGAGCCTCCGAATTACGGGGCTTTCCCTCGGTCACCACCTGAGGCTCGTCAAAGCCGTTGTAAAGACCGAGAAATGACTCGCGGTCGGTGTCAAAGCCATCAATCGGGGCATTGACATGATAAAACGCGTAATGGTTTCGGCGTTCCTTGTATTCGGTCTTGTGATATATAGTAGAGCCGTCAATCTCCACCTCGCCGGTAGAGAAATTGCGCTGGAAATTTTCCATATCGGTTGCCGCATTCCACAGACACCACTCCATGAAAGAGAAAAGTTTGAAGCTCTTGGGAGCGTCGGTGGTGTTGGTAAGGGTGAGTTTGGCAATCTCGGCATGTGTGTCGAGCGGCACAAAGAAAAGCAGCTCGGCGCGCAGTCCGTTTTTCTCGCCCTTGATGCGGGTATAATTCATGCCGTGGCGGCATTCGTAACTGTCAAGCGCGGTTTTGGTAGGTTTCCACCCGGGATTCCACACCGTGTCACCATCCTTGATGTAAAAATATCGTCCGCCGGCATCCATAGGGACACCATTGTAGCGATAGCGTGTCAGACGGCGGAATTTGGCATCCTTGTAAAAGGAATATCCGCCTGCTGTATTCGATATAAGAGAAAAGAAGTCTTTATTGCCAAGATAGTTGATCCATGGCCATGGAGTGCGGGGATTGTCAATGACATATTCCCTTGCCTTGTCGTCAAAGTGTCCGTATTTCATACCTATTGGAAAAATGGAATTATGAAAGGGTTAGATTGTGAATTTTGATTATGGCAAAAATAACAATTTATTTTAAAAAATTCAGGTCCCGGCTCGGAAATACCGGTCACGGGACCTGAATTTATATTAGTAGAGCCAACTCGGTTACTTGGCATTGAAATCACCGCGGTTCAATACCAGCGGAGACTCCATCACCTGATTCCATACAGTAGCATTGTTATAGATATGGAATCCCATTTCACCATCTTTCATGTCATACCACTGCATGAAGTATCCCCAGAGGGCATTATACTTCTTGGCAGTCTCAGGCAGAAGAAGGTTACCACACTCGGCAAGCACTACCATCTTCTTGAACTTGACGGTATTGTTTACAAGGTCAAACTGGCGAGTCTGGTCTGTTGCCTCGGGGTTATACACCGCATCAGGATCAAGACCATAAAGGTTTTCACCTTCGAGATAGAGGTCAGCTCCCACGATGTCAACCATGTCATCACCGGGATAAGCCGCACGGCACTGTTCTACCGATGCAAGACTTCCTCCATTGGTGGTCTGTACGTTCCATACCCATATCAAGTTATTGATCTGATACTCTTTTTCAAGTTTATTGCGAAGATATTTCCACAATCCGGTAGTAGCCTGCACGCTGTCGTTGCCCCACCAGAACCATGCGCCGTTGGCATAATCGCCTGCAGCTTCATGGAGCGGGCGCCAAAGCACCGGAATCTTGGCATCCTGAAGACGTTTCAGGTAACCTGCAAGCTTGGCGATATCCTTGTTGACAACCTCGTTTTCCCATGTTCCTTCCTGGACAGCCTTAGTGGGGCTGAACGAACGGTTGGCGTCAAAACCGAGGAGCGGGTCACCGTCGGTGATATAGACACCAGTCACGGTATAGCCCTGACCTGATACCACGAAACCATTGGTCTTGATGTCATCTACGATAGAGCGGTTGGTGATAAGCGAGTAATTGTCGCGGATGTCGAAATACTCTGTTCCGTTCTCGTAACCGGGAGTGCCGTCGGGACCAAGTTCAGGCCAGTCGGCAGCAAGGCTCTTCAATGAACCCTGGGCACGGGTCTCGTCAATATCCTTCACCTTTACAAGTATGCACTGTCCTGACTGAAGGTCGTCAAATACGCTGATTTCAGAGGTGTTGCCCTCTTCGTCGGTCACGGTCTTCTTCATGTCGGGAGTAAGCTTAAGAGCGTCCCAGTTGTCGATTACCATGTTTCCTTCCCAGATGGTAGAGAGGATATGCGGCTCAGAGCCGGGAACGTTCCAGTGCCATGAGATAGCGGGAATCGAACCGTTGTCCCATGCCGTTTTGACGGGGGTGATATCACCATAATCAATCCAGTTGGCGGGAGATGCAGCAAGATGACCGTAGTCAAATCCAAGCACAGCCGGGGTATGACCTGCCTCAGAGCTAACGAAATCAACATACCTCGTACCCCATGCCTCATCGCTCATACAGCCTGAAAGCTGAGTCTTGCCGTAGTTGTCAAGAAGATACTGGAACACCTTCTTAGCCTCTGCCGTAGCATTGGGATTGGTAAGGTTCTTGTCGAGCCACTCGGGGTTGATACCGGCGTTGGTATTGAACTTCACTGTCTTTGCCGCCGCCTTTGTTTCCGGGCGGTCCTTGATGAATACCGCACCCTCGGGAATTTCAAGAGTGTACTCGGTAAAGTCGGTCATTGCGGGCAATGTGAGTATAAGCTCCATGCCGTTTTCAGGATTAACGGCGAGCGAAACGGGTTCTCCGTTAAGGGTCACGTGTACGCCCTCGGCTATGCCTACAAGGTTATTGTAGGCAATAGTCATATTGGGGGTGAAGGCGGCTCTTACCGACTCGCCTTCAGCGATAGTCTGAGTGCGGACAATCATGTCCATGCCGTCAAGCATCTCATAGGTGTCGTCATCGTCACAGGCGACCATAGAGAAACCGAGCAGCACCGCCGGAACTAAATATCTGTATCTTTTCATTGTGATGTTGTTATTCGGTTATAATTACTCGATAGTAAGTTTAGTAACTTCCACTCCGTTACCCTGAAGGATAAAGCCGTTATTGTTAACCATCTGGTCGATAGCCCCGGCAGTCAGCTGGAAAGCAATCACGCCATTAGGAGCAGGACAATCGAAGTATCCTTCGCCATCAGTTTCAGGCAGCGCAATCAAGTCGTCAAGACCTGCCCAGTTAGAACCCTGACCGACCTTAATCTTACCGGTATCGGCAGTAAGAGTGTTGTAATAGATACGGAATGTCTGTCCGGCCTTCCATGTGCTTATCAGATTATCGATAATATCCTGCTTCCAAGCAAAATCCTGGAAACCGCCCCAACCATCAATAACGACAGGTCCTTCATAGAACGGAGTCTCAAGCGAATTTTCATACCATAGAGTAAGCTTGTTAAGTATATAGTTGGCACCAGTCATTACAAGTCCACCCTGATTGATAAGAGCATCCTTCATCGCTGCTGTAATAGTGACTTCAGCTACTCCATCGGGGAATTCTGCAAACAGGTCAACATTACCATCGTTGTAACCCATATCAGTGTCGGGAAGCGAAGCCCAGCTACCGTTACCAAATCGCATCTGTGCATATTCTGCGCCTTCAGCAAATGTAAAGTATGCCTTAAGCTTCCAGCCCACTTCAACTATAGACCAGTCAAATTTACCCCATGAGAGGTCATCCATACCGTTCCAGTTTGCAGAGAAGAGACCGGTCCAGATTACATTCTCTACCTCGGTTGCGGGGATAACATCAAATTCACCCTCAAACTCTTCATCGCCTGATACAAGTACAATCTTTGCGCCCTTGCCGGCAGTGATAGGAAGATTGATATAAAGGTCAGTACCGTTAAGGATGTATTGCACTTCCTGTCCGTTGACTTTAACGGCGGTAAGTTTATCTTCATTGGCAATCTTCACCTTCATGATTTCACCACCTTTGACAGCATCCTCTTCAGTAGGCCATTCGGTCACGTATGCGATGGTGGGCAGGTCAACAGTAAGCTCACCGGCTTCAATATCCTCGCCGCTCTTAAGTATGAAATGAACCATACCTGTCTGTGCGGTGAAAGGCACCTTGATTTTCAACTCAGTAGCTGTGGCATTCTTAGCATCGACAGTCACACCGCCTTCAAACACCACTGTAGCGATAAGGTCAAGATTTTTACCGGTGATGGTAAGTTCAGCACCGCCGGGCACGGGTGAAGGAGCAAATACTACATTGTCGGGGTGAGCAATCACGATAGGCAATGTTGCAGTAGCACTGCTCTTAAGGTTAAGGACGAGGTCGCCTGACCATGCGGTCTCAGGCACCGTCACCTTAACTTCGGTAGCACTTACCGAAGTAGGCTCTACAGCCTCTTCCACGCCGGGGAATACCACAGACACTACCATGTCCATGTTGACACCCTTGATTATAAGTTCTTCACCTGCACGCAATCCCTCGCCACAATTGTGGGTCATGTCGGTAGGCACTACCATACCGATATTTGCCACGGCAACTTTCACGCCTGAACCGGGAACCACACATACGGCTCCGTCAGAAGCGTTGTCGGGAAGATTGAAGGTAAGCTTCTTTCCATCTTCTGAAACGGTAAACTCTACCTCATCTTCGTTTGGCATAACCACCTTGCGTACAAGGTCAAGGTCATTACCTGCGATGGTGATAAGGTCGCCGGGCTTTGCATTGGTGATGTCAATAGCCTTAGCTACAGAGGGGAGCACAACTTCAAGCTCCAATTCCGACCATATAAGGTTGGGAATCTCGGCAAGGGCGTCAGATACGCCTACCGGACCGCTGACAGCATTGTCGGGCACGATAACCTTGATAGCCTTGCGGGTGTGCTCGATGAAAGCGCCTTCTTCAGCAGCATATACATTGGCACTGTCAAGACCTTCGACAAACGAGAAGCACACTTCCTTCATAAGGTTAAGGTACTCACCGTTGATAGTCACCTCCTGACCCGGCTTAACGCGGGCGGGAGTGAAGGTGTTTTCAGCGTCAAAGCTGATAGGCTCAAGGAAAGTAATATCGGTAAGAGTGGTAATCTTGCCGTTGGCATGATTAAGCACTACCTTTCCGGGCTCTGCTGTCTGGGGCACTGTCACACGGATTTCCCTGCCCGACACCACCTTTATATCAGTGATGTCGTCGCAGCCGGGAATGCTGACAGAGTTAATCTGGTCCATACCGCTACCGATGAAACGGAGTTCACCGCCACGTGCCACCGGGCACGGGCCAAACACCTCAAGCGAGATGCCGCCACGGTTCTGATTGGTGTCGAAGTCGTCATCATTACATGCGGTAAACGACAGCGAAGTCACCAGCATCAGGCACATCATCAAAAGTGATGTATATTTACTGTATTTTTTCATTGTTGATACTCGATTTTGATGGTTATTCATTGATTACCGCACGGATATTGTCAATCTTGATGATAGGCTGGCACTCGGCGCCGTTGACACCTCCGCTTACCACAAACATGGTAAGGCTGGCGAAATCTTCAGGCTTGGTGGGTGCCTTGCCGGCTCCGGTACCCTTTGCAGTGTAGCGGAACTGTGAAATCGGAAGAGTCACGGTAATCCACTTGCCATCGGTGTGGTATTCACCCTTGTCGGCATTCTGCCAGGGACGGTAGAGATAACGGCCCCAGTCGGTCCAGTCAGCCTCACGGTCCTTGAAGTCATCACCGACTTCGCCATTGAATGCCCATGCCTGTGCGCCGGGGAGAGGATCGCTGATTCCTGAAATCGGGTTGCTTGAAAGAGAAATCTGAGTAAGACCCTGGAAACATACCTGCATTGCTCCTGCAGCCCATACATTAGATGAAGGAATACACATCTCAAACTTCAACGCCATCTTCTCTGGCTTCGAGAAATCAGCTACATTATAAAGAGCCGCTCCCTGACCGGAAGTGATGTTCTGGGGATCATCCCATGAACCTGCCCAATACTCAAACGAGAATTTAGAGTCATTCCATCCGCCATCCTCACTCATGATAGCATCGCCGTCGCCAAGCTGCATATAGTTGCCGTCAAACGCCCACTCGTCGTTAACGATAGCCTGAGCGTGCCAGCCCTGCTGCTGAAGACCGTCATCAAAGTTGAAGAGCAAGCCACGGGTGTCAAGATAATGGAACACTGAAGTGCCTGAACCGTAACGGGTGGTAACCTCTATCTCACCTTCCTCGGTAGCGCCCTCGGGCACGATGAAATTGACAGCGGTCTGCTCAATCTTAGTGATTTCGGTTACAGCCACGTCACCGGGGAAAGTTATGGCAAGAGGCTTGTTGGGGTCGTCAACGAAATAGTTACCGTGGATAGTGACCTCATCGCCCGGCTTGGCATACTCAAACGAGAGTGTCAGCAGCGACGGAGCGGGCACAAGCACGCGGAAATCAAATTCAGTCGTGACGCCATCCTTGTTAATCATGTAGATCTTGTTGGTCTCCACTTCGGGAATACCTCGGGGGATATTGACAAGAAGAGTGTGGTCAGTAATATAACTTGTGTTCAGCACCGCCTTCTGGTCATTGAAATACATCTCGCGGATAGAGGTGAGGTTGTCGCCGACAAGACAGATAAGATTGTCGACATAAGCCTCAGTCACCAGCGAATCGGCAGCCGCGGTCATGCGTACATAGTGTACTGACGGAGTGCCGTCGGAAAGCTCAAACTTATCCGGCTCATCCTCGCAGGATACCATGGAGACACCCATTGCGGCGGCAAATACCGGAAGAAGCCATTTTGTATATTTGAAATTATTCATTGTTCAGTCTGAATTTTATCTATTAGTAAGCATATTCCTGACGCACATCGCAAGAGATGGGATCCTTCAGGAGGTTGGGGTTATAAACCACGTCTTCCGAGGGGAAGGGAAGAGTAAAGCTCTCCTTGGTCACGTTAGGAGCGGCGGTCTGGGTGTCATAACCTGCCTCGCCTGCGTTATCCTTCTTTGCAGCCTCAGCAATATCCCACTTTCCGCTTTCAGCATAGTACTTGTAAAGGCTGTTTACGTTCCAGTAAGAATTGCGGCGCTGAGAAGTAAGCTCCTTGATGGCACGCTGGGGATTGTAGTAAGAAAGACGTACATAGTCATACCAGCGGTCGCCCTCGCCTGCAAGCTCCAGACGGCGCTCTTTCCAAACATCTTCCCAGGTAACCACTGAAGGCTTGTCCCAGTAAGTGGGGATAGCACGGTTACGCACCTTATAGAAAGCGTCGATTGCAGAAGCATCGGAGGTAGAGCCTGTTCCGCCCATCATAGCCTCGGTGTAGACAAGATATACATCGGCGAGACGGAGGATATGGGTGGCAAGTGCGCTGCACATGTTACCGGAAGCTATGCCGGTTGCCTGCACGTGGTCATAGTTGTTGCCATAAAGATGCTTCACGTTGTAAGCGCCGGTAGGTGACTGCCATTCGCCGGGACCACCCTTGCCATACTCTGCGTCGTAGCAGAACTGAAGCACGTTGAAGCCGGTGAAGCCATCTTTGTCTTTCTTATCCTGCCAGAAATACTCATACTTGTCGCCCGGGAGCATCATTGTAGCCTTACGACGGGTGTCGACGTCGGTGCGTGAAGCGGGATCTTCAAGCACGTCGATGCCAAATGCATCCTGAAGGTCGACAGAGGGACCGCCATAACCGCCCCAGCAGTCACCCCACTCGTCAAAACCTACAGGAGCAAGGTCGCTCTGGAGGGTGTTTTGCTGAGTCCAGGGATCACGACCTGCCTGCCAGCGCCATGCGATGAGTGACTCCTCGTTGGTGTTGTTGGCAAGACGGAAGATGTCGGAATAGTTGGGAAGGAGGTTACGACCTGAGTTGTCGATTACATCCTTGGCATATGAAGCAGCCTTCTTGAGGTCTTCAGTGTTAAGTGTACCAGACACTCCGGCACGGGTAAGATAAACCTTTGCAAGGAGACCTTCGGCACAATAGTAGTCGATACGACCGGGAGCCGACGCGTTCTTGGGAAGCAACTCCATCGCCTTTTCAAGGGTCATCACTACATATTCATATACATCCTCACGCTTAACCTTGAACTTTGAGTTGTAAGCACCGTTAAGCTCGTCGGAAATATTGTGGATGATGGGCACATCGCCAAATGAACGCACAAGGTAGAAGTAAGCGAGAGCCTTGAAAGTAAGAGCCTCACCCATGCATGCTTCGCGTGCTTCCTTTGAAGCGGGAGATGCCTGAAGATTGTTGTAGACAGTCGAACAGTGAGAAATCACCGCCCAAAGTGAGTAAGACATATTCACGAGGTCCTGGTCGGTACCGTTGATAGTGAATGTCAGGTAAGGAGATGAACCCCAATACATATTGCCTGAAAGCACTTCGCCAACCTTGATGAATCCGCGCTGGAAATCATACCAAGGAGAGTTGTAGAGGTAATTGACACCCTGGTAGCACTGCTCGTCGGTCTGGTAGAAGTTGCCGGCGTTGTAGTTGTCCTCAGCGGGGCGGTCAAGAAAGTCGTTACATGACGACATCCCGAAGCCAAGTGCGGCAACCACGGCTAAATATTTGATATCTTTGATTTTCATAAGTTGAATCTGTTTTTAATAATATTAGAACGAAATGTTTAGACCAAATGAATAAGTGGTCGGTGACGGGTAACGACCGAAGTCAAGACCATATACGAGACCTGAAGAATCCTGGGTTGAAGCACCGATTTCAGGATCATAACCTTTATATTTGGTAAACGTGTACAAGTTCTGAATATTGCAGTAAACACGCAGATTTTCAAGATGGAGTCGCTTCAAGAGTGATTTCTTGAATGTGTATCCGAGAGTGATGTTCTTGATACGGAGATAAGATCCATCCTCGATGTAACGGTCGCTGATGCGGTCGTTGTCGTTCGGGTCGTTAAGACGAGCGGCGGGAGTCTTGGTCTGCCAGTTTTTCACGCGTACGTTAGTGATGTCGTCATACCAGTGCTGACCGGCAGGATAAACCTTGTTGGGGTCGATGGGCACGAGCTGGGCGCGGTCGTTAACCGAGTTGAGCTGATTGGTCCAGACCGACTTCATACCGGTAAGGTTGATGGCGAGATAGTTCATCACGTCGTTTCCATAAGAACCGTTAAGGAAGATCGAGAGGTCGATATTCTTGTAACGGAAGGTGTTGGTCCATCCGAAGGTGAACTTGGGCATCGGCGAACCGATGACAGTGCGGTCGTTGGCGTCAATCTTGCCGTCGCCGTTGACATCCTTGTACTTGATGTCACCTACCCACACGGTGTTGCTCTTGTTGAACACGCCGTCGGAGGGGAAGTGGTCGGGTGTCGGTGAGTTCATGATATCATCGTAGTCGCGGTAAACGCCCTCTACTACATAACCGTAGAAGTTGTAAAGCGGCTGACCGATTTCTGATACTGACACTACGTCACTCCACTGACCATATCCTACGAGCTGGGCGTTTTCAGTGCCTGAAAGGGCTTTGAGCTTATTGCGGTTGAATGAAATCTGGAAGCTTGACTCCCACTCAAATTCACCTACGAAGGGGCGGCCGGTCAACTCGATTTCAATACCTTTGTTCTCGATTTCTCCGAAGTTACCCTTGGGTGCTGCAAGTGCCGAAGAGCCGTTACCCTGAGTACCCATGTAAGAGGGAAGCTGCATCGACATAAGCATGTCTTTAGAAGTCTTGATGTAAGCGTCGACAACAAGGTTCAAGCGGTTGTTGAGCATATTGAGGTCGATACCTGCATTCCATTGTTCCTGAGTCTCCCACTTGATTGCGGGGTTGGCGATGTTGGCGGGACGGTAACCTGCACCGAGAGCCGACGGCATGCGGCTCATTGCCACACCCCATGCGTAACCGCCGATGTTGGAGTTACCGGTCTGACCCCAGCCGAGACGGAGTTTACCGTTGTCAATCACATTGCGTACAGGCTCGAAGAATTTCTCGTTGGAGAAGCGCCATGCAGCTGCTACAGAGTGGAAGCCTGCCCAGCGGTTTTCGGGTCCGAAGTTAGAGCTACCGTCATAACGGTAAGTATAAGTCAAGAGATAGCGGTCGTCCCAGTTAAGGGTCTCACGGGTGAAGAACGAAGCCATGGCAGAGCTGCCGAAGCCGGCGCTGATGTTATAAGAGTTCTTGTTACCGAGAGCGGGGTTGTGAACTTCGTCAGAAGGAAGTCCCGAAGCGAAGATGCTTGTGAAGTCGTATCTTGACTCCCAGCACTCCTGACCGACCATGGCGGTGTAGTGGAACTTGTCCCAAGCGGTGCCGTTGTAAGACACATAGTTTTTCAACTGCCAGAACCAGCTTGAGTTTTTCTGGATAGAGCTTTCATTGCTGCTGCGTACCCATGAGCCAAGGTCAACCATCGGTTTGTAACGGTCACCCTTTGAAGCACTTACGTCGTAGCCAAACTCAGCGTGCCATACAAGATTCTTGATCGGGGTTACATCGAAGAAGATGTTACCTGTCAATTTCTTACGGTGAAGCTTGATATCGTCAAGCATTGCAAGTGCGATAGGGTTGGGGTTGGTGTAACCTTCGCGCACGATAGAAGAGAAGTTGCCGTCGATATCATAGATAGGAATATCGGGGAGTGTGGTAAGAGAGTAGTTGATGATACCCTGCTCACCGTCGGCAAGCTTAAGGCTTTCGTCGGTATCGGTGTAGGTAGCGCTCAATCCGAGTTTCAACCATGATTTCAACTGGGCGTCAAGGTTGGCGCGTACAGAGAAACGGCTGAAGTCAGAACCGATAAGCGTACCTTCCTGATTCATATATGAGCCTGATACGTAGTACTGTACTTTTTCAGTACCGCCCTGAGCCGATACCTGGTGCTGGTTCTGGAGAGCTGTGCGGAACACTGCATCCTGCCAGTTGGTACCTACGCCAAGCACAGAGGGGTCACGATACCAGTCATTAGCAGTCTGGTAACCGTTAGCCACAAACTCATTGTAATATCCTGCATATTCACGAAGATTCATCATGTCGAGACGCTTGTTCTGGTGGTTGACAGCAACCATACCGTCATAGGTGAACTTAGCCTCGCCAGCCTTACCACGCTTGGTGGTGATGAGCACGACACCGTTAGAACCCTGGGCACCGTAGATAGCGGTTGCCGAGGCGTCCTTAAGAATCTCCATCGACACGATGTCGGAGGGGTTGATTGTTGAAAGCGGAGACACGGTAGAGACTTTACCATTACCGAGGGCGTCACCGAGACCGAAGTCGGCACCGGAGTTACCTCCTCCTTGAACGATCACGCCGTCAATCACATAGAGAGGCTCGGCGTTAGCGTTAATGGTAGACTGACCGCGCACGCGGATAGAAGATGAAGAGCCGGGAGCTCCCGATGTGGTCATTGCCTGCACACCGGTTGCACGACCTTGTAGCGATTGGTCGAGGTTGGTGATGATTGAACCTTTAAGGTCATCTTCACTCATTGACACCGAGGCACCTGCAAGGTCACTCTTTTTCATGGTACCGTAACCGACCACCACAACCTCGTCGAGCGCAACGCCCGATTCTTTTAAGGTAATGGTAACATCGGTACGTCCGGCGAGCTTGACCTCCTGGGTCTCCATGCCTACATACGACACTACGAGCACTGCGTTAGGTGATGCGACCTTGATAGCAAAATTACCATCGAAGTCGGTCGCCGTACCTGCATTGGTCCCTTTTTCCATGATAGTGGCACCGATTGCGGGCTCACCTGATGGCTCCAGGACGACACCCTTAACGGATGTCTGGGCGAACACTCCGATTGACACCGATATAAATAGCGCCAAAAGAAGGGCTCTAATGTTCAAGACTGTTCTTGTCATCATGAGCAATTTTTAAGGTAAGGTTAATGTATTAGGTTAGAAAATTTGTTTTATAATTACTGCACGTGTCGGGCTAATACGCCCATTGCAAAATTAGGCATATGCATAGAGATAAAATAATACAATTTTACCTCTATATTGCACTTTCTTGACAATTGAGTGTTAATGTCGGTTGCGCTTGAAAAAATCGGCAACGCGCGGATTCCAGTCGCTGTAATCGACAGTGTGACCCAGGTCACGGTAGATTACAAACTCTTTAGGGGAGGTAATCAAGTTGTAACCGGAGAAATTGGTATGGGGCGGACACACGGGGTCTTGCAACCCTACGCCCATGAGTACCGGACACTGGATGCGGCGCGTAAGATTCTTTATATCAAAGTAACTCAGCGTATTATACATCTCTTCGTCGGAGAGTCCGGCTTCAGCTGCCGCTTTCTTTACTGGTTCAGCAGGCCAATGCACGATATTAAAGTAGTCGGGAAAGTCGGAAAGGAAGGGAATGTAGGGGGCTATTGCAGCCACACGGTGGTCAAGCGCACCGGCAACGAGGGCAAATGCTCCACCCTGGCTGCCTCCTTCGGCAAAAATGTTGTCGCGGTCGGCTTGCGGCAATTGGTAAATAAAGTCAATTGCACGCACGACATCCATAAATGCGCCACGGTAGTAATAGGTCGCCGGAGAGGCTATACCGTAAGCCACCCAATCGCCATACTTATTGTATTTTTTACCATAACCCTGTCCCCTTGCAAACGGGATGAAATGTATCCAGTCGGGAGCATCGTCGGCACCCACACACCAGGGGTCGACTCCATAGCCATTATAAATAATGTGTACCGGATATTTACCCTCCTTGACGGGGATGGCGATATAGCCGCTGATGGTGTCGCCGCCGAGCGACTTCATCGACGCGAGGTAGACCTTGCGCTTGTCACCGCTCAATGAGTCGACCTCTTCAAGGGTATAGCAAGGCTCGACAGTAGCAAGCTCCTCCAGGGCGTCAGACCAGAACCGGTCAAAGTCGGGGCGGCTGTCGGGCAATGAGACGATATTTTCAGGCTCGAAGCCGAAATTCATGGACAGGAGACTCTTGTCGCCGTCAAGCACCGACAGGCGGTAAAATCCCGGAGCCGTCACGCCGGGGTTGACCGTCAGCCGTGCAGTGTCGCCGGGGGCAATAGCCACTGTGCGGGTCTCTTCCTTTACAGGTACGTAATTGTCGGTGGTCACGACAATGCGGAGGTCGGCGTTACAAGCCGCTCCGGTGGAATCGCTCACCTCGACGGTAAGCGACGGGGATTGAGGAGCAAGCCACCACCAGTCGCTGTCGACAAGCGCCGATGCTTTCAGAGGATGGTCGGCCGCCGAAGCAGAAAAGGCTATGAAAAGCGAGGAGATTGCCGCAGCAATCATGTTAGGTTTAATCAGGTGCACTATAGTATTATTTATTTGGTGTTAATATTACGTGCTATTCGCGAAATTATTGCTAAAGTTTTGTTATCTTTTGCAAAAACAGAGTTAAGACCTTGCTCTTCCTGTGCGGGATCACATACATACTCGTCGCCCGGCTCCCACACTACATGAGCCGGCTCGGCATATCCGCCCCATCCCCAGAAGTTGCAGCCGTCGATAAGATCGCCCTTTTCCACGAGAGAGAACACATATTCATAGAACTTGTCCCTGCCTTCCGTAGGGGTGCCGGGGGTAAACGACATTGAGTCGCGCGGATAGCCAAATTCCTCAAGCACAAGGGGCTTCGCGGCACGCTTCATCATCTCAGAGTGAGGGGTGATATATTCGACAGCCTTTATGCAGGCGCTGTCGACACCGGAAAGGAGCGTCTCCTTCCCTACCCAACCCCAGTTGTAAGGCCAGAGATGAATGATGCCGTAATCGATTTCGGGATAATTGTGAATCTCCTCCCAAAGGTCAATATCCTGTTCACACCCATGCTTGCCCTCGCTTCCTGTCGACACGAGGTGATTGGGGTCTATTTCCTTTATTGTCTTGGCGGTTGTGCGTATCCAGTCGGCAAAAGCGCGTTTCTGTATGCTGTCCTCAGCAAAAGCACGCGGTTCGTTGGCTACCTGCCATGCCATGATTGCGGGACTCTCGGCGTAAGGCTTGCCGATAACAGTGTTGACACGCGACACGATGTTGCGCACATGGTCGTAAGAGAGCTGTTTTGCCGAATCGCAGGTGACAAACTGCTTCACATAATCCATATATGCGGGCCAGCCGTCGACACTCGGAATGGGAGCTTTCCCCTTGCCTGCCCACTGAAGATAGGCAGAGTATCCACCGCTCCATTCCCAGGCATTGTTGAGATAGAGCACAGCTTTCATGTCGCGGCGCTCAAGCTCCGCCATAAGGTAGTCGAGTCCGGCAAGGAGGGTGTCGTTGTACACGCCGGGAGCCGTCTGAAGCACAGGGCTGATATGTGAGGCGAGACCTTCGTCACCATCACCGCCCACAAGTATGCGCAGGTTGTTGACTCCGTTTTCCTGCAAGAGGTCAAGCTCGGCGGCAAGACGCTTGCGATCACCGCCGCGTCCTTCTGACGCAAGGATAGGACCATACCAGAAATTAGTGCCGACATAGCGATATACGCTGTCGCCTATATAGAACTTGCCGTCGCGCACGGTCACAAAATCCTCGGCAGCGGCAGTCTTCTTCCCTGAAGAGGAGCATGCCGCGACACCGGCAGCGGCACAAAGGGCTATAATCAAAAATATTTTCTTCATTTTTCAAGTATTTATCAAGATAAAATTATTTTTCCCAGTTATCGGTGCGGAACGGCACAAGAGGCAGCTCGCGCATACCATATATATTGCCGGGTGACCAGTTTTTGAAGCAATAGCGCACTGCCACAATCTTGTCAACCTTGTCGCTGGTCACCTCTACATTACAGCGGTCGGTGTAGACCTGCTTGGCCTGAGCCGGATAGAACACGCGGTCTTCTCCTGCCACCTCAAAGCCTTCCATGTCGCGCTCAGGCGAGAAACCGTCGTCGGCATGGCGGAAATGGAGCGTAGCCTTGTTGCCGTCGACATCCATCGACACATATTCGGGCGAGTCACAGGCTATGCCCTTTACGCCGTAGTCGCGCACGGCAGCCATGTAAGCGAGACGTTCACCGATTTCAAGTTTCTTAGAGGGGTGAATCTGAAACGAGGTACCGGGAGTCACAAGGTCAACGGTGCTGACGATGCCGCTATTGGGCACTATTTCCACCGACTTGTGCTGTGCCTCGCGGAGAAGAGCGCCGCCTGTGGCTTGCTCATCACCGTAATAATGAGGGGGTATCTCCACACAATAGACAGGAATCTCTCCCTCACCCCACTGCTCGCGCCAATGGTTGACCATGGTCGCAAAACGCGAAGGATAGTCGGCGTGGTGACCCACATTGCTCTCTCCCTGGTTCCAGAGAAAACCGCGCACCGTGTATCCCATGAGAGGATGCAACATGCCGTTATACATAATCATCGGCAACATATACTCGGGGGTATCGGGATTGTTGCCACACTTTTCGATATCAAGGTCGACATCGGGATATTGCTGCAAAATCTCCTTAGGGAGCCAGCCCTCGACGCGACTGCCGCCCCAGCTGCAATTTATGATACCTACCGGCACATCTATTATATTATTGAGCTGACGCGCGAAGTAATATCCCACGGCGCTGAAGTCGGGGGCGTTTTCAGGAACGCATTCCACCCACTCGCCCTTCACGCTATCCTGCGGCACTTCGGAGCGGGTCTTGGGTACAGTGGCAAAACGTATCGCATGCTTATATTTGCCCGATTCGGCGATTGCCTTGTTGGCACCCTCGATGGGCGCACCCCAGAAGCCGCGCAAGGGCATCTCCATGTTGGACTGTCCGGAGGCAAACCACACCTCGCCGACAAGCACATTGTCAAGGCTCACAGTCTCGCCGTCGCCGGTAATTGTCACAGTGTGCACATCGTAGGAAGCGGCGGGAGTAGCCACCTTTACATCCCAGCGACCGTTTTTAGCAGCCTTTGCCGTATATTCCTTGCCATTCCATCCGGTCACAACCTTTACGACAGAGCCCGGTTTCGCCCATCCCCACAGCGCGGCATCGCTGTTTTGCTGAAGCATCATGTTACGGTTGACTATATCGGGGAGCGTCAGCGCTCCTGCATTGGCACAAGCTGCCACGGCAACGCCAAGCAGCATATGGCGGAGATTGATTTTCATGACTATATCTACGATAATGGTTAACGGTTACGGTTGATGTAATACTTCACGAGCACAGCCCAAGGCTTGAGGTCGTCGTCGGTCCACTCTTCACCGCGTGAGGCAGCCGAGGGGCGGAGCATGGAGCAAGTCTCATCCTTGTCGCTTACCGACCAGCATATCCAGCTGATACCGTTTTCATCGGCAAGGTCCATCCATTTTTCCCATGAGGCGGGGTCGATGACACCATCGCCTGTGTGTACCATCGACGCACATTCAGCCATAAAGAGGGGCAGACCCTTGTCGATGGCATACTGAGCCTGCTGACGCAGGTAGTCGGCATGGGTAGCGGCGTAATAGTGGAGCGAGTACACCACATTGTCATCTGACACTATGGGGTCGTCGGCAGCCTCATGTACATTCTGGTCCCAACGGGGAGTGGGCACAATGACTATCGCCTCAGGGGCATTCTTGCGTATAATCGGAAGTATTTCCTCGGCGTAATCCTTGGTCTCTTTCCAGCTCACTTCGAGGGGCTCATTCCATATCTCATACAATACGTTGGGAAGTTTGCCATACTTTTCGCTGACCGTAGCGAAAAATTCCTTTGCGAGAGGCAGGTTATTTTCATGACTGTGGAAGTCGATAAGGACATAGATACCATTGTCGACCGCACCCTGCACGATGCTGTCGACAAGAGCATAGCCCATCTCAGGCTTCTTGTCAAATGTATTTTCATCGAGGTCAAGACCGATAGAGGCACGTACAATGTCGGCGCCCCAGTTATTTGCAATCTCATTCACCGAGCTTCTGTTGTAGAAACGCGGCCACATGTTATGCCATCCGAAGCTGACACCCCTGAGCTGTATCGAGTCGCCGTTCTGGTCGACTATGCGCGAGCCGTTGACTTTCAACTGACCGTGACGCTCCACAAGCGTGGGCTCATTTTCCTCCGCAACGGAAGTTTCTGACTTTCCTCCGCAAGCCACAAGGGGGAGGAGTGACGCAAGCAAAATTACTGCTGAAAATAACTTCATGGAATATAAGTAAATATGTTATAATGGTTGATTAATACTATTGATTAACTCTTATGCACAAATCTAATAATATTCTGCGAAACAATCCGCATAGCGCGGCATAGAGTATCACAATCTGATAAATTAATACTATTTTAGCAACGGTCACACAATGATTTTATTTTTACGGTAGTTCTCCCTGAACACTTTGGGCGAACATCCCTTTTTCCTTTTAAATATGCGGTTGAAATTGGACACGTTGTTGAATCCACACTCATAGCATATTTCGACAATCGACATGGTGCTGTCGGCAAGAAGCCGGGAGGCATAGCCGAGCCTCAGGTCGATGATATAGTCGGAGATGGTGCGACCGGTGCGCAGCTTGAAAAAGCGGCTGAATGCGGTAGGGGTCATGCCTATGAGGTCGGCAAGCGACTGCAGGCGTATCTCCTTATTGTAATTTCTGTTGATATACTCCTCGACCTTACGCACACGGCGGCTGTCGGAAGTAGTCGACACGTTGGCAAACGACGAGCTTGACAGCATGTGGAAGTTTTCTTCAAGCGACAGCTCATATAATATCTCAAGTAACTTGAGCATCCTGTAAAACCCCGACTGAATACGGGTTATCTCGCCCAGACGCGAATAAAGCTTCATTATGGCAGGCACGCCGAAAGCTATGCCGTTGTGGCTGCGCTCAAGCATCACCTCAAGGCTCTTCATCTGGTTTTTGGCAAGCAGCGAGTCGCCCAGAAGGTCGGGTGAAAACTGGATTGTCACTTCATGTATATCCTTCCTTGTACATTCGTGCTGCTCCCACGCATGCTCAAGTCCCCCGCCCACTATCGCCAGGTCATAATTGCCCAGCACCTCGATGCTGTCGCCAACGAGACGCCGCGCCCCTTCGCAGTTTTCCACGAAATTAAGCTCAAACTCGGCATGGCGGTGCAGAGGGTAGTCAAAACTCTCCTTATAGCGGTCGACAAGATAGAAACAATCCTTCGACGACAGAGGGGTAATTTCCGTGATAACCTTGTTCATGATGTTAGATGATTGGTTGTTGCAAAGTTACAACAATTTCAATTAGTCGCAAATTTTACACTGCTAAAATCAGCACATTCCTATGCAAAAAATTGCACATTATACCCCTGACAATAATCATCAGCATCAAAATTAATGTATCGCAACATCAAAGCCGCCCACCAATGTTAATTTATCACAAATAAGCTACACATTCTCACAATTTAACACAGCGATGTCATAAAACAATTTATATTTGCAAAATACGCAACAATTACACGATGAAAACATCTCTTCCCCACAACCAAACAGAACAAACAATCATCGAAGGCATCGCCCATTATTACCAATCATAACTTCAATAACGATGATGAGGATAAAACAGATCTCAAAATATCTCAAACAGTTACTTCCGGTTATAATTGTTGTATTTTCTCAAATAGCAGTCACAGCCTCCGCTGTGACTGCTGACACTGTCTTCTGCCGCATTGACCGTCAACGGGAAATATTCCCTCAGGAAAAGGCATATATGATGACCGACCGCAACAACTATCTTGGAGGCGACACAATATGGTTCAGGGTATTTATAATGGATGCTTCAACCCATGTGGAGGTGAATGCAAGCAGATATGTTTATGTTGAGCTAATCAATCCGATGGGCAAAACGGAGCAAAGGATAATGGCAAGAAATAACAATGGCACATATTCGGGATACATAACGCTTCCCGCGAACATATCAGACGGCAAATATGACCTTATCGCATACACCCGATTCATGCAGAGTCAATCGCCTGACTTTTTCCCACGAAAAAAAATAACATTGCTAAACATCAGGTCAATCAAAGACGAAATATCACATCATTGGGACAGCAAAAACAACCGCTTGTCGTTATCATACATAGACAAAACGACAGGCAAACCTCGGCCATATAAGGAAATGAATTTGTATTCCGACGGAGGCAAAGAATTTTCCTCATCCGGCACCCATGATGCAGTCAACATAAAAATAAAGCCGGAAGACCTTGTAAACGGGTGGATTAAAGTAAGATATGACGAGTATCAAAAATTTGTCCATCTTGACAACGCTGAAACAGAAGAATACGATCTCACGTTTTTTCCCGAGGGTGGTTACATTATTGCCGGAGCACCATGCCGAATAGCATTCAAAAGCATATCGACCGATGGAATGTCACATGAAGCAGAAGGCAATATAGTTGATGAATCAGGAACAGAAGTAGCACATTATAAATCGCAACACGCAGGCATGGGGTCAATAGTATTAACCCTCAATAAGAACAAGAAATATTATGCTGTCGACAAAGGCGGAAAAAAAGTAGAACTGCCCTCAGCGACAGAAGGAGCATCAGTACTTCAGATTCACAACCGCTTTGCTGACACCCTGAAAATCACAGTGGCGGGAGAGCGCACAGACGGGATGTCTCTTTTAATGCAACAGAGAGGAATACCGCTTGCATACAACCGACTTAACGACATCGACACCATAAAGTTTGCCCGCACTTCTTGTCCTCCTGGAATAATACAGCTGACGCTTTTTGATGACCGGATGCACAAACTAAGCGAACGTCTAATATTCATCGCAAACCGCAATAACCATCAGCCGGAAATTGTCCCTGACCGTATCTGCTATAAAAATCGCGAACATGTAAAAATATGCGGAATATTTGATAGCATAAACCCACCCAAAGGCAACTATGCCGTTAGCGTAACTGACCGTAATTCTTCTTTACATGATTCAACCGTCAATATAGTGTCCCACACATTACTGCAAAGCGACCTTAAGGGATATATCGAAGATGCCGGATATTACCTCTCCGACACCAAAGAGGCGGCGGAAGCCCTTGACAACCTCATGCTTACCCAAGGGTGGAAACGATATGACATACCGCAAGTTGCCAAAGGATGCTATGCTAAACCCTGCACCCAAATCGAGACAGACATGACTATAGCGGGACATGTTCGCAGCCTTTGGAAAAACAATGCAGTCGCCAACGCGACCGTGAGCCTCTTGTCACCAAACACCGGTTATGTCGCAATGTCTGAGACTGATGATAACGGAAGGTTTGTTTTTGACGGATTTGAACTGCCTGAAAACTCCCGTTACCTTCTTCAAACCATAAACCTTAACGGCAAAACAGAACGAAACATAATAGTAGACTCGTTAGAATATCCTGTCTTGCAATATCTCAAAGGTTTCTCCAAAGAAATATGCGACAATGTTTCCCCTATAGAAAGATTGCGTATTGAAAACAATCCTGAACTCAGCAGTATATTGTTATCGGAAGTGATTGTGACCGGTCAAAAGAAACCCAAGTCAGGGACAACATGGTATGACTTGATAACTGAGTCACGGCAATACGATACCGAAGACAAGGACTACAGCTACATATCGACCATAGAAGAAGCGCTTCGCAAAATCCACGGCATACAAATAAAAAATGACGGTTCGATAATTTTTCGCGGAAAAACTGTAGCCATATACGTTGATGACATATATCTTGACTTAGGTCATGTGTCGACAGGTCCTCTCCCACTATTCGAGGGGAAAACACCGACAAAAGGCAAAAAAGTTTTCCGAAAAGGGAATAAATCCACTCACTGGGTTATGGGTGACGGATTAGGCGTATTAGGGTCAGACAACAATCAATTAAAAGCAATCGAAGATATATGTCCTTACAATACCATCAAGACAATAACATTTCTTATTCCCGGCGAGGCTGTCGCTTTAGGCACCAAAGCAGCCAACGGCGCCTTGATGATCCAAACAAAAAAAGATGTCGAGAAACCACACGACACGTGGGACAACGGTATCCGTGAGGTCCATATACCAGGATATCAAAAACCGGCGGAATTCTATTCTCCCCGATATACTCCTGACTGCCATATTGACGGAAGCGACCTGAGAGCCACAATATATTGGAATCCGAAGATTGAAATCGGAGATAACGGCAAATCGGAAATTGAATTTTACACTACCGATGCACCGTCAACTACTTATGACATCGTGATAGAGGGCATCACTGATACAGGAATCCCGTTTTCCTCTCATTCCACCATCTCTATTGAATAATCCAAGCGACATTTAAAGCCATGGCAACATTTATGACCGCAAAGTGTTGAATTTATATAAACAACAGTTAAAAAGTAAAGTCATGAGCGGAAAAAACAGTTTCTGGAGCTACCTGTTCGTGTTGGCGGCAGGTATCGTGCTAATTTGTTTCCACACCCGTGTCAACATCCTGGCGTGGTTGATAATGTTTGTAGGTGTGATGTTTGCAGTACCCGGGCTCATAGGGGTAATCACCGGCATAAGCCGCAGCAGCCGTAACCGTGGAGTCAATGCCTCGACAATGATTTCATCAATAGGCTCGCTTATCATAGGCGTAATCATGATCATATGGCCGGAGCCCTTTGCCGGAGTGTTTGTATATGTGCTCGCGGCGGTGCTTCTTATCGCGGGATTCTGTCAGATATGGGTGCTTGCAGTCGACTACAAGCCCTATTCGATGCCATTGTGGCTCTACATACTCCCCGTGTTGATATTCATCACCGGCATAGTAATGATATGCACCCCATTGCGCGAAATAGAGTCGGCATTTACCTTGATGGCAGGTATAGCGATGGTAGCCGCTGCCGCCAACGGACTGTTTATCTACCTCGCCGCCTACAACTCGGCGAAGCCCGAGCTTAACGAGGCAAAACAGCATGACACAATCGGCAACGAGTAAACCCTCAGGTCATAACACATTACGTCACTCGCCGAGTTTAAAACGGCGGGTGACGTAATCACATATTATCGCCGCCACATCGCCTGTGGGCATCGACGACGAGTCGATTGTCATGTGATAGGTCTTTGCATCGCCCCAGGTCTTGTCGGAATAGAAGTTGTAATATCCCGCCCGGAGCTTGTTGGTCTTTTCGGCAAGCGCCTTAGCCTGCTCGGGAGTGGTCTTGTCGCCACGGCGCACGATACGCTTCACACACTCCTCAATCGGGGCATGGATAAATATGTTGGCACAGCGCGGATGGTCACGCAACACATAGTCGGCGCTCCTGCCCACAATCACGCATGAATGTTTTTCAGCCACGGAATGGATGAAGTCGCTTTGCGCCCTATAAAGGGTATCGTCGCTGATAGAAGAAGAGCCGGCATATAGCGTATAAGGATTGTAGCCCATGGTGAAAGAAAAAAGTCCGCTGAAAAATTTAGGGAATTTCTCGTCAGATTTCTCAAAAAACTCAGGACTTACGCCGGCATTTTTTGCCGCCTCGCAGAGCAGTTCCTTATCATAATAGGCGATGCCAAGACGCTCGGCGACAAGCTTGCCAATCTCCCTGCCGCCACTGCCAAACTGGCGGCCTATCGTGATTACAAAATTCTTTTCATCCATAATATCGGGTTTTAAGAGATACAAATATAAGTGTTTTTACTGAAATTTATTATCTTTGCGCCATAACTTTACACCCAGTATCATGAATGAGGATATAAAAAAAGAGCTTGGCAAAGATCCCGACGGTCTCCTGACCTACGAATATATCGCCAATCACATCAACTCAATTGACGATATAATCGGCGACCTTGTCGACAACATGATAACCGTTGACCACTCCGGTCAGTTCATCGTGAGCGCGGCGCGCTACCTGCATGCCATAGACCCGGAAAAATATGCCGGGGCAATCTCAACCCTTATAACCGCAGCGATTGAAAAAGACCGTGAGCGCCGCTACATAGGCGACCTGCTGTCGCTTTGGGGCGATGACTATGCCGAACACGCCGCTACGCTGAGCGCCGGCGACGACAATTTCCGACGCATATACAAGCGCCTTTATCCTACAGGTATCTGATTGCAAATAATTATGCTACGACTACGAACTATCGGACTTCTGGCTGCGTTAAGCCTGTGGAGCGTGTCATGTTCACAGACTCGCCAATCTTCAATTGAACAAAACAACCTAAACACAACCGAAAACATGACTGAGAACAACAAAAACGATGTCATCGTCAACATCTCAACTACCATGGGCGACATCAAGGTGCTCCTTTACGGCGACACCCCGAAACATCGCGACAATTTCTTGAAACTGGTCAACGAAGGCTTTTACAACGGCACACTGTTTCATCGCGTAATCAACGAATTTATGGTACAGGCGGGTGACCCCGAGTCAAAAGACGCCCCCGCAGCAAAGCGTCTCGGCACAGGAGGTCCGGGCTACACGGTTGAGGCAGAGATTGTGTACCCCGAGCATTTCCATAAGCGTGGCGCGCTTGCCGCCGCACGTCAGGGCGACAATGTGAACCCCGAAAGAAAATCGTCGGGCTCACAATTCTATATAGTCACAGGCAAAGCTTACTCTGAGGCTCAGCTCGCCCAGATGGAGAAGCAGATGCAGATGATGAAGCAACAAGACATATTCAACCGCCTCGCAACAGAGCGACGCGACTCGATAATGCAGCTGCGCCGCAACAATGACCGCGCCGGCATCCAGAAACTACAGGAGGAACTGGTAGCGCTCACCGAGGCAGAAGCCGCAAAGAATCCTGCAAAATTCACCGACGCCCAGAAGAAGGCATATACCGGAACCGGCGGAACACCGCATCTCGACGGACAGTACACCGTGTTTGGCGAAGTGCTTGAAGGTCTTGACGTGGTTGAAAAAATCGAGAAAGTGCCAACAATGCCTGGCGACCGTCCTAAAGAAGACGTGAAAATACTTAATATTACTGTCGAGAAATGATTGAAACCAACCGCTTCACGCTTCCCAACGGGCTGCGGATAGTGCATAATCAGGATAGTGCCACCGCCATGGTGGCACTAAACATATTATATAATGTAGGGAGTCGCGACGAAAGCCCTGAACTTACCGGTATGGCACACCTTTTTGAGCACCTGATGTTTGGCGGCTCGAAAAACATACCGGAATTTGACAAGGCGCTTGAAGATGCCGGGGGCACCAACAACGCGTGGACCAACTGCGACTTCACCAACTTCTATGACATCGTGCCCGCCCACAATGTGGAGACCGCATTCTGGCTTGAAAGCGACAGGATGAACGAGCTTGCATTCAGCGAGCGGTCGCTCGAAGTGCAGCGTCAGGTAGTGTGTGAGGAGTTCAAGCAGGTGTGTCTCAACCAGCCTTACGGCGACCTGTTTCACCATCTCTATGCCCTCGCCTATAAAAAACACCCCTACCGCTTTCCGGTGATAGGCAAAGAGCTCTCCCATATCGAGAGAGTGACTATCAACGACGTGAAGTCATTTTTTTATCGTCACTATGCCCCAAACAACGCCGTGCTCGCCGTGACCGGCAACATCACATTTGACGAGACCCTGCGCCTCGCCGAGAAATGGTTTGGCAGCATCCCCTCGCGCGACATCCCCTCACGCGACTACGCCGCCGAGCCACTCCAGACATCGCCCCGCAGGGAGGAGATGAGCGGGCGCGTGCCTCAGACAGTCATCTACAAAGCCTACCATATGCCCGGATATGCCGATGAAACCTATCCGGCATGTGATGTAATCACCGACCTCCTCTCGGCAGGACAGTCATCGCGCTTTTACAGGCGGCTGCTAATGGACACCGACATGTTTACACGTGTCGATGCGTCAATCACCGGCACAGAAGAGCCGGGGTTGCTGCTGCTAAGCGCCCATCTGCGTGAAGGAGTCGACATTGAAGCAGCCGAAGCAGCCATTACTGACGGGGCCCGAAGCCTAATCTCCGAGCCGCCAAGCGACTATGAGCTGCAACGCGCCCTCAACCGGTTTGAGTCAAACCACACATTTGGCTGCATGAACTACGCCAACCTCGCCTCCCTGCTCGCACAAAGCGAAATGCGTGGTCAGGACATCAACAACATCGTTGCGCGACAGCGTGAAGTCACCCCCGCGATGATAAGCGACACAGCCGCGACAATCCTTGTCCCTGACAACTCGTCGACACTCATTTACTCTCCGGCGAAGTGACATTTTTAATTTTTTTGACAATAAATACCGTCAATTTTCAAAATTATACCTATATTTGAAACCTGATAACATTCCGACAGCGTTAACCACTGTCTGATGCAAGTATAAAATAATTATAATACAACTATGGAATTGCGTGAACAATCCCAGGCGGCAGAAAACACCGCACAGGATTTAACCTTGAACGAAGAAGCCATGGAGGCTCCTGAACAAATCGAAGAGAATGTAGAAATTGAAATCACCGGCGAAACTGTGGCCGACCACGGAAAGGCGATGACCAAGGAGGACATTGTAGCCTCTCTGGAGGGTATCAGCGAAAAAGACGGTGCCGACATTTCTCGCGAGGAAGTCTCGTCACTCCGACAGCATTTCCACGCAATCCGTAAAAGCGAGCTTGCCGCTGAAAAACAGGCTTTTCTCGAAAAAGGCAATGAAGAGGCGGCTTTCGCCCCGATGCCCGACGAGCTGGAAGAGCGTTTCCACAAGCTTATCGACACTATCAAAGAGAAAAAAGCACAGTATGTAGCTGCAGTGGAAGCAGAGCGCAAGGCTAATCTCGACAAAAAACTCGCCATAATAGATGAGCTGGGAAAAATGGCTGAGGACACCGACAATGTAAATCGTCTTTTCCCCCGGTTCCGTGAATTGACACAGGAATTCAAGTCAGTAGGCGATGTACCGCCAACCGACATGACCGACCTTTACCGCAACTACTCGGCTGCCGTAGAGCGTTTCTACGACCAGCTTAAAATCAATAAAGACCTTCGCGACTACGACTTCAAGAAAAATCTTGAGCAAAAGCAACTTCTTATCGACGAGGCTGAAAAGCTTGCCGAAGAAGAAGATGTGATTATCGCATTCCGCCGTCTTCAGGAACTACACGACAAATGGCGCGAGATAGGTCCCGTGGCAAAGGAGATGCGCGATGAAATCTGGAACAAGTTTAAAGATGCATCGGCAGCGGTCAACAAGCGTTACCAGACATTCTTCGAGGAGCGCAAGGCTCGCGAACGCGAAAATGAAGAGAAGAAGACAGCCATATGTGAGCGAGTAGAGGCTCTGAACTTTGACAACGTAAAGAGCTACGCCGCATGGGACCAGCTCACAAAAGAGATACTTGCCGCACAGGAAGACTGGAAAAAGCTCGGGTTTGCATCAAAGAAGGTCAACAACCAGCTATTTGCCCGCTTCAGGGAAACCTGCGACAAATTTTTCGCAAAAAAGGCAGAATATTTCAGGACTATGCGCGACAGCCATGCCGCCAACCTTGAAAAGAAAACAGCGCTCTGCGAACGCGCCGAAGCCCTCAAGGAGAGCAACGACTGGAAAAAGACAGCCGATGAGCTTGTAGCGCTCCAAAAAGAGTGGAAGACCGTAGGTCCGGTTGAGAAAAAGCATAGCGATGCCATATGGCAGCGTTTCCAGACCGCATGTGACTACTTCTTTGACCGCAGGAAAAAAGCTACTTCAGGCACACGCAAGACCGAGCAGGCAAATCTGCGTCAGAAACAGGAAATCATAAGCACCCTCAAGGCAATCACCGACGAGACTCCCCGTGAAGAGGCGATAAAGACAGTCAAAGAGCTGTCGGCAAAGTGGCAGACTATCGGACACGTACCCTTCAAAGAAAAAGATAAGGTGTATGAAGCATACCGCGCTGCCGTAAATGACCTCTATGAACGCTTCGACATCAAAGAGACCCGCGCCGCGATGGCTAACTTCGCCGACAATATCAACGAAATCTCCGGCGATGAAAACAAGCTTTACCGCGAACGCGAACGTCTGGTGCGCGCTTTTGAGCAAAAACGCAGCGAATTGAAAACCTACGAAAATAATATGGGTTTCTTCAGCGTTAAATCTAAAAGCGGCAACTCACTGCTACGCGACATGGAGCGTAAAATGCAGCGAATCAAGGAGGACATCGCTACTCTTGAAGAGAAAATCAAACTGATTGACAGCAAGCTGTAATAGCACTGTCGTTATGATACCAAAGAGCGCCTCCGCTATGATGTGGGTGCGCTCTTTTGTTAGACAATCATCATAAAACCCCAATATACGGCAAAGTGTTAAGGAAAGGGAAATATGGCAAATATCTGCACGTCATCGAGAGTCTGCTCGGATTCGCGGTGGTGAATCTTGCATTTCTGATTGCCACGCTGTCGGATAAAGAAGTGCTTGGATTCAGATGGAAGGTGACTTTACTAATCGTAAATGTATGTTACCTGCCGGTGGTGTTTTACCGCTCGCGTTATCCACAGGGAAGAGCGCTCCATCTTGACATTATCGCCAAAAACGCGATTGCCGCCGTAGGTATCCACGCCCTCTTTTTCTTTTCAATCCTGGCATTTCTCAACTCTTGGGTAGACAACATGTCATTTTACCTCTGGTTTTATGGCATATTGGTGATACTGCTTCCTCTCGGCTGGGCACTGACCCGCCTGTCGCTCAAGTATTTCCGCCGCAACGGCATAAACTCGGCAAACGCGGTGATAATCGGTTCGGGGGAGAGCGCCATTCGCCTGCGTGACGCCATGCGTTCCGACCCCGGCTACGGCTACCGTTTCATGGGATTCTTTGACAACGACACCACCAATGCCGAGGCTCTCGGAAGTGAATATCTCGGCACAATAGACTCGCTTGAAGACTTCATGAACCGCGAGCCGGTCAATGAAGTCTACTATACCCTCTCGGGAGAAGACCACGAGACCCTTCGCCGATGTGTGAGATATTCCGACAATCATGTGGCACAATTCTACTATGTGCCTCAGCTCAACCAATATGTAAGCCGTGTCAGCGAGCTGTCCAATATCGGCAAAGTACCAATACTGAATATACGCGAGAATCCACTCAAACGCATATCCAACCGCTACCTTAAGCGAGGCTTTGACCTGGTATTCTCCTCAGCGTTTCTCTTATTATCGCCGATAGTGTTTCTCCCCATCGCCATCGCGATAAAAGTCACTTCGCCCGGACCGGTATTCTTTAAGCAGAAGCGCACAGGATATCTCGGCAAAGACTTCAACTGCCTGAAATTCCGCACCATGCAGGTCAACACCACGAGCGACACCCAGCAAGCGGTAAGACAGGACCCCCGAGTAACAAAAATCGGAAATTTCTTGCGACGCACAAGCCTTGACGAACTTCCTCAGTTTATCAATGTGTGGCTCGGCGACATGTCGGTCGTCGGTCCGCGCCCCCATATGATTAAGCACACCGCCGACTACAGCAAACTCATCGACAAGTATATGCTGCGCCACCTCATAAAGCCCGGCATCACTGGATGGGCGCAGATAAACGGGTTTCGCGGACAGACCGAGGAACTGTGGCAGATGGAAAAGCGTGTCGAGCATGATGTGTGGTATATCGAAAACTGGAATTTCTTCCTCGACATCAAGATAATAATATTGACGGCAGTAAACATGTTTCGCGGTGACGACAATGCATTCTGATAAGCCCACGCCACAGTCTGATGTAACTATCCGGGCAAAAGCACTACTTAACCGTTTTTACGGATATCGCGATTTCCGTCCCGGTCAGCTCGACATTATAAAATCAATAATGTCGGGACGCGACACACTTGTGCTTATGCCCACCGGTGGAGGAAAGTCAATCTGCTACCAGATTCCGGCAATGCTTGGCGAAGGCTGCACAATAGTGGTGTCGCCTCTCATATCCCTTATGAAAGACCAGGTTAGCGGACTGAACGCCAACGGCATTCCCGCGGCGGCAATCAACAGCAACAACGCTGAGATTGACAACCAGACTGCACTGCGCGAGGCGATGCGGGGCAAGATAAAGCTGCTATACATGTCGCCCGAACGCCTTATGCTCGAAATGGAGCATGTCGACTTCCGCGGCTGGGTCGACCTTTTTGCCATCGACGAGGCTCACTGCATCTCACAGTGGGGACATGACTTCCGCCCCGAGTATGCCGCTTTAGGACTGATTAAGAACCGCATGGGTAAAATTCCGGTTATGGCTCTGACCGCCACCGCCGACAAGCTCACACGCGACGACATAGTGCGCCAGCTTTCCCTTGCCGACCCATATATATACATCTCGTCATTTGACCGTCCCAACCTGTCACTGCGAGTAATGGCGTCACCCCCTAAAAAGCAAAAGATTGCTTACATAAGCAGGTTGATTGACCGTTACCCCGACGACTCAGGCATAGTCTACACCCTCAGCCGCAAAGGCGCGGAGACTGTCAATGCCGAACTGCAGCTAAAAGGCTACAAAAGCATCGTCTACCATGCCGGACTCTCAGCCTCCGAGCGTGACCGCGCCCAGGAGATGTTTATCAACGGCGAGGTACAGGCAGTGTGTGCCACCGTTGCATTCGGCATGGGCATAGACAAGAGCAACATACGCTGGGTAGTGCATTACAACATGCCACGCAACATAGAGAGCTATTATCAGGAGATAGGCAGAGCCGGCCGCGACGGGCTGAAAGCGGAAACCACCCTCTTCTACTCCTATGCCGACGTCGCCACCCTCCAGAGCTTTATAAATGAATCGGGACAACAAGAGATAAATTCCGAGAAACTAAAGCGCATGATGGATTATTGCGAGAGCCAGATATGCCGCCGGCGCATGTTGCTGAGCTATTTCAACGAAGTGCTCGACCATGACTGCCACAACTGCGATGTGTGCCTGTCGCCACCCGACCGCTTCGACGGTACTGTCCCGGCGCAGATGGCGTTGAGCGCGATAGTGCGCACCGGTGAGAAAGCGGGCAAACAGATGATTATCGACATACTTCGCGGCTCGGCACGTGCCGAGCTCATCAAACTCCAATACGACAAACTCAAGACCTACGGTGTAGGCAGGATGATTTCATTTGCCGAATGGAGTGAATATGTATCGCAGCTCATCCAGCTCGGTGCCATCGACATAGCTTACGATGAATCCAACCATCTGAAGCTAACCACCTACGGGCAAAAAATACTGAAAAGCGAGGTAAAAGTAATGCTCGCGCGCCCTCACAAAGAGCCGGGCGAGAAAAAATCATCGGCAAAGAAGAAAAAAGCCGAGCCTGTCAATCCCGCCGAAAAACTTTTCAGCGAGCTGAAGAGCCTCCGGAAGGAGATTGCCACGCGCGAGGGAATACCCCCCTACCTCGTGTTTACCGACAAGACCCTCATGGACATGGTGAAACGCCGTCCGGTCACCATGAACGAGTTTATCCAGGTCGAGGGTGTAGGCGAGCGTAAATGCGTAAAATATTGGGCGCCATTCACTTCTCTGATAAAAAATTTCATTTAGCATATGCCACATCCTCTCGACACGCTAAGAGACATCTTCAACCTGTCGCCCGACTTTATCGAAAAGCTAAGGTCAAAAATCAAGGAGATGCACATGCCGAAAGGCTCGACCATAGACGGAAATAAAAATGTACAGCAAAACACTTACTATATCCGCCGCGGTGCCGCACGCGCCTACTACACCAAAGATGGCAAGGAACATACCATGTCATTTGCATTTAACGACGAGTACATCATGACCCATGTAGTATTGAAGTCGGGTGACATTCCGCTGTCAATCAAGTTCATGGAAGATTCCGATATAATAGCGATACCAGTGAGGGCACTCACCCGCGAGATGAAACACGATGCCGGGGCAAACATGCTCGAAGCCTCGATGCTGCTCAACTCATCGCTCGCCATCTACAATACCTACCTCGAAGAGCGTATCTACACGCTACAATGCCTTGACGCAGTTGAACGATACAAGTGGGTGCTTCAACGCTATCCGCGACTGCTCGAATATGCCACCATAACCCAGATTGCATCCTATCTCGGGGTCACACGCGAGACCCTTTACCGCATAAGGTCAGGAAAATATTAGAACACGTTCGCCTAATATTTATTAACACCGGGAGCTGTCAAGCGTTAACAAATATTGGAGAAAGTGGTCTTAATATGTTAAAAGCTACGGTCTAAAATCTTTAAAATGATTTAATAATATTTAAATCCCGACAAGAATATGACATTTATCATATTCTTTCCCATTATTCGTGTCTAACTTTGCAGCAAGTTTTATAATAGTTTACAATATAAATAGGGAAAAGATAAGACACTAATAATGAAAAGTATGAAATTTAATGCAGCAAAGACAGCCGGAATGGCTCTCGCAACCGCAACAGTGCTATGCATGACCGCATGCGGCGGCCAACAGCAACAAGCTCAGGCACCTGCGCCTGAAATCGCAACAATTACTGTCGATTATGGAAATTCAAATCTTGAAAGTGCATTCCCCGCAACAATAAAAGGGCGTACCGACATTGACATCCGCCCGCAGGTAACCGGATTCATCACTAAAGTGCATGTTGACGAAGGTCAGCAGGTAAAAAAGGGACAAGTATTATTCACTCTTGACCAGGTACAGTTTCAGGCTGCTGTTGACCAGGCTCTTGCATCTGTAAAAGTAGCAGAGACCGGAGTGGCAACCGCTCAGCTTACCGCCGACAACAAGCGCACACTTTTTGACAAAAACATCATCAGCGAGTATGAATGGCAGATGGCGGCAAACGCCCTTGCCCAGGCAAAGGCACAGCTTGCCCAGGCTCAGGCCAATCTGGTTAATGCCCGCAAAAACCTTGCCTATACTACCGTAACCTCTCCGAGCGACGGTGTAGTCGGTTCTATACCCAACCGTGAAGGCTCACTCGCCTCACCCTCTTCAGCTCAACCGCTTACCACAGTCAGCGACAACTCAGAGGTATATGCTTACTTCTCGCTCAACGAAAAAGACATACTTGACCTCACCGAAAACGGTGCAAAGTCGCTCAATGCAAGCATAAGCCAGATGCCTGAAGTGACCCTCCGCCTTGCCAATGGCGAAATCTACCCCCAGAAAGGTAAGGTAGCCACTGTATCAGGCGTCATCGACAACACTACCGGCGCGGCAACAGTGCGCGCACTGTTCGACAACAAGAGCGGCATGCTTCGCAGCGGTTCAACCGGTCAGGTGCTCGTCCCCAACAACTTCGAGCAGGTAATCCTCATACCTCAGGGAGCAACCAACGAGCTTCAGAACATCCGTTTCGCATATGTTGTCAACGACAGCAACAAGGTCGTAGCCACCCCGATTCAGGTATCGGAAATCAGCGACGGCAAAAACTTCATCGTGACCTCCGGTCTTAAGCCCGGACAGCGCATTGCTGTGGAAGGTATCGGCACAAAGGTACGCGACGGCATCACAATCGTTCCTGTCGACGCTGCAGCCCAGCAGCAGGCACAACCTCAGGCAGCTCAGCAGCAGTAATAACAGCTGAGTCTATATTTCCTCAAAAAGTTATCATAACTACCACTCTGACATGAAATTAGATACTTTTATTAACCGCCCGGTGCTATCGACGGTTATATCAATCTTTATTGTGTTGCTGGGTATAATCGGATTGACATCACTTCCTATCACCCAGTACCCCGACCTTGCACCTCCAACCATACGCGTGTCAACCACTTATACCGGTGCCAACGCGCAGGCAGTGTTGAACTCAGTCATCGCACCCCTTGAAGAGTCAATCAACGGTGCCGAGGGTATGACCTACATGGAGTCAACCGCCACCAACACCGGCTCTGCCGACATCACAGTGTACTTCAAGCAGGGATTTAACGCCGACATGGCTGCCGTTGACGTGCAGAACCGTGTGGCAAAGGCATCCAACCTCCTTCCCGCCGAAGTAACCCAGGTAGGTGTGCAGACCCAGAAGCGCCAGACCTCAATGCTTATGGGTGTCTCACTTTACTGCGACAATGGCGAATATGACCAGACATTCATTGACAACTACATGAAAATCAACGTCATCCCGCAGCTACAGCGTGTCAACGGTGTAGGTGACGTGATGTCGTTTGGTGCCGACTATTCTATGCGTGTGTGGCTGAAGCCCGATGTAATGGCACAATACAAGCTTATGCCTTCCGACATCTCTGCAGCCCTTCGCGAACAGAACGTCGAGGCAGCCCCGGGTTCATTTGGTGAGCAGGGCGACCAGTCGTTCCAGTACACTATTAAATATAGGGGACGCCTTACCACGCCTGAAGAATTTGGCAACATCGTGGTAAGCGCCAATTCCAACGGTCAAGTACTATACCTTAAGGATGTCGCAGAAATCGAGCTTGGTAAGGTGACCTACGGTTTCAGCAACGGTCTTAACGGCTACCCCGCTACTTCGGCGATGATATTCCAGACCGCCGGCTCTAACGCGACCCAGATTATCAAGGACTGCGAAAAAGAGATTGACCTTCTCTCTAAAGACCTTCCCAACGGTCTGAAATTCGCTATCCCGATGAACAACAACGACTTCCTTGAAGCATCAATCCATGAGGTTATAAAGACTCTCATCGAGGCATTCATCCTTGTGTTCTTCGTGACCTATATCTTCCTTCAGGACTTCCGCTCCACCATCATCCCGGCAATTGCCATCCCAGTGGCTCTTATCGGTACATTCTTCATCATGAAGCTTATCGGCTTCTCTATCAACCTCATCACCCTTTCAGCACTCGTGCTCGCAATCGCGATTGTGGTCGATGACGCCATAGTGGTGGTCGAGGCGGTCCATGCCAAGCTCGACGTAGGATACAAGAGCGCACGCAAGGCGTCAATCGATGCGATGAACGAAATCGGCGGTGCCATCATCTCAATCACCCTTGTCATGATGCTCGTGTTTATCCCCGTGTCATTCATGCCGGGTACATCAGGTGTGTTCTACCAGCAGTTCGGTCTTACCATGGCGATAGCCATCGGTCTTTCGGCGCTGAACGCGCTTACCCTTTCACCAGCGCTTTGTGCCGTGTTCCTCAAGGCTCATGACAGCGACGCGTCACTGAAAGAGCGCATGGGCGACGCTTATTCCGAGGCGGCAAAAACGATGAAAAAGCGTTACTCATCGGCATGGAAGCTCAACCTTCCCCCCGTTGTAACCTTCCTCTTCCTCGTCGCCACCATAACCTTCATGGTACTCGGATGGTATCAGTTTAATGTAATATGGAAACTTGTTGTGGCAGCCATCTGCGCAATCATCACCGTGATGGGTATATTCAGCGACCGTTTCAAGGCAGGATTCGAGTCAAGCTATGCAGCGGTGTTGAAACAGTACAACAAGCTTACCAAATTTTTCATCAACCACAAAATCACTTCATTCGGTATTGTCGCAGCGTCAATCGCCGTACTTGTATGGTTGATGTCAATCACCCCGACTACACTTGTGCCTGACGAAGACACCGGCTACCTGTTTGTAATGATCGACATGCCTCCGGGCACTTCCCAGGAGCGCACCAGCGCCGCCCTTGACAAGATGGACGAGGCTATACTCTCAATCCCCGGCGTAAAGTACACCCAGAAAATCATGGGTTATAGCTTCCTCGCAGGTCAGGGTAACACTTACGGTACATTCATCGTCAAGCTCGATGACTGGTCGGAGCGCGACGCAAGCCGCAGCAACCAGGCTATACTCGGACAGATATATGCAGTAACATCATCAATCAAGGATGGCCGTATCGTGGCATTCGCGCCCCCTATGATTACCGGTTACTCGCTCACCAACGGTTTCGACCTCAAGATGCAGGACAAGACCGGCGGCTCAATCGACGACTTCTATAAAATCGTGCAAAACTTCCTCGGCACTCTCATGGCACAGCCTGAGGTGCAGATGGCATACTCGACATTTAACCCCACCTTCCCGCAGTACATGGTCGACATCGATGCAGCCAAGGCAAAGCAGGCAGGCATCAGCCCCTCAACCATCCTCTCTACCCTGCAGGGCTACTATGGCGGTATGTATGTGTCCAACTTCAACCGTTTCGGTAAGATTTACCGCGTCATGATGCAGGCGTCACCCGAGTCACGCGTATCGCCCGAGACCCTTGCAAGCATAAAAATCAGAAACGGAGCGGAGATGGCATCGCTCTCCAACTTTGTCACCCTGGAGAAAGTTTACGGACCTGACCTGCTTAACCGATTCAACATGTTTGCGTCAATTTCCGTGACCGGACAGCCCGCACCCGGATATACTTCCGGTGACTGTCTTGCAGCAGTAGAGCGAGTAGCCGCACAGACACTCCCCCAGGGATACGGTTATGAATACTCAGGTATGACCCGTGAGGAGGCAAACACTTCAAGCTACGCGACCGCGATGATTTTCGGTCTCTGTCTTCTGTTTGTCTACCTTCTTCTGTCGGCGCAGTATGAGAGCTACATCATCCCCTGGGCGGTTATCCTTTCGATTCCGTTCGGTCTTATGGGCTCGTTTGTTTTCGCCACAATCGACGGTATCTCCAACAACGTTTACCTCCAGATTGCGCTCATCATGCTTATCGGTCTTCTTGCCAAGAATGCCATCCTTATCGTTGAGTTTGCGCTTGAACGCCGCCGCACCGGCATGTCAATCGTAAATGCGGCAATCCAGGGTGCATCGGCACGTCTGCGACCGATTCTCATGACCTCACTTGCACTCGTAATCGGTCTTCTCCCCATGATGTTTGCCCACGGTGTAGGAGCCAACGGTAACCGCGCGCTCGGTACCGGTGCCATCGGCGGTATGCTTATCGGTATGGTGCTCCAGGTATTGATAGTGCCTGCACTTTTCGTGGCATTCCAGTATATTCAGGAAAAGATTTCCCCGCTCAAGTGGGAAGACACCGACAATACCGGTCTGCAATCAGAGATTGAACAATACTCACGCTAACTATAATCGAATACAAGAATATGTCATTAAATAAAATTTCACGCGTGGCAATCCTTGCTGTAAGTGTAGCGGCTTTTTCAAGCTGCCACATTTACAACAAGTTTGACATGCCGACCGACACCCCCATAACCGCAGAATATGCCGAAGCCCGTGACGCTGCAATCGACAGCGCGGCGTTCGGAAACCTCAAGTGGCAGGAAGTGTTCACCGACCCGTTTCTTGCCGAGCTGATTGAGCGCGCCCTTGTCAACAACAAGGACCTCAACAACGCCAAGCTCAATGTCGACATGGCTCATGCACAGCTCAAGGGAGCGCGTTTGAGCTACCTCCCGTCAGTGGCATTGACTCCTAATGGCGCAGGCGCGTCATACGACCACTCAAAGATAAGCTGGACCTACCAGATACCGGTGGCTGTAAGCTGGGAAATCGACCTCTTCGGCAAATTGCTTAACGCCGACCGCAAGGCTAAAGCCGCCCTTCTCCAGAGCGAGGCTTACGAGCAGGCTGTACGCTCCCAGATTATAGGCGGCGTCGCCAACTGCTACTACACCATCGCAATGCTTGAGAAGCAGCTACAGATAAGCCGTCAGACAGCCGAATCGTGGGCTGAGAGCGTGGAGGTAATGAAAAACCTCAAGCTCGCAGGTCGCGTCAACGAAAGTGCCGTAGTACAAAGCACCGCCAACTACTACAGCATCCTCGGCTCGATTACCGACCTTGAAGTGTCACTTCATGAGGCAAACAACGCCATGTCGCTGCTCATGAACGAGATGCCCCACTCTTGGGACATCCCTGCCGACGCCACATTCACCACTCCGGAGATACTCCGCGAGGGAATACCGATGAAAGAGCTTGCCTCACGCCCCGACGTGCGTGCCGCCGAGCAAAGCCTTGCCGCCGCTTACTACACCACCAATCAGGCGCGTGCAGCATTCTACCCCGGCATCACCATCTCATCCAACGGCGGATTTACCAACCTTCTCGGCTCGTTCATATCCAACCCCGGAAAATGGTTTATACAGCTTGCCGGACAGCTTACTCAGCCTATATTTGCCCGCGGACAGCTCATCGCCAATCTTGAAGCCACCAAGGCTCAGCAGGAACAGGCAATGAACAACTTCGAGTACACCCTCCTGAGCGCATCAGCAGAGGTAAGCGACGCCCTGATGCTCTATACCAAGAGTGGAGAAAAGAGCGGTCTACTTGAAAAGCAGGTAGAAAATCTGGAAAAAACAGTGGAATATACAAAAGAATTGCTATCTTTGAATGGCTCATCCACCTATCTGGAAGTATTGACTGCCCAGCAGGGTCTGCTCTCTGCCCAGATTTCACAGGTCGCCTGCGAGAATGCAAAGGCACGCGCGGCAATCAATCTCTACCAGTCACTTGGAGGTGGGCGTTAATACCAGTCTAACATCAAAACCACTACACTATGATTAGTCCGTTATCTTATGTTGACCCGGCTGCCAAAATCGGCAACAACGTAACAATCCATCCATTTGCCTACATCGATGCCGATGTAGAAATAGGCGACGACTGCGAGATTATGCCACATGTCAGCATAATCCGAGGCACAAAGATTGGCAAGCACAACAAGATATATCAAGGTGCGATTATCGGCGCCGACCCGCAGGACTTCCGCTGGAAAGGCGAAAAGACCTATTGCACCATCGGCGACAACAATATAATCCGTGAATACGTAATCATCAACCGTGGCATACGCTCCACAGGCGGGACCACGATAGGCGACGACTGCTTTATCGCGGCAGAGACCCACATAGGTCATGACTGCCACATCAAGGGCAAGACAGTGCTCGGCAACGGCGTGATGATTGCCGGCGACTGCACCGTAGGACAATGTACCATCATGTCATCCAACTCAATGCTCCACGAGCGTAGTGAAGTAGGCGACTGGGTACTCATCAAGGGAGGCTGCCGCATAATGGGAAATGTACCTCCCTACGTGGTCATTGCCCATAACCCCGCGTCATATTACGGCATAAACGCCGTAATCATGCGCAAGCACGGATTTACCGAAGACCAGATTGACGACGTGGCAAAGAGCTACCGCCACGTATATCAGTGTGGCACATCAGTGTTTAACGCGCTGCAACGTATCAAGGCTGACGTGGCTCCGAGCGACATCCGCGACAACATCGTGGACTTCATTCAGAATCATGAAATGAAAATCGTAGCCATTCCCAAAGAACTGGAATAATAAATCACGACATTTTACATTATTTATACAGCCTTGCGACCTCACTCAGTCGCAAGGCTGTTTGTTTTATTGGCAGAGATGATTTATCTTTGTAACATAGAGTAACAGCATATCGAAATGGAGTCCAAACGAAAACTGCTTCTGATAATAAATCCGGTCTCAGGCATCGGAAGCAAAGACGCAATAGAGACACTTGTCCATGAAAGGCTTGAGCCTCTGGGCTATGACATATCAACCGCCTATACCTGTGCGCGCGGCGATGCCACAAGGCTTGCCGGCAAGGCTGTCAGCGAAGGCTTCTACGGGGTAATCGCCGCGGGAGGCGACGGCACTGTCAACGAAAGCGCCATAGCCCTCTGCGACACAGATACCGCACTTGGCATAATCCCTTGCGGCTCAGGCAACGGTCTTGCGCGCCACCTCGGCATACCCCTTGACCCGCAGCTCGCAACCGACATAATCGCTGAAAACAACCTGTTGAAAAGCGATTACGGGTCGGTCAACGGCAGGCATTTCTTCTGCACATTCGGGGTAGGATTTGACGCAGCTGTCAGCAGCAACTTCGCGCGTCAGCGCAAAAGAGGCAAGCTCACCTATCTGAAAAGCGCCATTTCGGAATACATCAAATACCACCCGCAGGTCTACACCGTAAGCGCCAACGGCAAGGTACTCACTGAAAAAGCGTTTCTCATAGCGTGTTGCAACGCCTCGCAATATGGCAACAACGCCTATATCGCCCCCCACGCCAGCCTTACAGACGGGCTGCTCGACATCACCATCATACACGCAGGCACCCCGCTTGACGAAGCCATGGTAGGTGTCGACCTGTTTACCGGATACATCAATTCCAACACCCTTATACACACATTCCGTGCGCCGGCAGCGGTAATCTATCGCCAGGAAGAAGGTCCCGCCCACCTCGACGGTGAACCATTCCACATGGAAGATACAATGGACATTAAGTGTCACCCCAACTCACTTAAGATTTTTGCGCCTTCACGTGAAATAAGATTCCGCCCAATTATCACTCCCATAGAGAATATGCTGCGGGAGCTTTCGACCACGATGACGCGTGTATTATGCAGAAAATAGCTCGGTAATTGTGTTTAAAAACATACAATAAGAGCAATACAATCGTTTTCAATCATTTTTTTGAATATTTTTTGCAAGACCAAAAAAAAATCAGTAAAATTGTAGCTGTATATATATTTCAACAAATCAAAAACACTAACATACCATACAATGAGTTATCTTAAATTTGATAAAAACCTCATGATTAACCTTGAGCAGTCTCTTTCCAAGGAGATGCTCCGGACCAATCAAGCAGGCGCTTACCATTGCTCATCAGTCGTAGGGTGCAACACACGCAAGCAGCACGGTCTGCTGGTGATTCCCATCCCCGAGATGGACAATAAGTCATTTGTAATGCTGTCGTCGCTTGATGAGACCGTGATACAACACGGCGCCCCGTTTAATCTTGGGTTACACCGCTATTCAGGTGGAGTCTATAGCCCTAACGGACACAAGTACATTCGTGAATATGACTGTGAGAGCGTTCCACGCACCACTTACCGCGTAGGTGGAGTAATCCTCACCAAGGAGATGGTGTTCATCTCTCAGGAAAACCGTATCTTAATCCGTTACACCTTGGTCGACGCACACTCTGCGACCACCTTGCAGTTCCGCCCGTTCCTTGCTTTCCGCGAGTCCAACCAGCTGGTAGTGCAAAACGACCGCCTAAACCAAAACTACAACGAAATTAAAAACGGTGTCTCTTTCTGCCTTTATGACGGTTTCCCCACTCTCTACATGCAGTTCAGCCACAAAGCCACATGGGTACCCAACCCCAACTGGTACAACGGCATCGAGTATGTAAAAGACCTTGAGCGAGGCATCCCTTACACTGAGGACCTCTGGGTGCCCGGCTATTTCGAGATACCCATCAAGAAAGGGGAATCAATTATCTTCTCGGCAGGTGTCGAAGAGATGTCGCCGCGCTCCATGGCCAAGCTATATGAGACAGAAGTGGCAAGCCGTACATGCCGCACAAGTTTCTACAACTGCTTGAAAAACGCGGCAAAGCAGTTCTATATAAAAGACCAGGACGGTGAATTTATAATCTCAGGCTATCCCTGGGGTCAGATACGCGCCCGCGATACATTTATCGCACTTCCGGGCACCACCCTCGCCATCAACCATAACGAGGATTTCCACGACATCATGGCTACAGCGTCAAAAGCGCTTGAAAATTATATCGAAAACGAGCTGCTCGACCCGCGCATTCATGGCATCGACCTGCCCGACGTGCCTCTTTGGGCAGTATGGAGCATACAGCAATACGCCAAAACTCTCGGATTTGACGCTGCACGCGAACGCTACATGCCCTTCATAGCCAAAATCCTCAACTGGATTATAGCCGGCGGTCACGCCAACCTGCAGGTGGAGACCAGCGGACTCGTGGGCACTACCGGCACCAACACCCCGGTATCGTGGATGAATGTCACCTCCAACGGCTGGCCGCTGATACCGCGTTCCGGACTGCTTGTTGAGTTTAACGCGCTATGGTACAACGCCCTGATGTTTGCCTACAACCTCTCTGAAGGCGCAGACTCTTACGCCAAGGACCGCGAGACATGGCTTACAATCGCCGACCAGGCAAAGCCTGCGTTTATCGACACATTCCTCAACGACTACGGCTACCTTTACGACTATGTCAACGGTCATCACGCCGACCTTGCAGTGCGCCCCAACATGGCTATCGCAATCGGTCTCGACTACTCGCCGCTTGACCGTCGCCAGCGCAAGGGCGTGCTCGATGTGGTAACCCGTGAGCTTCTCACCCCGAAAGGACTCCGCACCCTGTCGCCGAAGAGCTATGGCTATCAGCCCTTCTACGTAGGCTCTCCGGAAGAGCGTGAACGCGCCTACCATAATGGACCCGCGCGTCCGTGGCTCATGGGAATGTATGCCGACGCCTACATCAAGGTATTCGGCATGAGCGGAATCAGCTATATCGACCGCATGCTCATAGGCTTCGAGGATGAAATGAGTCAGAACTGTATTGGCACCATCTCCCAGCTCTACGACGGCAACCCGCCGTTTACCGGAAGAGGCGCTATCTCACAGGCGACCAATGTCGCAGAAGTGCTCCGCACCCTGCGTAATCTTAAAAAATTAAACGTGTAAATTCGTTACCATGAAAGCGTTAATGTTCGGGTGGGAATTTCCACCCCATATTCTTGGCGGACTCGGCACCGCCAGCTACGGTCTCACAAAAGGCATGTGGGAATGTGGCAACATGGATATCACGTTTGTGATACCCAAGCCCTTTGGAGATGAAGACAAGAGTTTTGCCAAGATAATAGGTGCGTCGCAGGTGCCTGTGGCATGGCGCGACGTAAGCCGCGAATATGTAGAAAGCCGTATCGGCAGCGTGATGAGCCCCGACGAATATTTCCGTCTGCGCGACCATATCTACGCCGACTTCAACTACATGCGTCTCAACGACCTCGGCTGCATCGAGTTCTCCGGCCGTTATCCCGACAACCTGCTTGAAGAAATCAACAATTACTCTATTTGCGCCGGCGTGATTGCCCGCACCGAGGAGTTTGATGTAATTCACTCCCACGACTGGCTCACCTATCCTGCCGGCATCCATGCCAAGCAGGTGACAGGAAAGCCGCTGGTGATTCACGTTCACGCCACTGACTTTGACCGCTCTCGCGGCAATGTCAACCCCACCGTGTATAACATCGAGCGCGACGGCATGCTTCACGCCGACCATATAATCACGGTAAGTAACCTGACACGCAACACAGTAATCGAAAAATACGGTATCGACCCGGCAAAGGTAACCACTGTTCACAACGCCGTCACCCCTCTTAGCGAGGAGCTGCTAAACGTCAATCCTCCGCGCTCCAAGGAGAAAGTGGTGACCTTCCTTGGACGTATCACCATGCAGAAAGGTCCCGAATATTTTGTCGAGGCTGCCGCAAGGGTATTGAAAAACAACCACAATGTGCGCTTCGTAATGGCAGGAAGCGGTGACATGATGGAGAAAATGATTACTCTCGCCGCCGAGCGCGGTATCGCTGACCGGTTTCACTTCCCCGGCTTCCAGAAAGGCAAGCAGGTATATGAGATGCTCAAGGCAAGTGATGTCTACGTCATGCCGTCAGTGTCGGAGCCATTCGGTATATCGCCGCTTGAGGCGATGCAGATGGGTGTGCCGTCAATCATATCCAAGCAGAGCGGATGTGCCGAAATCCTCACCAATGTAATCAAGACCGACTACTGGGACATCGATGCAATGGCAGATGCCATCTACTCGATTGTCACCTACCCCGCCATGTATGCACAGCTGCAGGAAGACGGGCTAAACGAGGTCAACCAGATTACCTGGGACAAGGCAGGAGCGAAAGTTATCGACATCTATAACAAGGTGCTCCATAGAAATTAATCAAACACGAAAAAAATAACTATCAAATAAACCAAGCTCATGAAAGCTATCTGTTTTTATTTCCAGATTCATCAACCGTTCCGCCTTAAAAGATACCGTTTCTTTGACATAGGTAACGACCATTACTACTACGATGACTTTGCAAATGACGACATAATCACACGTATCGCACATCGCAGTTATATACCCGCCGCAGAGACCCTGCTTCGCATGATTGAAAATTCCGACGGCAAGTTCCGTTGCGCGTTCTCTATCACCGGCACAGCCCTGGAGCAGTGTGAGCAATATGTGCCCGAATTCATTGACATTCTCAAGAAACTCGCTGATACCGGCAAGGTGGAATTCCTCGCCGAGACTTATGCCCACTCTCTTTCATCGCTCGTCGACCCGGAAGAGTTTGCAGCACAGGTACGCCTTCACGACGAGAAGATTTACGAGCTGTTTGGTCAGCATCCCAAGGTGCTCCGCAACACCGAGCTTATCTACTGCGACGAGATGGCACCGATGATTTACGAAATGGGCTACAAGGGATGCATCACCGAGGGCGCAAAGCATATCCTCGGATGGAAATCACCCAACTATGTATATGCAGCGGCATCATGCCCCAAGCTCAAGCTTCTCCTGAAAAACGACAAGCTTAGCGATGACATCTCATTCCGCTTCAGCAACCCCGACTGGGACTCTTATCCCCTGACTGCCGACAAATATGTCGACTGGATTGCGTCAACTCCCGCCGAAGAGCAGGTAATCAACCTGTTCATGAGCCTTGACACATTCGGTGAACTTCAGCCCAGGGAAAGCGGTATATTCCAGTTCCTCGAAGCAATTCCCCGCTTCGCAGCAGAGCGTGGCATTGATTTCTGGACACCCTCGGAAATAGTGTCAAAATGCAAGGCTGTCGACACCCTCAGCGTACTTCACCCCATCTCCTGGGCTGACGAGGCTCGCGACACCACTGCATGGCTCGGCAACAAGCTCCAGAACGAAGCGTTCAACAAGCTATACTCTGTATCAGAGCGTGTGCGCCTCTGCTCCGACCGCCGTCTGAAACAGGACTGGGCTTACCTACAGGCTTCCGACCACTTCTTCTACATGTCGACAAAACATATGAACGACGGTGCCGTACACGCCATGTTCAGCCCCTACGAAACCCCGTTCCAGGCGTTCACCAACTACATGAACGTGCTTGCCGACTTTATCGTGCGCGTGGAAGAGCAATACCCGCTCTCTATCGAAAATGAAGAGCTTAACTCTCTTCTTACCACGATACGCAACCAGGCTACGGAAATCGAGGTGCTCAACAAGGAGGTTGCCTCAATGCGCAACAATCTTGAGCATTACAACGAAGAGCACGCCAAGCGCGAAGCCCTCGCTGAAGGTAAAGCCGAAGAAAAAGAGGTGAAGAAGACCGCAAAGAAGGCAGCAACCAAGAAACCCGCAGCTAAAAAAGCGACTACAAAGAAAAAAGACGCAGAATAATCAACAGCTGAAATCAAGATACCAAAGGACAATCGGGTTTCATCGCCCGGCTTGTCCTTTGTATCTTATTTACATATAATAAAAACATATTAAAAAACGTATTACTATGCTTAGCTCCAAAGTACAAGACGCGTTAAACGCGCAAATCAATGCCGAGTTCTGGTCGGCTTACCTGTATCTCGCCATGGCATGCAACTTTGATGCCGATGGCAAGCCCGGAATTGCCAACTGGTTTCGCATCCAGTTTCAGGAAGAGCAGGCCCACGCACAGATATTCATGAACTACATGAACGCCCGTGGCGGCAGGGTAATCCTTAAACCGATAGAAGAAGTGCCCGCAACATGGGAAAAGCCTCTCGACGCGTTTATGGACACTCTCGCCCACGAACAGAAGGTAACAGCACTTATCAACAACCTCTACGCTATCGCAGAGGCAGAGAAAGACTATCCCACCTGTGACCGCCTCAACTGGTTTGTCAACGAGCAGGTAGAAGAGGAAGAGAGCGCCCAGCAGCTCATCGACAAGTTCCGCATGATCGGTGACAACGGCATGGGACTTTACATGCTCGACCAGGAGCTTGCTGCACGCGTCTACAACGTGCCCTCCCCGCTTGCAGCAAAATAAGCTGAATCTACAACAAAAAAATAAGCGCGACCGCCGGTGACACGACGATCGCGCTTTTACGTTAGCGATAACCGCGGGCACAAGACGCCCTATTCTTCGCTATCTCGATTCTTGGCTTTAGACTTTGACTTCGATGAGGATGATTCAAGATCCTTCTCCTCGGCGAGGTCTATTTCATTTTTGTCACTATCCACTACCTTATATTGAAGATAGGCAAGCGACTGGTCGGGAACAATCTTAAACTTGCTGCCAAACTCCATGCGCCATTTCCTGTAGAGCGAGAGCAATCCTTTTTTCAGATATGCGTCGACAAACGGATGGACATACATCACAAAGCCGGTCACTTTAAGATTGTTGATAAGATAATCCAGTTTTTCGTGCAGAGTATCGGTAAACAGCAACGACGGCTGCACCTCTCCTTTGCCGAAGCATGAAGGACACTTTTCGGCAATAACTACATCAAGCGCGGGGCGTACCCTCTGGCGGGTAATCTGCATAAGCCCGAACTTACTGAGCGGCAATATATTGTGACGGGCACGGTCGTTTGCCATCACTTCTTTCATATGCTCATAAAGAGTCTGACGGTGCTCAGCCTTGTTCATGTCGATAAAATCAATCACGATTATACCGCCCATGTCGCGCAGTCTCAGCTGCCTTGCTATCTCGTCGGCAGCGCGCAGATTTACCTCAAGAGCGTTGCTTTCCTGGTCGGACGTCGCTTTCGAGCGGTTGCCCGAGTTTACGTCAATCACATGCAGAGCCTCCGTGTGCTCAATGATGATATACGCTCCTGACTTGAAAGAGACAGTCTTGCCAAACGACGACTTAATCTGTCGCGTGATGTTGAAGTGGTCAAATATAGGCACATCTTTTGAGTAAAGCTTCACGATGTCGTGACACTCTGGAGCAATCAGGTCAACATACTTTGAAATCTGATTATAAGTCTCCTCGTCATTGACATATATGCTCTCAAAAGAGGGGCTGAACACGTCGCGCAACATGCTTACAATACGGCTTTCCTCTTCAAAAATCAGCGAGGGCACGGTAGAATGTTGTGCTTTAAAGACAGTGTCTTCCCAACACTTCAGCAAGGTCTTCAGCTCATGATTTAACTCGGCTACGCGCTTTCCTTCAGCAGATGTGCGCACTATCACGCCGAAATTCTTTGGTCTGATACTGTCGACAAGCTGTCTAAGGCGTAGCTTCTCTTCAGTAGTCTTGATTTTCTGCGACACGGAAATCTTGTCAGAAAAAGGAATCAGTACAAGAAAACGTCCTGTAAACGTGATTTCCGTAGTAAGTCGCGGACCCTTTGTCGAGATAGGTTCTTTTGCTATCTGGACCATCAACGTCATGTCCTTCTCCAGGACATCGGCAATAGTGCCCTGCTTGTTGATGTCGGGCATGAGCTTCATCTTAGAGAGCGACGGCACATGCTTTGGGTCATCGAGAGCCTGCTTGACAAACTGGTAATAGGTAGAGAATTGGGAGCCAAGATCCAGGTAATGAAGAAAAGCGTCTTTCTCATAGCCTACGTCAACGAAGGCGGCATTAAGTCCGGGCATGAGCTTTTTCACTCTTGCGAGATAAATGTCGCCGACAGCGTAGGAGATATTCCGTGACTCTTTCTGGAGAGAAACGAGCCTGGAATCTTCCGCCAAGGCGATTGACACCTCGGAAGGCTGTACATCTACAATGAGTTCACTTTTCATTTGGTCTTTTCTTTGTCATATACGCAGAGAACAAACTTGACTTCATCGCGCATGAGCAGATTGGTCACGTTTGTTCTCATGTATATACAAATTTCATGTTAAACAGTCATTTCTGAAAATAAACGGTCACCCTGATTATTTCTTCTTATGACGATTCTTTCTTAGGCGTTTTTTGCGCTTGTGAGTGGCCATCTTGTGACCTTTTCTTTTCTTTCCGCTTGGCATTGTACGCTAATTTAAAGTTAATATTATTGTTAATTAAGTTGTTTTATCTCGTGGGGTATATTATTTCACCTCTTCCATGAACACCTTTGCAGGCTTGAATGCCGGAATCTTATGCTCGGGGATGATGATGGTAGTATTCTTTGAAATGTTGCGGGCGGTCTTCTCTGAACGGGTCTTAACGATGAAGCTACCAAAGCCACGGAGATATACATTCTCGCCGTGAGCCAGAGAATCCTTTACAATCTCCATGAACTTCTCGATAGTCTCAAGCACATTTACCTTCTCAATACCGGTAGTCTTAGAGATTTCGTTTACGATGTCGGCTTTTGTCATTTTCGTTTATTTTTATTATAGTGTAATAATTTTATGATTTGCAAGCGTTTAAGCTGTTTTAAGCGTTCCCGCCAATTTTGCAAGTGCAAATATCGCACTTTTTTTTCAAATAGCTACAATCTGTCGGTCACTTTTTAAAATAAAATTCTCAAATCCACACTTTTATCACCCGACGAATAGCTACCGTGTCCCATGGATATAGACCCACGGGACACGGCAGATGATTCTTTCAGAATCAAACTTAATTCAATATCATTTTACGGAGACAGGTCACAAAGTCACCTCACCGCAAAGTGAACATTCGAGATATTTTCTTACCTCGGCAGGTGGCAATCCGAGACCGAAGAGATACATCAGCTTGGTGATAGCCGCCTCTGAGGTCATGTCGTGACCGGAAATCACTCCGGCAGCGGCAAGACGGTCGCCCGACAGATAGCGCTTTGTATGTACACCGCCGTTGACACACTGGGTGACATTGACAATCACGATACCTCTCTCCACAGCGTCATGTATGGCATCGAGAAACCACAGGTAGGTAGGCGCATTTCCGGCACCGAATGTCTTCAGCACTATGCCCTTTATGCCGGGAGCTGAAAGCTGATGACGCAATATCTCCTCCGGTATACCGGGATTCAGGTCAAGAAACATCACATTGGTATCCATCGCGTAGCGTACCTTAAGCGGACGCTTCACGACCGCCCTCATCAATGCCTCTTCATTGAAATGTATGCCAAGACCTATCTTTGCGAGCGGCGGATAATTGTTGCTCTTGAAAGCGTTGAAATTGTCGGCGCTCATCTTTGTCGAGCGGTTGCCCCTCCAAAGATAGTTTTCAAACAATATCGCCACTTCCTGCACCATCGGGGCATCATTGATATCGGTAGCGGCAGCAATCTGCAATGCCGTTATCAGATTTTCCTCGCCGTCGGTGCGCACCTCGCCGATAGGGAGCTGCGACCCGGTGATAATCACAGGCTTGTGTAGATTTTCGAGCATAAACGACAGGGCCGATGCCGTGTACGACATAGTGTCGGTGCCATGTAACACGACAAAGCCGTCAAACCTGTCGAAATTATCCTCAATAGCGCGCGCCATCTCCATCCAATACTTCGGATTCATGTCGGAAGAGTCGAGAGGAGGATTGAACTGGATATTTTCAATTATGTAATCAAGCATCTTGATTTTCGGCACATTATCAATCAGATGCGTGAAGTCAAATGGCTGAAGCGTGTGAGTCTCCGGATTCTCAATCATACCGATGGTGCCACCGGTATATATGATCAGAATATGGGGTTTTCGCGCACTTTTCATCTTTATATTATTATAGATTGTTTTCACTAAATCACATCACCTGAGCTCCCGGGCGCACAGGCGCTGTCGGGCCGATTACCACAAGCGAGCCGTCGGGATTTTCGGCAGAGAGTATCATTCCCTCCGAGAGGATACCACGGAGCTTACGTGGCTCGAAATTGGCGATGAAGCACACCTGCTTTCCTATCAGGTCGGCGGGTTGATAATATTTGGCGATGCCTGAAACGATTGTACGCTTCTTCATGCCATCGTCGATAAGGAAGCGCAGGAGTTTGTCGGCCTTGGGCACTTTCTCACATTCAAGCACTGTTCCCACACGTATGTCACACTTCTTGAATGTGTCAAAGTCCACATTTTCAGCCTGAGGCGCAACCTTCCAGTTGTCAAGCTGATTCTGGCGCTTTATATCTTCAAGACGCTTGATCTGTCCTTCGATTACATCATCCTCGATTTTCTCAAACAGAAGTTCCGGCTCTCCAATCTTTGCACCGGCAGGCACAAGGTCGTTGCATCCGAGCATATCCCATGTAATGGTCTTGCCACCGAGCATCTTGAGCAGCTTCTCGGCCATGAAAGGCAAGAAAGGCTCAAAAGCGACAGCGATATTTCCGCATATCTGGATAGCCACATTAAGGATAGTCGCAGCACGGTCCATATCGGTCTTGGCTACCTTCCACGGCTCAGTCTCCTGCAGATAGCGGTTGCCGAGGCGCGCGATATTCATAGCATCTTTAAGCGCGTCGCGGAAGTGGAAATTGTCAAGATTATCGGTGAGCGACTCCTTTATCGATGCAAGTTCCTTGAATGCAAGAGTGTCACACTCGGCATACTCTCCCGCAGCTGGCACTACACCGTCAAAATATTTATGGGTAAGCACCACGGCGCGATTCACAAAGTTTCCGAGGATAGCGACAAGCTCGCTGTTGTTACGCGCCTGGAAGTCACGCCAAGTGAAGTCATTATCTTTTGTCTCGGGAGCGTTGGCTGTGAGAACGTAACGCAACACATCCTGCTTGCCCGGGAAATCGCGCAGATACTCGTGAAGCCATACGGCCCAGTTACGCGAAGTGGAAATCTTGTCGCCTTCAAGGTTAAGGAACTCATTGGCAGGCACATTGTCGGGCAACTGGAAATTGTCGCCATAAGCCATCAGCATTGACGGGAACACGATGCAGTGAAACACGATGTTGTCCTTGCCGATGAAGTGGATAAGCCTTGTCTCGGGGTCTTTCCACCATGTCTCCCAGCTGTCGGGGAGTATTTCCTTGGTATTTGAGATATAGCCTATAGGCGCGTCAAACCACACATAAAGCACCTTGCCGTCAGCGCCCTCCACAGGCACCGGGATACCCCAGTCAAGGTCGCGGCTCACGGCACGCGGCTGCAGACCCATGTCAAGCCATGACTTGCACTGTCCGTAGACATTGCTTCGCCACTCCTTATGTCCGTCAAGTATCCACTTGCGGAGTGTAGGCTCCCACTTGTCAAGGGGCAGATACCAGTGTTTGGTCTCCTTCATGACAGGCTTGCTGCCGGTAATGGCGCTGGTAGGGTCGATTAGTTCTTCGGGGCTGAGCGATGTGCCACATGCCTCACACTGGTCACCGTAGGCACGCTCGTTACCGCAATGGGGGCATTTGCCGGTCACATAGCGGTCGGCAAGGAATTGTCCGGCCTCTTCATCGTAGAGCTGCATGGAGGTCTTCTCTACAAACTCACCCTTCTCATAGAGACGCTTGAAAAATTCAGAGGCAGTCGCCGCATGAGTGGATGAAGTTGTGCGTGAATATACATCAAACGATATGCCGAGCTCCTCGAAAGAATCTTTGATGATATTGTGGTAGCGGTCCACGATATCCTGGGGAGTAACCCCCTCGCGGCGCGCCTTTATGGTGATGGGCACTCCATGCTCGTCGCTACCGCCTATCATCTTCACGTCCTCGCCGCGAAGACGAAGGTAACGGGCATAGATGTCGGCAGGCACATATACACCGGCAAGATGTCCTATGTGTACAGGTCCGTTGGCATAAGGGAGAGCAGTCGTAATGAGAGTGCGCTTAAAGTTCTTTTCCATTTTCTATATTGAGGATAACAATTTTATTTTCAATGCAAAATTAGTTTTTTATTGCGAAATATTAAAATCTCTGTAACATTATGTCACCAAGACCATCGGCGGGATTTTGCAATGTCACTGACTTTTCTTTTACATTTGACAGACACCGGTGCAAATCATTGAACAAATGCAATCATTCACCGTTGTTTTAACATCAAGCAAAAAGATGTAATTTTGCACAAAATTTTATCGACATGAATCAATTACCCGATGACCCGGCAATGCTGTTCAGCGTGCTCAACATGAAGCTGCGCGACAACTACAGTTCGCTCGACGAGCTATGTGACGACCTTGACATAAACCGCGACGAGCTTGAGAGCAAGATGCGTGACTATGGCTGGGAATACAGCCCGGAAGCCAACAAGTTTTGGTGACACCCGGCTGAGCCGCCGGCAATAGACAAGACAAAGAGGTCATAAGGCTATCAAAACCTTATGACCTCTTTTTTATTTTACTTCCGCTATACGGAAACGCGGTTTACTTTACTGCAACCTTCACTGTTGACACAGCTCCGTCGGCAGCCACTGTCTTCACGATGTAAAGACCGGGGGCAACTGATACAGACTGTGCGCCGGCTACTGAAGCGACACGCACTCCGTTAAAGCCATATACTTCCGCTGCGACACATTCGCCGGCAATTGTAATGACACCTGCACCACCAGCCACGCTTATGCCGTTGCCATCAGCGGCAACATTGTCAATCGAAGCGGCACGCTGCGGACCGGCAATCTTCACTGCATTTTCTATAAATCCGGTAGTGTCGTTGATAAGCAGCGCGATGATGTCGATGTTGCTGCCTACCTTAACATTAGAGGGCAATGTCATAGAGTGGGTAAACTCATACTCTTTGTCCTTTTCCATCTCGGCAGGAAGAAGTCCCTTGATACCCTCGAAGGTGTCAATCTTGCGCGCCACGTCATTAAACGTCCAATTTACAGTATAAGGCAATGACTCCCAGCCACCGCATTCGCCACCCTGACCATTGTAAAAATAGTTTGTCTGCTGACCGGGTACTTTGTTTTCAGTGATTACAAATGCTATGCGATACTGTGACTTGGCAAGAGTCTCGTTCACTTCCTTGACATCGTAGACAATCTTAGCCTTTCCGCTGATTTCGAGCTTCTTCTCGGCGGCATCGACATATTTTGCCTCGATGGCTATATCGCCGAAGCCACGGTCGCCGCCAAGCAATTCAACCGCAGCAGCAAAACTTCCGGGGCTTGGGCTAACCGGCACCATGCGGTCGATTAACGCGCCGGGGAATCCGCTGACATATCCGAGCTCGGCAAGTGAATTAATATAGCTTGAAAGATTCATGGGGTCGGTAGCCGAGCCATTGCTGCTGTGGATGGCGATTCCCACGAAATCATCGGGATAATTCTCCTCAAGATATTCCATACCCCAGATACCACGCGGACAATATCCACACCAAGTACCGGTCCATTCCTCGATAACTACGCGACGCTTGATACCATTCTCTACGCTCTTCACATAGTCTTTGGCTGCTATGGTAGGGATTTCAAGACCATTTACCTTATTTACAGTAGCCCCTATGCTATAAACACCTTCTTTATCCACGCCTGAAAGCGAAAAAATGATATCGCCATCAGATCCCGGACGGATATTCAGAGAGGCAGTCTGCTCCTGACCATCAATACCGTCAACCGAAGTAAAACCATTTGCTGAAGTAATGGTAGAAGCACCCAGATTGACAGCAGTAACATTAACGTCAATCTTTTCACCGGGCTTCACTACAAAAGGCAAATCATAGCCTATAGCCTCTATCCATGTAGGAAGGTTTTCTCCCTCTACGCCGACCATGATTGACAAAGGAATACCTAAATGGGCCCATTCCTCTTTATCACCATTGGTAACACCGACATTATCACAGTAAGAATTAACCGGTGTCTCATTACCATAGCAAAGCGGGTAATACGATTTGAAATTTGTCGAACGCGGCGCAACAAACTCATATCCGACTGCAATTTCGTCGCCCGTAAACACATACGGTTCTTCAAGTACAATCTCATTTTCGCCGGGCGTAAAATTATTTCCTGAAACTGAACCGAGATTCAAAGTGACATCCTTTTCCCACAGTTTCTCACCGCCAAGTCCCTTGGTTATAAATACACGTCCGTTTTTGTCAACGGAAGAGCCCATAAAGAAGAATATATCGGTAAGCTTTGACCCGACACACTGCTTCGCGATATGTTCAGGAATCACAACAGCCACCATATAAGTACCCGAAGTCTGGAAATTACCGGCTGTAATATATTCGCCTAATATATAAGAACAGTCCCAACGCGATGCGGCATCAGCTTTTGCCACCTTTCTCATAGCAGGCTTTTCCCATTTTGCACTAACAGCAGCTGTCTCCGTAAGCATATCGGACTTTGCAGCTGTCATACCGCTCACGCCAAGCAACAGCGCTGCGGCAGTAAGTAAAAATTTCCTCATTAGCATATTATTTAAGTGATTTATTTGACAAAAAATTACATTCCCGATGCAAATATACTACTTTTCTCAATCCAAATTAAGTTTCAATACGTTATATTTACAGTTAACTGACCCAAATTATAGAAATTTGTTCAAAAAAAATAACGCTATTATGAAACGTCTGTCTTTAATCATCGTAGCCGTCATGGCTCTCATCACCTCATGCGCAACGCTTACTCCCGAGCAGAAAGCGGCAAAGGAAGCGCAGAAAGTTATCGAGGCGCGTCAGGACTCCATCAATCACCTCCTTGCCGTGAAAGCCTTGAACGACATGGATTTTGTACTGGAAGCCGACCGCCTCATATTTAAGCGCGGCAGACCGGCATATGTATCATCGGTAACCAATTTCATATCGTCGGTCAACGGCACCACTACCGTACAGGTGGCACCGTTTAACGCAGGAGGACCCAACGGCGTGGGTGGTGTCACAGTCGAAGGCAAAGCATCCAACATCAAGAAATCGCAAGAAAAGAACGGCTCTTACACACTATCAATGAGCGTTATCGGCAACGGCATATCGGCTGTAATCACAATTACAGTGACTCCGGGCACCGACCGCGCAACCGCAGTCGTGACCCCAAACTTCAGTTCCAACCGAGTAACGCTTGAGGGTACACTTTATCCCTCAGCGTCAAGCAACGTCTACAAAGGACGCTCATTTTGACGCACAGCCGCCCCATGCGAGGCTCACCGCCGCCGCGGCAAGCTGTGCCGTCACCGGAGGGGTGAGCTTCGCTATCCTTATATAACCGCCGGTCACAGAGTCCCAGCGACTTGATATACGGCGGTAAATCCTGCCCGCTACATGTTCAAGCAATGCCGACGGGATATCCACCTCCTTCTGAATGAGAGCTATAAGCTCGGCATAGTTTAGCGTATTGTCAATAGAGTCGGAATCGATATCCCAAGGGAAATCGACTTTTACCGTCACCTCAAAGTCGTTGCCCACCTTGCGTTCCTGCTCCAATACTCCATGAAACGCCCTCACCTTCAACCTGTCTATCTCGACTGATGTCACCATATTATCCATAATTGCGCGAAGATAATCATTTATTTACATAAAGGCACAAAAAAAATCGTGAGATGTATCACGATTCTCTAATAACTTAATTTACTCCATTCTTTCTTGTGTCTTACGACCCAAGTCTTTACTTGTACATCTCTGATGCTGCTTCAAAGTACCAAGTAAGTACTTTCTTAAAAAACTTCTTCATAACACTTTTTCTTTTTAATTTCCTAAAACATTCTTTCTAACCTTTTAATGTCTGCCGCGATGACCAACAAGCTTCGGGCGGCCGACCTACCGGTGAAAACCCTACTAATTTTCTTCGTCAAACATGGGAGTGCAGTCGCCGGTAATCCTGAACAACTGGTGGTCACTCATGTTTTTTACGTATGAATTAACACCTTCTTTAAAAAACTTAATCATCTTGTTCATGACTATAAAGTTTTAGTTAATATTTAATCGAGGTCAATATCATCACCTCGTTCACTACTATATACAACTAAACACAGTGCAAAGTTAGATGTTTTTCAACGAAATATGCAATAAAACTATGTTTTTTAACATATAAAATTAGCTACATATCTAATTTACAGCTACTTAATTTTGACGATTTTCCGGCGTTAAATCCTCACAAAACATGCATATATGCATAAATATACAGACATTTACTGTCTAAACCGTGCTGCCGGAACTATCTTCACCAACAATCACGAGCTGATTGCAGCTATATCCTTAACAAAATTTTACTACCTTTGCATAAAATACTTCTAATAAAAAGCATAATATCATGGCACGTAATATCATCCTATTCGATAACCCCGAGCTGCGGGAAAATCTTCTCCCCATCACTTTCACACGCCCGATAGCCGACATACGTTTCGGCATAATGACCATACGTGAGAAATGGAAAAAAGCACTACCAGGCACATACTCATACTCGACAGTCGAATATCTGTCGCCAAAATTCCCAATTAAAGAAGAGAATACCAACGACGACTATTATATCGCCGGCAACGTATGCCCTTCCCCTTCTCTCGTCAAATTACTCGAAACCATCCCCTCAGCAACCGCAATAAAATCGGGTGACATGATTGTCGCTCACCGTGGCAAGCATTACGACAACGAAGTGGAGCTTGACGAAGCCCCCCTTGCCATAAAGACGCTCCCCGACATATTCATGCTCAACGAGCAAGCGCTTGCCGCCGACTACACCGCGCTGACCGAGGGTCGCACCTCACAGCCTCTAAGCCCGACATGTACCCTGATAGGCTCGCCCACCCTTCCCGACGGCTCGCCGGCGATATTCATCGAGGAGGGGGCTACCGTAGAAGGCGCGATGCTCAATGTGACCCACGGACCTATCTACATCGGTAAGCATGCAGAAATAATGGAAGGCTCATGCGTTAGAGGTCCGCTCGCACTTTGTGAACATTCCTATATAAATATGGGCACAAAGGTATATGGCGCCACCACCATAGGACCATACTGCAAAGTGGGCGGAGAGCTTAACAACGTCGTGATGATAGGCTACAGCAACAAGGCGCATGACGGATTTTTAGGCAATGCCGTCATCGGCGAATGGTGTAATCTCGGCGCAAACTGCGTTGCATCAAACCTAAAAAACGACTATTCGGAAATAAAGTTATGGAACTATCCCGCCCACCGCTTCCTGCGTACCGGCCTGCAATTCTGCGGACTAATCATGGGCGACCACACCAAGGCAGGTATCAACACCATGTTTAACACCGCCACCGTGGTAGGAGTGGGTTGCAACATCCACGGGTCAGGATTTCCGCGCAATTTCGTGGCATCATTCAGCGAAGGCGGTGCGTCAGGATTCAACGACGTGTCGCTATCAAAGTTTTTTGATATCGCACGCCGTGTAATGGCGCGCCGGCATGTAGAGCTGACCGAGACCGATATCGAGATATTCAACTCTATCTACAATATCGCCGAAACCTATAAGTAATTTACGGGATAAGGAGCGTGTAACGTGACACACCTTGCGCGCTCCACACCCCGTAACCACCGGTAACATTGGAGCGAAGATTGCCTGCCGACGACACAAACTGATTGCCGCCAAACGCCACCACATCATCGTAATCAAACCAAAAATCATAGACCTCCGGCGTAATCGTGCAAAGGGCAACTTCCACCACGTCGCCCGACTTGAAATAGGGGCTGAATACACCGTCGGCAGTGTCAGTCTTAGGTGCAAACACAGGTACTTTCACCTCATCGCCCGAGCCGTCGGTCTTGACTGTGCCCATAAACGACGGCAGGAAGCCCCCGCGTCCCCGGTTGCACCGGGTAATTATGTGATAATATCGCTCACCGCGCACCGGCAAAAAAGTCATCGACATCTCATATTGCAATCCGGAGCCGTCAACCGGAGCAGCGTCAACAGCTATAATGCGTGCTTTCTCAGGCATGGTGCATGATGACTCGACCGACATGCCGCCGTAGGTAGCCGTAATATGATAAGTTTTCCCCGGTTTGCCACGCATGTCAAATGTACGATAGATATAAGGAGGGAAATAATTTTCATCGGTAGTTCCGGTCATCACCACTTCACGCTCCCCGTCGGAAATCGTGACCTTGCCCCAACGCACAAGGCAGTCAGATACCGGGGTAGCCTGTGACACATCAGGCGCAATCGTCTTTGTAAGAATAACCACAGGGAAGCCATCGGAGTCAATCCAGCCCTCAACGACAAGCGACGGCGACGACACTTCGGTCGAAGTGTCACATCCGGCTATCACAAGCCCACTGACTATGGCGCCAAACAAGTATAACAGTATCTTTTTCATTAAAACTCAACAGTATAGCTTATAGAAGGCATGAAACGGTAAAGCGATGTCACCTCTTTACGACAAAACATATTGTCATCGACATTATAGCTATAGGTCACCATGTCGACATTACGATGTCCGTAAGCGTTAAGAAGCGACACATTGACAAAGTGCCTTAACGGCAGCCACTTATCACTGCGAAATGAATAAGTAGCCGACAAGTCAAGCCGATGATATGCGGGAAGGTTGCCCGAATTGCGCTTGCCGTAATCCATTAACACATTTTCCCCTACGACATATAATGCCTTGATAGGAGTGACAGGACGTCCCGTAGCATAAGCAAACACCGCAGAGACCGACCAATGAGTATCCACCATGTAACGCGCGAAAAGATTCACCGAATGTCGAAGCTCTGTCGACGCTGTAACCCAGCCAGTAATATTGTCAAAACGACGGCGCGCTATCCCGTAGGCGTAAGCAGCCGAGCCGGTAAGCTTCCCGGTGTTTTTGGTCAGCATCACGTCAATCCCGCAGTTATAACCTTTGCCTGTCAAGATATTGTCACGCGTCACATATCCGTCGTCAAGCAATCCGAGCAGATAGCCGTCATACTCCGCGCATCCGCGTAGCCGCTTGTAATAAATATCAGTGGAAAAAGTATATCCCCCTCCACAAAACGACTTGTTGTAATTAACAGCCGCCGACAATGCCCTTTGAGCGGGCAGCCCGACGGTCGAACCAATCCAGAAATTGGACGACATACCTATTTCAGAGAATCCCACCTGATGAAGAGTCTGCGTATAGCTCGCCAGTTGCAGCGTAATCTGTCCCCATCGCCGGCTTAACGACGCAGTAACCGACGGGTCGGCAAAAATACGGCGGTAAAGTGCCTGATGATAGCCGGTAAGCCTCACCCCCGCCGACAGCAATACGCAAGAGCCGAGTTTTCTGTAAACCTCGCCAAATAACGCCGCTTCCTCGCCATGTTCCTTTACCGGTCGGGAATCTGATGTCATATTATATCCCGACACATCGGTCCACTGAGGGATAACGCGGTTTAACGCCACAGCATATCCCGCCTTGACGCGCCAAAGTGAATCAAGCGTCAGGTCTACGACACCGCTGACCGACAACTGCCCTATTTCCGACGGCAAGTGAAGCCCCATCTGCGGCATGTCGAGCGACAGACGGTTGGTAAATCCGGAATAATATACCGAATTTTGCATAGAGCCGCCAGGCATGGCATGTTCCCACTTCACCGCACCCGCGATATTGCCCCACTTCATCTCGGTATCGAGCACATAGGCATCGTCAATCACTTTTAGATGGTCGGAGTTAAGAAAGAAATCGGCGGTAACCTTGTCATATGAAGTCGGGGTCCAAACCCCGGTGACCGACACATCGCTTAGATTATATCTTATCTCCGAAGACTTACCGCGCAATAGACTGCCATAAAGGTCATTGATATAAGAAATACGCGCCGAAGCCGTGATGTCAAAGTTGCGGCTTACCGGGACACCAACTGATATGCCGGAGGAAATCACGCCCACATTCAAAGTCCCGCACACACGCTCATATTTTCCCTTCCTCACCGACATATCGACAAGCGCCCCGACTCGCGACGGCATCGAGCGGTCATGAATAGCCTTTTCAAGCTTCACTACAGGATAATGAAAGGGAGTGACCACTGAAAATATACCGCCGAAATGGTATGGGAAGAAGAGAGGAATACCGTTGATGCGGAACAGCGTATGGGAATAATCGCCGCCCTGCACAGAGAGTCCCGAACCATAGTCGCTGCCTGCAGTGACACCCGGTAGTAATTTCAGGTAGCCGATGGCATCAGCCTCGCCCAACGAACGCAAAGTCCTTCCGGCTACAGCAGCATCGACGGTCAACGAGCCGTCATCGCCTAACCGGGTTGTGCGCAATGACGTAGCCACGACCTCGATTTCCCCCAATTCCACGCTGTCGACAGGCGCAACAGCCCGGGCTTGCATGGTCATCGCCCCCGCAAAAGCCGACAAGAGCGACATGCCCTTTAAGGGCACACCGCTCAAATATCGAAAGAATAGTGAAATCGCGTCCAATTAACGTTGCTTATTGCCAAAGGCTCGCATAAAGGTTGATAAGGCTCATGATACTGTTTGCCGCATCGGCAAAACGGTTCTCATCACCAAAGTACTCTTCAAATGTGAAACGGCTGCCATCGGCAACAAATACCATCACCGGCTCTACATCCCAGTAAGTATAGTAGCCATAATACTCATCTTTATAGATTTCCCAAGCTATATTAGCCTGCACGGCTCCGGTATTTCCAAAATACATCTGACCCTTCATATACTTGTCAAGCGCATTGGCAAACTTCTTTGCATCGCTTTCAGCATTGGGATTATATGGATAATCGCCGTCAAAGTCGCCAAGTTCCATAAGAGTACCGATATTAGATATCTCTGTCTTAATCTGCACACGGTCGAGGATGTTGACAGCTGCCTCACCGCTACGGAATGTCTTGTCGATATCAGCCTTTGCCTCAGAAATCTCGTCATAGTCGAAAAGCCCGGCAAGATGCTCCATGTCACACATATTGCTACCCTTGAGCGAAGCGGTGGAAGACACCAGCCTTGTACCGCTTACATAGAGCGACTGAGCCTCGCTGATGAGAGTATTGTTGCCTTCAATCTTAGCGTCAAGAGTGAGGTTGGCAACACGCATGCCGGTCTTCATGAAGAATGTCTTGCCATTTATGTCAAGATTGTTTTCAACAGTGCCGTGCACGAGTTCCTTTCCGCTGTCGGTAATGGTTAAAGTCACATTTCGGGGCACGCTCACAAGAATATGCTCCTCATATTCCTCACCATAATAATCTTCATAGGAATTATCAAACGCCATATCCCAGTTTCCGCCGGTAGCCTGCACTTTTACCTCCGAGGTACCGAAACGGAATATAATGTCATTACTGTTAGGATCACGATGCCATGTGTGGGTCTTGCTGTCAGGAGTGTATATACCTTTAAGCTTGTCAAATGACACCTGATAGTTTGTGACAAAAGCCCTTGATGCACGCGACAGGCTTGCAATATCGCCCGAGAGCCCCTTGGCAAGTGACCTTGCCATCACATTAAGCATGCTCTTGCCGCCTACTTCAAAGTTGAAATCATCTTCATCAAAATCATAGTAAGCATAATTTTCAGAAAAATTGTCGAGTACATCGACAAGCTCTTTCTGGTCTTCAGTCTTGAAAAGTTTGGTTATTTCAACAGCAGTCTGATCAAGATAGTCACCGGCTTCAGTGGAAGATAAAGGATGATCTACTGTGGGGTCTACCGCGCCGGGGCCAACGACAGGCTCACCACCTTCTTTGTCGTCCTTGGAGTCACATGCACCCAACCCGAAGGTCAACATCCCGGCAAATAATGCAACGGGGAAAAATCTTTTAAAATTCATAGCTTTTACTTTACGATAAATACGGTTTATCAATATGATAACACAAATTTACAATAATTTTTCAGAAATTATTATAACAAATATATAAAAATTTCAACGACACCGACTATGGCGTCATTTCTGCACTATTTCCATAACAGGTAGGAACGCGCTCTAAAGATCGATTTTCTTGACCCGTTTGCGCTGGGTAAAGCGTTTGCGCAGCTGTATGAGCCTACGGTAATAGGAAAGCACCTGGAGCCACAGTCCGCTGGGAGTAGCCGTGACATCGCTTACAAGAGGGTCTATGGACGATGCGGCGGTAGCCACGTCAGACCCGAACTGCTCCGGATAGAGCACGACAAGATTATTGCGAGAGAAATATTTCTGCAAGAAGCCGGGCAACTCATCCATACCCGAATTAAACGACAGCGAGGCACGTCGGGCATTCACCACGACAAAGAGGTCATCGTCAAGAATGCGGTTGGCGAGCAGCACAAAGTCGTCCCAGTCTTCCACATCGCGGTACTCGGCACGGATGTCGTAACGCTCCTTGTGGAGCACACCGCGGATATAGGGCTGCACATCGGGATGACAGCAGAATATTATACGACACCCGAGCTGGCGCGTAAGATTGCCAAGCGACATCACCCAACGGCGGAAACCGGTCTCAAACTGCGCCTTTTCCGGCACCGACACCACAATACGGGTAATCGTGCTGACAGGAATAAAACAGCGGGTGATGACCACCATGCGGTGGGTCGCCGACAGCAACTGTTCTATCTTGCTTCCGAAAAACGAGTCAATTACCGTAGCCTTGCGGTGCATGCCTATTATCACGTCGGAGATATCGCGTTCCTCTATGGTGTTGACAAGTCCGGTCACCACATTCAGGTCGTAGCGTTCAATAGGAATCAGCTTCGCATCTACACTTGCGGCTGCCTGTTGAGCCACATCAAGCGAGTTTCTGCCGATAGCCCTTGAACCGGCGGAATTGTCATTGCGCACATGGATTGCATATAGATTGTTTGCCTTGGAGTAAGGGCTGCGGGTAAGCAGGGCAAGCTCCACGAGTGACGCCGCTGTAATAGGGTTGGACACCGAAATAAGGGTGTTGGATGAACGACCTGCCGTACCGCTCTCTTCCGAGTGTCCTTCAAGCTGCATGAGCTTGAGGCGTGACGCCGCCCTTTCTGTGATAATCGACGAGATAGTGCATGTCACAAGTATCATCACGATAGTGCCGTTAAGCACCTCCTCGCCAAACATGCCTATGTTGAAGCCGATCATCACTGCAGCAAGTGTCGCTGCCGCCTGGGCATTGGAGAGTCCGAAAATCATGCTCCGCTCCGCGCCGTTCATCTTGTAAGTGCGCTGTGTGAGCCATGCAGCAATCCACTTAACGAGTGTTGCCATCACGGTCATCACCGCCGCCACATAGACGGTATCCCAGCTCTTGACCACTACACCGACATTAATAAGCATGCCCACACCTATAAGGAAGTAAGGTATGAAAATGGCGTTGCCGACAAACTCTATACGGTTCATCAGCGGCGACATGTTGGGGATATAGCGGTTGAGCACAAGTCCGGCAAAGAAAGCGCCAAGCACACTCTCCAGACCTATCATCTGCGCGGAGAAACTCGCAAGAAATACCATTGCGAGCACGTAGACAAACTGCGACACATTGTCGCTGTATTTTTTAAAGAACCATCGCGTAAGCCTCGGGAATGTATATACTACCACGATGCAATAAAGCACCAGGCGCAGCATAAGCTTCAACACCTCACCGACATTAAATGAGCCGTCGGAATAGATGCCGACGCAGATGGCAAGCACTATAAGCGCGCCCAACACCGTGACAATCGTACCGGCAATCGTTATAATCACCGCCGGCGACTTGGTAAGGCCGAAACGCGATACCACAGGATAGGCTATAAGGGTATGGGAGGCATACATGGAGGCAAGCAGCACCGATGTAAGCCAGTCAAGATTAAGCAGATAATAGGACGACACCGTACCGAGCACCATCGGCACAAGAAATGTGTACATGCCGAAACAAAGTCCCTTCTTGAGGTTCTTCTTCAGGTGGTACATGTCAATCTCTATTCCCGCAAGAAACATCAGGTAAAGGATACCTACCTGACCGAAAATAGCAAAACTGGCATCACGCTCCAGTAATCCTATGCCGTAAGGCCCCACCACAATACCGGCAACAATCATGCCTATAATATGGGGGATTCTAAGCTTGTTGAGCAACAATGGCGACAACAGTATAATGACCAGCACGATAAAAAATATCAATACCGGGTCACTTACAAGTACTGCTGCGTTCATGACATTCATACACGTATGCTCTAAGAAATATCTTCACAAAATTAGTTAATTTTCGCCAAATAAAAAAGGAGGCGGCTCTCGTCGACTCCTTTCGTAAATAAAATAAAGGCTTAAAAGAATAAAATCTTAGTTTGTACAGAGGTTTCTTATAAGGATATATTAATTTTCAAATTTCTTTCCGTGGGCAATCATGTACTGTGCAATCTGCACGGCATTGAGAGCCGCACCCTTCTTTATCTGGTCGCCTACAACCCAGAATGAAAGTCCGTTTTGACAAGTCAGGTCCTTACGGAGACGACCTACATACACGGGGTCTTCATTTGCGATGTCAAGCGGCATGGGATACTTTTTGTTGGCCGGGTCATCGAGAACCACCACACCTTCAGCGGCGGCAAGCGCCTTGCGAGCCTCATCAAGAGAAACCGGACTTTCGGTCTCAATCCATATCGACTCGGAATGAGCGCGCATTACAGGCACACGCACACAAGTGGCACTCACTTCAATGCCGGGAGCATGCATTATTTTCTTGGTCTCGTTATACATCTTCATCTCCTCCTTGGTGTAACCGTTGTCGGTAAACACGTCAACCTGAGGAATGACATTGTAAGCAAGCTGATAAGCAAACTTCTCTACCGTAGGCTCCTCGCCACGACCTAACTGGGCATACTGCTCAATAAGCTCATCCATAGCAGCGGCTCCCGCGCCGGAAGCAGCCTGATAAGTCGCCACATGCACGCGGCGTATGGGTGAGATGTCGTTAAGCGGCTTGAGAGCCACAACCATCTGGATTGTCGTACAGTTGGGGTTGGCTATAATGTTGCGAGGGGTATTGAACGCGTCATCACCGTTGACCTCAGGCACAACCAAAGGCACATCGTCATCCATGCGGAAAGCGCTGGAGTTGTCAATCATGATTGCGCCATGCTTGGTAATAGTCTCGGCAAACTCGCGGGAAGTGCCCGCACCTGCCGAAGTAAACGCGATGTCAACGCCCTTGAAGTCATCATTGTGCTTAAGTTCCTTCACTTCAATTTCCTTACCACGGAATGTGTACTTTCGACCGGCACTACGAGCCGAGCCAAACAACAACAATTCATCAACAGGGAAATTCTGCTGGTCCAGAACACGAAGGAACTCCTGACCTACGGCGCCACTGGCACCTACTATCGCAACTTTCATAGACTTCTAATTTCTTTTTTTATCGCACAAAGGTATGTAATTCTTTCCTTTTATGCAAATTTAGCAAAACGAAGCATGAAAAAAATATTACTTTTTCTACATTTGTCACGATAATTTGTGCCCGATGCGCCGTCAGGAGCGGTCATTTCATCATGCCGTCAGAAGGTAACCGACAACTGCGCCTGCAGACGGTTGCTGTGAAGCGACGCGTCGTCAAACGACTTGCGGTGACCGTAATCATACTCCACACCTACGCCTATAATCTTGTTGACGGCATAAATGAGGTTTGCCGCGGCGTAGTCACCGTAACGGTACTGTTCTTCACCGGGAGCGGTGCCGGATGGCGCCCAGTTGGTCACATGACTGTATACGGCGTTAAACGACAGGCGTGAGGTAAGATTGATTGTCATGCCTGCCGTAAGTCCCATCGAGTTCATGAGGCGGCATTTGCCGCTGTGGTCGGCTTCGGGCACTGCGTCCAGCCCGAGACCGGTATTATCCTGAAGATAATTTGAAATGCCCTGACCGTAGGTTGCGTCATAATACAATGTCAGCGCAGGCAACACCTTTGCAAGTCCTGACAATTGCACGCCCCAGCCTACCGGAGTGTGGTTTTTGCCGGCGACAAGGTCGCGGTATTGAATCGGACGCACCAGACCCGACAGTCTTATGTGGCTGTCACCGCCATCCCAGCCATATTGCAGATAGAGAGGTATCGCCGGTATGCGCTGGTTGACTGTCGCCGTGCCGTCACCGGCAGTAATGTCGGCTGTGGGCGCATCAATACCGATTGCACCGGTAAATGAGGGAGTGAACTCATGGGTATATCCGGCGGTAAACAAAGATATGTTGGCAGAGCCGTTAGGACCCTGGTCATCTATTGTATAAGGCATCGCAGCCCCGTCGGCAAAAAGGCTCGAAGTGTAACCTACCTGAAATCCGCGGTAAGTCACATAGAAGTGGGACACATCGAAGCCATAATCATTGCCGTCATTAATCTCAGCCTTGAAAAACAAGCCTACCTTGTCTTTAGTACCCGGCAATGCCACGGCGTTGATATAAAACGAAGATGTCAGCGCAGTGAAACGCAGCGACGCGCCGTTGCCAGGGGTAGCGGGCGTAATAGAAGATGGCACAAACGCATAGGGCGAAGGCATGTCACCGCCAAAATCGACTACCCCCTCGCCAAGAAACGAAGCTCCGAGACCGAGATAAAACTTATTGTCTTTCCCGACAATCGCGAAGCGCGGCAACCCGTTGTCATTTTTTCGCTTCGGGGCGTTATCGATAAACTCTTCCTGAACGTCGACAGCGGAATTTTCGTCACCGACAATCACCGACACGATAGTCTCGTCGTCGGGTGTCTGCGCGACCATGACCGACGGCACGGCAATAAAGCTGCCGGCTAATGTAATAAGTAGAGACTTTTTCATCATAAAAAATCTTTAGTTAAGTAACTATTAGTTTATTTAGTCTTATTCTCAACACCAGAGTCAAGCGGTTTCTTGCCGTAAGCGGCAAGTTCGTCATTGACACTGAAAGTAAATGAATCACGCTTTATTATAGCGATTACCAACACCACAGCCATGCAAGCTGCGCTTATCACGAAAGCCGTGACCGATTTCAATCCGACAAAAAATAGCGGGCATATGGCAACGCCGATATAATTAGCCGACATCACATAAGAGAGCACCTTGGTCGAATGAGCGGCCGAGGGAGCGAGTTCCGAAGCCTTGTCGTAGAAAATAGGCTGCAGCGCGCCATAGCCGAATCCCATCAGTGACGCCCCTATGAAATATGCCGTCAGCGATGGACAGAAAGCGATAATCAGCGGGCCGACAATCATCATAGCCACACACACCGGAATCGTAAGTTTCCGGAAAAAGCACACAATCTTGCCCAGAAAGAAGCCCGGAAGAGTGACCATAAGATAGAACACGGCACTGACATAACCAGTCGCATCATCGCCCATGTGATGTGACGACATCAGAAATGGTATAAAAAATGATAAGGTAATGCCTGCCACAGTCACCACGAGATAGAAAAAGATAATGCCGAAAAGGCGTTTGCGTATCTCGACGAAAGGCAGCCCGGCCGACTTGATATGAGCCTGCACTACGGTCGCCACGTCGCCTCCGCTGTCGCGCGACATATAGCGCTGTGACAGAAACACCGACAGGGCGAGCGGTATTATAGGCATAAGGTACACGACAAAGGGTATATGCCAGTTTTTCCCTTCCGTAAGCCCTACGGCAAGCGTTGCAAGCACAAGTGTACCGTTGGCTATACCCGATTTTATGCCCATCTGCTGCAGACGGTACTTTCCGGTAAAAATCTCGGCAAGCAATCCGGCGGCAAGCGGGATTACAAGACCGCAACCCATGCCGAGCACGCAGCTTACTATTATAAGCCCGAGGATTGAGTCGACAAAGAAGTAAGCTATGCCGGCAAGGAGAAACACCGTCAATCCAAGCACGACAAGACCTACCTTGTTACGGCTCACCGAGAGCTTACCCGATAGCAAGATGAAGGGGAATATACAGAAGTTAGGGAGTATTTCGAGCAACTGACACTCAAGATGGGAAGCTCCCGGAAACACCTTGTCAATGACACTCAGCAAAGGGGATATGGCGAGTCCCGGCAGGTCAACCACAAGCGACAGCGACCATACGGCTATCAATGTAAGCAAAGGGATATAGCCTCTGCCGGTAGGAATACGTTTCATAACATCGTTATAAGCTCTTAATGGAAGCTGTGTCATGACACACACATGCCGCGACACAGCATCCATAAAAATATTATTTTCAAGAGCCGGCTGTCAGTGACGGCAATCTATATTACTTTTCTACGGCAGGACCTGAAGCCTCACCCTCCTCCTTGGATATTCGAGCAACCGTTGCAGAAATCTCTTCGGCGGTCGGCACATAACCGGCGCTCCATTTTGACACCTGCGAGGGTTTACGATTCTCTATCTGCCAGTCAAAGGGATAGAACTTGTCGGCAACCGCCGGGTCTCGCCATGAGGGACGGCGGCAAGCGTAGACTATCAACGGGACACAGAAGAATACTGCCGCGCCTATCAGGATAATCAGCACATATACGACGGGACTGCCTGTATTAATCTGCGATGGCGGGATAAAGCTAAGTATCATAGCCACTACAGCGCCGATAATGCCGATACCGGTTACCACGACTTCACCCAACTTACCGCCCGGGACGCGGAATCCGCGACGCTTTGCAGGCTGGGTGTGACGAAGGCGTATAAACGCGAAGTAAATCATCAGCACCAATATCAGATAGATTACGGTCGCCATCTGCGACATAACCTGATAAGCCGACTCAACCGACGGCAATACCACGAGCACGAAGGCAAGCAATGTCACAAACAGAGCCTGGACATAAAGGATGGGCTTGTTGACACCACGTGAGTTGGTCTTCTGGAGCGACCGCGGAAGATAACCGCTCTCGCCCACGGCAACAAGACCTGTCGACGGACCGGCGATGATGACGCTGACCTGACCTATCACACCGAAGGTGATAAGCAGGGCCATCACATTACCGAGCCAAGGCACACCGATGGAAGCCCAGAGGTCATTGTAAGCCACAAGTAACGAGGCAAGAAGATTGATATCTTTTGCAGGCACCACAAAGCCGATGGCAAGAGTGGCGAAGACAAAAAGCGCTACAATCACCGCCACTGCGGTAAACATGGCGCGCGGGAACTGGCGGGCAGGATTTTTCATGTTCTGCACATGCACGGCATTCATTTCCATACCACCATAAAACAGGAAGATTGACGCGGCGAGCACCACTGTGCCTATCTTGGTGAAATCAGGGAAAAATGACTCATGAGTGAGCATGATAGGCTTGCCCATGCATAAATAAGCGACTCCAAGCACAATCAGTATTGCACCGGGAACAATGGTTCCGAACAGACCGCCCAGCGTACTAAGCATCTTTGACGACTTCATGCCACGGAATGCCATGAAATTACAGAACCAATAGACACCAAGCACAATCAACAGGGTATATAGCTTGTTGGAAGCAAGGCGGGCATCAAATGCCTCAGGCCAGAAGATATAGGCAAGCGAGACGGCGCCAAACATAAGGACGGCAGGAAACCATATCACAAGTGTCTGCCATTCAAGATACATAGCCGACCACCCCCAACGGGTACCGAAAGCTTCCGAAACCCAACGGTAAAGACCGCCTGAATGAGTATAAGTGGAGGCAAGTTCGGCACACACGAGAGAAAAAGGAATAAGAAATACTATCGCGGCGAAAAGATAGTAGAATATTGACTGTATGCCAAATTCTGCCTGGGAAGGAAGACCGCGGAGGCTCACTACCGTGGTGATAATCATGACGGTCATCGCACCGGTCGAGATGAGAGCCTTCGCGGGTTTGCTTTCCTTAGGCTGAATTGCAGGCTTTTTTGTATCAGAAGTAGCCATAAGCCTAAGTTTTTTTAGTTAAGTAATTATGTTGTTTAAAGCTCTACCACAGGGTAGATTTCACCAATCTTGGTGCCCACCTTGTAGTGGGTTCCGAGATGAGCGGAGATAGATACATTCATGTTGGCAGAGAACAGATATACAATATCCGAACCACCAAACTGGAAGTAAGAAATCTCATCACCCTTCTTAAGAGCCACTCCCTCTTCAGCAGTAATGACAACTGAAGATACCTGAGGCATCGCAATAGGCAATATAGCTACATAACCATACTTAGTCTCAAGCACGATAAGACCACGGGTCTGCATAAATTCATAACCTGCCTGGTCAGGTGCGGTTGCACGCCATGCCTCGACCTGGTTGGTGGCGGGATTAACCTTATCAGGCACAGCTACAAGGTCAACGTAGCAAGCACCCTGGATAACACGCGCCTCACGCACAATACCTGAAAGGGGCGCATGCTGACGATGATAGTCGGTCCAGCTCAAGAATGAGTGACACCACATACCGCCTTTAAATTTATCCTTGTAAGGACTGCCTTCAAGAAGCTCGTCGATGCTCCAGTCAAGACCCTTTATACGTACATGAGTGTCGGGGCGTATCTCCCACTGACCGCCGAAACATGCATCGGCAGGGTGAACTATAATCTTGTCATCATCGATAGCTGCTATAGGTCGATAACCCGGTTTCACATGACGGGCAAACATCTGGTTGAATGTCTTCCAGCCGCCACGCGGTTCAAGATATTCATCCATGTTATAGACCGCACAATCATAGAACGACTTCACGCTGTCGGCGGTAATTGATTCAGGACTGTCAAGCCAGTCGCCGATTGCATAACAGTAGTTTACCATCCACTTTGACAGCGGGGTAAGCTCAGGCTGCCTGTCGGCAGGCGCACATGGAGTCTGTAATGACTTGACCGGTTCCTGGTCCAAAAGGAAGAATGAACGGAACAGATGCTGATATACATGAGTTCCTTCGCGGTTTTCTGCCGGTACCCAATGTACATAGGCTTCCAGATAGTCGAGATAGTCATCAATGGTCTTCATGTCAGAAAGACCGGGAATCTTGTAATCGACTACCTTTGCAATAGCCTCATTAAACTTGTCTTCCCAATTGTTTTCCTTAATAAGGTCCGCAAGCTCCTGCACAGCGGGAGAATACTTCTTGTCTGCCATAGTAATTTAGTTTTTTGTTTGGTTTGAAATATTTATTAAAAAAACGGGTACCGGCATCAAGATAGGCTCCCAATAGTCAATGTACCCTGTAATCTTGTTTAAAATACAATATCATAACATACCCTGACCGTAAAAAGATTATACATGATTTCATTTTAACAAAAATTAATCCATATTGACTGTCAGCCTGTCAGTATTAGAGCCTCGAAAATAAAAAATCGACCGGCACTCCCCTGTTTAAGGTCGTGCCGGTCAATTTATATTACATTAACTCTTGCAGGAAGATTATTTACGTATATGTGTTCCGAGCGACAGGTCGTCAAGCGAGGAGGCTCGCGTTATCACGACCTCGCCCACTCCGTGGTCAAGAGCATTAAAAGCATTTTCAAGTTTCGGAAGCATTCCCCCGGTCACTATGCCCTCTTCCTTGAGCGACGCGAAAAGCGCGGGGTCTATCTCGGCGATTACAGAGTCATCGTCATTCTCATCGCGCAGCACACCGGGCTTCTCGAAGCAGTACACGAGCGACACATCAAAGAAAGGCGCAAGTCCCTTTGCGGTCTCGCCTGCCATAGTGTCGGCATTGGTGTTAAGCAAGTGTCCCTCTCCATCGTGGGTAAGGGGCGCAACTACAGGCACCACGCCTGAGCGCAACAATGCCGACAGGGCTTCACCATTTACAGAGTCAACATCGCCCACCCATCCGTAATCGACGCTCTTCACCGGGCGTTTATGGCTGTGGATGATATTCATGTCGGCTCCGGTCATGCCGAGCGCATCAATACCGAGCGACTGTAGACGAGCCACCACTTTCTTATTGACCAGTCCGCCATACACCATTGTCACCACGTCAAGCATCGCATCGTCGGTCACACGGCGTCCGTCAATCATCAGGGTCTCGATACCAAGCTGCGCGGCAACCTTGGTAGCAGAGCGTCCGCCGCCATGCACAAGCAGCTTGAAACCCTCTATAGCGGCAAAGTCGCGAAGAAGGGAGTCAAGCGACTCCTTCTCCTCGACAATCTTGCCACCCACTTTAATTATTGTGAGCTTATCTTTCATCTTAAATCAATGTTTACGGCTACTATTATTCCTCGGTCTCTGAGGCAAACTCCATGAGATAAGCCTTGATGAAACCGTCGATATCGCCATCCATGACACCGTTGACATCGCTTGTCTGCCAGTTGGTACGATGGTCTTTCACGCGGCGGTCATCAAAGACGTAGCTACGTATCTGCGAGCCCCATTCAATCTTCATCTTGCCATCCTCAATCTTGCGCTGCTCGGCAAGACGGTGTTGCAGCTCCTTGTCATAGAGGATTGACTTCAGCTGTCGCATGGCGTTTTCCTTATTCTTAGGCTGGTCACGGGTCTCGGTGTTCTCGATAAGAATCTCCTCCTTTTCGCCGGTATACGGGTCGACAAACTGATAGCGCAACCTCACGCCAGACTCCACCTTGTTGACATTCTGACCACCGGCGCCACCGCTTCGGAATGTATCCCACGACAGCGCAGCCGGGTCAACCTTCACCTCGATGGTATCGTCGACAAGCGGAGTGACAAACACTGAAGCAAACGAGGTCATGCGCTTGCCCTGGGCGTTATAGGGCGAAACCCTTACAAGACGGTGGACTCCGTTCTCGCTCTTGAGGTATCCGTAGGCAAACGCGCCGTCGACATCAATCGTCACCGACTTGATGCCCGCTTCATCACCCTCAAGTATGTTGGCGATGGATGCCTTGTAACCCTTGGACTCACACCAGCGCAGATACATGCGCATAAGCATCGATGCCCAATCCTGGCTTTCGGTACCTCCGGCTCCGGAATTGATTTTCAACACCGCGCCAAGCGAGTCTTCCTCGCGGCGCAACATGTTTTTCAGTTCGAGAGCCTCGATTTTTTCCATTACCGAGCCATACATAGTGTCAATCTCGCTCTCCTCGACAAGTCCCTCCTTGAGGAAGTCCCAGGCAAGCTGAAGCTCACCCACAGCCTTGTCAAGTTCATCGTAGCCGTCAATCCACTGATGCAGCTCCTTTACTTTCTTCATCTGGGCTTGCGCTTCCTTCTGATGTTCCCAGAAATCGGGCACATGAGTGCGCAACTCCTCTTCTTCTACTTCGACACGCTTACTGTCGATGTCAAAGATACCTCCCCAGCGCATCCTTGCGCTCTATCGTCTCTTTTAGCTGTTCAAATGTAATCATCTGAGTAATTGTTGGATATATAGGTTAAAAAATCTCGTCAATCATCGTTACTGGGCGTACATCGCCTCTATCTCGCGGGCATACTTGTGGTTGATTACCGGACGGCGTATCTTCAGCGTATTGGTAAGCTCGCCGCTCTCCATGGTAAACTCCTTGGGGAGCAAGGTAAACTTCTTCACCTTCTCATAGCTTGCAAATCCTTTCTGAAGCTTTTCGATACGCTCCTCAATCATGCGCTTGATTTCCTTGTTGTTAACAAGGTCGACAACCGTCTTATACTGTATGTGACGCTTCTTGGCATACTCCTTTAGAGCCTCAAACGCCGGTATGATAATAGCAGTGACATATTTGCGCTGGTCGCCTATGACAGCCACCTGCTCAATGTATTCATCTTCACCGAGACGGCTCTCGATAGCCTGCGGGGCGATATACTTTCCGTTGGAAGTCTTGAACAGGTCTTTGATACGCTCGGTAAGTATCAGCGCGCCTGTATCGTCAATCTTTCCTGCGTCACCGGTGCGGAACCATCCGTCGGCAGTAAACGCCGCGGCTGTCTCTTCAGGCTTATTGAAATAACCTGCCATGACTGTGGGTCCCTTCACATATATCTCGTTTTGTTCGCCGATTTTTATCTGCACACGTGGCATCACGGTTCCCACAGTGCCTATCTCATATCCGATTTTCGGGAAGCAGGTCACGGTAGCTGTAGTCTCTGAAAGTCCGTAACCTATAATCACCGGTATTCCACATGACTGGAGAAACTCGGTTATCGAGTTAGACAACGGCGCTCCGGCTGTAGGGAAAAGCGTGCCGTTCTCGATGCCTATCACCTTGCGCATAGGCTCAAACACTCGCTTGTCAAAGAAACGGTATTGCATTTCAAGCCATCCCGGCACCTTTCTGCCGAGTCTCACATAATCGAGATTACGCTTACGACCCACTACAATCGCACGCTTCACCAGCAACTTCTGCACGGCATTCATGCGCGAAATCTTTGCCATTACCGCAGCATATACCTTTTCCCAGAAACGCGGCACACTGCACATACATGTAGGGTGAGTCTCACGTATGGAGGTCTGTATATTATGCGGGTCAAGATTGATATATATCTTGATACCCACCAACATGCAATAGTAGGTCCACGCCTTTTCAAATATATGGCTCAACGGCAGGAAGCTGATTGAGGTATCATTGTCTGACAGCATGGTCAGACGCTCCTGATGTATCGTGAGGGCGGCATCAAAACATGAGTGCAGGAGTATGGCTCCTTTCGGCTCACCGGTAGTACCTGAGGTATATAATAAGGTGGCTATGTCGTCGGGGCGTGCAGCTTCTGTTCGCGCCTCTACCTCTTTCTTACACAGCTCGCCGGCAGCGGCACCAAGTTTCAGAAAATCGCTGAAGTGCATGGTGTGCTTGTCATCAGGATGCAGATTCACCTTTTCATAAGTGACAATCTGCTTTAGTCCTTGACATCTTTCCGCCACTTTACGGGCTATGTTGTATTGTTCTTCGTTACCTACAAAAAGTATCGAGATATGTGCATCTTTTACGATATACTCCACCTGCTCCTCGCTGCTTGTGGCATAAATAGACACAGGCACAGCCCGGTTGGCGAAAGCGGCAAAATCAGACACGAGTATATCAGGTCTGTTTGCCGAGAACACACCCACAGTGTGGGTCGGCTCTATCCCAAGAATCTCAAACGCACATGCCGCATTCTCAACATCCGCGCTAAAAGCGTTCCATGAAATCTCATCCCATGAGCCTTGCAGTGTACTTTTGAAACAGAACACCGCTCTATCACCGTACTTATGGGTCTGTTTCAGTACAAGACTCGTCAATATATTTGGCATAAACTATAAATTTGCTTGGGGCAAAGTTAACCCCTACCGACTACTTAACAACATTATATTACCTCTTTTCTCACCGCATATTAACATTCATTTACAAATGCCGTCGGAGTTATCATTTTAATTAACTATTAATAACAAGCACACAACTATTATAATAAGAAAATACGGGTGACGAAGCTACCGCCCCGCCACCCGGTGAGTTCATTAATCTGAACGACGTTTATCACAGACGGAGCTTGAAGCCGACCTGCACAAGACCCTGGGCACCAAAACCGATTTCTCCGAAAATAGAAAATACATTGGTCAATCCCACGGTAGCGCCTACGGGGTTAATCTGAAATGCGAAATAACCCTTGTCTTTGCTGTCGCCGTCATCCCATGTCTCGTGCATGATGACAGAGCCGATACCTACCTTTCCATAGACAGTCACGATACGGTTGCGGTAGTAGTCGTAGCGACCGTTAAGCATAATCGCGTGATAGTAAAAATGGTTGTCATCCCATTTCTTTCTTGTAGTGCTTGAGAAAGTATAGGAAGGTCCTATCCAGAAATTCGGGGCGACATTCACGTTAACGCCAAGGTTGAGCGCACCCCAGGCATTATTCACATCGGGACCTCCGTCATGGCAGTCCATCGCATCCATCTGCGTGTAGCCGCCGTAGCTGGCAAATACTTCGGTACGTTGAGCCTGTGCGGCGGTCCAAAAGCCTATTACCGCCATGAGTGCGATTAAATACTTCTTCATAATTGTAAGTTTAAATTGTTTAAACGACATTAAATATAGTTCCGTTTCTTTAAACAATCTTAATCGCAATATGGTTTAGAGCTTGTTTAATAATACTTGTTTAATAATATCTGAAACAAGCTCTTAGACACCATTCAACAGAAAAGAGATTAAAACCTGATTGTGAAGCGCGTAAGCCCGTCTTTATCGGTACGGAGCGAGAAAGTGCAGTCATGGCGATTGAGCACCTCGCTTATAAAAAGCAGTCCAAGACCGCGACCGTCAGCCTTAGATGAGAAAAACGGGGTAAATATCTTCTGCTGCGTAACCTTGTCTATGCCCGCGCCATTATCAGCCACGCAGATACCGGCGGGGGATGAAGTCGCCGATATCGTTATGACACCCCCGCGACCAATGCTTTCCACGGCATTTTTCACCAGGTTTATCATCACCTGTTCCATAAGCACACGGTCAATCATCACGTTTACTTCTCCCGGCGCGCTCTCGAAACAAAGCGAGATGTCCCTGCCTGTGCACAGGCTCTCCAGAAGCGGCAGCGTGTCGGAGAGAAATATATTAAGGTCACACTGCTCACGCTGAGGCTGCGGAATCTTGACCACATCGGCAAATGAAGTGATGAAACGGCTCATGCTTTCACATCGGCGCCGACACATCTCCAGCGCCTCAGCCATATCAGGGTCATCGGTCACCGATGCAGCAGTATCAAGCACCGACCCTACGCCTCCCATCGAATTGTTGACCTCATGAGCCATCATTCTTATCACCTTCTCATAAGCGAGTTTTTCAGCTTTCATCACCTCATCGGTCAGCTTCTCTATCATGATGAACGGATGGGCATAGCCCTTGTCCATAAATGACAGGCGCGAGCAACGATATACCATCGCGTCGCTAAGGCGCAGTGTAGTCGTCTCGCCCTGGCTTACCCCCACAATAGCCTCGGCAAGCCCACCCTCCAGGTCACTGATTTTTCTGCCGACAACCATATCGAGGGTGTCAATTTCCAGAAACCTCAACGCGGCTCCGTTAGCCATCATCACCCGGTCATGGTCGTCAAGTATCATTATTCCCATAGGAGAGGCGGCTATAAGCAGGTCAAGGAAATGATTCTGCTCTCTTACGTGCAGCCTCTCCTCCTTAAGGCTCGACATCATGCCGTTAAACATCTCCACGATGCGGTCGGCATCACGCTGCCCCACCGGCGACAGGCGGCTGCTGAAATCCTGCTCGCGCAACAGGTCGATACCGTTGGCAATAGTATTAATCGGTTTTATCAGACGGGCGTAAAACACCCATAGCAATATCAGGCAGAGAGCAAGCAGCCCCTCCGCGATAAAAAAAGACCTGCGAGCGTCATTGCCGACCGTAATCAGCAACGCCACCCCAAGGGCGACTATCGCCACCGCCAACAATATGAACACCACATTACGTCTCATGTCGACAATCCGAATTTTTCCATGCGGCGATACAGAGCCTGCCGGCTTATACCGAGTTGCGCAGCTGCCGCCGACATATTGCCGCCACATTTCACAAGAGCCTTTTCAATCGCGGCACGTTCCAAGTCCTCAAGGCTTCCCGATGCTGTCACCGGGGCAACTCCGGTATCGGGACTGAGCGACACCGCGTCCCGGAACGCCTGCCCGTCAAGAGTCGGAGCGGCGTTTATGAGCATCGTGCGCTCTACCAGGTTTTTCAGTTCACGTATATTGCCGGGATAAGGCAGCCGTGACAGATACTCCATGGCATCGGGGGTGATATCGGGGATATCCATATGATTGGCGCGTCCGAATTGACGGGCAAAGTGATTCACCAGCTCAGGTATGTCGCTTTTGCGTTCACGCAGTGGCGGGAGCGTCACCGTGATAAGGTTTATACGGTAAAACAGGTCCTCGCGAAATGTGCGGTCAGCCACCATTGCCGGGAGGTCGGCGTTGGTCGCACATACCACACGTATATCAACCTTGCGGGGCATGCTGTCGCCAAGCACCTCGAAAGTGTGTTCCTGCAACACACGCAGCAATTTCACCTGTGAATTTACATCAAGCTCGCCTATCTCGTCGAGAAATATAGTGCCTTTGTCAGCTATTTCAAAGCGCCCCTTGCGGTCGGTAGTGGCTCCGGTAAACGAACCTTTTTTATGACCGAACATCTCGCTCTCAAAAAGCGACCGGGAGATACCGCCCAGATTAACCTTTACAAATGGCGATGACTGACGGCGGCTGTTGGCGTGGATAGTCTCGGCAATCAGTTCCTTGCCGGTGCCGTTCTCACCCATTATCAGCACAGGGGCATCAGTTGCGGCAATACGCCTCACAGTGTCAAGCACACTCATCAACGCGGGCGACGACCCGATGATGCGCGAGCGGTCAAACTCCCCTTTGCCGTCAACACCCCCCGATATATCTATCGCCGTCTTGATACGTGCAAGCAGAGCCTTGTTGTCCCATGGCTTGGTAATAAAATCGAGCGCACCGGCTTTTATGCCCTCCACGGCAAGCGGTATGCTCCCCCACGCGGTCATAAGTATCACCGGCACCTCGGGACGGAATATCTTTATCTGCCGAAGCAATGTCAAACCCTCGTCGCCGGTAGTGGTGCGCGAAAAATTCATGTCGAGCAACACAAGCTGCGGCGCAAAGTCTCTCACCGCCGTCATCGCCTCGGAAGGACCCGGCACGGCATTGACTTCATAACCCGCCTTGCGGAGAAGCATTGAGAGCGAAAGCCTTATGGCATTGTCATCATCGACTATAAGTATCATAATGCAAATATAGCTATTTATCAATAATTGGAAAAGACTTTAGAGCGAGTCACGGCTTTTCCAATCTCCTTCTATAGTGTAACCATTGTCATTTCTTGACAATAGTCTCGATGTCGGCATCTATCCCGGTGCCTGTGGCGAAATCCCACAATGTAAGACTGCGCAACTGATAGTAATAATACCAATACAGGAAAAGCTCCACGATATAATTGCTTCGCGAGTTGTCTTTACTCGATTGCGAGTCATTAAGTTCGAGGGTCGAGATTTTTCCTATCATGAAGGTCTCCACATTAGTGTGATAGCGTTTCAAGGCTATCGTGTCGGCTCGCGAGGCAATATCCACAAGCGATTTCTGATTATTGAAACGCTCCACAAGTATGAAGATATCCTGATTGAAATTCATCGTCTCCTGTCGCAGACGGCTTTCCACCACCTCGCGGTTGCTCTCCGCCACCTTCACCTGCCCGCGACGCTTGCCCCAGTCAAGTATTGGTATGCGAAATCCTATCTCCACTACCTGATTGTCTTTCAGCCGGTCATATGCTCCGTTCATATTGTCGGATGTCCCGGTATATCCTATCTGGGCAAACAATGTGATTTCCCTCATATTACCTTTCGCCTTAGCCACATCATAGTCAGCCTCAAGCTGACGGCGGCGTATGTTTTTGGCAAATGAGTTATTGCTGCGCGCCTTTTCAAGTACATCATGGTATTCCACTACGGCCTGCGGTATTGTTTCAGGCAATACCGGCTCAAGCTCCACTCCCTCGTCTATGCCGAGAAAAGAGCGGGTCTGAAACATCTGCGACTTGTAGTTGCTCTCGGCATCGGTGAGTGTCGTGCGCGAGTTGAGCAGATTGAGTTCGAGCTGAAGCAAGTCATTTTCACTTATCTGTCCCATTTCCCGCTTTGCCTTAGCCACCTCATACAGTTTTTCGCAGTTTACAAAGTTCTGATGTGCGGCCTTGACATTTTCCTTTAGCCTGAGAAGCGTGAAAAAGTAGTCGACAGCCTTCATCGCCACTTGTTCGGTGGCACTCATGAATGCCGCCTTCGCCTCTTCATAGCGCACCGGCTCTATACGACGGTTCCACTTGATATGATTCACGCCGAATATGGGCTGGCTCAGCGTAAGTGCTATAGGCACCGACATGAACCGGTCAAACTTGTTGCCGTCAAGCTGCTTGAGATAGTCGAGCGATGTATTGAGCGACAGCTTTCCGCCGGTAAGCCATATATTCTGGTCGATTGACAGCATTCCGCTCATCTGAAGATTATTGTTTCTCACAAAAGTATAGGAGCCGTCGTCAAGCTGATAGGTACTGTAATTTTTGCGATAGCTCGGCACGGTAGCCTGAAAATTGACTTCGGGCAGAAGGTCGGCACGGAATGTGCGATACTGCCAGTAAGCCGTTTTCAGTTCATTGAGAGCCACAGCCGCATCAACACTCCTGACACGCGCTGTCGCAATAGCCTCATCGAGCGTAATCTGCATTACACCTGACGAGTCACCGGCCCTTGCCGTGGTGATTACGGCAAGGGCGGCAGCGATTAATAGTGTCTTTCTAAAAAGCATGTAACAATTAATTTAAGCATTATTCTATTCGTTGCGAAGAGCCAGTGCAGGGGTTATGCGCATGGCGCGATATGCGGGGATGGCAATGCCCACGGCAATCATCAATGCCATTATCAGGTATGTCACACCGACACTTACCAGCATTCTTCCCCACGAAAAGAATCCGCCGTCATAGAAGGTGTTAATCTCGAAATGGGCGAGATTGACATCAACTGCCAATGCAAGTGGTGTCACCACAGTGAGCAGGAGCAACCCTTCACCTATCAGCAGCCGGAATATATCGGCGCGGGTGCCACCGCTCACCATCCTCACGGCGATATCCTGTGTACGCTGCTGTGTACGGAACCAGAATGTGCCGAGCAAACCCAAGAATATGTTAAGCAGAAGAAACCCCATGCCTGCAAGCATATTACGCAACTGCAACTTATTTTCCCTAACGTAACTGTCCCTGATGCGGTCAAACGGCACTATATTGGCGATATACAGATTTCCCACACGGAAATGGCGATCGATGTCGGCACGCAGATTTTTTTCAAAATCATTGTCCATATTTTCACGCACCCTCACCACCCATTGGTTAGCATAAGAAGTAGAGGTGCCAATCGGCAATACTATCGTGCGGTTCATCTGACCTTGCATATAATCGGAATATTTCACCCGGTTAAGCACGGCTCCGACCTTGAAGGTCCTTGTAGTGTCCCAGTTGACATACACCTCTTTGCCGAGTAAATCCTTCGCCTTCATATTCCCAATATTTTCGTTCATGTCGAGAAGGTTCTCGCTGACGAGTATCTCGCCACGTTTAAGCATCTCGGCAAGTTGCTCCGGGGTCTCGCCATTGATACCCGTATAGCGGAACACCTTTATAAAATCGGGTGTTATCTCGCGCTTTATGATAAATCCGGTCGGTGAGATGGTATCGTACATCAAGGTGGTACCTGAGTTTGAGGTATCGTAGGGATAGGCGCAGAATCCGAGTCCGACAGCCTCAATTTCAGGACGCCGGCTAAGACGGTCTTCCATAACGTGACGCCACTCCTCCCATTCCTCTGAGGAAGCATCCTGAATATAATCGGGTGATTTCTCGTTGAGAGTCCCTACATCTATCTTGTAGCAATGTTCTACATCAAAGCCGAGCGGCTCATGGACAAGCGAATAACTAACATATAGATAGTCCACTATATACCACATCACTACGCTCACTATAAACAGTTCCAGGGCAAGCCACATATTGCTGCGCCATTCATTTTTTATCTGCTTGAATAATTTCTGATCCATAATCGTCAAAGTTTAGCGTTAAGGGCGTTTACTACATTGGTTCTCGAAGCTCTCCACGCGGGGATTCCGCTACTCAGGAAATTCAATATGAAACAGAAAATCAATGCCCAGAAAAATGTCGACGGCTGCACAAGCATAGCCATGTCGACTTTCGGCTCGACAGTCGATATCGAATAAGGTTGTGCGAAAAGGAAAGAGCTGCAAAGCCATGCAAACACCACACTCATAAGCCATCCAAGGAAGCCGGCAAAAAGAGTGATTACAAGATTCTCTCCGAGCAGACCCACAAACAGCTCCGAACGGCGGCAACCAAAAGCACGGCGTACACCGATTTCTTCTACACGCCTGCGCAGGCGGCTGTCGGTCATGCTGCTTAGATTTATCGCCGGCACTATGAGCAGTATCGCGTAGATGATGAGGCGCAATCGCCTCGCCCCCTCTACGTCAGGCTCTATATTAGCCCACGCTCCGCAACTTTGCTTTTCCTGGTCGTAAGGACGGTTGCGCGTTATCATCTTCCATCCCGACGAGGAAATCTCCTTATTGTATTTCTCTACATTTGCCTCATACTCGCGCTTTATATCGTCAAAATCCTTGCTGTCGCGGGCGAGGATAGTCACGCCAAGCGAGCCCATGATATCACCGTTCCAATTATTACTGACTACATTGGTCGAGGTAAAGGGCACCCACACAGTTGCGTAGGCAGTAGTGGCAAGAGTCGATACATCCTTCACCACACCCGCCACTTTATAGGGTACATAATTTATAAGCAAATCCTTGCCGGCGACATTTGTCGACCCGAACACGCGCCGTGCCACACTCTCACTGATTACCGCCTCGGGGAGTCCAGCCTCGAAGGCGCTCCTGTCGTAAGGCTTGCCGTCGATGAACGTGAAATCAAATACTTTCCAGAATTTATCATCGGTTTCCATGACATCAGCGCTGATAGCAGTACTTGCCGGAAGAGACACAGGAGATGTCGTCGTGGAGGGAGTGTATATGGTGACAGCTTCAGGAGTCTTCAGCTCTTCAAAGAGATAGCGTGCCGACCTATAGCTAATACAGCCATTTGATTCCCAATGAGTTGGCGCGCCGTCACCGCTTGTTATACTGGCTGCCTTGGCATGAAGAAACCTGTCGCGGTTACTTTCCGGCGCAAATGGCGCCACCTTCACCTGCTGCAACATCACCACCACCATGATCAGGAATATCGACAGTGCGGTACCTATCACAGAGATGATACTCAGCATCTTCTGTGATTTCACCTGCACCCATGTCTGTTTTAATATATTCATCATAATCTTACTATTTTACCTGTCGTCCGTCAAAGAATCGTATTATACGGTCGGTTAACTTCGCCTGGTCCTCGTTGTGGGTCACCATGACGATTGTACGGTGATCCTTTTTATTAAGGTCATGAAGCAGCTCCATCACTTCGGCTCCCATCTTGGAGTCGAGGTTACCGGTAGGCTCGTCGGCAAGTATTATCTCAGGATTTCCCACAATCGCGCGTGCTATCGCCACACGCTGGCACTGTCCGCCGGAGAGTTGCGACGGCATGTGACGCATACGGTGACTGAGCCCTACTCGCTCAAGCACTTCCTTGGCGAGACGCGTGCGCTCGCTTGCCTTCATCTTGCGGTAAAGCAGCGGCAACTCCACATTGTCGATTACATTGAGGGAATTTATGAGATGGAAGCTCTGGAACACAAATCCGAGTTTCTTGTTACGGAACGCCGACAGGGCATTATCTTTCATTCCCGCCACATTCACCCCGTCAATCTCGACAGTGCCGCTCGTGGGGGTGTCAAGCAGACCCAATACATTAAGAAGCGTCGACTTGCCGCATCCCGACGGCCCCATCACACTTACAAATTCCCCTTTCTCAATCTCAATATTTACATTTTCGAGCGCTACTGTCTCGATTTCATTAGTGCGGTAGATTTTATTAATCCCGCTAAGTCTGATTATTGCCATATTTGTTATGTTATTTTAGTTATTAACAGGTTACTGATTTTTATAAAAGATGCGTTATCTATTCATGTCGCAACGCCTCGACAGGTGACACCCGGCTTATGCGCCATGCCGGTATGCTTATACCGATACTCACGATTATCACCATCAACAAGTAGACGACCAGCGACACCAATATGAAATGAACAGGCAGATTGCTTACCCATGACAAATCATAAGCGTCATACCCGACATTGCCATTAGCCCGCGCAAGCCCTTCCTTGACAGCATACTGAAGATAAATAAGGCATCCGATTAAGCATCCAATCGTAGAAAGCACCCAGCCTTCGCCAAGCAACATGAGCCTGATATGCCAAGGAGTGGCACCAAACGACCTCATCACTCCCGCCTCCTCACTACGCTTGCGGGTCTGAAGATAAAATACCCCGGCAACCCCGAGTAGAAGATTTGCGAAGAAAAACACCGAGAGTATAATCTTAAGGCGCAGTTCATTGGTAACGCCTCTCCCATAGGCATATTCCTCGCTAAGCTTATCATAAGCCACGATATCCTTACAACTGTAGTCGCCCGATTGAATCCCCTCCGAGATACTTTCCTTGAAATCATGGATAAAGCGCGGCATACTTACGCCATCTTTCAGTCTTACCACGATATTGTAACATAAGTCGGGGTTAAATTCGTAAGCCTTGAATGCCAACAGAGATTCAGCGGTGACACTCTGCGGTCTGACATCCTCGATTACCCCGGCAATACGGTAGGCGTCCTCGACTTCAAAATCCTCCGAATCCTCACCGATATAATGTCCGGTCGCGTTCACTCCGGGAAACAGAAGCTCCGCCAATGTGCGGGTCACTATGATATCGCCTTGCTTTGGTGTCATATCCTGCAGCTCACCGGCATCATTATTACCCGGCACGGCATGGATACCGTAAGTAGTGAAGTAATTCCACCCGCTCAACATAGGCATCAGCTGTACAGACAGCCACACTGAATCCTTGTGGACCCCAATAGAGCTTGACCCGATGGCATCGGGATAACTCCAGTCGACGATTGTGGCGCTCTCCACCTCGGGAAGATTACATATGCGGATAAGGAGGTTGCGCATGTCGGCCGACACCGAGGCTGTGTCACTGCGCTCCTCGTCATAATTACGGGCTGTCTGTATCATACACAGCCTGTCGCGGTCATAACCGAGCGGAAGCGTGTCGATATAGCCGTTGACCACGATAGGGTCGACAAACACCCATATCACAATAGAGACTATTACAATCTCGCAAAGAAGCCATGCCAGACGACGACGGCGACTCAGAAGATTCCTGAATATCAATTTCCACATAGCGGTTATCTTTTTTCATTGATTGATGACACAATAGGATGACGCAGCGAACGCCATGCCGGAATAAATGCCGACAACAGATTAAGGATGATACACAACGCTAACGCAGCAACAAATACGACGGGAGCGAAAATCATGTTCCCCGTGACTGTGATGGTAGATGTGTCATGAATCACCTCGTTGCTTGACAGGAGCAAGTCAAACACCCATGCCCGACAACAGTAAAGGATGACCCATGCTGCCACAAGGGCGATTACACCCCCGGCAAGAGTGAAGATAAAATTCTCCCACATCACCTGCGAAAGCAATGTGCGCCGGCGTGCCCCGAATGCCTTGCGGATACCCATCTCGGAAATTCGCGAATCCATTCTTCCACCTATCATGGCACTGATGTTGATAGCCGGGACCAACAAAAGGGCGAGTAACACAAGTATATTGTCCATCACGACATCAGTCCATGAAAAATCACTGCCGGGAAACCGCTGGAACACACTAAGCAGATGGGTGCGCGGCTGATTGAGCACATCAATATTCCAATACTTTCCCGAAGCGTTTGCTTTTCTCACAAACTCATTTATCTCTTCACGCAATGCTTGCTCCTGCCCGCTATCCTTGACAAGCAATACAGCGTTGTAGCTACCGCCGACATAAGGCGCTTCCGCCTTCCAGCCGGCACGATCATAGCCACTCTGCGAACTATACGGAATATATGCCTCGGCAAATGATGCACGCGTCAGACGGCTCGTCTGCCTTATCACCCCGACAACGGAATATGTCTCATCCCCGACTTTAAATTCCCTGCCGGTCGCGTTTTCGGCAGTGCCGAAGAGTTTTCCGGCGAGACGGTCGGTGATTACAGCCACCTTTCTTCCGCTCTGGAAATCAGACGCATTGAACGGCATCCCCTCAAGAAAGACAAAATCATATATCTTAAAGAAGGCATCGTCGGTAGCCTGCAACGCGATGTCATGCATCTTTTTACTTCCTGCAACGGCAGCAGTAGCTGTCAGGTTCGTTTTTGCCGATACAGCCTCAACATTTTCCAGCCTGTAAATAAACTCGTCGACGCCACGATAGGAAAGCGCGGACAAAGCCGAAGATGAACTGTCGGGACTTACATATTTTAAGAGGTCCACATAGAGTGTGCGGTCACGGTTTACCTCAGGGGCAAGCGGCGACATCTTGACATAATATATCACGGCAAATATAAGCACCGTCATTATGCTCAGCGCCACGCCTCCTATGTAAAGCGAGGTATAAGCCTTGTCGGCGCGCGCCTCCACGATGGTCTGCCTTACTATTTTCCTGAAATGCATCATTTTATCCTTATGCTTTTTCTGGTGTTGTACTCTTTCATGTCATTTATCACCACGCGGTCGCCCGGTTCAAGACCGCCCTTTACCTCGACATGCTCGAAATTACTGTCGCCAAGTCTCACATTGCGTCTTACCAGCTCATCGTCGCCTTTTAACACAAACATCTCGTATTCACCGGGACCGGTGTAGAAAGTGCCGTTGGGCACACGAGTCACATCCTCGATTACATCACACATCACATATACGTCGGTTTTCAGACCCGAGCGCAAGCGGCTGTAGCTGTCATCGTCAAGCTGCACGGTAAAGGAGATGACACCATTGCGCGACAAGGGGGTGACATTGCTTACCTTACCCGAAAGTCGCTCCTTGCCTATGCGCACAACTGCGTCACTGCCCACTGTCACCCTGTCGCCGTAACTGTCGGCAATCTCGCCGTCGACCTTGAAATGGGTCAAGTCGGAGATTATGGCTATGCGCTCTCCTTCAGCTACTTTCTGACCTACCTGATTATTTATGTAGGTAAGGGTAGCTTTCCTTGGCGAACGTATCTGAGCATCGTCAAGAGTGCGTTGCATCTCACCGAGATTCTTGCCCGTGATGTTAAGTTCGAGTTCCTTTAACCGCAGATTGGCATCGGTCACCTTGCGTTCGTTGACAAGACGCTGGCGCATCTGTTCAAGCTCAAGCCGCCCTGTATTGTATTGAAGCTCGACCTGCCTTACGCGGTCACCGGTGCCCGAGCCGAGGCTGTCGAGATAACGCTCGTTGCGCAGCTCGACCGCCATCCTGTCCACGGTCATCTGCTTGATTTTTATCTGCATCTCAAGGTCGCTGAGCTGAGTGGCATTGTTGACCCTCTGCTGCTCCAGCTCGTGGCGACGCATCTCTATCTGGTCCTGGAGCTTGTTTAACTCTGTCTGTGCGGTCTGGAGGTCGAGACGCAACAGCGGCGTGCCCACATCAACACTATCACCAGCCTTACTGTAGACCTCAACTATGCGCGTGGCAATAGGCGAATTGATAATCTCCTCAAATGCCGGCACGACTTTTCCACCGGCATTCACCGACGACCGGATAGTACCACGGTCTACAGTAGCAATCAAAAGGTCATTGCGCGATATACTTGACTGCGAAAGCATCATCACCACTCCCACCAACACGATTATTCCGGCGATTGCACACCCGATTGTGACATATCGCTTGCGCTTCATGCGCCGAATCTCTTCTTTTGGAATCTGTCTGTCCATTGCGTTTTTTAGATTATTTTCCGGCAATAATAGTTGCATTTACCGTGCCAAAAATCCAAATAGCTGATTATCAACTATCAAACAATCCCGTCACTGTCCGTTTTCGGACACAATATGTCCATTATTCACAACTGCGGGGATAAAGTTGTAAAGAAATCCCATATCTCATCTGCCCTTTTGTTCTTCTGTATCTTTACCCACATCTGAAATCTGAAATCTGAAAACTGAAATCTGAAATCTGAAAACTGAAATCTGAAAACTAAAAACTAAAAACTCAAAACTCAAAACTTTTTCCTATCTTTGACCACTCGATGATGACTGAAATTTACAAAACAGGACCGGCCGAACTTGCCTCTTATATCATGAAGCTATGGTGTCGGCGCAACTGGTGGATAATGGCTATCCTGCCGGTGACATGTCTCGTGCTTGCCGCCGTCGTAGATGTGAAATTTCTCCTCATCGCGCTCATGATGGTATTTGTCGTGCTTCCTCCGATGATGATTTTCGTATATTTCTATCATGCCCTTGCCCCCGAAGCGCGCATGACGGTTCTCCCCCACCGCGCAGAGATGACCGCCGACGGAATACGCCTCATCTACGAGCCGCTTGACGAGGAAGTGCCCCCACGACCCGACGACAACATCCGATGGTCACAAATCTCAGGGGTCAAGGTAACGTCGCAGTTTCTGGCATATCACCTAACCACCGGAAGATACAGCATATTTCTCGTGCCCCGCTCAGCCTTCAAGACCATAAAGGAGTATGGCACCTGGGTGGCACTACAAAACAGCTATCTCATCAACCATTAACCAATATTTCTTTATTCATTTGACCATGACAAAACATCTATTTGTCGCAATTATCATTGCTACCCTGTCGGCATTTTCATCTGCCTATGCCGACGAGTCAATCCAATCACGACGCATCGCCTTGCGAGACAGCATACTTGGCACTGTCACCGGAGCCACCGTAGGCGAACACACGGTAAGCATAACCGACTTCGGCGCAAAAGGCGACGGCGTAAGCGACTGTTGCAAGGCATTTGAAAAAGCGATGCGCAAAGCCGACCGCACTCCCGGCGGAATAAAAATAACCGTCCCCGAAGGCACATATTTCATGAGGGGCCCGCTCACGCTCACAAGCAATGTGTGCATCGACCTGGCAGAGGGTGCGACGCTGAAGTTTGACCCCGACCCGAGCCGTTATCCGCTGGTCAATACAAGCTGGGAAGGTACATTTCTCTACAATTACTCGCCTATGATTTACGGCTATGGGCTTGAAAATGTGGCAATCACAGGCAAGGGCACCATCGATGGCAATGCCATGTCGACATTTGCCACATGGAAAAAGCTCCAGAAAGCCGGTCAGAAACTGAGCCGCGACATGAATCACAGCGCCATGGATATAAGCAGCCGCGTGTTTGGCGACGGGTTCTGGCTACGCCCACAGCTTCTCCAGCTTTATCAATGCAAGGGCGTGACGCTCGAAGGCGTCAAAATTATCAATTCGCCATTCTGGTGTGTGCATCTGCTGAAAAGCGAAAATATCATATGCCGTTCGCTGCGCTACGACGCCAAACTTATCAACAACGATGGCATTGACCCGGAGTGCTCACGCAACATACTTATCGAAGATATCCATTTTGACAACGGTGACGACAACATTGCCATCAAGAGCGGACGCGACAACGACGGCTGGACTCACGGCTCACCGACCGAAAACATAGTGATACGCAACTGCCATTTCAAGGGGCTGCACGCAGTAGTAATCGGCAGCGAGATGTCGGGAGGCGTGCGCAACATCGTCATCGAAGACTGTGACTACGCGGGCTACTGCAAGCGCGGCATTTATGTAAAGACCAATCCTGACCGCGGTGGATTCGTGGAAAATATATTTGTCAACAATTGCACATTCGGCGATGTGGAAGACCTCTTTTATGTGACCAGCATGTATGCCGGCGAGGGGCTTGACAACAACCGTTTCTCCACCATACGCGGCATCTATGTCGACGGTCTGCGCTGCGACAAGGCTTCGGCTGCCGCCTTGGTGGTGCAAGGCACTATTGAGAAGCCGGTGTCTGACGTGGTGTTATCCCATGTCGAGGCAGGCGAGGCAAAAATCGGAGTGAGCTTTTCCAACACCACAGGAGTGATGATGAACGACTGCCACATAGGAGGCACGGCAGGAGTGCCCACTCAGGTCACTGCAAAAGACCGAATCTTTGACCGCTGATTAACAGCCCATTGCATTTATCGGCTACTTTTTTATCAAAAAAATATCGCAAAACTCTTGCATATGTCATAAAATCCGCCTACCTTTGCACTCACAATCTCAGAGGAGAGGTGGCAGAGTGGTCGATTGCGGCGGTCTTGAAAACCGTTGAGGGTCACACCTCCGGGGGTTCGAATCCCTCCCTCTCCGCAAAAAGAGTGTAAATGAATTCACTTGCACGCTTTTTCTTTTTGGGAATATAATAGCCGTTGACCGGATACCAGGTCAACGGGGGCAACGGTCAGCAGTCAACGGGGATACGTATATTGTGCGAGACGGAATAGGAAGGCCGTTATAGTGCCTTGCGCTCGTAAACAGCCTCAATTATCCCATTATAAATTGTGGTATCAATCAGCCTTAGATTCTGTATGTTTTCTATTTCACCAAAGAGTTTGATTCCACTTCCAAGTATGGTCGGTATTGTCGCTATATGGAATACATCTATCAAATTAGCTCTAAGCAGTTGATTTACAATGATTTTTATCGCTGAAAATCAGCTATGTAAGAAAATAACGGTACAACTATCCGTTATGGAAATGAGAACTTGAAAAAGTTGCTTTGAGGGAGTGAAAGGATTAGAAAAGTAGTGTGTTTTAAGAGAAATATTTAACTAAGTCTTAACGGTTGATAAGATTTTTTATAGGATAATAATAGCGGTTCGGCATAGAATAAAACCAAAACAATCTTTGAATAGAAATGCCCCACAATCTTGTGGATTATGCCACAAAATTATGGAGCAAGTATGCGCAACGGAAAGACGCTTATTCTTCCTGTTTTTGGGATTCCTCAATTAGTACGTGGTAAATCATATCATCTGGGTCGCCAACATAATAATGTAATGATACACAACGAGGAGACCAATCTCCAAACATGACATTCGACATAATATTGAAAGAGGTTGATTTGTGCTGATAGCTGATATTTAGATATTTGCAATCTCCAAGTTCATATAAATACCATTTCCCAGTAAATTGCTCAGGCCATTTGATTGAATCCGCAAAACCTACAAAAGAAAGATTTTCAATTTTACAAATACTATCGGAAAGAAGCTCTATTCTTGCGCTGTCATTCTCGAAATCATTGCCGTCGTAATCAATAGATGAAACGAAAACTGCACCCTCCCAATTTTCACTATTGAAATTTGAGGAGCATGATAATAACATTTGAACGCAGTATAACGGGCGCATAGTAAAAATCCTGTGTTTAAGCGTAGATATTACAGAGACGGAAGATG